>CAZBDU010000091.1:0-21966 GCA_964490725.1 uncultured Spirochaetaceae bacterium | reverse complement strand
CGCCTGCCCCGCCTGCCGCCGCGCCCCCGCCTGCCGCGAGGGCCCCTGAGGGCCGCCCCGCGCCCGAGTGGTCTGGAGCCGGCGGTGCAGGCCCGGGCGGAGCCGGCGGTGCCCTGCAGGGGGAGGCCGAGCTGGTCAGCGCGATTCGGGAGTCCGTCCGGGCCCAGGCGGAGATGATGAGGGGGCTCACCGCCGAGCTGAAGGACGCCGCCCGCCAGGTCCGGACGCCCGGCCAGTTCGTGCCGGCGCCGGTGGGCCCGCCGGCACCTCCCGCGGACTACCGCCGCGCTCGGGCGGCCCCGGAGGCCGGGGCGCTGCCGCCGTTCGCTCAGCCCGCCGAAGAAGGTTCCGGCCCCATGCCGGAGGTAGCAGCGGGGGGTGAAGGGATCCCCCGCTTCGCCACCGACGAGGAGCCTCCCCAGCAGGAAGCGCCGGCCGCACAGCCGGAGCAGCTGCCCGAGCTGGAAGAGCTCGAGGAACCCTCCCAGGAGGAGAGCGAGGAAGGAGAAGGCAAGAATCTGCGCCAGCAGCTGCGGGACTATCTCCAGGGTGTGCGGCGCCGCCTGGAAGGCGGCGAGGAGGAGAAAGCGGAAGAGCAAGCCGGGCCTCCCCCGGAGGGCGCGGTCGCGGAGGAAGCACCATCCGCCGGCCCGGCTGAGCCCGCCAGCGTCGGCCCGCCCGTGCGGGAAGAGCCGGCCATCCTCCCGGGGGTAGGGACCGGGGAGCCGGCCTCCCCGGCCGCATCCGGCTTCGCGGAGGGGCCCTCCGCCGGCGCGCCGGAGGGGGCGGCGCCTTCGGAGCCTGAAGGGGAGCCTGCCGCGGCGCTTCCCGCGGCAGCCGCCTCCCAGGGGGAATCCCCGCTCCCGGAGGCGGTGCTGGAGCCCGCCGAGATCGACGCCGAGCTGCTGGACGAGCTGGAGGGGGCAGGGCACCTCGAAGAGGTTCCCCAGCCAACCGGCCTTCTGGGCTACCTGGAGGAGCTCACCGACTACCTGCCGGACCAGGAGCGCAAGGGCTTCCTGCACAGCGACGCGCGCCTGAAGATGGAATACCTGAAGAGCCGGCTGGAAGGTCATCCCGGGATCAAGAGGCGCATCGAGGCGACCTTCATGCCTCTGCCGGCCGCCGCCGCGCTCAGCCCCGACAGGCTGGCTGAGGCGTTCAGCTTCATGAAGGCTCTGGCCGCCTCCCATCCCGACGTCAACCTGGGGACCATGTTACAATCAAAGATCGATGGTATACTGCACAGGATCAGGAGTTGAGCATGGACAAGGACGGGGTACTCAACATCATCCGCGCCTACGTGAGCAAGATGCCGGCCCTGCCTGTGACGGTGGCAAAGGTGCTGCAGATCGTCAACGATCCCCGCACCTCCCCGGTGGATCTGAACCAGGTCATCAGCCTGGACCCCGTGCTGATGGGCAAGGTGATGCGGCTCATCAACTCCGCCTACTACAGCCTGCCCAACCAGATCACCTCTCTGGTACGGGCCATCATCATGCTGGGCATCAACACCGTGAAGAACCTGGCCCTGAGCACTGCCGTGCTGGGCACGCTGGGCAAGGCGCGGGATTTTCAGGCGCTGAACATGGAAGGGTTCTGGCGCCACTCCATCTGCGTGGGCGTCACGGCCAAGCTGGTGGCCGCCAGGCGCAACGTGGATCCGAAGGCGCGGGAGGAGTACTTCATCGCCGGCCTGCTGCACGACATCGGGAAGATCCCCCTCAACAACAAGCTGGCCAAGGAGTACGTGGAGGCCATTTCCGCCACCGACCGCGAGCACATTCCCCTCTACCGCTCCGAGGAGCGCGCCATGCTGGTCAACCACGCGCAGGTGGGACGGCTCATCATCGAGAACTGGCGCCTGGGGCAGAACCTCTCCGATGCGGTGGCTCACCATCACTCGGTTCAGGAATACGCCGGCCCCCACCGGGAGCTGGTGCTGACGGTGGCCCTGGCCAACGCCTTCACCAACACCTATGAGCTGGGCTTCGCCGGCGACCGCTACCCGGAGCCTCTGCCCCCGGAGGTCATCGCGGAGCTGGGAGTGGGCTGGGAGTACCTGGAGAGCATCGAAGAGACGGTGAGCGCGGAGATCGAGAAGGCCCAGATCTTCCTCAAGGTGGCCGAGTAGGATGTCCATCCGCGTGAGATTCTGGGGGGTGCGGGGGTCTGTGCCCTGCCCCGGCCCGAAGACCGTCCGCTACGGGGGAAACACATCCTGCCTGGAGCTGCGCTTCGGCGAGGAAGAGCGACTGATCGTCATCGATGCGGGCACGGGCATCCGGGAGCTTGCGGCCCACATCGTCAAGAACGACCTGCCCAAAGGTCCCATCCGGACTCAGCTCTTCCTGACGCACACGCACTGGGACCACATCATGGGGTTCCCCTTCTTCATCCCCCTGTTCATTCCCAACACGGAGCTGAAGATCTTCGGCCCCGTGACCTACGAAGAGGACACCCTGGACAAGATCCTGGGCGGCATGCTGAGCTACCGCTACTGGCCGGTGCGGCTGACCGAGCTGGCCGCCCACATCGAATACTCCAACCTCAAGGAGGGAAGCCAGAATCTGGGCGACGACCTGTGGATGACCACCAAGTATCTGAACCATCCGATCCTGGTGCTGGGGTACCGTTTCGAGTACCGGGGGAAGGTGCTGGTCACCGCCTACGACACCGAGCCGTTCCGCAATGTCTTCGCCGCGCCGCCGGACTCCCCCGGCTACGACGAGGAGGCTGTGCGCGAGGGAGAGCTGGCCGCGCGGGAGGAGAACGACAAGGTGACCCGCTTCCTGAGCGGGGCGGACGTGCTCATCCACGACACCCAGTACACCCACAAGGAGTACCTGGCGGGCAAGATCGGCTGGGGGCACTCCAGCTTCGAGCATGCCGTCAACGTGGCCCACCAGGCGGGAGTGAAGAAGCTGGTGCTTTTCCACCACGATCCGGACAGGGGCGACGAGGAGCTGGACAGAATCCAGGCAACGATCCAGGCTTCGGTGCGCGGAAAGACGTCGCTTCAGGTAGTCGTGGCCCGGGAAGGGATGATGATCGAGGCCTGACGCGGGCGCCAGGCCGCGTGGGTGCGCCACCTTGCCGAAGGCCAGTGTTTGCTGCTATTATTGCCTGGACATGGGGGATTAGCTCAGTTGGTAGAGCGATAGGTTCGCAATCTATAGGTCAGGGGTTCGAATCCCCTATCCTCCATACAAGAATCAACAGTTCCGTAGGGTCGATGCACAGAACCACCCTGGCAGCACTGCTGGTCGCGTCGCTGATGTCCTGCCAGACTCCCGGGAGAATGCCTCAACCGGTAGAGCAGCCCGAGCCCTCGCCATCCGTCAGCCTGGAGCCCGCCCCGGCGGGAGCGGAGGGACCGCCGGAAACCGTGCCCCGAGTCACCCCTCCAGCGCTCCCCGAGGAGGCCGAGGGCGCCCTGCGCTCCGAGGATGCGGTGGAGCGGCTGCTCGCCCGGATGACGGTGGATCAGAAGGTGGGTCAGCGCTTCATCAGCGGAATCTCGGGAACGCGCCTCACCGAGCGCACCCGCATACTGATCCGGGAGGGCTGCCTCGGGGGCGTGCTGCTCTCGGGGCAGAACATCGTCAGCCGGGCACAGGTCCGGCGGCTCACCCGGGAGCTGCAGAAGACTTCCCTCGCCGGCTCTCCGCCGCTGGGCCTGCTGATTGCCGTGGACCAGGAGGGAGGACGGGTGAACCGGCTGGACCTGGCGAGCCTGACGCGGTTTCCCGCCCCCTTCCACTGGGGAGAGTACCGGGATCCCCTCTACGTGGCGGCCGCCGCCTACATCACCGCAAGGGAGGCGCTGGCGCTGGGAATCAACATGAACCTGGCCCCGGTTCTGGACCTCTACGGCGTAGCGGACGACTCGATCATCGGCGACCGGTCCCTGGGCGCGGACCCGGCGCTGGTGGCCGAGGAGGGGGTTTACTACCTGCGGGGGGCGCGCCGGGCGGGCATCACCGCCGTGGCCAAGCACTTCCCCGGGCACGGGCGCACCACCGTGGACTCCCACCGGACGCTGCCTGTGGTGGAGGACGACGAGGCGGCCCTCATGGCGAGCGACCTGCTGCCCTTTCGCAGCGCCATCGAGAGCGGCCTGGAGGCTATCATGACGGCCCACATTCTCTATCCGAAACTAGACCCGGACTACCCGGTGACCCTGTCGCCGGCCATCATCCACGGGCTCCTGCGCGGCGAGCTGGGCTTTGACGGCGTGGTGATCAGTGACGACATTGAGATGAGGGCCTTGAGCGAGCGCTACAGCCCCAGGGAGGTCGTACGGCTGGCCTTCGCCGCCGGCGTGGACGTGATCCTGCTTTACGGAGGACTGGACACCCTGCGGCTGATCCGGGAGACCGAAGAGATGGTCCGGGAGGGCAAGATCGGCACGGAAGAGCTGGACGCCGGGACTCGCAGGGTGCTCCGGCTGAAGGCCCGTCACGGGCTGCTGCCCGCTTCGGCTACGGAGGGTAAGGATGAGCACTAACGGATACAGCCCCAACTGCGCGCTGCTCACGGACTTTTACGAGCTGACCATGATGCAGGGCTATCTCCTGCAGCATCACAATCCGCGGGCGGTCTTCGAGATGTTCTTCCGCCGGCCGCCCTTCGGCGGCGGATTCAGCATCTTCGCCGGCCTTCAGCCCCTGCTGGAGGGCGTGGCGGCGATGCGCTTCCAGCAGGACGACCTGGAGTTCCTGGAGCGGCAGGGGATCTTCCGCAGGGAGTTTCTGGACGCCCTGGCGGAGTTCCGTTTCTCCGGAGACATCCACGCCGTGGAGGAGGGAACCGTGGTGTTCCCGAACGAGCCCCTCATCCGCGTGGAGGCCCCCCTGATGGAGGCGCAGCTCCTGGAGAGCTACATCCTGAACGTCGTCAACTTCCAGACCCTGGTGGCCACGAAGACCGCGCGCATCACCCTGGCCGCCGAGGGGGGCGGAGTGATGGAGTTCGGCCTGCGCCGGGCTCACGGGAACAACGGGGCGCTGGCGGCCGCGCGGGCGGCGTTCATCGGCGGCGCGGCGGGAACCTCCAACACGCTGGCGGGAAAGCGCTACGGCATTCCGGTGAAGGGCACGATGGCCCACTCCTGGGTGATGGCCTTCCCCACCGAGCTGGAGGCGTTCACGAAGTACGCGGAAATCTACCCCGACGCCTGCATCCTGCTGATCGACACCTTCGATACCCTGGGCAGCGGCCTGGAAAACGCGGTGATCGTGGGCAAGCGGCTGAAGGAACAGGGGCGGGACGGGTTCGGCGTGAGGCTGGACAGCGGCGACCTGGAGTACCTGAGCAAGAAGGTGCGGGAACGCCTGGACCGGGAGGGGCTCCGGGAGGCGAAGATCGCCGCCTCCAACGAGCTGGACGAGGGAATCATCCACCAGCTCGTGACCCAGGGCGCTCCCATCGACCTGTGGGGGGTGGGGACCCATCTGGTCACGGCCAAGGACGATCCCGCCCTGACGGGAGTGTACAAGCTGATGGCCAAGCAGATCGACGGCGCTTTCGTTCCCACCATCAAGCTCTCCAACAACCCCGAGAAGATCTCCGATCCGGGGGCCAAGCAGGTGTATCGCTTCACCAACGGGAGCGGCGCGCCGATCGCCGATCTGATGACCTTGAGCGACGAGGTGCTGGATCCGGGGCGGCCCTACCGCTTCTACCACCCCCGCTACACCTACCGCTATCTGGACGTCCGCGACTATGCGGGCTTCGAGCCGCTGCTGTCGGAGAAGATGAGAGGCGGACGCATCGTGGCCGACTTTCCGCCCCTTTCGACCATACAGGAGCGGGCCACGTGCAACCTGCAGCGGTTGGACGACACCTACAAGAGGCTCATCAACCCGCACACCTACAAGGTGTCCCTCTCGGAGAGCCTCAAGGAGCTGAAGTTGCGCCTCATCGCCGAGCACAACAGCGGGGGGCAGCGGTGATCGTTTCCGACACCACGCTGCGGGAGCTGCTGGCCAGCGGCCGGATCGTCGTGGACCCCCTGGAGGAGAGCCAGATCCAGCCCGCCTCGATCGATCTGCGGCTGGGCAGCCACTTCCTCAAGGTGAACGAGAACAGCGTGGATTCCATCAGCCTGGACCGGGAGATTTCCTATGAGGAGATCCGCCGTCAGGAGATCGTCATTCCTCCCCACAGCTTCCTCCTGGCGGTGACGCGAGAGGTGATCCGCCTGCCCGACAACATCACTGCCTTCGTCGAAGGGCGCAGCTCCATCGGCCGCATCGGCCTGTTCATCCAGAACGCCGGCTGGGTGGATCCGGGCTTCGACGGGACCATCACCCTGGAGCTGTTCAACGCCAACCGCCTGCCCATCCGCCTGGCCAGCGGGCGCAGGATCTGCCAGATCGTCTTTGCCATGATGGACCGCCCGGCGGGACGTCCCTACGGGGGCAAGTACCAGGGGCAGCGGGACGCGGTGGGCAGCAGGGTCTGGCAGGACCGCGACTGATCGGCCGGCTTGGCGTCCATGAACGTGGAGATCGGAGGCAGGACAGTCGGCGAGGGCAGGCCCTGCCTGGTGGTCGCCGAGGCCGGCAGCGCCCACGGCGGGGATCTGGAGCGAGGGTTCGCCCTCATCGATGCGGCCGCGGCGGCGGGCGCCGACTGCGTCAAGTTCCAGCTCATCATCGCCGATGAGATTGTTCATCCTCGCACCGGGTACATCGACCTTCCCGCAGGCAGGGTGCCCATCTACGAGCGCTTCCGGGCGCTGGAGCGGGAAGACGGTTTCTACGCCCGCCTGAAGGAGCGCGCCGAGGCGCGGGGTCTGCTCTTCCTGGCCTCGGTGTTCGGACCGGGAAGCGCCAGACGGCTGCGCGCCCTGGGGGCGGAGGCCGTCAAGATCGCCTCTCCGGAGCTGAATCACTTTCCGCTGCTGCGGGAGGCGGCCGGCTACGGGCTTCCGCTGATCCTTTCCACGGGCGTGTCCACCCTGGGGGACATCGAGCGGGCTCTGGCGCTCTGCCCTGGGGCTGCCATCCTCCTGCACTGCCTCACCGCCTACCCCGCCCCCGAGGAGCAGTACAACCTGAGGGTGATTCCCCACCTGGCCGGCATCTTCGGCCGCCCCGTGGGGCTCTCCGACCATTCGGCCCACCCGGAGCTGGTGCCGGCGCTGGCCGTGGCCCTGGGGGCGTGCGTGGTGGAAAAGCACCTCTCCCTGAGCAACCGCGACTCCGGGCTGGACGACCCCTTTGCGCTGGAGCCGAAAGGCTTCGCGGAGATGGTGCGGCGCATACGCACCGTGGAACAGGAGGGCCTGGGACGCACGCTGGAGTGGGCGGGAAGGCGCTTCGGCAGGGAGCGGGCGGAGCGGGTTCTGGGCGACGGGAGCAAACGCCTGGCGCCGGCCGAGCGTGACAACTACCTCACCACCAACCGTTCGCTCCACGCCGCCGGCGATCTCCCGGCCGGCCGCCTCCTGCGGCCGGAAGACCTGTGCGTGGTGCGCAGCGAGCGCACCCTGCGGCCCGGCCTGGACCCCTCCTTTCTGGAGACGGTGCTGGGCTGCCGCCTGGCGCGGCCCGTGGCGGACGGGGAGGGGATCACATGGGACGACCTGCTGGACCGCCGCGAAGCGCCAGTCCCCGCCGCAAACCCCGGCGCGGGCGGCGCAGCCGGCCAGGGAGGGACCCGCGAGGAGGAACCGCTGGTGCTGACGGACGGGGCCGGCGAGCCGGTGGGCACGGTGTCGCGCCGCTACGCCCACGGGCATCCGGAGATGCTGCACGCGGTGGTGCACCTTCACCTCCTGGACCGCCGGGGCCGCCTCTACCTCCAGCGGCGCTCGGCGGCCAAGGACACCTACCCCGGGCGCTGGGACACCTCGGTGGGGGGACACCTGGCTCCCGGCGAGAGCCCGCAGCAGGCGCTGCGCCGGGAGGCCGCCGAGGAGCTGGGGATCGAGGTGAGCGGAGCCGTGCTGCTGGGACGCTACCAGCAACGGGACCCCGAGGAGGCGGAGCACGTCACCGCCTTCGCCCTGGTCACCTCACAGCGGCCGCGGCCCCGCCCGGCGGAGATCCAGGAGGGGCGCTTTTTCACCGCCGCGCAGATCGACCGGCTCCTGGAGCGGGAGCCCGCTCTGGTCACTCCCGGCTTCCTGGCCGGCTACCGGCGTTTCCGCGACAGCCTGAGGGGCCTGGCCGGGCGCTGAGGGCGCTCGGGGCCGCTCAGCCTCCGGCTCCGGCGAAGCGGGAGACCAGGTAGCGGTACCGCTGGGCCAGCAGGCGGCGGGCCAGCCGGGCGGCGGGCCAGCCGGGCGGAAACCGGCCGGGGGTGGCGGGGCCGCGAGGGAGGATCCGCTTTGGCCCCAGCAACCGCTTCCGCAGGGCGGCGGGAAGCTGCCTCCAACCTGCCCGTCCCTGCCTCCCCCCGGAGGCGGATTTCCGTGTCCATCGCTTCGGTGGTGTCATGGGATGGCCCATCATGGCACGGAGGGGGAGGGGAGCGTCAAGGCCCGCCGGCGGACGGTGCGGCGCGCTTGCCTTCAGAGCCCCAGCAGCAGCTCCACCAGCTGGTCGGCGCCGTTGCGCTCGAAGGTGTAATCCTCGTACATCCCCGCGCGGCGCTCCTGGTCTTCGAAGCGCCGGGGCAGAGGCACGAACACCGCCTCCTTCTGGAAGTAGCGGGCCTCCCAGAAGGCGTTGTACCCGGCGCCTGTGACCAGCAGGTCGAAGGCGCTGAAGTAATCCACCGCCGGAAAGATCCCGCTCCGGTAGTTGGTGCTGTAGAACATGCGGTAGCCCTGCTCCTCCAGGTAGGAGTAGGCCTTGCGGGCCGCCTCGAACTCCCCGGGCTCGCCGTTGAAGGCGAACAGGCAGTGCCGGCCCTCTTCCCGGAGCGAAAGGCGCCGCAGCGCCTCGGAGCGCGGGAGGATCTCGTCGCGGCCCCGGATCACCAGCGGATTCACCTCGCCTGCCGGGAAGGGCGCCTGGAAGGGCTCGATTTTCACCAGGCGGTGGTACTGGTCGGGCTGGAAGTGGAGGGTCCCCTGCGGGAGGGGCACGGTGTAGTAGCGGGGATGGGCGTCCCAGCAGAGGAAGACCTTGCGGCAGGCGAGCTCCGGCAGGATGAACTGCAGGGGCATCCAGTACAGGAGCACCAGAAGCACGTCCGGGTGGAACTGGCGGATGGCCGCGTACAGCTCGGAGCCCGGCCAGGCCTCCGGGCCCAGGCGTTCGGACATCTCCAGGGGGATCTCCCGGTGGTCGAAACCCAGCCTGTCCGCCAGATGAGCGAAGGGGCAGCTTGAGAGGATGCGGTAGTCCACCTGGACTCCCGCCCGGCGCAGGGCGTTGCCGATGGAGGCGCCGATAACCACACGCCCGGAACCGGTGGTCCCGGAGGTGTAGTACAGGATCCGCATCAGCAGGTGCTCCAGAAGCCGAAGTCCACGCTGAACTGATCGGTGCCGCTCCCGGCGCTGCCGTAGGTGGCCCAGCCGCCCCCGGTGAGGGTGTCGTCCAGAGCCACCAGGCGGGTGGACGGGACGCGGGTGGCTGCGTCGTCCACGATGTACAGCTTGCGGCCGGGAATGGCCAGGAAGCGGCTGGGCCCGTAGAAGTCCCCGGGGCTCTCGGGGGGAACGAAGTCGTCCGCCCGCCCGTAGCCCTTGACGAAGGTCAGGTCGGGGTCCAGCTTCTGGATCTTCTTTCCGTCCGGGGCCGTCGCGCTCAGAACGTACACGTAGCCCCTGGAGTACCAGACGTCCAGCTGGCTTGCCAGCGGCGAGCCCAGATCCGTGCTGTACTTGGCCAGGACCCGCGACCCCGCCGGGCGGGCCGGGTCGTACTTGAACACCGCCGCCACGCTGGCCGGCTGGCTGTGCCGCGCCAGGTACAGGACGCCGTTCTCGTCCACCGCCAGGCCGGAGAAGTAGCTGGAGCCAATCTGCGGCTCCACGGCGGTGTCCAGGCTCTCCTGTGCCCCCACGCTGCCGGCGCTGAGCTTGTTGCGGTAGAGGTTGACGCCGAACACCGTGGTGTCGTCGGTGTAGTAGAGGTAGTCGTGGGCCCGGTCCACCGCGAGCGCGCCGACGCCGACGCTCACCGTGGCCACTCGCACCGGGGCGGCGTCGTTGATGTCATTGAAGCGGAACACACCCGAGTCGGGCGAAAAGGTCACATAATTGCCCACGTAGATCCGACCCCAGCGGTCCACGTCCACGTCGGAGGGGGTGAAGGTGGAAATGCCGAGGATCGTCAGGAGGGAGGCGCCGGTGATCTCCGTCCAGCCACTGCCTGACATGTCGGAGACCTGCACGATCCGGCCGTTCAACGTGTCCGGCACGATGATCTGCGTGGTGTCCAGCCCCATGGTGAGGGAGAGGTTCTTCTGCTCCCCCGGGGCCAGGTCCACCGTCTGGGTGCCTCTGAAGGTGACCGAGGCGGTGTTGATCAGCAGGTTGAACTGGCGGGCGGAGCCCGCCGGCACGGTCACGGTGACCGTTGCCGTGGAGCCCGGATAGCTGGCGGTGATGGGATAGAGGTCCGAGGCGGTCACCACCAGTGCCACTGACACGGCCGGCGCGGCAGGCTGCTTGACGCCGACGGTGACCTCGCTCAGCCCCCCGGAGCTGCCCGTGTAGTAGCAGCCGGCCAGCAGGACGACAGCCGCCGCGAGGGCCGCGGCGGCGGTAACGGTTCGCGCGTTCATGCTCACCTCCTAGGGCCAGACGACGGTGATCGTCACGGTGGCGGGCTTCAGAACCTCCACCGGCCGCGGCACCTCCGGGCCCGCGGAGGTCACCACCTGCGTCCGGCTCGCCTTCTGCTCCTCCGTGGAGGAGGGAGGCCCGGTTTCCGTGGTGGAGCTCTCCTGCCCGCCACCCACGCTGCGTGTCTGGTCGAGCCGGTTGGAGAATCTCACCACTCCGTTCACCACGCTCACCGTCACCCCGTCGAACTCGAACTCGGTCCCCCGCACGGCCGCGGTGGAAACGGGGCTCTTGAGCGTGAAGTCCTGCTTCAGGCCGGCCACCGACTTGACCTCGGCCCTGACCCGGCCCACGCGCAGGAAGAGGCCCGTGGAGACGGTCCCCTCCCTCTGGATCAGCTCCTGGAGCTGCATGCGGGTGAGGGGTTTCACCTCCAGCACCGCAGAGCCGACCGCCAGCACGGCGGTGGAGTTGAAGCCCGTGGAGATGGTGGTCCCCTGCGAAAGAGTGGCCCCCACCGCAGCGGGCCTCCAGCTGCCTCCTTCGGGGCGCAGCTCCACCTTGCCGTTTGCCTCCTGCACCACCGCCTGCACCTGTGCGAATAGGGGCACTCCCGCCACTATCAGGATCAGCATCGCTGTCGTCGTTCTGTTCATCTCTGAACCCCCCAACATCCTCCATTGTAGCCCTAGAAGCTGAAGGAAACCTCCAGCCGGCCCAGCATCCGGGGCAGCGCCGCCGCGGCGGTGAAGGCTGCCTGGTTGGGAATCCACACCCCGGCCGACAGGGCCAGGCCCAGATCGGAGAAGGGCCGGAAGTTGATCGCCCCGTCCACCTCCGTTCCCAGGTACAGCGTGGTCGCCGCCGGGTCCAGCCCCCTTTCGGAGATGGGGCCTGTGGTGGGACGGAAGAAGCCCAGGCCGGAAAGCTGAAGCTGCAGGTTCTGGAGCAGCCGCGAGCGGGAGGCGCCGAAAGGCCTCATGGAGTAGCTCAGCTGGCCCAGCATCAGGTTTCCCAGCTGCGGGTCGAAGACCAGGCTCACGGTCTGCCGCGAGATGGGCACGAAGGTCGTGGCCGCCCCCGCGGTGTTCCCCTCCAGGTAGGTGGCCGCGTCCGCGTCCCCGCTGGCGTACAGGAATCGCATGCCCACCCGGGTGAACAGGAGCCTCTCCAGGTACAGCCTCAAGCCCCCGCCCGCCAGGACGGCCGAAAGCGGCCTGTACTGGTAGGAGGAGCCGGTGGGTGAAGAGGGGTCCGCCACGTAGGAAAGCTCCGAACCCCCCTCCGCGTAGAAGAAGCCGTCGTAGTAGAGGGCCGCCAGGATCGATCCGGAAAGCCCGGCTCCCAGGTAGACGCTGTGGAGCCTCCCGCCCACGGCGTCCGCCGGGTACTGGTCCACCTCGCCCGGGGCGATGAGCTGGGAGTCCGGCCGCAGGTCCCGCTGCACCCAGAAGCCCAGGTTCACCTGCTGGCCCGCCACGATTTCCGGAAAGAGGATCTGCAGGCCCCCCACCAGCCGCGCTGGGGCGAGCAGCCGGTTGTCGAAGCTGAGGTCCGCCGCATCGCTGCGGCTCATCTGGATCTGGGAGACCGGCTTGAGCAGCAGGGCGGAGGTGGCCACCTCCAGGGACATGACGGCGGCAGGAAGGTTGTAGGTGAGGGACAGCCCGTCCAGGGTGTGGCTCAGCAGCCAGCCGGTGAAGTCGCCGTGGGTGAAGCGGCCCAGCGTCACCGCCCCTGCCAGGCCGGGACGAAGGGTCACCCGCAGCCGCTCCAGGTCGAACAGGTACGGCCGCTCCAGGCTGAAGGTGTAGCTTCCCTGGATGGAGGCCTCCAGGAGCTGGCCGGCGCTGATGCTCAGCCACAGGGCCAGCTTGTCGTCCTGCGCGAAGGCGGCCGTCTGGCTCCCCTCCAGGGAGCTGCGGTTGTCCACCACCCCGCCGAAGTCCAGGGCGGAAAGCGGCGCGGCGGCCGCCACGGCCAGCAGCGCCACGACCGCGAAGCGGAGCCTGCCGTTCATGACCGGGCCTCCTGGTAGCTCAGGACGCTGCCCAGGATGCGCATCACCTCCTCGCCGGACAGCAGGCGCCCCGGGCTGGCGTCCCCCCGCACCAGCTGCAGGTAGGCCAGCTCCCTCGCGGCGTAGCGGGGACCGGGGAGGATGCTGTACATCACTCCACCGGGGATGCCGAAGGCCTTCATCAGCAGGAAGGCGTACTCCCCTAGCCGCACCGGCTCTTCGGCCTGGCGCACCCTTACCTTCCATCCCTGCCGGCCCAGGGCCTCCAGAGCCTGCGCCTCCGTGGCTTCCGCCGGTACGATTCCAGCCGCCGCCAGGGCCAGGGCGGCCGCCTTTCCGAAGGTGGCCTGGCGTTCCTCCAGAAGCCGGTCGATGAGCTCGTTCGACTGCGCCTGCGCCGCCGCGGCCAGGACCAGCAGAACCGCCCCCGAAACAAGGACCGCTCGTCTGTTCATCTCCGTCCCCCTTGCCCTCGATCGCACTTCATCGCACCGCTGCGAAAGGTACTAAACAAATATATTACCAGCGTGATACGATGGGTAGGAGAATTCTCTGAACCGGCGCGGACGGCCGGTATGCATGACGTGTCCCTGGACCGGGATTATTATAGTGGTTGCCAGACCGCCGGTCCAGGAAACCGGCCAGGACAGTGAGGAGCTGCATGAAAAGGAAGCGACAGGTGCCGTTGGACCTCCTGATCCCTCTGCTGGTGGCGGGTCTGTTTGCAGGGCTGAACCTGATGGACCTGTACCGCGGCGCCGAGATGCGCATCTACGACCTGCTGCTGCACGTCAAACCGGCGGTACCGGAGGACAACTCCCTGCTCTTCGTGGACATCGACGACACCGCCATCGCCAACGTGGGGGTCTTCCCCTGGAGCCGCGACATCATGGCGGACGGGCTGATTCTCATGCGCGAGCTCGGCAGCCGCTACGCCGTGTTCGACATCGAGTACACCGAGAAGAGCCCCCTCGGGGTGAACGGGACCTATCTGAATCAACGCATCCCGGAGGTGTTCCAGCAGGAGTTCGCCTCCATCGAGCAGAACGTGAACGACCTGTTTCGCGCCCTGCAGACCGGAGCGATTCCTCTCGGGGAGGCGGAGGACTACATCCGCGACCTCACTTCGCTGGCCGACTCCTCGCGGAAGCTTCTCCTGGAGCGGGTCCAGGAGATCGCCAGAGACAACGACGGCTATCTGGGGCGGGCCGCCCGGCTCAACGGAAGCGCCTACTTTACGGTCAACATGCTTCCCTACGAGGAGGGCACCCTCTCGCCGGAGCTCAAACGCTACGTGGAGGAGCACATCGCGCTGAAGCAGGTCACCGCCGACCAGCAGTTCCCCTTCACGGCCCGGGACATACGTCCGGCGATCCTGCCGGTGCTGCAGGGAGCCGCCGGGGCGGGGTTCCCCAACGTGATCGTGGACCCGGACGGGGTGCGGCGCCGCATCGATCTGATCATGGAGTGGGACGGAAGATACTACGCACAGCTGGCCTTTGCGGCGCTGCTGGACTGGCTGGGGAACCCCGCGGTGGTCGTGGGGCCGGGCAGAGTGCAGCTCAAGGGAGCCACTCCCCCCGGCGGGAGCCCCCGGGACATCTCCATTCCCCTGGCCGAGGACCGTCGCATGCTCATCAACTGGCCCAAGAAGAGCTACCTGGACAGCTTCCGCCACATCACCTACTACGAGCTGGTCCAGCACAGGCGCCTGGAGCAGGACCTGCTGTACAACCTGCGCCTCATGGAGGACGCCGGCTACCTGCGCTACTACCAGGGGGACTTCGGCCTGCTGGATCCCTACCGCTACGCCGAGAGCATCAAGGAGGAGGTGCTCTCCGGGGGCGAGGTGGAAATGATGGACGAGTATCGCCAGAGCCGGGCGGTGTTCTTCCGCGAGGTCGGCAGCTTCCTGCAGGACGGTGAGGAGCGCATCGGCAGCCAGCTGGGCCACATTCTGGAGCTGGAGGAGACCACCGAGCAGACCCGCCAGAACATCCGGGCAATCCAGGCGGATTTGCCCAAGGTGTTCGGCCCCACCCGGGATCTCTACCAGAGCCTGATGCGCCTGCGCGCCTCCCTGAAAGACAGCCTGGGCGGGGCCTTCTGCATTATCGGCTGGACCGGCACCTCCACCACCGACATCGGGGTCAACCCCTTCGAAGAGAAGTACATGAACGTGGGCACCCACGCCGCCCTGGTAAACACGATCCTCTCCGGCCGGTTTCTGGACTCCCTGCCCTGGTGGTACTCCGCGATTCTTGGGGCGGTGCTGGCGGTGCTGGCCACCCTGGCGGTTCGGCGGCTGGAGCCGCTGCCCTCGATTCTGATCGGCCTTTCGATCCTGGCGGCTCTGGTGGGCGCCGGCACCCTGTTCTTCCTGCTCACCGGCATCTACTTTCCGCTTCTCACCCCGACGCTGGCGGTCTTCTTCACGCTGATCGTGCTGATCCTGTTCAAGTTCCTGATCCTGGGCCAGGAGAAGAGCTTCCTGCGCAACGCCTTCTCCCACTACCTGTCCGCCGACGTCATCAGCGAGCTGATCGAGGACCCGGAGAAGCTGGTGCTGGGGGGGCAGAAGAAGTACATCACCGCCATGTTCACCGACGTGCGCGGCTTCTCCACGATCTCCGAGAAGATGGACCCCACGGACCTGGTGAAGCTGCTCAATGCCTACCTCACCGAGATGAGCGACATCATCCTGGAGGAGAAGGGAACCATCGACAAGTACGAGGGGGACGCCATCATCTGCTTCTTCGGCGCCCCGGTGGGCTTTCACGATCACGCCTTGCGGGCCTGCCGGTCGGCAGTGCAGATGAAGCGGGCGGAACGGCTCCTGAACGAGCGGTTCCGGGCACAGAGCCTCAGCCCTTCGCCCCTGGCCACCCGCATCGGCATCAACACCGGCGACATGGTGGTGGGCAACATGGGAACCGACAAGAAGATGGACTACACCATCATGGGCAATTCCGTGAACCTGGCCTCCCGCCTGGAAGGGGTGAACAAGCAGTACGGGACCTGGGTTCTGGTCAGCGAGGCCACGCGCGGGGACGCGGGGGACCGGTTTGCCTTCAGGAGGCTGGACCGGGTGCGGGTGGTGGGCATCAACGAGCCGGTTCGTCTCTACGAGCTGATCGACGAGAAGGCGGAGACCTCCCCGGAGATGCTTCAGGCGGTGGAGATCTTTCAGCGCGGCCTGGAGCGCTTCGAGGAGAAGGACTGGGCCCTGGCGCAGAAGCACTTCCAGGAGGTGCAGAGGATGGTGCCCGACGACGGGCCCACGGCCATCTACCTGAAGCGCTGCCGGGAGTTCCGCCGCACTCCTCCCCGGCCAGAGTGGGACGGGGTGTTCAACCTGACCTTGAAGTGAGGGGCGTCTTCCGCGAGAGGGTCCCCCTGCGGGACGCTCCAGGGCCAAGGGTCCCAGGAGCGGCTTTCGGAGCGGCTCCTTTCAGAGCAGCTCGAAGGTGCCGGTGAGCAGCTCCTCCTCGCCGATCGAGGGTATCGCCGGCTCGGAGTCCGGGTCGAGGAGGCTCTGGACCAGAGCGTCCTGGACGATGCTGTCGATGAAGGAGGTGGCCGCAGGGGTCAGATCGGTGAAGCGCACGCCGAACCCTGCCGGCAGGTTGCTGGAGGCTCGTCGCGGATCCAGGACCTCACAGCCCGTCAGCATGCGGAAATCCTGAAAGAGAACGCGCAGCCAGCCCTTGCTGCCCGCCCTGGGCAGGGCCTCGCCGGATTCCAGGAACGCCCCGCCGGAGCCGAGGGTGCGCAGGTTGTAGCTCCTCCAGCGCTGGCCGTCCAGCGACAGCTCTCCCCGCAGCGGCCAGTCGAAGCGGCGGTGCCGCCTGCGCTCGCGCCGCTCCACGGAGGCCAGGAAGCCGCGCACCTGCTCCACGGTGTCTTCCGCTCTGTCGCCGGGCTGCAGTGTCACGTAGCCCTCGGGAAGCGGCGGCCCTCCGGCGTGGATCACGGCCACCCGCAGGGCCGGGAAAGACCTGCTGAGGGAGGACAAGAGCTCGATGAACCGCCGGTCGGGCCGGAGTTTTTCCACGATCGCCGCCACCGCCGGCTCGGAGACCAGCGTCTCCACCAGCTCCCGGGTGCCCCTGGCCAGGTGGACCTGGTATCCCCCCAGGAGGGTGGCCAGCCGGCGGCCGAGGTTGCTTTCGGCGTGCAGCACCACACTGTCCACGACGGTTCCCCTTCCGAGCTCAGTGTTACCCATCACCGGCGGGCTGTCAATCGGCAGTCGGGCCGCGCCCCCGCAGGCTCGACGTAGCGGAGCACGGGCACGGTGTGGAGGACACCAACGCATCGAGTTCGAAATCCGCGATGATTCGGGCAGCAGGGTCGGCATGCCGCGTCGCCTGGAAAACGGAGGCATTTTCTGCTACAAGGGTATAGGCAGGCACGCGCAAGGGGCCCGGAGTCCCCCGGAATCGATATCGAGCGGGAGGAAGAGCATGGAGAAGGAAATCACCCTCGCGGAGTTCGCGGACGAGCTGACTACACGGCTCAACGGCGGCAAGACCGTAGACTGCTGCAAGGCGGAGCTGCTGCGGCTGGCGGATATCCTGAAGGCCAAGATCCCCAACGAGCGGATCCTGGTCAACTGGAAGAAGTAGCTGCCAGGACCGCCTCCCTGAGCAGCCTGTCGGCGTCGGCAACCTCGATCTCCGCCATCCGCCCGGTCACGGCGAAGCAGATGAGCCGCCCTGCGCAGCGCTTGTCCAGGGACCGTTCCAGGGCCCGGCTGTAGGCGGCCAGCTGGCAGGCGTAGCTCCAGGCCTGCTGCCGCAGCGCCGCCTCCCGTCCCGGATAGCTCTTGTAGTCGATCACGACGAAGCTGTCCCGCCCCTCCACAACCAGGTCGGCCCTCCCGCTCAGCACCCTCCCTTCCACCGTGCAGGCCAGCGGCCATTCACGACGGAAGGCAGCCGCTGGCCACCGGCGCTCCAGATACAGCGCCAGCTCCTCTCCGCGCCGGACCACCGCCCCGGCGAGCGAGGCGGCCTCCGGGCAGTATGCCTCCAGCAGGGCCGTCGCGATCTCCCGCCGCGCCGCCCGATCCAACCCTGCGGTTTCCGCGGCCAGGTAGCGGTGCACCGCCTCGCCGAAGCGGTCCATCTCGACTCCCGGCGGCAGGGGGACCCGCCCGGCGAAGGCCTCCACCCTGACCGCGGCGGCCGCAGACCCCGGATCCGGGGCGGGGAGAGCAGAGGGGGAGAGCTGGGCGGCCGGAAAGGCCGCGCCCGCCGGCCGGCGGCCGAACTGCCAGCGGACCGCCTCCGCTCCGGGGCCTGCCTCCGCTTCCTCCAGGACGCGTACCGTCCACCCCGGCGGGGCCGCCTGCGGGTCCTGGGGGACCTCCAGGCTGGGACGCCCCTCGGAGCAGAGTCCCGAGAGCTGCCCCCGGCGGGCCGCGAAGACCAGGTAGTCCCGTGCCCTGGTGACTGCCACGTACAGGAGCCGGGCGTGCTCGGCGGCATCCAGGGCTGCGGAGCGGGCGTAGGCGTCCGTGCCCTCCAGCAGCTCGTGGTAGGCGGAGCCCCGCGTGCCCTGGCGGTAGGCGAACGGGAGCAGGCGCAGGTAGCGGTCCGCCAGGGGACGGTCCAGGTCGATGGAGCGGCGGCTGCCTGCGCCGACCCCGTAGAAGCGGGGCGGCGGCTGGTAGTCCAGAGTGCAGAGCACCACCAGCGGCCACTCCTGTCCCTTGGCGCCATGCCAGGTGGAAATGCGCACCGCATCGGCGGAGCTGGGGGGCAGGGTGTCCCCGCCGGCGTCCCGCAGCCGGGCAAGGCGCTGCACCAGCCCCGCGTGGGACACCGGATGTCCCTGCTCCCTGCCGCTGCGTTCGTACTCGGCGGCCAGCAGCAGCAGGCCGTGGAGCGCGCCTGAGGCCTCGCGGCTGTCCGGCAGGCGCCGCGTCAGCTCCCAGCAGCCGGCCCTGTCCATGGCCAGCTCCAGGGCCTCGCGGGGGCTCAGGAGCGGCAGCCTCTCGCGGGCCGCCAGCAGGGGCCCGACCCCCGCGCCCCCTTTGCCCGCCGGGGCCTCTTTGCCCGGGGCCTCTTTGCCCGCCGGGGCGTCTTCGCCCCCGGCGCGCACCCGCCGGGACAGCCAATCCTCCGGGGAGCCTCGGCCGGCCTCCACCTCCCAGAGGAAGGACAGGGAGGCCGCCGCGAAGCTGTCGCCGGGGTCCAGCATCAGCTTCAGCCCTTCCACCGCCAGGCGGCACTCCGGCCTGGCCAGCAGCCCCGAGGTCTCCATGCGGAAGGGCACCCCTGCCGCGGAGAGGGCTTCCGCCAGGAGGCCGCAGTCGGCGTTCTGCCGCGCCAGGATGGCCACGTCCCCGGGCCGCAGCGGCCGCAGCCGCCGGCTCTCCCTGTCGTAGACCGGAACGTCCCGGGGCCGCCGCAGCAGTGCGGCCACGCCGGCGGCCACGGCGCCCAGATCGCCCCCCTTATTGGAGCTCTGAAGCACCCAGCTCTCCAGAGCCGGGCCGTCGAGCCTGCGGGCCCGCGGGGCCGGCTCCAGCGGCACCCGCTGCGGGTCCAGTCCCTGACGGGCGAAGAGGGGCGGGAAGACGGCATTGGCAAGTCCCACCAGCTCGGGACGGGAACGGTAGGAGGTCTTGAGCCGTTCCCGCTCCCCCTGCCCGGGCAGGGCCGCCACCACCCGCATCATCAGCTCCGGGTCGGTGCCCCGGAAGCCGTAGATGGCCTGCTTGGGATCCCCCACCCATACGGATTCCCGGGCGCACTCCGCCAGGCGCAGGAAGAGATCCAGCTGGATCGGACTGGTGTCCTGGAACTCGTCCACCAGCACCAGGTCCAGCTCTTCCCGCAACCGGCTGCGCACCTCCTGGCGCCGGAGCAGCTCCAGGCAGAGGGCCTCCTGGTCGGTGAAGTCGATCAGGCCGGCGCTCTCCTTTAGGGAGGCGTAGCCGTCCAGGCAGCGGGAAGCCAGGTCGAAAGCCGATTCGATGTAGGCCTTCAGGCCGGCCCGGAACTCCGGCCAGAGGTGATGACGCCCGGCGGCCTCCCGCACCCTCTGAGCGGGGCCGTCGGCGCCGCTTCGCCTGCCCGCCCCCGCGCGGCAAAGCCTGTGGTAGTCCGCCCACACCGGGCCGCCCCTGGACTGCAGGAGCCCCCGGTACAGCTCCAGAGTCTCCCGGGTCTTGCGGGTGCCGTCCTTGCCCGAGCTCACCAGCCGCTCGATCTCCCGGACGGCTTCCTCCAGCAGCCCCCGCAGCTCCTCCCGGCCGTCCAGCGCCGGGGGAAGCACCTCTTCGATCAGGCGGAAGCTCTCCCGGCCGTGCTCCGCAAGCCTGCCGGCGCCGATCCCGTTGCTGCGGGCCGCCGCAGCCAGCCCCCGCACGTCGTCCCTCCAGTCCTCGACGCTCAAGCTTCTGCCGTGCTCCTGCAGGAGCTCCGCTTCCCGCCCGGTCAGGGTCAGGGAGAGGGCCGAGTCGAAGAGGAGCTTCTCCTCCTCCTCGGGGATCACCCTCTGGCGCACCGGCAGGCCCGCATCGAAGGCGTACTCGGAAAGCAGCGCGCCGCAGACGCTGTTCACCGTGCCGATGCGGGCCCTGCGTACCAGAACGGCCTCCCGGCTCAGCCCGCTTGCCACCAGCAGGGAGCACACCCTGTCCATCAGCTCGGAGGCTGCCCTGCGGGTGAAGGTCGTGAGCAGGATTCCTTCCGGTCTGGCCCGGTGATCGCGGACCGCCGCGAACACCTCCTGGGCCAGCCGGGTGGTCTTCCCCGAACCGGCGCCGGCCTCGATGAGGCGAACCTGGGGCACCTTCACTCCCCTCGCTCCTGCCGCGCCTCCCCCTGGGGGGAGGGCTTCTTCTCGGCGATCCTGCAGAACTGCTGGTAGCTGCAGAACCGGCAGGGAGCGGCCAGGAAAAACCCTTCGCTGTCCCTCTTCCAGAGCTCCTCCGGCGAACCCACCGCGATGGTTCCCTCCGCAAGCTGACCTCGCCGCAGCTCCACCTCCGCGGCCACGGCGTCCCACACTTCGCGGTCCGAGGGCCCTTCCACGGACGCCGCCTCCGCGAACGCCCCGGGGGACACGGTCAGCAGCCGGGCCGTGGTGATGATCAGGTACGCCGTGGCCGGCCACCCGGGGGAGGCCGACCGGGAGTAGGCCGCCAGCTGCACGGCCCTTCCCTCCTGGAGCAGCCGCAGGCGATAGCCCGCGCCGGACCACTTCATGTCCACCACGGCGCGGCTTCCCCCGGGTCCGCGCAGCAGCAGGTCGGTTCTGCCCTGGAGAGGGCCGGCCTCCGTTTCCACCAGAAAGGGCCGCTCCACACCCTCGACGGTGAACCCCCCCTGGCGCACAAGCTGCGCCAGCCGGCGGGCGGCCGCGATCACGGCCTGGGCCACGACGGCCACCTCCCGGTCCTTTCCGGGCTGGGACAGAAGGGAGGCCTCCGTGGAAAGCGCATCGCCGAAGCGGCGCCTCACCTCACGCTCGATGCGCTCCGCCTCCATGTCCTGGGCGGCGGCGACGCTGCCTGCAAAGGAGCCCAACACGCGGTGCGCGACGCTTCCCAGCAGCAGCTCCCCTTCGGGCAGCAGGTAGTCCTCCCGATCGCGCACCCCGGCGCGATAGCGCAGCGTGTAGGCCAGGGGGCACCCCAGCAGGCGCTCCAGCGAGGAGGGTGACTCCACCTCCCGCATGGCCAGCCCCTGGGGCAGCCGCCAGCGGGGGTGAAACGCCGCCGCGGCGAAGGCGGAGGCGGCCTTTTCCACCAGCGCCTCCTCCCACCAGGGCGGCCCGCCCTGCCTGGCCAGCAGCTGCCCCGCGGTGACGGAGAGCCGGCTCTCCGGGGGCGGCTCCGGGGGGAAGGCCTGCAGGAGCTGGTACCAGAGAGGGTGAGGGTGATCGGGCTCCTCGCCGCGGTGCTCCGCGTAGATCAGCACCAGCCGTCCGGTGGTCAGGAGGGCCGCCCGGCGCCAGGCCAGCTCCAGGCGTTCCAGCTCCCGCTCAGGCTCGAGCAGGCGCACCCCGCAGCCGGCCAGGGCGGCGCGTTCCTGCCGCGTGAAGAAGGAGGCCGGGCTGGGCGGCACCGCGGCCTCCGAGGCGCCCACCCACAGCAGCGTGGATGCGAGGCCCAGCAGGGCGCCGATACCGAGGAAGCGCATACCCGATGCGCCTGCATATTCGATTGCGGCGAGCCGCCGATGGAAATCGGCCTTCGGACCTTTTTGATGCAAGGTCGTATACGTAGGGAGCTGAT
>CAZBDU010000090.1:0-22830 GCA_964490725.1 uncultured Spirochaetaceae bacterium | reverse complement strand
GATCGTGACATGGGTCACTCGATCTCGATGTGTGGCATTGTGCTGTTTTTGATTCCAGGAAGATGTTCACCCACCGGCCGAACTCCAGGTTGGTGGTGATGATCATGCTGCGTTTCTCATAGCAGGCAGACACCACCTGGAACAACAGCTGGGCTCCATCGCGACTGACCGGGACATAGCCCCACTCATCGCAGATGATCAGATCCAGCTTCTCGAGGGTTTTCAGGAATCCATGCAGGTCACCTCCGTCGTTGAGTTGGATGAGATGGTTCACCAGGGCCGCGGTACGCCAGAAGGCGACCTTGAAGTCGCGCTTGCAGGCCTCGATGCCCAGGGCGATCGCCAGGTGGGTCTTACCCGTGCCCACGTTGCCGTACAGAATCAGGTTCTGCCGGTTGGGGATGAACTCCAGATCGGTGAGCTGTTCTCGGGTCAGCTGGGCGGGAAAGGTCACCTCGTCGAATACGAAGTCTTGCAGGCTCTTGGGGGTGTAGAAGCCGGCGTTCTTGATCCCCCGCTCCACCCGCGAGCGGTCACGGTGCTGGACCTCCAGCTCCAGAAGCCGCAGCAGGAAGCTCTCGGGGTCGCTCTGCGAGACCCGATCCAGGTTGTCGGTCATCTGCCGCAATCGCAGGCGCTTGCAGCAGTGGGCGATCTTCTCCCTCAGCTCACTCATGGCCACCTCCCGTGAGCATCGCATCGTAGCGGGCCGGGTCGAAGATCACCTGTGGCGCCTGGATGGGATGGCTCTGCGCCGGCAGCGGCTCACACAACGGCGCATGGCGCGTGAGGCGATCGTGGAGGGCCACCAGGCTGTCCGGATCGGTGATCCCGCACAGGATGGACTCACTGACCGCCGTGCAGGCCGCTGCAAACCCTGACTCCCCGCTGAGAGCCGCCAGTAGCCCCAGCGCCTTGCCGACCTGCTGTCGCGGTTGGGCCTCCAGCCACCGCTGCAGGGGCTCGGGCATCATCGTGTACACCGCTGTGTACTTCAACGCCCCGGGGCGCCGGGACAGCTGGGTGAGGTACGGCAGCCAGTCCATCGACTCCTGCCGGGAGGAGCCGTAGAGTCTGCGGTGTGTCACCACGGGCCTCAGGCTCTCATCCAGCACGACCACCCACTGGGCAGTGATCTTCGCCTTCACGCGCTCTCCCGCGTAGCGCGGACTGGTGGAGTAGCGGTGCCGGCCCCCTTCCAGGGCGATCATGCTGTAGGCGTCGGCCAGGTGGCTCTCATAGCGGGCCGGATCGAAGGGGATCCGGGGCAGCGGCAGGAGCACTGCCTGATCCTCAGCGAAGAGCTCGCCGATGAGCCGCTCCTTGCGGTAGTGCTCCCGCTGATGATCCTGGGCGCAGCGACGCAGAAGCTCGGCGTTGAAGGCCTCCAGATCGTCAAAACAGGGCACCGGGACCAGGAAGTTGCGGCGGTGGTAGCCGACCTTGTTCTCCACGCTGCCCTTCTCGTGGCCCGCCGCGGGGTTGCAGAAGGCCACAGCGAACCCGAAGTGCTCCTGAAACCGCCGCAACCGATCGGTGAGCCTGCGTTGCCCACCCCCCAGAATCTGCCGGACCAGGGTGGAGGCGTTGTCGAACCACAGCCGCACAGGGATCCCGCCGATGCATCCAAAGATCGCCATCAGCGCCTCGAACAGACACTCAGCATTCTCCCCCGGAACCAGCTGGAGGAAGCCGGCGTTGCTGTAGGGAAAGGACACACTCAGGAAGAACCCGTGCACCAACGTACCCTGCAGCTCATAATCAGCCGCTCCGAAGTCCACCTGGGCCTCCCCGGGCCGGTGCACCAGCGGCAAGGCGGGCTGAGAGTCCCGCCCCGTCTCCCGCTTGCGCTGCCCTACGTAGGTGGCCACCGTGCGGTAGGAGCCGCTGAACCCCTTCTCCTCCACCAGCCGGTCATAAACCCGCTTGGCGGTATGACGCTGCTTGCGCCGCCGACGCCGGTCCTGCTCCAACCACGCGTCGATCGTGGGCTTGAAGGGCTCCAGAATCCCCGGCCGATCCCTCCGCCTCACCTGCGCCTGCTCGTTCCAGTCTTCCTGTTCGACGTACTTGCGCACCGTCTTCCGGTCGATGCCCTGCTCCTTCGCGATCCGGCTGATACTGAGGCCTTCCTCGAAGAAGGCCTTCCGGATATCATGAACCTTGGCCATTGTAAGCATCCTCCTCTGGGTGCCTCCCTTCGTGTTGGTAGTGCTTCACGAAGAGTAGGCGATCCACCCGAGGGCCTACAATGGCTTTTGCATTTCTGGGGAATTCACCCCTGCAAAAGTGGGGAATTCCTCTCTGCAATTCTGGGGAATTCCATCTTGCAGAAAACATCCCGCGTCCGCTGTGGAGCCTGCAGCGCAGGGTGTTCACCACCGGGGAGATCAACTTCCGGCTGGCAAGCGAAGAGGTCCGCGACCGGGCGCTGGAGTCTCTGCTCGGCTATTTCACCGCCGAGGGCGCCCACATGCGCTCGCAAACCGCCGAAGGGATCGACCTCCAGGGGACCGTGGTCGGCAAGGGACTGGACCCGGACACCGGCGCCCCACCGGCGAGCGACCGCTGGTACAGCGGCTACCTGCGCATCGCCACCAACGAAAAGGCGGTGCTGCGGGTCTACCTCTCCGCTGGCCGGGCCGCCTGCGGGCGCCGGATCGCGGAGGAGCTCAGAGAGATCCTCCGGCGGCATCGGGCGCAGGAGATCGACTAGGAGAGCGGTTCGCCTCAGCCGGCCTCCAACGCGGTCGGTCTACCACCTCCAGCTCCTGGAACGCCCTGCGGCCCCTGGCGTTGGTCGAGACGATCTGGCTGACGCCGGAGGCGGCGTACGTGGCGCCCAGCAGCGTGTTGAGAATCCGTCTGCGCCCCAGCCCGCAGCGACACATCCAGAGGATGCACAGCGTGAAAGCTGCGCTGCCGGGAAATACCCGACGGACCTCTGCGGCGCGCCACCAGTGATCCGCCTTGCCCAGAGCCGTCTCCATGGAAAGCGGGCGCCTGAAGCGCTGCGGATGGGTGACGATCTGTATGAACTCGGCGAGCACCTGAGGAGCCAGAGCCAGGGTGTGGCCCGCATCCAGCACCTGCCGTGACAGATACTCCCGCGCGCGCTCGTGGCCGGCCAGCTCCCCGATCTCCAGCTGGACCAGGAAGGTCGTATCGACACCCCTGGTCATCCTTTCTGCCCATAGTCGGGGGCAACGGATCTTGCGGCCGGGCCCAGGGGCAACGACGGGAGCGGAGCGCCCGCATCCGCCGTGTCTGGACCGGCAACCCGCCGGCGCGGCCGGGACGCTTGACCCCGCGAGCACGGGGAGGCTACCATGGTTCGCGGTTGCCACCGTGAGCGCAGAAGACAAGGGCCGGGTGAGAGTCCAAGTCTCCACCGCAACCTCTGCGGACCGCCGCAAAGAGGTGGTGTCACTGGTCGTCTCCTCCAGCCTGGCAGAGGCAGTGGAGGAGGTCAGAGGACATCTGCGCACGGTTCACACCGGCGAGCCCTTCGTGGTTCTGGTGAACGGAACCGCAGTTCCAGCGATTCTGGCTCGACACAGAACCTGCAGAGTCAAGGAAGGAGACCTCTTTACCGCGATGCCCGTGGTCTCGGGCGGCTGAAGGAAACGCCCCGGCAGCGGGTCGGGAGCGGTCGCCGAGGGTCTCAGCGAGGATCGTGCAGTCATGGACGTCTTCGAGTCGATGCTGGGGGCGGTGCCCATTCCCCGGGTGTGCCGGGTGCGGCAGCGCTTCCCCCGGCCCCGCATCGAAAACGTGGCGGAGCATTTCCAGGAGAAGCTCCATTCCCGGGGGCTCCTGGGGAAGATCCGCAGAGGGTGGACCGTGGCGATCACGGTGGGAAGCAGGGGAATCTCCAACCAGCCGCTCCTGGTCCGCCGGCTGGTCGAGGAGCTGAAGAAGCGGGGAGCCAGCCCGTTCGTGGTTCCCGCCATGGGAAGCCATGGCGGGGCCAGCGCCGAGGGGCAGAGGGAGCTGCTGCTCAGGATGGGCTTCGGCGAGGAAGCCATCGGCGCCCCGATCCGTTCCTCCATGGAAGTCGTCGAACTGGGCAGGACCGGCGGCGGCCTTCCGGTGTTCGTCGACAGGTACGCCAGCCAGGCCGACGCCATCGTGGTCCTGAACAGGATCAAGCCCCACGTATCCTTTCGGGGCCGCTACGAGAGCGGGCTGATGAAGATGATCGCCATCGGACTGGGAAAGCAGAAAGGGGCGGAGGTCTGCCACGATGCGGGATTCGGCCGGATGACCGAGAACATTCACGACATCGCCCGGGTGGTGATCGACCGGTGCAAGATCGCCTTCGCGGTGGGCCTGCTGGAAAACCCGTACCACGAGACGTGCAGGGTGGAGATCCTCGAGCCGGCGGAGATCCCGGAAAAGGAGATCGCCCTTCAGGAGGAGGCAAAACGCCTGCTGCCCAGGCTGTACTTCTCCTCCCTGGACGTCCTGGTGGTGGAGGAGATCGGCAAGGACGTCAGCGGCACCGGGATGGACAACAACATCGTGGGACGCTACACCACCCCCTACCCCAGCGGGGGACCCCGGATAACCCGGATCGTGGTTCTCGGGCTCACCCCCGGGACCCACGGCAACGCGAACGGCCTCGGGATCGCCGATTTCACCACCAGGAGAGTCTTCGAGGGCTTCAGCTTCGAGCAGACCTACCCGAACTCCCTGACCTCGACGGCCACCACGAGCGTGAAGATCCCGATGGTGCTGGCCAGCGATCGACTGGCGATACAGGCGGGCATAAAGACCTGCAACGTCGCGGACAAGCACGGCGTGCGCCTGGTGAAGATCAGGAACACTCTTCAGCTGGAGGAGATCTACGTTTCTCACAGCCTGCTGGATGAGGTGAGACGGTCGGAGAGCATGGAAGCCCCGGGCGCGCCCCAGGCAATGCGATTCGACGAGGGGGGAAATCTCCTGCCTGTCTGAGGGGCTCCCGGCTCACTGCCCTCCTTGCGCAAGGGGCAGACCCATCTGCTGGAGGATCCGCTTCAGCTCCTCTTTGTGCTGCCGGCTCAAGGGCCCGACGGGGCCCATACAGGGACCGGCCTCGATTCCGATCAGCTTCAACCCCTCCTTGATGACCGTTGGAAACGATCCCAGGGTAAAGCCGAGCCTGAGGGGTGTAATGGCGAACTGGGCCTCCAACGACCCCTCCCGGTCGCCGGCAACGAACTTGTCGTAGATGTCGGCGCAGATCCTGGGGGCGATGTTGGCGCACGCGGCGATGGCCCCGCTGCCCCCGTAGCACAGGCAGGCATGAATCAGAGTGTCCCTGCCGGCCAGAACGGAGAAGCCCCTGCCCCGCGTGCGCCGTATGTACTCGGAGGTGAGGGTGAAATCACCGCTTGAGTCCTTGACCCCGACGATGTTGTCGATGTCCGCGAGCCTTTCCACCGTTGCCGGGGCGATGGTGACCCCCGTCTTGGGCGGATTGTTGTAGAGCAGGATGGGAAGCCGGGTGGAGGCGGCGATGGTCTTGTAGTGCTCGTACAGCTCTTCCTGTGTCGGGCTTATGAACATGGGCGTCAGGATGGACACGGCGTCCACGCCGCATCCCTCCGCGACCTGAGTGAGCCGGATGCACTCTTTCGTGGTAACGGCCCCGGTGCCGGCATAGACCGGGACTCTGCCGCCCGCCTCCTCCATGGCGATCTGGAACATCTTGCCTTTTTCTTCGGCGGTCAGCCCGTAGAACTCGCCGCTGGTGCCGGAGACGAAGATCCCGTGCGAGCCTCCGGCGATGAGGTGATTCATGAGACGCCGAAACGCCTCTACATTCAACATCCCCTCCTGGGTCAGGGGCGTTACCATCGCGGGAATGATGCCTTTGGGTACGAAGCTCATGGTCTCCTCCTCTTGGGCCTACCGGCCGGCGGCGGACTCGCGGGCAGCGCCGCGGCGGGCCCTGCGCCGCCCCCAACGCTGCATTCTGGGGGCTGGCCCGCCCATTGTCCAGCGCGTCCAGCGCTCCCCCGGCGTGCTCGAGCCTTGACAGCAGGAGGATCGTCCCCCATAATAATGCCATTGGTATACCAATTGTTTACCATTGGCATTCTATGAGAGCCTTGAAGATTCAGCAACCTGGCGAGCTCTCCTGGCAGAGCTGGGAACAGCCGGAGCCGGACGACGGGGAGGTCCTGATCAGGGTGAGCCACGTCGGCATATGCGGGTCGGACGTTCAGCTGTTTCAGGGCACCTACAAGGGGCCCTTCGCCTATCCCATCGCCTTCGGCCACGAGTGGTCGGGCGTGGTCGAGCGAACCGGAAAGAACGTCCGCTCACTGCGCGCCGGGGACAATGTCACAGGGGACTGTTCGAGGTTCTGCGGGACCTGCCGGTACTGCAGGGAGGACAGGAACCTGTGCAAGGATATCGAGAAGTACGGAATCACCATCGACGGGGCCTCGGCCGACTACATCATACGCAGGGAAAAGTACCTCTACAAAGCGCCAGCCGGCATCGATCCGGCCCTCCTGAGCCTCTCCGAGCCTCTGGCCGTCTCGGCCCACCTGATCGGCAAGATCGAGCGCTGCGGCGGCCCGCTGAAGGGCAAGAAGGTGCTGGTCCTCGGAGCGGGCGCCATCGGGTCAGGGGCCATCCTGCTGCTCATCCACCGCAGCGGGTGCGGCCAGGTGGACGTCTTCGACTCCTCCGGCTACAGGCGCCAGGCGGCGGTATCGCTGGGGGCGAAGGCTCTTGGCCCGGATGCGCTTCAGCGCGGGGGGGAGGGCTCCGGCTATCGGGCGCTGTATGAAGCCGAATACGATGCAGTCATCGAGTCCACCGGCAACGCCGGGGTCTTCGCCCGATCGCTGGGACTGGTCAGGCCCCTGGGGGTGATAGGGTGCCTGGGCATGATGGCGGAGGCCTCCTTTCCCCAGAGGCAGGTCGTGATGAAAGCCTTGACGATCGTAGGAAGCATCGGGGGCACCGGCGAGTTCCCGCAGGTGATCGATTTCATCCGCGAGAACCCCGGGGCAGTCAAGAAGATGATCAGCCACCGGTATCCCATCGATCGGGCGGAGGAGGCCTTTCGGATGAGCAGGCAAACCGGGGAGGCGCTGAAAGTGCTGTTGAACGTAGGGGAGGCAGCGCGGTGAGCTCCAGGGAGGTCGGGCGATACTCCATTGCCGCCGGGAGAAAGACCAAGACCACCGAGGCCTACGAACGGATGAAGGAGCGGATTCTCAGCAACGCCCTCCTTCCCGGCACTCCCCTGGTGGAGCGGAAGCTGTGCGAGCTTCTGAAGGTGAGCCGGACGCCCGTCAGGGAGGCTCTGCAGCGCCTGGCACACGAGGAGCTGGTCACCTTCATCCCGGGAAAGCTCGCGCACGTCTCCTACATAACCTACGAGAACATCG
Source organism: uncultured Spirochaetaceae bacterium (assembly GCA_964490725.1). GTDB lineage: Bacteria > Spirochaetota > Spirochaetia > SZUA-6 > DRHE01 > CAZBDU01. The sequence continues at coordinate 15,436 of CAZBDU010000090.1, read as the reverse complement.
TAGAGGTGTACGACGTGCGGGAGGTGCTGGAGGGACTGGCGGTTCGCCTCTTCGTCGAGAACTCGGATCAGGAGAAAATCGACGCGCTGGCGGCAATCCTGGAGGAGTTCCGCGAGGCGGCGAAGAACAACGACCTGGATGCCGCGGCCAAACGGGACTTCGCATTCCATGAGCACATCCTCAAGAACTCCAAGAACTCCAAGCTGATGAAGATGATCAGGGCAGTGAGCGTGCAGAGCAACCGGATCACCATGATGACCAAGTACGACCCCCAGCGCGCAGAGACCACCTACCGGCAGCACATGGCCGTGCTGCAGACCATACAGGGGGGAGACCCGTTCCTGGCTGAGAAGAGCATGAGAGACCACATACAGGAGAGCAAGAGGTACCACGTGGCGAACCTGAACCGCTACAAGTTCCATGACTTCCCGTAGGACTGTGGGGGAGAACGGGAGCAGGGCATGACCGCGATACCGGAGAAGATGCTGGCCCTGGTGCTCACCGGGCCCGGCGAGCACCTCCTGCAGGAGGTGCCGGTTCCCGAGCCTGGCGCCGACGACGTGCTGTGCCGGGTCAGAGCCGTGGCGATCTGCGGCAGCGATCCCAAGATCATTCGAGGCGACACCGCCGGCAAATGGCCGCCTTCCTTTCCCTTCATCCCCGGCCATGAGTGGGCCGGCGAGGTGGTTGCAACGGGGAAGAACGTGACGGGCTTGAAGGCCGGCGATCGCGTGGCAGGCGAGGCCCACAGCGGCTGCGGGACCTGCGCGAGCTGCATGCGGGGAGAGTACAATCTCTGCCGCAACTACGGCAAACCGGAAACGGGCCACCGGCACTACGGCCACCTGTCCTCGGGCGCATACGCTCAGTTCAACCTCTTCAAACCGAGGAGCGTCACCAGAATGCCCGCTGCGGTGGGCTACCACCAGGGAGCCCTGGTGGACACCGCCGGGGTGGCTCTGCACTGCATGGAGCTGACCGGGATTAGCCCGGGGGGGACCGTCGCGGTCATAGGGCCGGGCCCGGTGGGGCTGCTCGCCGTGCTCATGGCGCGGGTCCTGGGAGCCTCGCGGGTGATCGCCATCGGCCGGGGTTTCAGGCTGCAAGCCGCAGCAAAGCTCGGCGCAGCGGGGCTCGTCGATTTCGAACGGGAGGACCCGGTTGCGGCGGTTCGCGGCCTGACCGGGGGAGCGGGGGTGGACGAAGCGTTCGAGTGCTCGGGTGCGGAAGGCACCTTCGCCCAGGCGGCCGCCATGGTCAGACGGGGAGGGACCGTGGGTCTGGTGGGAATACCGCCTGCGACGGTCATGGAGAAGCTGCCCTTTGCCAGGATCGTGCTGGACGAGATCTCCATCTGCGGTTCCAGGGCAAACCCGAACGTGAGCGCCAGGGTCCTGGAGCTGATGGCCTCCGGCCAGCTTAATGTGGACCCGCTGATCACCCACTCTCTGCCTCTCGCGGAGTTCGAGCGGGCCCTGGATCTGTTCGTCACGCGCAAGGAGGGGGCCATCAAGATAATCGTGGAGCCGAACGGACCCGCAGGCAAGGAACCTGCGCGGTGATCCGGTTGCCGTCAATATGACCGCCTTCGCGCGGGTCATTATTGAGGAGACTCACTACTAAGGAGGGCTTTATGAAGAGGATCGTTCTAGCGATCGCGGTCCTGCTGCTGGCCGGCATGCCGCTGCTGGCGACGGGACAGCCGGAAGGCGCGGCAAAAGCCGGCCCCAAGGAACCCGGGGACATGCAGGTGGTTCTGATCGTCAAGGACCTCACCAATCCTTTCTTCGTCGACATGAAGAAGGGCGGCGCGGCGGCTGCCGAAAAGTGGGGCCTCCAGTACACGTGCCTGGCGCCGGAGAAGTACTCCGTGGAGAACCAGATACGGATCATGGAGGACCTGATCGAAAAGCGAGTGGACGGCGTCGTGATCGTGCCCATCGACGGCAAGGGAATCGTCAGCGGCATCGAACGGGCCAATGAGGCCGGGATCCCGGTGTTCAACTGCAACACCCGCGCGGAGACCGACAACATTCTCGGCTTCGCCGGAATCGACCACGTCACTCTGGGGGAAGCCCTGGGGCAGTTCGCCGTAGACCACACGGGCGGCAAGGGCAAGGTGGTGATCCTGGAGGGCACCACCGGCGCCTCTACGGCCAGGGATCGGCTCGAGGGCATGCACAACGTGCTGGACGAGCATCCCCAGATCCAGATCCTGGCGTCCACCACCGCGAAGTACAACCGCCAGATGGCCATGCAGGTCATGGAGGATCTGCTGATCCGATTCCCCGACATCGACGTGGTTCTGGCCGCCAACGACTCCATGGCGCTGGGGGCCAAGGAGGCCATCAAGGACGCGCGCCGGGAGATTGCGGTGGCGGGCATCGACGCGATCCCAGAGGCGGTCGACGCCGTGGTGTCCGGCGATCTGGGGGCAACCATCGACTCCAACGGATACGGCCAGGCCTACACGGCCGTGGATCTGCTCTGCGAGTACCTGGTGACCGGAGCCAAGCCGCCGATGGAAACCAAGATCGGCACCGGCGGAGCCAAGATCGTCACCAAGGCCAACGTCGCCGCCTTCAAGGCGTCCAAGCAGTAGACCCGGCTGGTCAAAGTCCCGGAGTGTCCGGGTCCGGCGGCATTTCCGCCGCCCGGACACTCCGGAAGTTGGCGGAGGAACCGCCGGCCCAGACCGGAGCAGAGGGGTAATGGACCATGAGATACGTGTATCCCAAGCAGAGCGTGCAGGCATACAGGGGGAACAACCCTGACAGGATCCTGCGGATCTTCATCGACAACGAGGCGGGGGCCACCCGCATCTCCTGCGGCGCAACCGAGATCCCCGTGGGAAGTGAGATCCCCTACCACAGCCACGAGGAGTCCGAAGAGGTGATGTTCATCTACAGGGGCAGCGGCGTGGCGGAGGTGGAAACCGGGGAAAGCTTCCCCCTGGAGCCGGAGACGGCGGTCTTCATGCCTCCCGGGCTGAGGCACATCTTCAGAAACACCGGCAAGGAACCGCTGTGCTTCGCGTTCTTCTACGCGCCTCCCGGCCCCGAGCAGGGGATCAGGAACCTGCAGAAGATGTAGGAGAGCAGAAAGGCCACGCTCACATGGATGTCTTTGGTCACAACGGGAAGGTCTTGAGAGTCGATCTGAACGATCGGACCCTCGAGGAGCACCCCCTCCCGGAGAAGGTGCTCAGGCAGTATCTGGGCGGAGGAGCCCTGTCGCTGTACTTCCTGCTGCGGGAGCTCCCCGCCGGGGTGGATCCCCTGGCTCCCGAGAACGTGCTCGTGTTTGCGGCCTCCGCGGTCACCGGAACGCCCGCTCTCGGGTTCAGCCGTTTCACCGTTGCGGCGAAATCCCCGGTCACCCGGGGCTTCGGGGAATCCGAAGCAGGCGGGTGGTGGGGACCGGAGCTCAAGTTCGCAGGCTACGACGCCCTGATCGTCAAAGGCAGGGCCGCCCACCCCATGTACCTGTGGATCCACGACGGCGCGGCGGAGCTGCGCGACGCAAGCACGCTGTGGGGCAAGAGCACCGGTGAAGCCCAGGAAATGATCCGCAGAGAGCTGGGCGATGAGAAAATCCGCGTGGCTCTCATCGGACCGGGCGGGGAGAAGCTGGTCAGCTACGCCTGCATTCTGAACGAGCTCCGGCATGCAAACGGCCGCTGCGGCATGGGCGCCGTCATGGGCTCCAAGAATCTGAAGGCCGTCGCGGTTCGCGGCGGGAAGAGGATGCCCCTGTTCGATGCGGACAAGGTGCGCGAGCTGGTCCGTCGCTTCGCAGCCGAGTGGAAGAAGAACCCCGCGACGATCGGAGAGCTCGGCACGGCCCGGGGCGTGATGGGCATGCAGCGGCTCGGCATCCTCCCGACGCGCAACTTCAGAGACGGGGTCTTCCAGGGCGCAGAGAGCATTTCCGCCGAAGCCATGGCAAGCTCGATTCTCGTGGGCCGGGGGACCTGCTACGGGTGCTACATCCGCTGCAAGAGGGAGGTGCGGGTGGAGGAGCCCTTTCCCGTCGATCCTGCCTACGGGGGACCCGAATACGAGACCCTGGTGAGCTTCGGGGCGCTGTGCGGCGTCGACGACCTCAAAGCCGTCGCCCGGGCCAACCAGATCTGCCAGATGCACGGGGTGGACACGATCTCGGCGGGCACCATGATCGCCTTCGCCATGGAATGCTTCGAGAAGGGCCTGATCACCGAGGCCGATACCGGAGGGATCAGGCTGGAGTTCGGCAACGCAGAGGCCGTGCTGGCGATGCTTCAGAGAATCTGCGGGCGGGAGGGTCTCGGGGAGGTGCTGTCGCTCGGTCCCAGGGAAGCGGTCCAACGGGTCGGCGGAAAGTCCGAGGCCTTCGCCGTGCACACGAAGGGCCTGACCCTGCCCGTTCAGGAGCCGAGGGGCAAGACGGGGGTGGGACTGGGATACGCAGTGTCTGCTTCCGGGCCCGATCACATGGAGATCCCCCACGACCAGGTTCTGGAAAACGAAGGCGGCCTTGCCGTCTACGAGCCGCTGGGCCTGCACCAGACGGTGCCGGCCCTCGACCTGGGTTCCAGGAAGGTGCGCAATTTCGTGTATCTGCAGCAGCTGTACTCGATGTACAACTCCATCGGCCTGTGCATGTTCACTGCGAAGCCGGTGGGTCCGATCTACATCAACGACGTAGTGGAGTACCTGCACGCCGTAACGGGGTGGAATGCCAGCCTCTGGGAGCTGATGAAGGTCGGCGAGAGACACAGCACCATGGCGCGGATCTTCAATTTGAGGGAGGGGCTGGCAGCTAGAGACGACGTCCTGCCCCCAAGGATTCACCAGGGGCTCCGCAACGGACCGATGAAGGGACAGAAGATCGACCGGCGCAGGTTCCGGGAGGCCGTAAAGACCTACTACGGGATGATGGGGTGGGACGGCGACGGCGTGCCCAGGGCCGAGAAGCTGGAAGAGCTGGACCTGGCCTGGCTGAACCAGGCCGAGGGGTCGGGCTGAAATCCTCGATGAGTAACGGGAGATCGGTTATGGAAAGGAAGTTCCTGTGGTTTCAAGAAATGGCAGCTCCCGAGGTCGTGGAGTATGCCTCAAACACCTGCGATGTCGCCATCCTTCCGCTGGGATCGATCGAACAGCACGGGCCGCACTGCCCGACCGGAGACGACACCTTCAACGCCGTCGGCATGTGCGAGCTGCTGGCCAGGAGAACCGGCGCAGTGCTCCTTCCCTGTCCGATGTACGGATCCCATCCCCCGCATCACTGGGACATGCCCGGCACGATTCCCCTGCAGAACGACACGCAGAAAGCGCTGATCAAGGACATCATCCGGGGGGCGGCGGTGGCGGGCTTCAACAAGTTCATCGTGTTCTCGGCCCACGGTCAGGTGCCGACGGCCACCAGCGCCATGCAGGAGCTCGGGATCGAAGGGTATTTCGTGCTGACATTGCACTGGTACGAGTGGGTGCGGGACGTGCACCACGACATCTTCGAGACGACCTTCTGGCACGCAGGGGAGACGGAGACCTCCGTGGCGCTGTACCTGTTCCCTCAGTACGTGGACATGAGCAAGGCCACCGGGGAGATGGGAGAGCCCTTCATCGATCCGAAGCTCATCGCGCCTCCCGGGGGCGGTGAGTTGGGAGGCGGAACGTTCCAGTACTTCGAAGGGACCTTTTCCCGGCGGGAGGCTCAGGAGCTGAAGACCGGGGTCATCGGGGATGCCACCCTGGCGACCCGGGAAAAAGGGGAGAAGATCGTCTCGACCCTGGTGGACCGGGTGAGTGAGGTCATCGAGGACATCAAGAAGCGATGGCCGGCGGGAACCAGGCCGCCGGTGAGGTAGGAGACAGTCAGAGGCAGCCGTGGCGGAACCGATCCTGAGAGCGGAGAAGATCTGCAAGGCCTTTCCCGGCGTGCAGGCGCTGCAGGATGTGGATTTCGAGCTCCTCCCGGGTGAGGTGCACGTGCTCCTGGGGGAAAACGGAGCCGGCAAGTCCACCCTCATCAAGCTGCTTTCCGGGGTGTATCCGAAGGACTCGGGACGCTTTCTCATGAACGGCCGGGAGATCGAGATCGGCTCCGTCCACGATTCTCAGAGGTTGGGCATCTCCACCATCTACCAGGAGATGAACCTGATCCCGGAGCTTACGGTGGCGCAGAACATCTTCCTGGGCCGGGAGCCCCGCAAGAAGGGAGCCCGGCGCTTCCTGGTGGACCGCAGAGAGATGGCCCGCGGGAGCACTGAGCTGCTTTCCTCGCTGAGCCTGGACATAGCTCCGGACTACTCGATCGGGAACCTCTCCGTTCCCCAGCAGCAGATGGTGGAGGTCGCAAAAGCGCTGTCCCTGGAGGCCAAGATCATCATCTTCGACGAGCCCACAGCCACCCTGGCCGAGAGAGAAACGAAGGCGCTGTTCACGATCATCAGGGTTCTCAAGGAACGGGGGCTCGGAATCATCTACATCTCCCACCGGCTCGAGGAGGTGTGGGAAATCGGCGACAGGATCACGGTTCTCCGCGACGGGCAGTACATCGACACGGTCCGGGCCGACCGGACGGACATCAACGAGCTCATCAAGATGATGGTGGGCAGGGAGCTCAAGGATCAATTCCCGCGGCGGTTCATGCCGCAGGGGAAGGCGGTGCTCGAGCTCCGCAGTGTCTCCCGAGGAACAGCCCTGCGCAACGTCTCTCTCAAGCTCCACCAGGGGGAGATCGTCGGGCTGGCCGGCCTGGTGGGATCGGGCCGCACGGAGCTGGCCCAGGTGATCTTTGGCGTGGACCAACCCGACTCGGGAGAGATCCTGATCGACGGGCAGAAGGCAACGATCGATTCGCCGGTTGCGGCCACCAGGAGAGGATTGGCGTTTCTCACCGAAGACCGCAAGCAGCTGGGTCTCTTCCAGGGCCTGTCCGTGCGGGAGAACGTCATTCACGCCGCGATGCGGACGCTGTTCCCCCACCTCATCGTGCGCCCGGAGGTGGAGCGAAGCATCGCCGAAGAGTACGTGGAGAAGCTCAAGATCAAGACGCCGGGTATCGGCCGGCTGGTCAAGTACCTCTCCGGCGGAAACCAGCAGAAGGTGGTGCTGGCCAAGTGGCTGGTCTCCCGGGCCAGGATCTTCATCCTCGACGAACCGACCCGAGGCATCGACGTGGGGGCCAAGCAGGAAATCCACAAGCTCATGGACGAGATCGTGCAGCAGGGGTTCCCCGTCCTGATGATCTCCTCGGAGCTCAGCGAGATCCTGGGAATGAGCGACCGGATCTACGTGATGCACGAGGGAGAGATCGCCGCCGAGTACTCTCGCGCGGAGGCCACGCAGGAGAAGCTCCTGCACAGCGCCATGAGGGGGGGCAAGCAGAATGGCGACTAGCAGGGGACGGTCCCGCGTTCGAATCACGGGACCGATCATCATCTTCGTCCTCATGGTGGCCGTCTTCGCCATCGCCTCGCGAAGGTTCTTCACCCTCTCCAACGCCGCCAACATCATCCGCCAGGGAAGCGTCCTGGCCCTGGCGGCCTTCGGTCAAACCTTCGTGATCCTCCTGGGGGGCATCGATCTGTCCATCGGCGCGGTGATGGGCCTCGCCTCATGTACCGCGGCCGTGTCGATGGTCAGCCTGGGGTTTCCTCCCCTCGCCGCGGTGCTGGTGGCCGTCCTGGTGGCTGCGCTGTGCGGGGCGATCAACGGAGTTGTCGCCAACTACATCGGGCTCAACCCCTTCGTGGCCACCTTCGGCATGTGGGGGATGGCCCTGGGGGTGGCCCTGATCATCACCGAGGAGAGGGTCATCTACGGATTTCCCGAAACGCTGCGGGTGCTCCACGACGGTCAGCTGGGCGGTATTCCGGTGCCTCTGTTCATCGTCCTGGCGGTCTGGGCCGTGCTGCACGTCTTCCTGCGCTGGACCCCGAAGGGCACGGCAACCTACGCGATCGGCGGAAACGAGGAGGCGGCCAGGTTGTCCGGGATTTCCGTCCCGCTGCACAAGAGCCTCATATACACGTTCTCCGGATTCATGGCCGGGCTGGCGGGAATCCTGTTCCTGGCCAGAACCAACGCGGCCCAGGCCATCGACACGATCGGGTTCGAGTTCGACTCGATCTGCGCGGTGGTATTGGGAGGTACCGCCCTGGCCGGAGGAAGAGGAGGCGTCAAGGAAACGCTGATCGGCGTGTTTCTGTTCGCCACGCTGCGCAACGGCCTCAACATGACGGGAGTCAATCTGTACCTGCAGCTGGTGTTCGTGGGCGTGATCCTCATCCTGGCGTACGTGGCCGAGAGCCAAAGGCAGCGCGGAAAATCCCTGTTCGCGTTCCTCTTTGCAAGGGCGACGGCTCCTGAAGGATATCGAGAATGAACGATTCAGCTTCCAACAGCGCCTTCACCCAGGAGCGGATCCAAGGCAGGGGAAAGAGGCTCCAGATCCCTCGGCAGCTGTACCGGCTGATCGTCATGGTGGTCCTGGCGGCGGCTGCCGCCGTTCTGGTGCCCCGGTTTGCGACTTACTCCAACATGCTGAATCTGATACGCCAGGTGTTCCTGCTGGCCCTGATCGGCTACGGCATGGCGCTGAGCATGCTGATCGGAGGACTGGATCTGTCGATCGGATCCGTGGCGGCCCTCTCGACGGTGTTCGCCGGCTCTCTGGTCAGCCAGGGACACGTGATCCCGGGCATTCTCACCGCGGTCGGGATCGGAGTGGGTGTGGGCCTGTTCAACGGCTTCATGATCGGCCTGGTGAAGCTGCCGGACTTCATCATGACCTTCAGCATGATGTATATCGCCAGGGGACTCGCCCTTACCTACACCCAGGGTCAGTCGTTCTTCAACTATCCCGACAGCTTCACGTGGATGGGGAAGGGCTTCATCGGTCCCATACCGGTAACGGCGATAATATCTCTGCTGGTGCTGCTGGTTCTCTACTTCCTCCTGTACCGAACCACCTTCGGACGGACCCTTTACGCGGTGGGCACCAACAAGCAGGCCGCCCACTACACGGGTCTCCATGTGTCCAGGAAGGTTGTCCAGGTATACGGCCTCAGCGGGCTGATCGCGGCGGTCGCGGGCCTGGTCTACATCGCGCGGCTGAACTCGGCGGACGCCGACCTGGGCCAGCTCTGGCCGCTGGAGGCGATCGCGGTCTGCGTGATCGGGGGGGTGACCTTCGTGGGCGGGGAAGGCAACATCGCCGGATTGCTGGTGGGCGCGGTGGTGCTGGCAATCATCAGTAACTGCATCAACCTTCTGGGAGTTCCGCCGCGCTTTCAGGATTTTTTCACCGGATTCGTCATCATCCTTGCCGTGGCGGTGGATCACTACACCAAGAAGCGGGAGTGAGAGGGGCTGTCGCGCCGCGGCCGGAAGCGGACGCCGGAACGGGCCCCTACTCGGGCGTTCGCGGGTCCAGATCGCCCAGCGAGGCCTCTTCGGAATCCCGCTTCCCCGTTTCCCGCTCCCGGCGCCCCGGCAGCGGCGTGTCGTACTGGTGGGCTGGGTCCCGCTGCTGCTGCTTCCAGGTCTGCCGCATCTCCCGCCACGCCCCGACGAGGGTCCGGGGTTTCGGCATGTCGGCCGCCACGGTCCTGTGCAGCCTGGCGAGGTTGTAGCAGGGTACGGCCGCAAACATGTGGTGCTCCAGGTGCCAGCTCATGCGCCAGTAGAGGAACTTGCTGATGGGATCGAGGGTAATGGTCCTCACGCACAGCCGGAAATCGGGCACGTTGTCCCGGAGGCCCGTGTGCATGGGCACGCCCACGAAATACCGCAACCAGTTGGCAATGAAGGGGGCGAAGGTGACGAGCACCGGCAGAAGCCAAAGCTTGAATACGATCGAAACCACGATCAGGGCCACGTGGAACAGCACCATCAGGCGGGCCCAGTTGATCGACTTCTTTCGCGCCTCTTCCTGATCCTGGTAGACGTCTTCCAGCCACTGCTTGTGGAACTTGCCGGTGAAGGCCGTCTTCAGCGTTCCGCCGATGTTCGGGACCATCGGATAGGAGTAGGGCTCGTTCGGCCACCCCGCGATGTTGAAGGTGAACAGCTGCAGCAGATACAGGACATGGAGGGACGGCGTGGTGGGCAGCACCACCTCGCGGTCGCCCCGGGGGTGGAGCGTGTAGAGATGATGATAAGTGTGGCTCATCTTGTAGTCGCGAAAGTTGAACCAGGAGATGAGGCTGAAGAAGCGCACGAACAGCTCGTTGAGCCATTTGGTCTTGAACACGGTGCCGTGAGCCAGCTCGTGGGTGGCATTGCCGGGAAGGAATGAATAGATGGTCCCGTGGACGAACAGGGCCAGCGCAAACCCGACCCAGATTCCCTGGTTGAAGAAGGTGTAGGTGGCCGCCCCGGTGATCACCACCAGGAGGAGGTGACCCAGGGTCTGGAAGGCGCCCTGCAGATCGCTCCTGCGGGTAAGCTCCCTCAGCCGGCTGCGTTCGACGGGACACCGGTACCAGGAAATCCGGAAGTTCTTTCGAACCTCCCGCATCGGCTCGTATTCTCGGCTCATGCGGCAGGACCCCCGTCCATCTGCAGATTGAATAAGTCTACCAAAACGCTCGACTTCTGTACAGAACCGGCCCGCCGGCGCGCGCCGGGCGCGGGCAACGAGCCGCGGGCAGAGTCGTTTTCCGGTCCCACCGCCACTCCGGGGCTGGAACGCCGATGCCGAGCACCGTGTAGGGCGCCTGCAGCAGCTCGGCGAACCCGAGGCGGTCCAGCTTGAACCGGCCGCTGCCCACCGGGCGGGTGAAGAAGAGCTTGGAACGGGGATCGATCATCCCGGACAGCTCCGGCCGGCCTCAGAGCGCCCTCATTCCTTTTGCCCGGGGCCGAGCAAATCGAGTATACTTTTGCGGGGAGACCGCGCGAACACCATGAAGGAAGTGCGCGAGTGGACGGCCCGGGTAAAAGAGGCGGCCGAAGGCGTCTTCTACGGCAAGAGCGGGGTCGTGGATCGGCTGCTGGTGGCGCTGCTGTGCCGCGGGCACGTGCTGATCGAGGACGTCCCCGGCGTGGGCAAGACCATCCTGGCCCGGGCCATCGGACAGAGCCTGGGGGGCAGCTTCAAGCGCATCCAGTGCACGCCGGATCTGCTGCCCGCGGACGTGCTGGGCGTTTCGGTGTACAACCCCAGGAGCGGGGAGTTTTCCTTCCGGGAAGGACCCATCCTGTCCAACGTGCTGCTGGTGGACGAGATCAACCGCGCCACCCCGCGGACGCAGTCGGCCCTTCTGGAGGCCATGGCGGAAAACCAGATCAGCATCGAGGGGCGCCGCATCCCGCTGCCCGAGCCCTTCTTCCTCATGGCCACCGAGAACCCGGTGGAGTTCGAAGGGACTTTCCCCCTTCCGGAGGCGCAGAAGGACCGCTTCTTCCTTTCCCTGAAGGTGGGATACCCTGACCGCGGCTCCGAGGAGCTCATCCTGGAGAGCCAGCGGCGCACCACGCACCCCATCGTGGACCTCACGGCGGTGACCGCGCTGGCCGCGGTGCTGGAGATGCAGAAACGGATCGTGGAGGTGTACGTCAGCCCGGCGGTGCGCGGCTACATCCTGGACCTGGTGGCGGAGACCCGCCGGGATCACCGCGTGCAGCTGGGCGTCTCCCCCAGGGGGTCCCTGGCGCTGTACAAGGGCGCGCAGGCCCGGGCCGCCATGCAGGGCAGGGACTACGTCACCCCGGAGGACGCCAAGGAGCTGTTCCTGGACGTCTGCTCCAAGAGGCTCATCGTGCGGCCCGAGCAGCAGATCAAGGGCGTCACCGAGGAGGAGGTCCTCTCCTCCATCGCGGAGCGGGTGGAGGTACCGGTGCTGAAAGGGGTACGGTGAAAACCACGCGCGCGCTGGTGCTCGCCGGCCTGGCGGTGGTGATCCTCTTCTTTCCCCAGCGGGCGCTGCAGCTGGTGGGCCTGTTGACGCTGGCCGTGTTCGCCGCCAGCTACCTGTACTCGCGGCTGCTCGCCCGCTACGTGGTGGTGAGGCGCCAGAACCGGGTGCTGCGGGCGCACCGGCTGGAGCCGCTGGAGATCGCCCTGGTGATCGAGAACCATTCCCCCCTGCCGGCGCACTACCTGAGCCTGGTGGACCCCCAGAACCATTTCTTCGCCACACCCCCGGGCCGCTTCCTGGTTCCGCTTTCGGCCTACGAGCGCAGACAGCTGCGCTACCGCCTGGAGAGCCAGACCCGGGGCGAGTACACCATCGGCCCGGTGCTCCTGCAGGGCGCGGACCCCCTGGGCCTGTTCCCCTGGACGCGCCGGCTGGGGGGGGCCCAGACGCTCTACGTGTACCCCGAGGTGCTCCCGATCGCCGTTCCGACCCGCAGCGGGCTGCCTGCCGGCAACATTCCCGTAGCCAGCCGCATCTACGAGGACCCCACCCGCTACCGTTCGGTGCGGGAGTACAGCCCAGGAGACGATCCCAAGCGCATCCAGTGGAAGGTCTCTGCGCGGCTCGGGGCGCTGCACTCCGTGGACTATCTGCCGGAGCTTTACGCCCCGGTGCTGGTGCTGTTGAACTTGAGGGGGGAGGACTATCCGCTGCGCTACCGCCACCACCGCATCGAGCGGGCGGCCATCGTGGCCGCCTCGCTGGTGGTCCACTACGTGAGGCTCCGGCAGGAGATAGGCTTCCTGGCCGCAGCCAGGCTCCGCGGCTCCGACCGGCCCCCCATGGCCCGCATCCGCGGCACCGCCGGACACGCCACGGGAATCCTGGAGCTGCTGGCCCGGGTGGAGCCCGGCTCGGGGGAGGAGGAGTTCGCCCGGCTGCTGCAGACCAGCGGGCTGCGCGTCCCCTATCAGACCCGCATTCAGGCGATCACCCCCGTGGTGAGCCCGGAAAGCCGCCGGATCCTGCGCTCCTACAGGCGGCGAGGCTGCACCGTGGAGATCTTCCTCATGGGAGCCGAGGAGGCCGAACGGCGCGAGCTCAGCCGCGAGTTCAGCGTCTATGCGGTGGCCGACTACGGCAGAGAGCTGCTCCTTGCTTAGCCTCAGCCGCCGCTACCTGCGCTCCTTCCGCACCACCCTCCACCCGCTGCTGGCCATCTTCCTGCCCCTGCTGTACCTGATCACCGTGGATCATCTGATCAAGGCCCTGGCACCCTTCCTGGCCTTCTCCTCGGTCACCTTCTACCCGGTGCTGCTGGCCGTGGCGGTGGAGGAGACGGCGGTGGGCAACTTCCTCTTTCGGGAGCGCTCCGGCGCCGGCGCCCGCCTGCGGGAGCTGCTGCTGGTGCTGGCCTCCTCGCTGGTCCTGGCGCTGGCCATCTACCGCGTCCCCTTCTGGAAGGCCGGCGCCATGGCCCGGGTGGACCTCTACTACGCCGTGGGCCTGGCGCTGCTGCAGTGGCTGTTCTCGCAGCTCATCCACGGGGGCTTGCGCCAGAGAGAGGTGCTGCTGGAGGGGCTGAAGGCACGGCGCAGCGAAGGGCTGGTTCACTCGCTGCGGGAGGCATCCCTGCAGGCGGGGGTCTCCGTCCGGGAGCTGCGCAGCATCAAGAGGCTGGTGCTGTTCTTTCAGATCTCCCTGTTCATCCTCCTGCTGGTGGCGGCGGTGAACGCCACCCCGCTTTCCACGGCGGTGTTCTGGCTCACCGCCGCCCACGCCTTCGCCGGCTTCCTGACGATCGGCATCACGCACCTGTTCATCGAGAATCAGCTCCTGCTGGGAAGCGGCGTGGTGGTTCCCGGGCGGCTGGAGGCCAGACGAATGCGCTTCATTCTGGCGCTGCTGGGCGGCTGCGCCGTGATCGTGCTGGTGGTGGCGCGGGACGCATCGCTCCTGCCGCTGGAACGGCTGCTGGCCTTCCTGGACAGGCTGATCGCCTGGGTGGCCGGGCTGTTCCGGCTGAAGGCGGACCCCCGCATGGCGGAGACGGTGGGCCGGATGCTGGCCCAGCGGGAACGGTACTACCACTCCCTGCTGCACATGCAGAGCGCGCCCCCCGGCGTGCTGACGCTGCTCCTGCTGGAGGGCCTGCGCCGGCTGATCAGGACGCTGGCGGCGGTGGGAGTCTTCCTGTTCCTGGTCTACCCGCTGCTGTCCGCGGAGGTGCAGGAACGGATGCGCGGCTGGCGCCCCTGGCGGCTCATCCGCAGGAAGCTGGCCGCCCTGGCGCTGGCGCTGGTGCGCTTCTTCCGCTGGCTCGGCCGGTGGTGGAGGAGCTCCCCCTCCTCGCGGCGGACCGTCGGAGCCCGGGTGAGGAAGCTGCCCCGCGAGGTCTCTCTGCCGGGGCGGCTGGGGGTGCGGAAGCGCATCCAGGCCGGCCGCGTGCTGCGGGCCTTCCTGAGGCTGACGCTGTGGAGCGAGCGCCGGGGAGTCCCCTGCGGCAGAGCAGAGACGCCTCAGGAGTTCGGGCGCAGGCTGAGCGCCTCCCTGGCTCTGCCCGGCCGGGAGCTCTCCCTGGTGCTGGAGGTGCTCGAGGAGGCGCTATTCTCGGCTCGCCTGCTCCCGCACTCGCGCCTGGCCCGCTATCTGGCCGCCGTCCGCACCCTCACCCGCGAGCGCTGAAGGCAGGGGCGCGGCTCCCGGGAAGCTCTTCAGTATTCCAGGCTCTCCCCGATGCGCAGGACCCTGGCCTTCATCCCTCTGGACTTCACCGCCCGAACGAACTCCTCCGGGTCCGCCTGGATCACCTCGAAGGTCTTGTAGTGCATGGGAATGTAGAGCCCCGCGCGGAGGAACTCCGCCGCCCTGGCCGCATCCTCGATTCCCATGGTGAAGTTGTCCCCGATGGGAAGCACCGCCACGTCGATGCGGTTCATCTCGCCAATGAGCTGCATGTCCAGGAACAGCCCCGTGTCCCCGGGGTGGTAGAGGGTCTTCCCGTCCATGGTAAGGAGGAATCCGCACGGGTTTCCCGTGTAGGTCCCGTCCGGCGCCATGGAGCCGTGGTGCGCGATGGTGAGCTTGACACGCCCGAAGGGGAACTGGTGAGCTCCGCCGATGTGCATGGGGTGGATCGAGGCGCCCTTGGCCTGGCAGTACAGGGCCAGCTCGTTGGGAGCCACGATGGTGGCGTCGTTCGCCGTGGCGATGCTGAGAGCGTCTCCCAGGTGGTCGCCGTGGCCATGGCTGAGAAGAACGAAGTCCACCTGCACGTCCTCCGGTTTGGTGGTGGCCAGAGGGTTGCCCGACAGAAACGGGTCGACGACCAGCCGGCCCTTGGAACCTTCCACGAGAAAAGCGGCGTGGCCGAGATACGTCAGCTTGGGCATGGATACCTCCCGATGTGGCATTCGCCGGCCCGGGCCGCCCGGCACTCCGTCCGCCGCCCGGCCGGCCTCTTCGATGCTTTCGATGCTTTCGATGCTTTCGATGCTTTCAATGCTTTCAATGTAATGCCCCCGGCCCGGCGCGTTCAAACCGGCCGGGCCCGGCGGCGCCGGGGCGCGCCAGGTGAGACGGGAC
>CAZBDU010000089.1:0-23805 GCA_964490725.1 uncultured Spirochaetaceae bacterium | reverse complement strand
GGTCAGCGGCGGCCCCGGCGCCAGCGCGGGCGCAAGCCACGCTTCACAGCTCCCGCCATTTCACCGGGCGGTAGGCCAGGGGATCGCTCTGGGGGTGTCTGGAGACCTTGTGACGCACCTCTTCGTCGCTGTGCCGCACCAGCTCCGGCAACGCCCCGGCGGCGCCCACGCGGTCCCCCTGGACGATCAACGCCCCCCGCACGCCGGAAAGGGCGCAGATCCGCTCCAGCGCCGCCTCCACGTCCTGCGGGCTCCCCACCAGATTGCAGGCCAGGGTGGCGGCCGCGTCGGCCAGCGCCGCCTGGTCGGCCGCCACGGTGGCCAGGTCGCAGCGCCCCAGGCTGACGGAGTGCCCCATGCGGCTGGAGGAGGAGCAGATCCCCACGGGCATTTCCTCCGGGCTCACCCGCAGCGCCAGGCGTCCGGACAGGGGGTGATCCCCGGCGTGCAGCGCCACCACCACGGCCTCGGGCGAGGCCAGGTAAACGTCGCCCCCGTTTTCCACGATCGCCTCCGTCGCCCCGGCGGCCAGCGCCGCCTCCGCGGCCATCTGCGCCACCGCGCCCGCCACGGCCGCCATCGGCCCCACCCCCACGGTCTGCGCCGCCCTCGCCATGCGCCGGACGATCTCCGGGGCCTCCCCCCGGAGGGGGAGCGGCTCCATGGCGGTGCGGAAGGCCGGGTGGCCGGCGATGTAGCGCTCCAGCAGCGCCCGCTGCCGCCGCACCTCGCGGATGATGGTGGCGCTGGCGGGAGAGCTGATCCTGAAAGTGGCCTCCTTGAACGTGAAGCTCAGATAGCTGCGCATGCGATCTCCCGCCTCCCGCAGGCCTTCAGAGAATCGACGAACAGGCGGCGAAGGGGCAGTTGTCCAGGCAGGCCAGGCACTCGATGCACAGGTCCGCCCGAAACGCCACGCTCCGGCTTCCGGGATCCGAAAAGTACAGGGCCTCCGTCGGGCAGTGGGGCAGGCAGTTGCCGCAGTCGGTGCACCGCTCCCGCTCCCAGCGCACCCCCTTGTTCGCCGGGTCGATCTGAACGTTGAAGGTGCGCACAAACTCCATGCCGGCCTCGATCTGCTCCTGCGAGCCGGTCACGTCCAGCACCAGGTACCCGTACTCCTCGGGAGTCACCTTGGCGCGGAAGATGTTGATCACCAGGCCGTAGTCCTTCACCAGGTGATAGACGATGGGCTTCTCGGTCTCGCTCTTGGGAAAGTACAGCAGCAGCCGCCTGGTGGTCATCTCCGGCTCTCCCGGATCTCCATGCCGTGGAAGCTCTTCTCCCGGGGCAGGGCCCTGAAGGGGCGGGCCAGCAGGAACTCGCCCCTCCTGATCTCATCCTGCAGGAGTGTGGCGATCTCCTGCGCCTTCGCGTAGGAGGAGAGGCTTCCCACCTCCACCGTGCGATCCTGCACCGTGATCTCGCCGCTGCGCAGCTCCTGGTAGCTCACCCTGGCCAGCACCTTTCCGGTGCGCTGGGGGTAGTCGCTGGAGTAGTCCACCACCGGCGCCAGGATGTCGCGGTCCCGCACCGCCGTACGCTTCAGAATCCCGGGGTTGAGAATCGGGATGGGGATCCCCACCCCCAGGGCCAGGGAGACCCCGTAGCCGCGCAGGCTCACCCCCCGCACGAACTGCGGACGCATCTCCTTCATGTCGGCGGTGAGCGCCAGGGTCCCGGCGCCTTCGGCCGGCACCCCCTCCGGGGTGCGCTCGCAGGTGGGACCGTGCTGGGTCCCCTCGGCGTAGACGTGCCCCTGGGCCCCGGCAAGCCAGACCCGGGTGCCGATGCCGATGGTCTCGTAGAGAGGATCGTTCAACAGGGGGGAGAGCTGGCCTGCCGAGCAGTAGGTGCAGTTCTTCATCCCCGCCTTAAGCATTCCCAGATAGGTGTAGATTGGCCGGTCCGAGCAGTTGACCGCCACGTTGTAGTTCTGGTAGCAGTTGCGGGGGTTGACCATGATCGCCTGGTTGAGCTCGCCCATGGTGAAGCGGGTGCGCACCTCCCGCCGCGGGTAGTCGTCCGTTCCGTAGGACAGGCCCACGAGCTCGCACTCCTCGCCCGCCACCAGCTTCTCGATGACGTGCCCTCCGCCGAAGCGGAACTCTCCGGGATAGCTCATGTTGGCGGGATCGCCGCGGCGCAGCTGCGTGGCCCCCAGGTAGGCGTCCACGGCCGCCACCCCGCTGTACACGGCCACCTCGTCGATCCAGGCCTCGGTGATGCGGATCTTGGGCTTGCTGTGACCGAAGTTGAGAAAGCACCCCGAGGAGCACATGGGCCCGAAGGTGGCCGTTGTGACCACGTCCACCTCGGCGGCCGCCCGCTCCGGACCCTTCTTCTCCACGTAGTCGATGACCTCCTCGGCGGTCAGCACCACCGCCTTGCGCGCCTCTATCTTTCTGTTGATCTCCTCGTAGCTTTTCACGGTGCACTCCCGGCGGCCCTCCAGCAGCGAAAGGCGCCGGCCCAGCATAGCAGGTTTTTCCGCACCTGGAAAGGTTTGACGCGGGCCGCAGCCGGGGCCTACAATTCAAGACAGGGGTGGGCCAGTGCGGAAGGGCCGCAGAGGGTGCGCCGCCTTCCACCTCCTGCCGGCGCAAGGAGATCTCGAGGGTATGGAAAAACGGGAGCTTGGAAGCACGGGCCTGGAGCTGTCTCTGATCGGATTCGGCGGCTTTCATCTGGTGGAGGTCGGCCGCCGGGAGGCGGAAACCCTCCTGAACACCTATCTGGACCGGGGCGGCAACTACATCGAGACCGCGGCAGGCTACGGGGACGGCGTCTCGGAGAAGAAGATCGGCCAGGCGGTCTGGCGGCGCCGCGGGGAGTACGTGCTGGCCACCAAGACCACCCGGCGCAGCCGGCAGGAGGCCATGGCCAGGCTGGAGCAAAGCCTCCGCAATCTCAAGACCGACCATCTGGACATCTTCTTCATGCACGAGCCCCAGACCGAGGAGGAGGCCAGGAGCGTGCTGGCGCCGGGGGGCGCCCTGGAGGCGGCGGAGGAGGCGCGCCGGGCGGGAAAGGTCCGCTTCATCGGCGTCACCGGTCACGGCAGGCCCGACGGGCTGCTCTACTCGGCCAGGAACCATTCCTACGACGTGCTGATGACCGGGTTCAACTACTACGACCGCTTCAATTTCCCCCAGACCGAGGAGGAGCTTCTGCCCCTGTGCCTGGAGAAGGGCACAGGGGTCCTGGGCATGAAGGCGCTGGCCGACGGGTACCTGCACCGCAGCGTGGAGACGGCAATCCGCTACACTCTGAGCCTGCCAGTCGCCAGCCTGGTGCTGGGCATCAACACGCTGGAGTACCTGGAGCAGGACCTGCGCATCGCCGAAAGCTTCACTCCCTTGAGCGATGCAGAGCGCGAGGAGCTGTACCGTCGGGCCCCGGAGCTCGGGGACTATGTCTGCAGGCTGTGCGAGAAGTGCGCCGACGGCAACGGCTTCAGGCCCTGGGATGTGTTCCTCCTGGAGGGGCTGTACGACCGGCAGATGGAGGACTACCGCATCCCGGACCCCGCCGGCTACGCCTTGAGGGAGCGGCTGAAGTTCTGGTTCGGCCAGGCCGAGCGGGCCAGGGCGGAGTACGCGCGCCTTCAAGGAGGGGTGGACCCGGCGCGGGACTACGGCGCCTTGGGCCGGCTCTGCCCCTACGGGATCGACATCGACAGGAAACTGAAGATCTCCCACGGAAAGCTGGCCGGGGCCGGCTACATCTTCTGAAGGCCGGCTGCCCGGAGCCGTCCCGCCCGCCGGAGCCGTCCCGGCTCCTCCCGCCTACCGGGACAGCTCCGCCACGGCGGGCAGCCGCACCTGGGTGGCCTCGTAGAACTGCGGGCCGAGCTCGGTCAGCACCTCCGCCACCTCCCGCTCGTCCCCCTGGATCCCCAGCACCGCAAACCCTCGGTCTCCCCGGCGGCCCAGCTGCAGGTCCAGGACGTTGACCTCCCGCGAGGCCAGCGCCGACAGCAGGATCAGCAGCACCCCCGGCCGGTTGTTGTGCACCGTGATCACCATGTGGCCGGACAGCGGGATGGGCAGCTCCACCCCGTCCACCTCGAGCAGGTATGCCGTGGCGGGCTTGACCGGGGCCGCCGGCACCTGCACCTCCGGCCGCACGGAGAAGAAGCGGTCCGCGGCGGTGCCCAGCACGAAATCCACCGCCTGCCGCAGGCGCTCCGGGTGGCCGCTGACGGTGAGGAAGGCCGTGGCCGTTCCGTCGGCCAGCGTGTTGAGGTAGGCGGTCTCCACGTTGATCTCCTCGGAGGCCAGCGTGTTGAACAGGACCGACAGGGTGCCCGGCGTGTCCGTATGGTGGGAGTACAGGCCCGTCAGCCGCCGCTCCGCCGGCGTGCCCCCCTGCGGCAGCGCGTCGCTGACGGTGACCGAGCGGTCGTCCCGGCGCACCCGCACCGCGCTGAACTCCCCCAGGGAAACCGCCTCGGGAAAGTCCTCCAGCATGTCCCGGAAGGCCCCCCCGAAGGAGAAGCGGGGGATCTCCTGGCGGTGGCGCCGTTCCAGCCGCCGCTTGAGGGTCTCGATCCCCAGGTTGAGGATGGCGTAGTGCATGGCCTCCGCGTGGTTCAGGGGCCGCTTCTCCGCGATCCCCCGGGAGAAGGAGACGTAGTACCGGTAGCCCGCCCGGCGGGCCAGGCGGGCCGCCTCCTCCAGGTGGCCGTTCAGCTCACCCGGCTCGTGGGAGTCGCTGCCCAGGGCCAGAGGGATGCCCAGCTGCGCCGCTCGCCGCAGCAGCTGCGGGTCCGGGTACAGGCCGCAGCCCCTGCGCAGCCCCGAGGCGTTCACATCCAGGGCCAGGTTGAGGTCGCTGATCATCTCCAGCAGCGTCCGCACCCTGCGGGTCAGGTAGTGGGAGGAGTGCTCCAGGTCGCGCATCGCCTCCGGCACGGGCGCGTACAGCTTGGGCAGATCCAGGTGCCCCACCACGTGGATCATCTCCCAGCACATGTCGATCATCTCGATCATCTCGTCCAGGTAGCCGGCCCACAGCGCCTCCAGCCCGCCGCGCCGCTCCATCAGCCGGCGAGTATCCTCCGGCGAGCCGTCGTAGGGGATGCCCTCGTAGGAGAAGTGCACCGATCCGATGACGAAATCCACGCCGTAGGCCTGAAACAGCTTGGCCCGGCTCCACTGCATCCCCAGGCCGGGCCCCATCCACTCCAGCTCAACGCCGTAGCGAACCTGGATGCGCCCGCGGTAGCGGTCCCGCAGGCCCTCCATGCGCCGCGCGAAGGCGAAGTAGGCGGCGTCCCCGCGGATGAACTTGATGTCCGTGTCCCGTTCGCTCTGATAACGGAAAGAGGTCAGGCGGGGGGTGTGGATCACGAAGGTCACCGCCGGCAGCCCGCGCTCCAGCGCCTGCCGGATCACGGCTTCCACGTCATCCACGCCGTGCTTGACGTGGTCCCTGCCGGTGCCCACGTGCACGCCGTGGGTTTCCCAGATGAAGGCCGTCGCCGGCCGCCGAGCGCTCATGCGCCATCATCGGCACCGCCGGCCGGCCTGTCAAGCGCAGTCCGCCGGGCGCGCCCAGCCTCCCCTACCCCCAGGCTCCCATGACGCCGAGCTTGTGGAAGACGAGCAAGCGCAGTGCAGCGGCGCCGGCCATCTCGTTCAGATAGGAGCTGTGGGCGGAAAAGATGTGCATGGAGATGCAGCATTCCTTCCGCTCATGACGACAGCCCCGGGCGCGGCACGGGCCGTTCTTGAAGGCCGCTCCGGCGGACCCGCGGCGCTTCAGGGAAGATCGGCGGGGTCGGTGTTCTGCAGGTACGGGTCCTCCATCGCCTCCTCGCTGCTCTCCTCCTGATAGAAGCGTTCCACCAGCTCGGCAACGCGGTCTTCCACGTCCCTGGCAACGTCCACCAGGCGAATCCCGATGTAGTACTTGTCAGGAGCCTGTCTCCGGCACCAGCGGATCTCCCCCGTTGCGTCCAGGTGAGGCTCGCTCATGACGTTCCTGGGCAGATCGATGCGCAGCGGAACCGTGACCCGCGTCGATGCGGGGCGGCCCGCAAGGAGCATCATCCCCCGCAGGTTCATGTTCACCACGTATCCCAGCAGCTCGCCGGTGTCCCGGTTCACCACCTTGAGGCTGTAGATCAGGGCCTTCCGATCCTGCTCTCTCGTGTCCATCCCCGCCTTAGCTCCGCTTGACCATGATCAGGGTCATGTCGTCCTGCCGCGAGACCTGATACTCCCCTATCTCGGCCACTATCTTCTCCAGGGCGCTGCGCACGTCCAGTCGAGCCCATCGGGCCAGAGCCTTCGCCAACCGATCCTGGCCGTACAGCTCACCGGAGGCGGAGGCGGCTTCGGTCACCCCGTCGGAGAACAGCAGCACGTAGTCCTCCGCGCCGATGGGTATCTCCACAGACTCGATGAACCCCTCCAGGCTGTCCGCGATCCCGAGCCAGCTGCCCTTCACCCCCAGCGTCTCCACCCGCTGCTTCGCCGCCCGGTAGATGAGAATGTCCTGGTGGCGGCCGGCCGCGCAGAGATGGCGATCTTCCAGCTTGAGGACGGTCATCGTCATGTAGTGGTTCGACCCCAGCCGCCCCACGTTCTCCCGCAGCACCGCGTTGGTGGTCTCCAGCACCTCGGTGGGGGTGCAGTTTTCGCGCCCCTTCACCGCCGTCATAACGCTGGTCTGTGCCATCATCATGATCAGGCCCGAATCCAGGCCGTGACCGGCCACGTCGCCGATCGCCACGTATCTGGCCCCACCCTCCGTTTCGATCACGTCGTAGTAGTCGCCTCCCACTTCCCGTGCCGGCGCATAGGAGACGGCGATCTCGTACCCCTTCACCTCCAGACTCTTGGGCAGGAGGGCGACCTGAACCTGCTTGGCCAGCTCCATCTCGCTCCACAGCGCATCCCGCCCTTTCTTCAGCTGCACCAGCAGCGAGAACTCGGTCTGAATCAGGCGATAACGCACGTGATTGATGGCAACGGATATGACCGCGGTGCCCACCAGGAAGAACAGGTTGTTCGCGGCCGCTATGGCGTTGACTCTGTCCGCGGTGGCCAGGTTCAGCCCGACGTACATGGCGATGATCAGCAGGCTGTTGGCCGCGGTGTGTATCGCCTCCCAGGGCATGAGGAGATTCACACCGATGATCACCATGATCAGTCCCGGGTAGTATCCGGACTCGAAGCCACCGAGGTGCACGGTCATCAGGGCGATGACGCCCCCCACCTGCAGCGATATGAAGTAGCCGTGAAGATAGGAGTAGCGACTGGGCTTGGTGTTCCTGATAACCAGGTATTGCGCGAAGGCGGCAACCGTGGACGCCGCCCGGTAAACACCGAAGCGGACCAGGAGCTGCGGCGGCGCAATGAAGACGTCCAGCACGAAGAAGAGGGGAACCAGGATCAGGGCCAGAGCCGTGATCGTTCGCAGCCACTCGTGGACAATGCCGATCTGATAGCCGCTGAAGTCGTTTCCGTCGATCGCCTCTGTGGCGTAACTGCCGGCGCCTCTCGGCTGGAAGCCGGGACCGGCCAGCTCCATGTCGGCGGCAGTGGGTCTATCCATCGGCTTTTTGCTTCCTGATGTGCAGAAATATCTGTATTCCGGTCTCGTCGCGATGCACCGAGGCCGCGGCGCCCGGCAGCCCCTCCGCGAGGCCCAGCATCTCCTCGTCGGAGCGGTAGATGATCGTCCAGTCCATCCAGTAGGCCATATAGAAGAAAGACGGGTTCTCGTAGGCAAAGTTCCCGATTATCATCTCACCGCCCGGCAGAAGCAGGTGGTAGAGCTTCCTGAGGACTCTGATGGCCACCGGTTTGGTCAGATAGTCGAAAAGCCCCATCGAGTAGATGAAATCGAACTTCCCCCATCGCTCCTGCAGCTCCCGCGTCACCAGCATCGTTCGAACCGACTCCTTGATGAAGTCGCAGGAAAGCTGCTCGTCCAGCCGTGCCTCGATCTGTTCTACCAACCCCGCGGCTTCCAGGAGGGCGTGGCGGTCCTGGTCGAGGAACGAGTAGTGGAGTCTCCTGCAATCATCGGCCGTCTTGAGGATTTCCAGCAGCTCCATCGCCGGACCGCAGGCGACCGACAGCACCTTCAGCCGTTCGGCGCCCCCTGCGGGCTCCGGCTGCCTCCGGGCCAGGAAATCCTTCAGGATCCGGGCCAGATCGACCCTGCGATTGCGAACCGCCTGGGCGGCAGCCTGGCTGACCGCATGCTTGTGCATGATCTTGCCGAAGGTCGTGTCCCCCTGACAGTCGTTCAGATAGATCAATCGCATCATCTCTGAATCGCCAATGTAGCCGCGGGGCTTGAGATTGGTGCGCGCCATGATCGGAGCGCAAAGGATGATGTCCCGCAGCTGTTTGCGGAAGTAGAAACCGTGGTGCTCATGCTGCTCGTCGCTGAAGTCTCCGGTGATCTCTCTCAGGCGGTCGTGTTGCTCGTCAAGATGGTGCAGCAACTGCTGCCCGAGCGAGCCTATGATTGCCATCTGCAGAAGCTTGCGCACGTGAGGCGGCTCCTCGGCGATGTTCGTGTCGACCTGGTCGAACACGGCTCTGTAGGCGCTCAGATCGTAGGTCAGATCGGAGACGAACTCCGCGAAGCGGGCGTCGATGCGGCGTTTGTAGCTGAGAACGAGCGGCAGGTTGACCGCGGCGGATTCGAGTATGTCGATGCTTGACCGAAACAGGAGCTTCTCGAAGTCATGGATGGTTCGCGTGGGTACCAGGCGGAACTCGTCCTCCTGTGCGCCGGCGTCCTTGATGATCCGGCACGGGCCTATCTCCACCGGCTTGCCGTCCACTTGCAGCGCCAGACTGCTGCACCGCTGCCACTGCGACCCGGGCCGCCGTCCCTGGAAGCGCAGCCAGAGCGAGTACCTGGATGCGTGGCGGACGCTCACCGGGGCCACTCTGGTCCCCGAGCTCAGAAGGCCTTCGAAGCAGCGGTCACCTGCGCCCATGGCCTATGGTCGTCCTTCAACGCGGATGCGCCCGTCGGGGGTATCGAAGATGGTGAGAGCCGTGAATGACACCGATTGCCATTTCTTGTCGGGGCTGAACAGGACCGTGACCCGTGAGCCGCCCAACCTGGCTCTCTCCAGGGTCTTGATCAGCGGCGTGAACGTCGAGGAGTTCATGTAGGTGAGCTCCCGGAAGTCGAGCACCAGCCTGCTGTCCGCCCGGTCGGCCTCCTCCAGCACCCGAAGAAGAATGGGCTGCAGGACTTCGGTGGGGTCCCGGAGGATGCTCTTTCCGGTGAACGCCAGGATCAGGCCCTGGTCGTCCTCGGAGCGCTGAACGTTCAAGGGTCCGTCCTGTATCCCTTCGAATCTGTCCATTACAGGCTCCCCAGCTGGATCTTGGCAACGGCCGAAACGCTCAGGGTGTCGTCTTCGCCCACGATGAAATCGATCGCGGCCCGGGCCTCATAGGCGATCCTCACGATGCCCAGCCCGCTCCTGTTCTGGCTGGCCAGCTCGCGGGAGATCTCCTTCACTCGCTCGATGTAGGCCTGGAACGGATCCTGATATCCCCGTATCCACTGGAGAGTGCGATCGAGCTGGCGCAGGTGCTGGCGGGCTTCCTGGCCCGTACGGTTCACTACCTGAATGGTGATGACCTGGTTGTCGATCGTCACCAGCAGCTGCACCCTGCCTCCCCGCCCGCCTCGGTCGTCTCCGTACTTGATGGCGTTCTCCACGAGCT
Source organism: uncultured Spirochaetaceae bacterium (assembly GCA_964490725.1). Taxonomy (GTDB): domain Bacteria; phylum Spirochaetota; class Spirochaetia; order SZUA-6; family DRHE01; genus CAZBDU01. The sequence continues at coordinate 14,089 of CAZBDU010000089.1, read as the reverse complement.
CGCAGATGACCATGGTGAACACGTCCACCGCGGCCATGGGTAGCCGGGCAGACTGGAGGAAGCCGTAGGCGCGTTCGTTGACCCGCACCATCTCCGTCCAGTCCTGTCTCACGCTGAGACGCAGCTCTTTGCTCATGTCTTCTCATGCCTCGAAAAGAATCTCGAGGGGCGGTATCCACGCCCCGGCCGGTCACCCGCCGCCCCGATGCCACCCCACCCGGTTCGCAGCATCTCCTCCAGGCCCTGCGCCTCCACCGGCGGGCTGCAGAGGAAGCCCTGCACCTGCCGGCACCCGGCGCCCCTGAGGAAGGAGAGCTGATCCGCAGACTCCACGCCCTCGGCAATGACCTCGTAGCCCAGTCTGTCACCCAGGGCGATGATTGCCGTGACGATTTGTGCCGCATTGTGGTCCCAGGGCACGTCCTTCACGAACAGCTTGTCGATCTTGAGACGGTGCACCGGGAAGCTCTTGATATACAGAAGCGAAGCATACTGCGTCCCGAAATCGTCGATTGCCAGGAGCATCCCCGAAGCGGCCAGGGATTGCAGCACCGGCAGAATCTCCGATGCATCTTCGATGAAGATGGTTTCGGTAAGCTCGAGCCCCAGCCGGTCGGGGGGATAACCCAGCTCGCTCAGGGTTCGTTCCACCCGGGAGGCGAACCCCTTCTGAAGCAGCTGGCGCACCGAGACGTTCACGCTCACGCGCATCGCCACCCCCAGCTCGCGCTCCCACCTCAAGCCTTGCAGGCACGCCGTCCTCAGCACCTGCTCGCCGACCCGGGCGATCAGCCCGTACTGCTCGGCGACGGGAATGAACTCGTCCGGTGAAACCGCACCGCGGCCTCCATCGGTCCAGCGGGCCAGGGCTTCCACCCCAGTGAGAGCGCCGGAGACGATGTCGACCTGGGGCTGGTAGTGAACGCCGATCCGCCCGTCGTCGAGGGCACTGCGCAGAGCCGCCTGCAGCGGAACGCCGCCTTCGACCTCTCCTTCCAGGTCCTCCGCGAAGAAGCGCACGTCGTTCTTGCCGCGGCATTTGATCTTGTACATCGCGCTGTCGGCCTGCCGCAGCAACGGCTCGATTGCGGTCTGGTCGCGCGGGTACATCGCCACGCCGATGCTGGCCGTGACGAACACTTCGTGGCCCTCGATTTCGCTGGTCTCGGACACTGCGGCCAAGAGCTTCCTGGCGATCAGCACGGCGTCCTGCGAGACGTCCAGGTCGCGCACCAGGATGGCGAACTCGTCACCGCCGAAGCGGGCAATGAGGTCACTTCTTCGGAGGGTGGCGGCCATGCGCCTGCCCACGGCCTGGAGCAGCTTGTCACCCCCCCGGTGGCCCAGCGTGTCGTTGATCGACTTGAACCCGTCCAGGTCCAGGAGCATCAGGGCAAACTGCTTCCCCGTCCTTCTGGCATGGCTGATCGCATTGTGGACGTAGTCGGCGAACAGGTACCGATTGGGCAGCCCGGTGAGCGCATCGTAGTGCGCCATCCGGTACAGCTGCTCTTCGGCGGCCTTCTGAGCCGTGATGTCCGAGATGAGGGCGACGTAGTGGGTGACCGACTGACTCTCGAACCGAACGGCGGTTATGGAGACCCTGGCGGCGAACCGCTCGCCTGACCGGGTTCGATCCCAGAGCTCTCCGTGCCAGCTGCCGTTCGCCTCCAGGGACTCCATGATTTCCTCGTAGAGCTCCCCGTCCGCCCGGACCGCTTGCAGGAAGCTGGGGCGCTCGCCAAGGGCATCCGCCTCGCCGTATCCAGTCAGCCGGGTGTAGGCTGGATTGATGTCCAGGGTTCGAAACTCCTCGTCGGTCACGATGATGGCCTCGTGCGCCTGCGCCTGCACGTGGGCCTTGATGAGCAGCTCCTTCTCCATCTGCCGGTCCCGCGTGGCGTCCACGCCGAACACGTACAGCTGCTCCTTCTCGGGGTCGGGTACGAACAGGAGACGAATGGAGACGTGCCCGGCAGTGAGGGTGCGCACCTCGGTTCGCACCTCCTGCCAGGCGCTGCGGGCGGCGCCTGCCCACGGTTCCGGCAGGACTTCCCCCACCGCCACGTTCCACTGCTGGAGGATCAACCAGCTCGCGGGATTGGCATAGAGGAGCCGCCCGGCGTTGGACACGACCAACACGGGAGACGGGTTCGCATCTGCCATCAGCTCAATTGCCGACGAAATGACCACCCCCCTCGTTCACCGGTGCCCCGCAGGGCGAGCTTCCTCGACAAAGCCTGAATCACTGTCCAACTATCTATCTATAGTAGACCACCATAGGGGGGCGAAACAATAGACCGTCCCTGACCCGATGCGGCTATGTGTGGCCTGCAGCAGGGTTGCAGGGCCACCCGCGTGAAGGAGCGTGACGGAGGCTTCGGAGGCTCTCGGGGCTCCCAGGCTCAGGCGGCCCCTCAGGCCCGTCGCGGTGGGGGAACGATGCCGTGAAGCGGCTCCCACTGCAGCTCAGCCCGCGCGGCCCGGTTGCTGCATCGCCAGGAAGGGGGACACGGAGCGGTCTCATCCCTCCCCGGCCTGCCCACCCCCGCCCGATCGGCCAGCAGGTCCAGATACTCACCCTGACGCAGGGGTTCGGCGGTCACGTTGAACACGGACCCCGAGGGAGCAATCTCGAGGGCTGCGGCCACCGCAGCCGCCATGTCCGCGACGTTGATGAGAGAAACGAAGCTCCTGCCGCCGCAGGGGACCAGCTCGCGGCACGCTCCACGCCCTGTCCGGCTTCCGGAAGCCACTCCAGAGCCCGCTTTCGGCGCCTCAAGACAGCCGGCTCCTGATCTGCGCCGTTATGTCTGGATTGTCCCGCTGGAAACGAGCCTGAAAGGCCGCAAAGCGTTCGAACTTCCTGCTCAGGGCAGGCAAATGTCTCTGGAAGATTCGGAACACCGCCGACCCGTCGCCCGCTAGAAAATCGGCCAGCAACCGCGCTCCCCGATAGGCGGCCGCGCTCTGTTCCTTCGGGACCTCGGCCAGAAAGCCCTGGACGGCTTCTCGCTTCACTGCGGCGAACTGTTCGTATTCGCTGGAGTACTCTTCGGTCAAACGCTCGACGTTCTCGGCGACGGCGTGGCTCCTGTTGCGGGTCCGAGCCCACTCCGAGAGCTCCTCGGGCACAGGTACCTCCTCGACCTCATCGAGCTCCGCCACCAGCGCGGTCCACGCGGCGTGCTGCTCCGCGGTCTCGAGGGTGTCGTCCAGGAGGTATCCGTACGCCAGTCCGATGACCTCGCCAAGATCGCCGGGGAACAGCTCTCTCAAGCGCCTTCGGAGGTACCCGGGTCGATCCCGGAGACTGCGGTCCAGAGCGGGAAGCAACGCGGACAGCTCGCTGAGCGATCCCCTGCCCTCCAGGAACGTCTCCAGCAGGTCGGCCTCGACGGCCTCGCGTTCCCGCTCATGTCGAAGCTGCTCGATTCTGCGGCTGAGTTGGGCGCGCATGGCCTGCTCTCCTTCCAGACATGCCCGCGTCTGGTCCACCGAGAGACCAAAGCGCCGAAGCGCTGCTACAACCTTCAGCCGTTCCACCAGACTGTCCGAATACTGCCGGTATCCGTTCGCACCGATTTGCGGGGATACCAGGCCGGCCTTCTCGTAGTACCGAACCGCCTTCTTGGTCAGCCCGGTCGCCTCGCACACTCGTGAAATAGTCATCGCCTCCTCCAGTGCTCGCCCTGCAGACAATGCTGGAGCATGCCCCTGGGGAACGGTCAAGCTCCAGCCGAGGAGAGGAGCAGTCTGGCCGGCCTGCCGGAACGCCCGGTGCTTGACAGCCCGCCGAAGGATCGCCTACAAGTACCGCGACGTGACCTCCCGGCAGCTTCAGACCCAGATCCTGATCACGACCTTCCTGGCGGCCCTCCCGGTTCTGCTGCTCTCCTGGCCTGCCGCTCGCGAGCTCCTTGCCGGCGCCACCCCGCAGTCGGTGCTGGCCGTGGCCCCCTATCCTCTGTTCGCTGTCCACGCCCTGCTGTCGCTGCGGCTGCACCGCACCTGTGCGTTCTTCGCGGGGCTGCTCCTGGCCGGCGTGACGGTGCTGCTGCAGCGTCTGCCGCTTCCCGCCGGACCGGGAGACTCAGGCAGGCTGGTCCTCCAGCTGGGGGCGGTGTCGGTGGCGGCGCCGGCGGCGCTCCTCGCCGTCTACGGGATCGGGGAGGGCGCCCTGCTGGGGGCGCGCGGCCTGGGGCGGCTGGCGGCCGCCGCGGGCTTCCCGGCGCTGCTGCTGCTCCTCGCGGTGCTCCGGCCGGAGTGGATCCAGCTCCTCACCGCCGGCCCGTTGCCGGCGAACCTGGCCCCCTGGGCCCTTCCCGACGCCGCGCTGCTGCTCTCGGCGGCACTGGCGGCGGTGCTGGCGGCCAGCCGGGGCTCGGGGCGGGATCGGGCGGAGTGGAGCCTCCTGTGGGCCCTGGCGCCGCTGCTGTGGCTGCTCGACCGCGGGATCGCCCAGGGGGCCGGCACGGGCTTCGCCGCCGGAACGGTGATGACCGCCTCGTTTCTGATCCTCCTGTACGGGATGTACCGGCTGTACTGGCAGCAGGCGCGCCTGGATGAGCTCACCGCCGTGGCCAACAGGCGGGCCCTGGTGGATCGGCTCCGCTACCTGCCCGCGGGATGCTGCCTGGCGATGTTCGACATCGACCACTTCAAGAGCGTGAACGACCGCTACGGCCACGCCGCCGGCGACGATGTCCTGCGCTGGGTGGCCGCGAACCTGCGGGAGCAGTTCGGCGGCAACGTCTACCGCCACGGCGGGGAGGAGTTCGCGGTGCTCTTCCCCCGCTGCACCCTGGCGGAGGCGCACGCAGCGGCCGAAGGGTTCCGGGCCCGCCTGGCGGGAGCGGCCTTCTACCTGCGCTCGTCCCAGAGGCGCAAGCACGAAGGGCGCGCCGCCCGGGGAAGCGCCCGCGGCCGCCGGAGGCGGCTGCAGGTCACGGTGAGCGCCGGTGTGGCGCGGGGGGAGCGCCGGGGGCAGGAGGCGATCGAGCGGGCAGACCGCGCCCTGTACCGCGCCAAGGAAAACGGCCGCAACCGGGTGGAGCGGGCCGCGGAGGCACAGTAGGCCGCCACCCCCTGGCACCCGCCGCGGCCCGGGCGCAGCCGCTATGCGGGCGGGTGAGCCTCTTCTCCCGGGGCCTGCCGCAGGTCCAGCTCCAGATAGACCGCCCCGGGCAGAGGATTGTAGCGGTAAGGGGCGATGCCGCGAAATCCCAGCGACCGGTACAGGGACAGCGCAGCGGTCATGGTCTCCAGGGTGTCCAGCCTCATGATCCGGTGCCCCGCCGCCCGGGCCGCCTGCAGAGTGGCCTCGGCCAGCGCTCTGCCCAGGCCGCGGCCCCGGAAGGGGGGCCGAACGTACAGCCGCTTCATCTCCGCCACTCCCGGCGCCAGGCGCCGCACCGCCGCGCACCCCGCCGCCTGGCGTCCGCACAGAGCCACGAAGAGCCCTCCCTCCGGGGGTAGATAGCCCCGGGGGAGCCGCTGCAGCTCGGCCTGGAAATCCTGGAAGGACAGATCGAAGCCCAGGGAGCCGGCGTACTCCCGGAACAGGGCGCGCGCCTCCTCCAGCAGGAAGCCGTCGGGGCCCACCGCCTGGATCCTCACCACCGCCGCCATCGGCCCCACCATAGTGCATCCGGGCCTTTTTTTGAATACACTGGAGGTAATGAGGAGGAAGCCAAGATGAGAGCAAGTTCACGCCACCTGCCGGCAGTCGTCCTGCTGCTGGTTCTCGTCGCGACCGGGGCGGGCGCCATCGGCGTCAGCTTCTCGTACTTCCTGCCGCTGCCGGTGGACAGCGGCATCTTCTCGCACCCGGTCTCGCCGCTGTCCCTGCGCGACATCGGCGTCAACTTCGGCAAGTACTTCGGCCTGTCCACCTCGATCGCGCTGTACAACTTCAACGGACTGGGCCTGCGGGACAGCAGCAATGCGCCCATCGACACGGGAGGCCCCCTGTTCGGTCCCCTGTACACGGCGCTGGGGTCGCTGGTGGGCAAGGTGATGATTCCGGTGGGCCCGCTGGAGATCGTGGCACAGGGCGGCCTGTTCGGGTTCGCCAACCTCAACCTCACGGTGCAGCGGGGCAACCTGGAGCGGTACCTGGCCGCCCAGGGCGACTACAAGGCCGTCTACGCCCCCGGCCTTGCCGCCAGCCAGGGCCGCTGGGGCTGGGGCTACCTGTTCGGCGGGCGCCTCACCTACTACCTCGGCAGGATCGGCCTGTCCGTGGGCGCCAACTACTACCTGGGGGGCGCCCCGGTGAGCTTCACGGGCACGTATCTGGCCTATGACCAGGCCGACGCCCCGGTTGCCTCCCCGCCGCTGCCGGCGGCGCTCTCCGGCGCCCGGCTGAGCCTCACGGGACTGGAGCTCATCGTGGGAGGGAGCTACAAGATGTAGCCCCACGGACGCTGCGGGGGAGCGGCGAGGGGCGAGGCGGGCTGGCCTGAGGGCGGTGCCGGGCCGGCCCTCAGCCCCGGTGCGCCTCCAGCCACCTGGAGATCTCCTCCAGAACCCCTTCGGACCCGGAGCCCTGGAACAGAACGTGGCGGAACCCCGGAAGCACTCTCCGGGTCCTGTCAGCGGAGGAGACGCGCCGGAGGATCAGCTCGGTGGCTTCCAGCTCCACGGTGCGGTCCTGTTCTCCCTGCAGCAGCAGCACCGGCAGGGTCAGCCGGGGAAGCTGCTCCTGGAGCCCGCCCACGGCCTGCAGGATCTGGAAGCCGGTGCGGAACCGCAGCCTTCCTTTGTAGTACAGGGGGTCGGCCGCCAGGGCCTCCACCACCGCCGGATCGTGGCTCACGGTTCGGAAGTCGAAAGCCTGCACCGGCAGCCGGGGTGCGACCGCAGCCATCACGCGGGACAGGCGGATCAGCAAGGGGGAGGCGTAGTCGGGAATGCGCGCCAGCGGAGCCGAGAGCACCAGGCCCGAGACCTCCTGCTGGTGGCGCAGGGCGTACAGCAGGGCCACCAGCCCGCCCATGCTGTGGCCGATCAGGAAGAAAGGCCCTGCGGGCACCCGGCGCCGCGCCGACAGGTGCAGCGCCCGCAGGTCCGCCAGCACTCCCTCCAGGCTGTCCACGTCCGCCAGAGTGCGCTGGCCGGGCCCGTGACCCCGGAGGTGCGGGGCGAAGCCGGCCCACCCGCCGGCCGCGAAATGCCGGAGCACCCCTTCGTACATCCCCGAGTGCTCCGCGTAGCCGTGCAGCACCAGCAGCCCGCCCCTGACCTCCGCCGGGACCGCAGTCCTACAGAGGAAGTCCCGGCCGCCCTCCCCCTGGAGCGACTCCGTCGTCACCCTCACCGCGTCCCCCACTTCTCCATCCCCCTTTCCCGAAACAGCAGATCACCGAACCCGGAAAGCGTCAGGCCCGCACCCACGGCGGGAGCCCCCTGCCCGGTCAGCGCCGCCCACACGTAGAGGTCCAGGGGCGCCCCGGTGGCGAACGCCAGGGCCTTGATCTCCAGGTGCAGCTCCGCACCCCCCGCCGTCTGGAGGGATGCGCGGTCGCTCACCGCCGCCTCCAGGAACGGGACCAGAAACAGATCCTGAAAATACACCGGCACGCTCCAAAGGCCGGCTCGCGGACGCAGCAGCGCCAGAGGCGCCTCCAGGCGTCCGATCGCGCCCAGCGAAGCGGTAAGGCCGGCAGGATAGCCCCGGACCGCCGGCAGGCTCCACAGGTACCCTCCAGCATCGTACACCCCTTGCGCGCTCAGGCCTACCTGGCCGCGGGAGAAGAACGCCGAGGCGGACACGCCGGCAGTGAAGGCAAGCTCGTCGCGGTCGGAACCCAACGCCCTGAGCTCCAGGGGCATCCCTGCGGCCGCCGACAGCCCCCAGCCCGCCCCGCTCAGCGAGGAGGCCAGCGAGGGGCTCACCTCCGTGCGGCCGAACCCTACGCCGAACGCCCGGCCCGCCACGCCGAGCTGCAGCAGCGTCAGCCCCGGGCCCAGGCGGCGCAGGAGCGGGAAGGTGGCGCTCAGCCCCACCTGCGGGCTGAGGGGCGCGGCCACGGAGAGGGCCAGCCGAAGCGGGCCGGCGAAGGCCGCCTGAGCCGAGAGCTCCACCTGGAGGGAGGCCGCGCCCAGGTCGTAGTAGCCGCTCAGGGCATAGGAGAGGTCTCCCAGCGCCGAGGCGCCCATGAGCAGCGCGCCTACCCTGGTGAGCGACGGAGTGAGATCAAGCTCGGCGATGGGCGCCAGGACGGAGGGCCACAGCGTGGCCAGGTTGTCGCCGTAGCCGCCGCGCCGCCAGCGCCCGGGCGCCGCCTCCGGGGCAGGCTGCCGCGGGGGAGCGGCCGGCCGGGAAAAAGGCAAGGGGGTGAGGGCTTCCCGCACCAGGTGGTAACCATCCGCCGCCAGCGCCGTATGGTAGAGAAGCCCCGAGGCGGGATCCGGGGCAGCCTGGGCGGCGAAGGGCCCCCCGGTCAGCCGCGCCAGCCCTGTTTCGGGATCGTAGCGGTACAATGCCTCCACCCCGCCGTGGTTGGCCGTGAAGTACAGCCGGCCGTCCGCCTGGGCCAGCTCGAACTGGCGGTACGGGGTAGGCGCCACAGCGTGCAGCCTCAGATCCTGGAGGCCCCCGGCCCGCAGCGCGGGCGCCGGCCACGCCCAGGGCTGCCCGTCGGCCCGCTCCACCCGAAACGCGTTGGGGTTCGACCCCTCCCGGCGCGCGGCGATGTAGAGGCTTCCCTCCGCGGCCAGGATCTCCGTGACCTGCAGCTCGGTGCGGCCGATCTCAAGCGGGGTGGTGCTTCCCGGAGAGAGGGCATAGACCACCGACCCGAAGCTCTCCGGCCTGTCCACGCTGTAGAGCACGGTGCCGCCGGGAAGGACCTCGAAGGTGCGAAGCGGCGCCGCCAGCACCAGCCGGGCCGGTCCTCCGGACAGAGGCAGCCGCCGCAGCGCCGCCACGAACCCGTAGCCGCCGTAGGCGAGGTTGGCGAACCCCGGGCGGAGGTCCAGCGTGGCGAAGTACAGGGCGCCGTCCCGCACCCGCAGCGGGCCGTGCCAGGGAGCGGGACTCGCCGCCAGCACCCGTTCGCCTCCGTCCCGCGGGTCCAGGCGGACCAGCTGGTAGCGCCACCTGTCCGTGTAGGGAGCCGTATGATCCCGCCGGGAGCGGCGGAAGTACAGCATTCCCCCGGCCAGCACGGCCCCGGGCGGGTCCCAGCCGCCGCGGGCCGCCTGAACGGGTGCACCGTCCCGGCCGGCGGAGGCCCGGCCGGCGGCCGCAAGCTGCTCCCACCACTGCCGCCACAGCCGCCCCAGGGGCTCACCGAAGGCCCGGCGGGCGGCCAGGTCCGCTCCGAACAGGGGCAGCAGCGGCGAGAGGTAGGAGAGAACCGAGGAGCCGTAGATCGTGAGGAAGCGGGTCAGCGACTCGCGGCCGTAGGTGGCGGCCAGATGCTCCAGGAACAACCCGCCGTACAGGCGCTCGCCGGTGGCGCCGGGGAAGCGGGGCGGCTCGAAGGTGACCTCCGCCAGGGAGGGCCACCCTTCTGCGGCGCGGGCGGCGGCGTAGGCGCGAAAGGTGCCTTCGTTGAGCCGTCCCTCGTAGGGGCTGACCTGGGATTCCTGGTAGGCTGAGATCCCCTCCACGAACCAGGAGGGAAGCTGCTCCTGCGGAGAGAGGTAGGTGCCGAAGAGGAAGGACAGGGCACCCGGCACCCCGAAGGCGGCGCTCAGGTGCGCCCAGTGAGTGTACTCGTGCACCCCCGCCAGGCGCCACCAGCTCTGGTAGAAGCCGATGTCCAGCCCCTCCGGACCGTGGGCGAACAGCTCGATGCGGTGGAACACCGGGTCGGTAAAGGCGTTGCCGATCAACCCTGCTTCCTGGACCACCACCGACACCCGCGGCGGCGCCTTGCCCACCAGGGCGGCGGCGGCCGGCCGGGCGTGTTCCAGAACGGAGAGGACCTGCGCCGCCTGCCTCTCCTGGCCTTCGCGGTAGAAGACCGTGAAGTGATCGTCCTTGAGGGTTTTCCAGGGAGGAAGGGGGTGAGCCGGCACGGCGGCGACCAGCATCAGGAGGCAGGCAAGAGCTCTCATCCGGCCACTATAGTCCATACGCCTCGCGGCGGGCAACTCGAGGTTCCGGGCTGGCACCGCCGGCGGCACCGCCGGCAGCAGGGATGATTCCACTCCAACTCCCGGCCGAGCCGCGAATTGACAAGGGGGTTTTCTATCACGTAGGCTGTCACCATGAGCAATCCCGAGGCGGGCAGGGCCGCCGGGAGCAGCGCCCCCGAGGGTGTTTTCCAGCGGCTGTTCGGGTTCCTGTTCAGCAGCTCCGACCCTGAGAGAGAGAAGAAGCGGCTTCTCAAGGAGATCGCCCGCTCCTTCAAGCGGTTGAAGACCAGGTACTACAATCCCAAGACGGATATCGCCGAGCCGGGGCTGGCCAAGTTCCTCCTGGAGTTCTACAAGGTCCTCGGGCCGGCTCAACCGCTGCTCAGCCACGCTCAAAGCTCCAACGCCTTGAAGGCCATCGTGGTGGAGAGCACCCTCAGCGCCGACCAGCTCGCCGTGAAGGAGGGGATGTCCGAAGAGGCCATCCGCAAGCGTTCGGAGAGCGCCGAGCAGGGCGAGCTGTTCGAGCAGCTGAAGCAGGAGCTGAAGACCTTCTTCTCCTACTTCGACATCAGCCGCATCAACCAGATCAACACCACCTATCTCTCCCTCTCGGCTCTCCTCGGCCTGGTCCACTTCGACTACTACTTCTTTCTGAAGAAGTTCGACTCCCGGCTGCCCGAAGGCAACCTCACCTACGTGCCGCGCTTCGAGCCCATCAACGCGCGCTACGTGAGCGACGAGCTCAAGGACATCCTGGAGGTGTTCGCAGTCCTGGACCCTGCGGGCAACTGGGACCCGATCATGGAGGTGCTCCGCACCTACCGCGGCACGGAGGTGATCCCCAGGGACGGGTGGAAGAAGCTCCTGCCGATGATCCGCAAGATCCGCCGCAGCCACGACCTGCAGATGCTGGTGCAGCTGGTCGACAAGAACCCCTTCTACAAGCCCACTCCGAGGGTTCGCAAGGAGAACCTGGTGGACGAGTACCTGACCAAGCTGCGGATGCAGACCGAGGCGGCGCTGCAGAAAATCGTCAAGGAGCGGCGCAACGAGAAGATAGCCCGGCTGGCCGGCCAGGTATTCGGAACCGCCTCGGTGTCACGCCTGTCCAACTACACCGAGAAGGCCAACCTGCTGTTCGCCAAGAAGATGCTCGGCGGCTACACCTACGTCACTCCGTTGAACTACCTGAAGGCGTTTCTGCTGGATTTCATCAAGAAGGACGTGCGGGAAATCATGGACCTGCTGGTGATTCCCGCGAAATGGACCGACAGCACACCCTCCCAGGTGCTCTCCGAGTCCTTTCACCAGCTGCTGGCGATCTCCGAGGAGATCACCGCCTTCGACAAGTCCCTGGCGGAGGACGGGGAGATCGGCAAGAAGCTGCACGTGCTGATGTACAAGGCCGACCGGGACAAGCCGCAGGCGCACCTGCTGCGGCAGTACCTGAAGAAGATCAACGGCAACGCCAAGGACATGATCATGCGTTCGGGCCAGCACCTGGTGACCGTGGGCAAGATCATCAAACAGGCGCTGGACGACTACACCTCGCGAGGCGGGGCGCTGATCATGAACTGGCGGGAGCTGGAGAGCCACACCCACTGGAGCATCCGCGACAACTTCACCCGCGCCTACAAGCAACTGTACTTCTTCGTTCAGCTCCTGAAAGCGCTGCTGTAGGAGGACGATGGCGGCAGAGATCACCCGGGAGCTGGCGATTCTGGCGGGGGTGGAAGGCCGCAGCGACGGCCGGCTGTGGAGCGTCCGCGACTCCCTGGAAGAGCTGGGCCAGCTGGCGGGGACCGCGGGAATCCAGGTGGGCGGCCGGCTCTCCCAGCGCATGCCCGCCCCCAGCCCCGCCACCTACCTGGGAGCCGGGAAGCTCCAGGAGCTGCGGGAGCGCATTGCAGGCTGGGGCTCCGGCGCGGTCATCTTCGACGACGAGCTCAGCCCCGCGCAGCAGCGCAACATCGAAAGGGTCCTGGGGCAGAATGTCAAGGTCCTGGACCGCACCGCGCTGATCCTGGACATCTTCGCCCAGCATGCCCACACCCGGGAGGGCCAGATCCAGGTGGAGCTGGCCCAGTATGAGTATCGCCTGCCCCGGCTGACCGGAATGTGGACCCACCTGATCCGTCAGGCCGGAGGACGGGCCGCCGGCGGCGTGGGGGTGGGGCTGCGCGGGCCGGGGGAGACGCAGCTGGAAACCGACCGGCGGGTGATCCGGCGCCGCATCGCCGCCCTGAAGCGGCAGCTGGAGGAGGTCCGCCAGGACCGCCAGCACCGCAGCCGCCGGCGCCGCGAGCGGGGGCTGCGCACCGTCGCCCTGGTGGGCTACACCAACGCGGGCAAGAGCTCCCTGTTGAACGCCCTGTGCGGGGCAGCGGCGGAGTCTGCCACCGGAATCACACCGGCGGCTGGAGCCGCTGCCGCTCCGGCGTACGTGGCGGACCAGCTGTTCGCCACTTTGGACCCCATGGTGCGCCGGGTGCGGCTACCCGCCGGCACCATGGTGCTGCTGAGCGATACAGTGGGCTTCATCCACAAGCTGCCGCACGAGCTGGTGGCCGCCTTTCGGGCCACTCTGGAAGGAGTCCAGGAGGCGGACCTCCTGCTCCACGTGGTGGACTCCAGCCACCCCAGGGCAGAGGCCCAGGTTCGAACGGTCCAGCAGGTGCTGGCGGAGCTGCACGCTGCGGACAAGCCCACCCTTCTGGTGCGAAACAAGATCGATCTGGGCGAAGCTCCCCTGGGGCATCCTCCTCTGGTCGGGAGCGTGCCGGCCAGCGCTCTCACGGGGGAAGGGATGGAGCTGCTGCTGGATCGCATCGAGGCGATCCTGAAGGGCACCCTCATCCGCCTGGTGGTAGACATCCCCTACGATCGGGGGCACCTGCAGAGCCTGATCTTCTCCCTGGGGATCGTGGAGGAGCTGCGCTACCGGGAAGCGTCGGCCCACATCGAGGCTCGCGTCCCCGGGCAGCTGGCGGCCGCCCTGGCGCCGTACCGCTGCCGCGAGAACCGGCGGCCCGCCGGCAGGGGCCGGTCCGCCAGTTAGCGGGCGGACGCCCCGTCGCGGGCCGCCTCCGCCACCTGCACCCGCTGCAGCACCTGGCCCTGGACGCCGATCTGGATCCACTCGATGGGGACGCTCCTCTCGGCGCCCGCCGCGGCTCGCCGGGCCAGCTCCAGCAGGCCCCGGCAGCAGGGCACCTCCATGGTCATCACCGTCAGGGCCTCCACGCCACCGAAGTCGATCATGGCGGTGAGCTTGTCCAGATAGATCTCCTGGTGGCTGTCCAGCTTGGGGCAGGCGATGGCCAGGGTCTTGCCCTGCAGGAACTCCCTGTGGAAATCCCCCGTGGTGTAGGCCACGCAGTCGGCGGCCAGCAGCAGGTGGCTGCCCCGGAGATAGGGAGCGGTAGGGGCGAGGAGGTGCAGCTGCACGGGCCACTGACGCAGCTGGGAGGGCCGTGCGGGCCCGCCCGCCGCCGGCTCGGCGGTGGGGTGCAGCTCCCTGGCCCGCGCGCCGGGACAGCCGGAGTGGTGCTCGCCGGGCCCGCCGCCCCGCTCCACCCGGATGCCCCGCTCCTTCAGGAACTGGACCGCCTGGCTCAGGTAGGTCTCCTGGCCGTGATCGGCCAGATGCTGGAGGTGCGCCTGGATCACCCCGGCGCCCTGGCGCGCGATGTTCTCCATCACCCGCCGCTCGTCGTAGCTCTGCGCTTCCCGCTCCTCGATGGTGATGGCCCCCTGGGGGCACTCTCCGATGCAGGCGCCCAGGCCGTCGCAGAACAGGTCGCTGATCAGCCGGGCCTTGCCTTCGATCATCTGCAGGGCTCCCTCCGGGCAGTTCGGGATGCACTGGCCGCAGCCATTGCAGAGCTCCTCGTCGATGGCGATGATCTGACGCTTCATGGCTCGCCTCCTCATGTATATCTATCGCGGTAGGGACGTCCGTTGCCGGACGCCCCCCGCACAGATCCCGGCGTGC
>CAZBDU010000088.1:0-23827 GCA_964490725.1 uncultured Spirochaetaceae bacterium | reverse complement strand
GCCCCCCGGCGCCGCCGCCGCCCGCCGGCACTGCAGCCTGCGCAGCGCCTCAGGTGAGCACCTTGGTGGCCTCCGCCAGGTTCAGCCGGCTGACCCGCCGGACCGCCGGGAGGGCGGCCAGCACCATGGTTGCCAGGATGCCCAGGGCGGTGATCAGGTAGCTCCAGGGGGAGATCACCATCGTAAAGCTGAACAGGTCCGACTCGAAGGCGCTGCCGAGCTGGCGGGCCACCACCGTGCCCAGCACCAGTCCCGGCGCCAGGGTCAGAACCCACAGCAGGACGTTCTCCGTGGTCATCAGCACCGCGATGCGGCCGCCGCTCATTCCGATGGACCGCAGCGTGGCGAACTCCCGCTGCTGCTCCAGCACGTTCACCGTCATGGCGTTGAACAGCAGCGCGAAGGCCATGGCCAGCGCGAAGGCGAAGATCACCCCCATGAACACGTAGAACAGCCCCATCAGGGACTCCCACTCGGCCCTCACCGCGGACTTGAGCTGCACCGTCCTGGCGCCCCGCAGATGGTAGAGCTGCGACTTGAGCGCCGAGGCCCGCGCGGGGTCCGCCGTCATGTACAGGCCGTTGAAGAGCCGGCCCGGAAGGGGGACCCACTGCTCGGCCGCATCCAGGGAGATGTAGGCCACCGCGGCCATCAGCTCCTCCGCCACGCCCCCGATCCTCACGGTGTGCTCCCCCAGGGGGGTGGCCACGGTGAGGCGGTCTCCGCTGCGCACGTCGAGCTTGTCCGCCAGGACCCGGTTGATCACGACCCGTCCGTCCCGGAGGGCCTCTGCGGGCGTGCGCCCGTTCTGCAGCCTGAGGGCGTGCATGCGGGAGGAGGGATCGAAGGCGGTGAGCAGGACGTCCTCCCCGCTGTGCCTGCCGCCGCTCGCGGCTCCGGCCCGTCTCAAGGTCGCTGGAAACTGCAGCAGCGGCTGCACGCTGCGTACCCCCGTCCAGCCCCGCACCCGCTCCAGCACCGAGGGAGCCAGTGGTCTGGCGAAGCTGGCGTAGAGGTCCCAGCGCTCCACGCTCCGGAAGGTGTCCGCCAGCAGGTAGCGCATGGAGTCGATCATTCCCCAGGAGGCCAGCACCAGCACGAAGGCAAACACCACCCCCACGGCCGTGGAGATCGACCGGCTGCGCACGCGGAACACGTTGCGGGCCGGGAACCTCAGCCACATGGACAGGGGTACCACCCGCTCCAGCCAGCTCCTCCCGCCGCGGACCAGCGCCCTGGCCGGATCGGGCCGCATGGCGATGGCCGGCGCCAACCCCGAGGCGCGCCGGGCCGGGAACAGGCCCGCCAGGAGGGCGATGGCCACCGTCACCGCCGCCGCCGACAGGGCGAGGTCGCCGTGGAAGCGGGTCTGGACCAGGGGGATGCCCAGCTCTGCCGCGTACTCCGAGGTGACCGCCCCGCCCAGGGGCTGGCCCGCCGCCAGCCCGGCCAGGGAGCCGGCCAGGCCGATCATCAGCGCCAGGGCCAGGTAGTGGCCCAGGATGGCGCCGCGGCTGTAGCCCAGGGACTTCATCAGGCCGATCTGCACCTGCTGCGCCCTCACCTGCCGCCCCAGCATCACGTACAGCGAGGCGGCGGCGGCCAGCAGGATCAGGGCGGGCATGAGGAAGGCCAGCTCCCGGTATCCTTCCAGGTCCAGCCTGAGGGCTGCGTTGGAGGGCTGATCCTCCTGCGGGGTCACCGCCGTGAGCCCGTAGGGGCCCAGCTCCTCCTCCACCCGATCCAGCACCGCGGGCCGCTCCGCCCCCGGCTCGTACAGCAGCGCCAGATCGTTGACCGCGCCGGCGTTCCCGCTGAGCTCCTGCAGCAGCGGCAGGGGCACGAACAGCACGGCAAAGGTCCTGGCCGAGGGCAGGATGTCCTGCTTGCTGGCGCTCACGATCAGGTACTCCGGGCTGGCCGCCACCCCGGCCACGCGCAGGTCGACCCTGCGCCCGTTCACGATCGGGTGGACCGTGTCCCCCGGTCCCAGGCCGTAGGCGGCCGCGAAGTGGGACTCCAGCAGCGCCGCCGGCGCACGGGGGCCGGTGAAATAGCCGCCCCGGGTGACCAGCACGTCGTTCACCGCGGGATGGTGTCCGGCGGGGATGCCGATCAGCCGGGCGCGGATGGGCTCGGCCGCGCCCTGCCGGTTCGAGACGGACAGCCCGCCGTCCACGATGAGCCGCCCGGTCACCGCCTTCACGCCGGCAATCCCGCGCAGCTTCCCGGCCGCAGAGGCGGGGGCGGACTCTACGCGGAACGTGACGTCTGCAAAACGCAGCTCCCGGTAGGTCCGGTTGTAGGAGGTGCCCAGGTCGCGGTAGGCTCCGCTCAGGGCGATCAGGCTGGCCACGCCCAGCGCCAGGATGAACACCAGGGCGATGGACTGGGCCAGGGAGCTGCGCAGGTCCCGGAGGTTCTTCTTCAACAACAGGCCTTGCATTTCCGCTCTCCCTACCAGCTCAGCCGGCTGACCTCGAGGGGCTCCGCCACCGCTTCCACGTGGTCGAGGCGGCCGCTGCGCAGCCGCACGATCCGGTCCCCCATCGCTGCGATGGCGCTGTTGTGGGTCACCAGGAGCACCGTGGCCCCCTCCTCGCGGTTGAGCTCGCGGATGACTCCCAGAACCTGGCGGCCCGTCTCCACGTCCAGGTTTCCGGTGGGCTCGTCGCACAGCAGGACCGCCGGCCGGTTGGCCAGCGCCCGCGCGATGGCCACTCGCTGCTGCTCCCCGCCGGACAGCTGGGAAGGGAAGTGGCCGGCCCGCTCCGGCAGCCCCACCAGCTCGAGCAGCTCCAGGGCCCGCCTGCGGCTGTCCCGCCTTCCGTCCACCAGCGCCAGGGCCAGCTCCACGTTCTCCGCCGCCGACAGGGTGGGAATCAGGTTGAAGAACTGGAACACGAACCCCACCTTGCTGCGCCGGTAGCGGGTGAGCTCTCGCTCGCCCAGCCGGGCGATGTCCTGCCCGTCCACCAGCACTTTCCCCGAGGTGGGCCGGTCCAGGCCGCCGGCCAGGTTGAGGGTGGTGGTCTTGCCGCATCCCGATGGGCCCAGGATGACGGCCAGCTCCCCCCGGGGCACCTCCAGGTCCAGCCCGCGCACCGCCTGGACCGTGACCGTACCCATCTGGTAGTCCTTGGTGACCGAATCGAAACGGATGATGGCCCTCGACATCAACTCCTCCCCGTCTGCCAGTCCCGGTTGTCAGGGCCGCCGCGCCCCCGCTCGAGGCCGGCCAGGATGAGCCGCACCCCCGCCTCGATCTGCCCGTCCAGGGCCAGCATGCGGCGATCGAAGACCCACAGCAGGAAGGTCCCTTCGATCACCGCGCCGATGGTGGCCGCGCTTTCCCGGGCGTCGGTGGCCCGAAACTCGCCGCGCTCCACCCCCTGCTCGATGACGGCCTGGAGGCTTTTCACGAAGATCGTGAAGAAGCGCCTCACCACGCGCCGCACCGCCTTGTTGCGGAACGCCAGGGAGTAGAACTCGAAGGTGATGGGGATCACCCGCATCATCCCCTGGATCTCCCGAGCGGTCGCCCGGGCGAACTCCAGCAGCCGTTCGGCGGCCGGCCCCTCCATGCGGGCCCGGCGCTCCAGCTCGGCCACCTCCGGAGCGAACAGGCGCTCCATGACCGCCGCGATGATGGCGTCCTTGCTCTTGAAGTACCAGTACAGCGTTCCCTTGCTCAGGCTGGACTCCCGGACGATGTCGTCCATCCGGGCTCCCTTGAACCCCAGGCGAGCGAACACGCGGATCGCCGCGTCGAGGATCTCGGATCTCCTCTCGCGGCTTACATCCGGCCTGGGCGACACTCTGGAATCTGCCTCCAACCAGGATCAACCATAGTAAACTGACCAGTCAGTCTATTACGAGTGTAGCGTCGAAAGACGCGGGAATCAAGCGGGAATCAAGGGCGCAGGGCCGCGCCGGTGCACGGCCGTGCTGCCGCAAGCGGCGGCGCGGCAGGCGGCGCGGCCTCTGCCGCTGGCGCGTACACCGCCGCGGCGCCATCCGGCGGCCGACCTGCGAGTCTACGAGGGAATCACCGGCAGCAGCAGGTAGGAGCTGCGGCCGCCGCCGCCGTAGATCGTGTGCTCGTTGTCGAAGATCTCTGCGGGCCTGTCCAGGGGATTGTCGTGCAGGAAGGGCCCGGAGCCGCGCATGGGGTTGAGCACCGTGCCCAGCCCCCCCTCCACCCCTGTGGAGGGCCGCTGGAAATCCTTGCCCAGAAGCGTCAGGGCGATTCGGTGCCCCGCCGGGACGACGATGCTTGTCGGCCAGATCTCCACGTCCAGCTCGTAGACCTCTCCGCGAACCAGCGGCTGGTACTCGTCGTGCGTGTGGTAGGGGCGGTATTCCTTCGTCAGCCTGGGGTCCAGCTTGCGATGAGAAGCTCTGAGCCACCCGTTGGCGATCGGGGTGTGCGGATCCAGGGCGCCCTGGAAATCCACCTCGTCGCCCGCCGGATCGAACACCCGCAGCACGGCAAACACGTCCGCGTCGATCGTGGAGGAGGCAAGGAACAGCTTCAGCGCCGCCGGCCCGGTGACCTCGGACTCCTCGGCCAGGGGAGCGGTCACGAAGGTGACCCCCTCGCCCATGGCCCCGTAGGAGATACTCGCTTCCTCCCCGAGGGGCTGCCACTGGAGCATCCGCCGCGCCGGGTCCAGGTAGAGCCTGGTCCAGCGCGTCCGGGCAAGGGGCCATTGGTCCTCCGAACGCTGCACGAACCGGTCGATGTGCCGGACCTGCAGCTGAACCCGGGGCTGGCTGTCCCAGCCGTTGTCCAGCCCCTTCAGGAAGCGGTCGAAGAACCGCAGCTGGAGCTCCCGGCCGTAGTCGGTGTAGAACGCCGTCCAGTGCTCCAACCCGTGAACCTCCAGCCACTTCATTTTCGACGCCGACTGGGTGAACCCCTCGAAGTTGCCCCGGGGATGCAGCCCCTGACCGCCCCAGTTGGCCGCCGAGAGCAGGGGCACTTCGATCCTGGACCACTCCGGCGAACGCTCACGGTAGAAGGGCCCGTCCAGGGGATGGGCCAGCACCTTGCCCGAAAGGTCCACCCGGCTGTCCGCCAGCTCCGCATCGCTCAGGGTCTCGGGTCCCGACACCAGGAGGCCGCTGTTGGGATCCACGAAGCCGCGCTCTCCGTAGCCGTGCTCCAGATGCACCACCTGTGTGGTGTACCAGTTTTCCCAGAAGGTGAGCGAGGCGATGCCCCCGTGGCGCACGATATCCCGGTAGAAGTCGGCGGCGCCCTCCCACGCGCACATGGCGGCAAGGTGAGGGGGCTGGCGGGAGGCGACGTGCCATTGGTTCATGGCGTAGTAGGAAATCCCGTTCAGCCCGATCTTCCCGCTGCTCCACGGCTGCCGGGCGGCCCACTCGATGCAGCCGTACAGGTCCTGCGTCTCCCGGGGGGAGAAGATGTCGATGCTCCCGGGGGACCGCCCGGCGCCCCGGGAGTCCACGCGCACGCACGCGTAGCCGTGGACCACCCACTTCTCGGGATCGCAGACCTCCCAGTTCTGATACTTGTTCGAGGAGCCGGCGGTCACGTCGGGATGTTTCTCCGCCATGATCCGCCACTGATCCTTGTATCCCACCTGGAAGGGCATCCCCTTGCCGTAGGGGCCGTAGGACAGGATGACCGGATACCTGCCCTCCTCGACGGGTCGATAGACGTCGGCCCGCAGAACCGTTCCGTCGTCGATCTCCACGGGGACGTCCCAGTCGATGCGCATGTTGCCGGCAACGACGCTCTGCTCTCTCATATCCACGACAGGTTACCCTCCAAACTCCTATCCAGACTCCTAGGCCACGCCCAGGTACTTGCGCTTCGTCTCCACGTCGGAGGCCAGCTCCCCCGGCCCCCCCTTGTAGACCACCTGCCCGCGTTCGATGATGAAGACCTGGTCGGCCACCGCCAGCGCCAGCCCCACGTTCTGCTCCACCAGGAAGATCGGCACTCCCGACTCCTTCAGCGCCTGAAAGTCGCTGCGCAGCTGGCGCACCATGATGGGGGCCAGGCCCTCGGAAGGCTCGTCCATGAGAAGCAGATCCGCGTTCGTGGTCAGTGCGCGGGCGATGGCGAGCATCTGGCGTTCCCCGCCGCTCAGCTGACTGCCCCGGTGGGACCTCCGTTCCGCCAAACGGGGGAACAGTTCGTAGATGCGTTCAGGCGTCCAGTCCACCCGGGTGCCGGACACCGTGCGCGGCGGTCGGGCGGCCACCGTCAGGTGCTCGTGCACCGTGAGCGAGGGGAACAGGCGCCGCCCCTGGGGCACCAGTCCCAGCCCGCGCCGGGCGATCTCGTGCGGGGGTTTGCCCACCAGCTCCTGTCCCCTGTACAGGATGCTTCCCTGCCGCACCGTCGGAGGCGTGGTGCCCATCACCGATCGAATCAGCGTGGTCTTGCCCATACCGTTGCGTCCCAGGAGGGCCACCACCGCTCCCTCGGGCACCGTCAACGATACTCCCCGCAGAACGTGGGCCCCCCCGTAGTAGCTGTGCAAGCCGCGAATCTCCAGCATGGCTACTCCGCTCCCAGGTAGATTTCCTGCACCGTCGGGTTCTCCCGGATCGCATCGGGGCTGCCTTCGGCGATCACCTCGCCGAAATGCAGGCAGGTCACCATGTCCACCAACCCGAGCGCCAGGTCCATGTCGTGCTCGATGAGCACGACGGTCAGCGTCGAAGGCAGGCTGCGGATCAGGGCCGCGATGCGCGTGCGCTCCGTAGCCGACAGACCGGCCGCCGGCTCGTCGAGCATCAGCACCTTCGGATCCGTGGCCAGCGCCAGAGCCAGCTCCAGCTGGCGCTGCTCTCCATACGACAGCTCCCTGGCCGGCACGTGCGCCTTCTCGGCCAAACCGGTGGCCTCCATGGCCCGCACCACCGCTGCCCGCACCGGGCCTGAGGAGGGCAAAGCTCCGAACAGGGTGAATTTCGTCTTCGAAAGGCCCTGTGCCGCCAGAAGCACGTTCTCCTCGACGGTCAACCCTTGAAAGACGTTCGTGATCTGGTAGGTGCGTCCCAACCGCAGGGCCACGCGCCGAAAAGGGGGCATGCGCGTGACGTCCTGTCCGAACAGCAGGATGCGGCCCCCACTGGGCGGCAGCTCGCCTGAAATCAGATTGAAGACCGTGGTCTTCCCGGCTCCGTTGGGACCGATGATCGCACGCCGCTGCCCGGCCGGCACGCCGAGGCTGACCCCGTCCACCGCGCGAAGCGCTCCGAAGGCCTTCGACAGGTTTTCCAGCTGCAGCGCCAGCGCCGGGTCTGGTCCGAGCGGAGTTGCGGCACCGTCACTCATCATTCACTCCAGCAATGGGATGCGGGCGTCCGGCCGCGGAGCCGAAGCCCGCGCCGGGCGCCCGCCTGCGCGCCTGAAGGCGATCTACTGCTTGATTCCCTGATACTCGCGACTGTAAACCGGCTCCTTCAGAAAGGCCTCCGGGCTGAAGTTCCAGAACTGCGAGACGTTCTCCCACGTATGGACCACCTCGTTCCAGAGGAGATCATGCGGCCCCTTTACGACCTTCCGCAGGTAGATGTTCTGGACCGGATTGCCGTAGGGGCCCATCTTCTGGGGTCCCATTGGAGTATCCGGCAGCTGAATGCCCTGCACCGTCTTGATGAAGTTGGTGGTATCCTCCACGTTGCCGTTCACCTTCTTGATTGCGTCGGTCAAGATCTGCGCTGCGGTGTACATGTCGGCGGCGTAGTAAGAGGGTATCGCCTGGTACTGGCTGTAGTACTTGTCCACGAAGGTCTGGGTAGCGGAATCCTGGCGGCCGTCCGCATAGTGCGCGACGGATTCCAGATCCAGGGCCGGCTCACCGATGGCGTTCAGCACGGACTGATCCAGAGTGGTCTCGTTCGTCAGAAGCTTGATCTTGCCTTTCAGGCCGAAGTCGGTCCACGCCTTGATGAACTTGATGGCGTCGCCGCCGGACTCTTCGGTGAAGACGATGTCCGGCTTCAGCTGCGCGATCTGTGCTATGTAGGGGCTGAAATCGGGGACGCCGATGGGATTCCAGATCTGCTTCAGGACCTTGCCGCCGGCGTCGGAGAAGGTGTGCGTAAACCCACCGATCGTTTCCCAGCCAAAGGCGAAGTCGTGGGCGATGGTCACCACGGTCCGATACCCCTGCTGATAGGCCCATTCGCCGGCCGGGTGGCTCGGCTGGCTGCTCGTCCATCCCGCAATCCGCACCACGTTGGGAATGCGATCGCGCTGCGTGAGGTCGTCGGCGGACACGATGGGAATGAAATAGGGGATCTTCTGCGTCTTCATGTAGCCGGCAACTGCAAGACCGCTGTTGGCGGTCAGGCAGCCCACCAGCATGTTCACTCCCCGCTGCTCCACCAGCAGGCGGGCTTTGGTGAGTGAGGTATCCGGATTGCCGGCGTCGTCTTCGTAGTACATCTCCACCTTGCGCCCGGCCACGGTGTAGCCGTTCGCGTCCCACCACAGCTTCCAGCCGTTGATCATCGTCTGTCCGTTGAAGGCGAAGTTGCCGGTGGTCGGAGCGATGATGCCGATCTTGATCGTCCCCTGCTCGGTGGACGCGCTCGGCTGAGCGCTTGGCTGCGGCGAAGGCTGCTCGGTCTTCCCGCCGGCGAATATCGCAGCCGGCGCCAGCAGCAGCGCCGCCAGTAGCGGCACGAAGACAATTCTGGCTCGTCTCATATCACTGTTCTCCTTGAAAGTCTTTTTGTATCGGTGATTCCTACACGGGAATCACAACCATAACTCAGAGCCACGCAGTCCGTTTCAGTGAGACAGGTCTTTTCGGTTACGTACCACCTCCTTCCTCCTGGCGGCGTGAGACCCTCCTGCGCTGCTCTGTCGAGATCCGGTGCAACAATCTGCGCCCTCCTCCTACCACGCCGTCACGCGCAATGATGATCGTCACGACGAAAATCAGTCCCATCACGGTGGGCCAACGTGCCACGTACAGGCTGACTATGTAGCGTGTGACGACGACAATCAGAGCCCCGATCATCGGCCCGAACAGGGTGCCCGTCCCGCCGACGATCGTCATCAACACTCCCTGCGCGGACTGGGAAAAGTCCACGATCGACGGGCTCACAAACCCGTTGTACATCGCGTACAGTGCGCCTCCGATGGAGGCAAAGAAACCGCTCGCGGTGAACGCCAGAAACTTGTGCAGCGCCGTGTTGTAGCCCAACGTCCTCATCCGCTTCTCACCCTCGCGAATGCCCTTCAGGGTCAGTCCGAACGGGGACGTGACGAACCGGTACATCACGAACGCCACCACGGCGAACACCACGACGACCAGGTAGTAGAACTGCACGTCTTGAGTGGCGAACGCCGGCCGCGGGATGCCGGAGATGCCGTTTTCCGCGTTGGTGACCGACGACCACCGGTAGGCAAGCCCCCAGATGAGCATCCCTTCCGCCAGGGTGACCATGAGGAAATAGACGCCGGAGGTCCGGATGGCAAGCAGCGCGAACACCGCCGCCAGCACCGTGGCAGAGACGAGGGCGATCGGTATCACAGCGGCCATGGGAATCGCGGACTTCGTGAGCAGGTAGCCCACCACGTACGAGGAGACCCCGAAGATCCCCGCGTGGCCCAGCGGAACCAGGCCGGTGTAGCCGGCCATGACGTCGATGCTCATGGCCAGAAAGGCAAAGATGAAGACCTGGCTCATGACGTTCATGTAGAACGGCGGCACCAGAACCGGTACCAGCGCGGCCACTGCCAAAAGCGCCCCGACGACGGATGGCTTCACCCATCGGCCGGAGATCACTGCGTCCTCCCGAACAGCCCGCTGGGGCGCAGGGCAAGCATGATGGCCATGGGACCGAAGATCGTGAAGTAGGCCAGCTCGGGAAAGAGCGCCTTCCCGAAGGTGTCCAGCAGCCCCACCACGAGGCTGCCGACCACCGCCCCTTCCAGGCTGCCCATTCCGCCGATGATGACCACGACGAGACCGAAGAGAAGGATCTCCGTCTCGGCGCCTGGATAGAGGCTCAGGAAAGCGCCCCCCATGACGCCCGCCAGGCCGGCCAGGGCGGCGCCGAAAAAGAACACGGCGCTGAAGACCAAGCGAATGTTGATGCCCAGGGCATCGACCATTTCCACGTCGTCCACGCCGGCACGGATGATGGCGCCAAGACGGGTCTTGGCCTGGACCACCCACAGGATCACCCCCACGGCGACGCCCATGAACACCACGAAGAAGCGGTACTTCGGGTAGGTGATGCCGAATACAGAAACCGCGCCGGTGAGAAAATGCGGGATCGGGATACTCTTCGGCTCGCCTCCCCACACCACCAGGGACAGGTCGGCGAGGATGAAGACGAGCCCGATGGTGAGCAGCACCTGCGCCAGCACGTTGCCGCGGACGAAGCGAAGCAGGCCCCGCTCGATGCCAATGCCCACGAGCCCGATGCCGATGGCCGCACCCAGCGCGCCGATGAAGAAGTTGCCGGTCACCTGGATGATCGTCAACCCGATATAGCCGCCCACCAGGTAGAGGACGCCGTGGGTGAGGTTGACCACGCGCATGAGGCCGAATATCAAGGTGAACCCGCTGGCGAGAAAGAAGAGCAGGGCGGCAAAGGTGATGCCGTTCAGCAGTTGAAAGACCAGGAACATGACCGACAATCCCCAACTCCTTGGCGAAGAATCGCCGCAATCAGCTGTATCGCTGTCCCGAGCCCGAACCGTACCAGTCGAACGGCGCCGGATCCAGGTTCACGATGATGCTCTGCGTATCCGTGTACTCACGGAGCGCCTCCCATCCGTTTTCCCGGCCCATGCCGCTGTCCTTGAACCCGCCCCAGGGGGAGGCGGGGTCGATGCGATGGTGATCGTTGACCCAGACCACGCCGGCCTCGATGGCGTGAGCCACGCGGTGAGCCCGCTTCACGTCCCTGGTCCAGACCGCCGCGGAAAGCCCGTAGGGGGAATCGTTGGCCAGCTCCACTGCGTGGCGCTCGTCCTTGAAGGGAAGGATCACGGTCACCGGACCGAAGATCTCCTCCCGCACGATCTCCATGGCGGGATTGACCGGGCTGACCACGGTGGGCAGGTAGAAGTGCCCCTTCTGAAACGTCGCCCCTTCCGGGCGGGCGCCTCCGCACAGCACCGTGGCGCCCTCCTTGCGGGCGCCCTCCACGAAGCCGGAGACGCGCTCCAGCTGCCGGCGCGACACCAGGGGTCCCACCTGCGTGTCCGGATCCATCGGATCGCCGATCCGCAGGGAGCGGGCCTTCTCCGTGAAGAGCCGGCTCACCTGGTCGTACACCGACTCCTGGACCAGAAGCCTGGCCCCCTGGACGCAGGTCTGCCCGGTGGCGATGAACGCCGCGAACGCCGCGCCGTTGACGGCGGCCGTCAGATCGGCATCGTCGAAGACGACGATCGGGGCCTTGCCGCCCAGCTCCGCGGTGGCGCGGATCAGGTTCCTGCCCGCGGCGGCCGCCACCGCTCTTCCCGTCGGGGTGCCGCCGGTGAGATCCAGCTTGGCAAGGTCCGGATGCTCCGCGAGCGCCTTGCCCGCCTCCGGTCCCAGGCCCGGGACGACGTTGATGACTCCCGGCGGCACGCCGGCCTCCGTGCAGATCCGCGCAAGCTCGATCACCGCAATCGGGGCCAGCTCGGAGGGTTTCACCACCAGCGAGTTCCCGGTGGCCAGGGCGGGGGCCACCTTCTTCATCGCGATCAGCAGCGGGTGGTTCCAGGGCGTCAACTGTCCCACCACCCCCAGCGGCACGCGCCGCACGTAGTTCACGAACTGTCCGGCAAACGGCGGCACGGTCCCCTCAGAGGCCTGAATGAGGGCCCCGAAGTACTCGAGCCATTCGGGAACCCTGCCCATCTGCGCCTTCATCTCGCGAATCGGGCGGCCCGTGGATTTCGTTTCGATCTCCGCCAGCTCATCGGCCGCCTCCATGAGGCGGGAGGCCGCACGGTTCAGGATCCGCGCCCGGTGGCGCGGCTCCATGCGCGACCACCGTCCGTCCTTGAACGCCTGCCTGCCCACCTCCACCGCCCGGCGGATGTCCTCCGCCTTCCCTTCCGCGACTTCGGCCGCCGTCCCTCCCGTGGCCGGGTTCTCCACCGGGAAGTAGGTCCCTCCCCTGGCCGCGGCCGGCTTTCCGTCTACAAACATCTCGTATCGTTTCTTCATGGGTGTGGCTCTCTCTGCTCCTCAGCCCAAACCGAACAGCCGGTGGACGTTCCCGGACTCGATCGCGGCTATCGCCTTGCCGTCCAATCCGGTCGAGGCCAGCCGCCCCGCGAACCGGGTATCCGCCATGTCGAAGGGAATGTCCGTACCGATCACCACGTGGTCCTCCCCGACCAGATCCACCAGGAACTTCAACTGGGGATCGGCGTGCGTGATCGTGTCGAACACGAACCGGCCCAGGTAGCTGGAGGGAGGACGGCTGATGTTCGCATTCGTCTCGGAGCGCACCTCGTACCCGTGGTCCAGGCGGCCGATCTGATACGGGAGGAACCCGCCGGCATGAACCAGCACGACAGTCAGCCCGGGATGGCGGTCCAGGAAGCCGGAGAGGATGAGCCTGGCCGCCGCGACGGTGGTCTCCAGGGGATTACCCACCAGATTGGTCATGTAGAAGTCCTTGAGCTGCACCTTCGGCCCCACGTAGTAGGGGTGCAGCATCACCGGGACGTTCAGCTCCTCCGCCGTGGAGAAGAAGGCGGCGAAACGCGGGTCATCGAGAGGGATGTCCCCCACCACCGTCCCGATCTCCACCCCGCGCAGCCCCAGCTCACCTGCCGCATGGCGCAGCTCCGCCGCCGCCTTGGCCGGGTCCTGCAGGGGCACCGTGGCCATCCCGTACAGGCGCCCGCCCGACCGCGCCGCCATGCCGGCGACCGCTTCGTTCGCCATGCGGCAGAACCGGGCCGCCGCTGCGCCGTCCACCCAGTAGAAGAACATGGTGGGCGAGATGGAAAGGAGCGACACGTCGAGCCCCAGCCCGTCCATGTGACGGAGCTTGGCCTCCACGTCCCAGAACTCGCCCGCCAGAGGATACCGGTATCCCTGGGGATGAATGACCCACTCCACTTCCCCGCGCCGTTCGATCTTCACCTCGTCCAGCGCGCGACTCTTGCGCGCATCTTCTATGATCTGGGGCGGGATGAAATGCGTGTGAATATCTATCCTCATGCGACCTCGCTTTCGAAGATTCCTGGCACCCCTAGGTTCGCCGAAGACTGCTAGTGGATGGTCCAGCCGCCGTCGATCATCAGGACGTGACCGACCACCATGTCGGCCAGATGGCTGGACAGATAGAGGACGGCCCCGACCAGGTCCTCCGGTTGATTCCACCTTCCGATGGGCAGCTGGGCCAGTATCGCCTCCTTGAATCCCGGCCTGGCCATGACCTCCCTGCGCCCCGGAGTCTCGGTGAGCGCCGGAGCGACGGCGTTGACGTTTATCCCGTGCGGCGCCCATTCCAGCGCCAGAGTCCGGGTCAGCTGATGCATGCCGGCCTTGGCCGAGCAATACGCAACCCGCCCTTTGAACGCCGTGACACCGAAGTTGGAGCCGATGTTGACGATCTTGCCGCCGCCCTGGGGAATCATGATTCGCGCCACCGCCTGCGAGCAAAAGAACGCGCTCTTCAGACAGACGTCGATGGTCCGGTCCCACTCCTCCTCGCTGACATCCACTGCGGGGGTGGTGTCGGTCCATCCCGCATTGTTCACCAGGATGTCGACTCTGCCGTACTCTTTCTTCGCCGTCTCGGCCATGGCGCCGATCTGGGCCACGTTCGTCACGTCGGTCAGGGACACCACCGCTCTTCGGCCCGTCTCTTCTATCCTGGAAACCGTTTCCTTGATGGCGTCTCCATGGAGGTCCGGATGCTTGACCAGCACCAGGTCCGCGCCTGCCTGCGCGAGCGCAACGGCGCATGCGCGGCCGATCCCCTGCGACGGTCCGGTGACCACCGCAACCTTGTCCTGGAGCCCAAAGCTCGAATAGTCCTGGCTCATCGACACCTCACCACATGCAGGCTCCGTGAAAGCGCCACGGCGCGGCCTGCTCTTCCAGGGGTGATCTATCTTCTCTCGCCTGTGATAGCTGGCCGGCCCGTGCCGGACGAATGTTTACGACTAAAGTATAGTTAACCCGCTGACGGCAATGCAAATTCGCAACCACGGCCGCCGCGGTGGCACCCTCACCTTCAGCCGTCCCGGCCGTCCAGGGATTCGAGGATCTCCCCGGTGTGCATGACCCAGCCGAGCGAGGCGGCGATCGACCTCAGCGCCCAGCGGTGCATCTCCTCGCCGTCCATCGTGTCGACGCACTCTTCGGCAACGACGAGCCGGAAATCGCGGTTGGTGCTTTCGAAGGCGGCGCAGAAGACGCAGGTGTTCGTGTTGACGCCGCAGAGGATGATGGTGTCGGCGCCCCCGGCGCGCAGCACGAACTCCAGGTCGGTCCCGATGTAGGAGCTGTAGCGCTTCTTGGTGTCCACCCGGATGTCTCTCTCGTCCCAGAGCTCCGGGATGACCTGGGTCCCGGGAGAGCCCTCCAGGTTGTGCTTCAGGATGCCCTTGCGCGCTTTCGTGGGATCCTCGTTGATGGCCTTCCAGAAGGGATTGGCCGCGATCTCCTCCGGGCCTCGATACCGGGAGACCACGTGGACCACCTGAACGCCCGCCTGGCGCAGCGCCCGCAGGAAAGGCGCGGTGTCTCCGATCACCCGCTTCGCGCGCTCGGCAGGCAGCGGCACGGTGGCCACTTCCGGATCCAGGTGGCCGCGGTGGAGGTCCACGCACACGCACACCGTCTTTGTCCGATCGAGCTTCATGGCATCACCCCCTGGCTCCCTGTCCGGGCAGGAACTGACCCCATCCCGCTCTGCCCACGGGCTTTCCCCCCTCGGCAACCAGCTCGCCGCGGACAAAGGTCTTCACCGGCAGCCCCCTGACCACCCTGCCGTCGTAGGGAGTCCAGCCTGCCTTGGCCACCACCGTCTCGTTGCTGAGGGTCCTCTCGGCCCGCATGTCCACCAGAACGAAGTCGGCGTCCGCCCCCACGTTCAGGCTTCCCTTGCGGGGCCAGAGCCCGTATACCCGGGCCGGAATCTCGGAGCGGGCCGCCACCACCCGTTCCAGGGTGAGCTTGCCCTCGTTCACGCCGGTCAGCATCAGCGGCAGGACCGTTTCCACGCCCGGAATGCCGAACGGGCAGGCCCAGATGTCCTGAAGTCCCTTCGACTTCTCCTCCTTGGTGCTGGGCGCGTGATCGGCCACGATCATGTCGATGTCGCCTGCGCCCAGGCGCCCCCACATTTCCCGTGTCGAGGCCCGATCGCGCGCGGGGGGCGTGAACTTGTGCCACGGGCCCCGGCTTTCGATCTCCTCCTCGGTCAGATAGAAGTACTGGGGGCAGCTCTCCACCCAGAGCTTCGCGCCGCAGGCGCGCTCGCGGTTCGTGATGTCGAGCACCGCAGGGTGGCTGGCGTGCGCGATTACCACGCGCGCCCCGGTGATGCGCGCCAGCAGCGAGGTGGTTGCCACGGCGAGCTGCTCGGCTTCCCGGCTGCGCCATTCCGGGACGACCCGGAAATCCCTGCGGCCGGCGGCCCGCAGCCGCTCTTCGGCGGCTTTCGTGATGAGCTCGTCTTCGCAGTGCACCAGGCACAGACCCTGGAACCTGGCCAGCTCGCGAAAGCCCTCCAGCATCTTGTCCGCAAGAACCGCGGGCGCTCCGTGCAGATTGCAGGTGAAGGCCTTGAAGGCGGCGGCCCCGGCTCTCCACATCGGTTCCAGCTGCTCCACATTGTCCGGCTGCAGGCCCCCAAACAGGGCGAAATCGATCAGGCCTCGAGATCCAAGGTAGGCGGCCTTTTCTCTAAGCCCCGCGGCGTCCAGCACGAAGGGGAGGCTGCGATGATGCTCCACCACCGTGGTCACCCCGCCCACCGCGGCGGCCCCCGTGCCGGTCGTGAAGTCTTCCTTCTCGGTGAGCCCGGGATCCATCATGTGCACGTGCGGGTCCACCGAGCCGGGCAGCACGTGCAGCCCCGAGGCATCCACCGTGCGCCTCCCCTCCCCCGCGCCGGGTGCCACCAGGCCGGCCACGCGCCCCTCCGCCACCAGCAGGTCCCCGGGCGCTTGCCCCCGGGGAAATACGATCGTCCCACCGCGCACCACGAGATCGACGTTCATACCTTACCCTACTACAATGATATGCTACTCGGGAGGAAAAGGGTAGCTCCCGGAGGCGTGCGGGGACCTCCCTACCGCAGCAGCTAGCGGCCGTCCGGCGGCGCCTGGAGCCGTTCCAGATCGAGCAGATCTTGAGCTCTTCCGGCGGCTTGCTTGGCCTGGATCAGATCTTCCCTACCGATGATGCTTATCGGCACGCAGAACGCCGCCAGGCAGCTGGCGGGGATCGGCCGAGGCAGGCCGGCGGGTTCCTCGACCTGAGACCGCCCTTTCGGGGCCTCAGTCGGCGGGGGCCTGCCCCGCTGCCAGCGGAACGGCCACGGCGAAGCTGAGCACCCCCACCCCGGCCAGCACGTAGGCCAGGATGTTGCTGGTGCGGGAGGAGACGTACAGCTGCATGGCCCGCTCCAGGCTCGGCTCCCCGATGTACTGCTGGTCCTGCGCCAGTCCCAGCAGCCACAGCCCGTAGGACAGCCCGAAGGAGGCGATTCCCGCCCCCACCGCCGCCCCCAGGCTCACGCGGTTCAGGGTGCGCAGCGTCCTGCGCCGGGCGGTGGTGCGCTGCTCCCGGCGCCAGTCCTCGAGGATGAGCTCCCCGCCGGCGGACCGCTCCTGCGCCTCCAGCTTGCGTTCGGCCAGGAAGAGAATCAGGTCGCTCTTGGTAGCCAGCTCCGGGTAGAGGGACTCTTTGATCTTGGCGTTTAACTTGCGCAGGTAGTGTACGTCTTCCGGGGCGATCTGGTAGCCCTGGTGCAGGAAGTCCTCCGCATCCAGGAGCTGTATGTGGAGGCTGAGGTAGGAGGTCTGGTCGATCTCGGCTTGCGCCTGGCCTGCCTCCGGGCCCCGGGCCTCCTCGCCGGCGGCCCTTCCCGCTCCTTCCGGAGACACTGCGCTATCCCCCAGCGCGGCCTCCCCGGTCCCCTCGCCCTCCTGGGGCCAGGCGGCGGCCGCCAGAAGCAGAAACGCCAGCACGCCGCCGGTCCACCGGATCCACATGCTCAGCTCCCGCCCTCCAGCTCCCCCCGCAGCGCCTGGATCTGCTCCTTCAGCTCGGGGTCCGCCTTGTCCAGATCGATGCGATTAAGCTCCCGGAGCGCCTCCTCGCCCTTTCCCGCCGCCCGCAGGTAGTGGGCAAGCCGGTAGCGGTAGATCGGCAGGCTGTCGGAAGCCGGGTAGCGATCCACCAGCTCGCCGTAGGCGGCGGTGACCCGCCCCAGAAGCTCCTCCTGCGGCCTGGCCGCGTACCAGCGCTCCAGGATCCTGGCGCGGTAGTACTCGATCTCCTCCCGCGTGTAGAGGGGGTCGGCAAAGACCATCGCCCCCAGGCGCGCCAGGCTCTCCGGGAACGCGTCCTGGCGGAGGTAGACGTCCGCCAGCGCCTTCTGCGCCTTGTCGTAGAGATCCACCTGGGGATAACGCTCCACGATCAGAAGCAGCTCCTGCTCCGCCAGGTTGTCGTCCCGGGTGAGGAAGTGGATCTTGGCCGTCTTGAACAGCGCGTAGGGAAGGAAGGGCGAGTCCTGGTGGCCGGAGATGACGTCGGCGTAGGCCCTGAGCGCCTCCTCGAGCTTCCCCTGGGCCAGGCGGTCCTCACCGTGCTGGTAGAGCCGGGCCGCCGCCGCCTCGGAGCTCTCCGCGGCCACCGCCTGGTAGCTGAAGCGCCGGTTGAACCCCGCCTTGCCCAGCAGCAGCGCCAGGTCCAGGACCGCCACGGTGGCGCTGATCCCGTAGGCTGACATCGTGGCGGGGGAGAGGGGGAAGTCGGTCATGGTGCCGTTGACCAGGTCATAGGCGGTCAGCACCCCAGCGAATCCCAGGGAGATCGGCAGGGCGATGGTGAGGCCGTTGATCAGCCCCTGCCCGGGGTAGATGGGCTGCACCTGCAGCGCCTCCCCCTGCCGGCGGACCCTATAGCTGCCTGCCGGCAGCTCGAACATGCGCTCCTTCGACGGCTCCTCGGTCCTGCCCAGCACCACATTTTCCTCCTCGGGGAAAGTGGCGCGGAACCCCCGGGGCTGGAGGCGGACGTCCTGGGAGGCGATCTGGCCGGCCACCACCTCCACGGTCACACGCCCCTCCAGCCGCCCCTCCTTGCGCAGCCGGAAGGTGTGCTTCCCCGGCGCCAGGTCCCGCAACAGGAGGGGGGTGCGCTCCAGCAGCAGCTGCCCGTCCTGCACCACCTCCGCGTTGATGGGCGCAGTGTTCAGGAAGAGCAGAGCCGGCCCGGCGGGAGCCGCCTGCTCCTGGGCGGGGAGGGGCAGCGACTGAAAGAGCAAGATCACCGTGACGAGTGCGCAATTCAGCCAGAACCTCATGCTACCACCAGAAGCTGCGCATCCGTTACTGAGTTATCGTAAAAGGTACCGTCACGGAGACTTCGTTTGGAGTGTGATTCGTTAACGTGATCCAGGCCGGGCCTGCTTGAAGAATTCCGTCACCTCCTGAGCCTGGACTGCCCACTACGAGGTCCACACCTATTCGGACTGTCGTTGAATCGAGGACGTCTACGACAAACACATTAGCCTGGGTTCCATCGTCGTCGGCTACGGTGGCGGTAGCACCGCTATCAGTGAATCCAAACCCATACATCATGACGATCTGACTCATTCCGGTGGCTGACGGCGGGTCAAGAGACTGAACTGACAGGAAGCTGAACGACGTCTGCGTCACGCCGCTCCAGTTCCCGGCGGCATCGACGCCGGCCGCCTTCAGAGTGCGGCCTGTCTGGTCCATCGGCACGGTGATCTGACCAGCATAGGGGGTGCCGCTACTCACCGGATTGTCGCCATTAAGCGTGTAGGCAAAGGAAACCGCACTCCCACCAGGCGGTGTGGGGTACGACAGCGAGACGGGGATCGGTGCATTCCACTGGTATGTGGCCGGATTCGTGCTGCCCCTGACCACGATATCCGGGTTGGGGGGTGCCGTGGTATCCACCCAGAAATCCACTGACTTGTCCATGAAGGAAAGGTCGACGTAATCCTCCTTGCGCAGGGTCTGCACCACCAACTCGAACTGGTACTTGCCTTCCCCTCTACTGGACAGGTCAAAGTGATGCTCGTTCCATTCCCCGGCAGGCAGGCTCAGGACGCCGCTGGAGAGCAGCTCGCCGTCCAACGAAGAGAGCTCGTAGCGGCATCGATACTTCTCCTCTTCGAGGGTGAAGCGGGACTTGATGTTGATGTCCTGCGGGAGGCCGTAAGCTTCGTTCGCCTCAAGCTCCAGCGAGAAATCCGGCATGTCGGGGACCAGGCTGCAGTAGCTCAGGAAAACCAGGGCGCCCAGAACGAGGGCGATCCTGACCAGGCCAGTACTCCTCATATCCTACTCTCGCAATGCAGAATGAGGCACGAGGCCCCCGCCTCATCGTTCCCCCAGTTTGCACGTCCCCGAGAACAATGATACGAACAGTACCTACACCTGATACTACCAGAAAGTTAGAGTGCATGCAACGCCTTTTTGCATCGCCTCGCCAGGTGCGCCAAACCCACTTTACAGAGGCCAAGGCCCTCTGGCAAGGGGTGCTTCCTGCCTGCCTCCGACGGCCCCCGGGGCACCCCCCGCTCCGGCCTCGCCTTGACAACCGCGCGCACCGCAACTAACGTGGGGCACACCAGGAGGCAACGCGTGACCGAACCCGTCAACGACGTCAGGCCCTTCCGGGCCCTTCACTACCATCCCGAGAAAGTCGATGACATCGGTCTGTGTCTCTCCCAGCCCTACGACGTGATCTCGCCGGAGCAGCAGGAGGGCTACTACCGGAGGCACCCCCACAACGTGGTGCGCCTCATCCTCAACCGGGAGGAGCCCGGGGACGACGGCGGGAACAACCGCTACACCCGCACCCGCGACCTGCTCAGCCGCTGGCATGCCGAGGGCATCCTGAAAGCCACCCAGCGTCCCTCCTTCTGGGTGTACGAGCAGGAGTTCGACATCCCCGAGATCGGGCGCAAGCGGGTGAAAGGGTTCATCGGGCTGGTGCGGCTGCACGACTACCAGGAAGGCCGCGTCCTGGCCCACGAGAAGATCCTTGCCCGTCCCCTGGAGGACCGCATCAGGCTGATGCAGACCACCGGCGCGCAGTTCGAGTACATCTGGGGGATGTACCGGGACAAGGCCTACATCATCGACGACATCCTGGACCGGACCGAGGAGCAGTCGCAGCCGATCGTCGACCACTTCGAGCAGGAAACCGGCGTGCGACACCGGTTGTGGCGGCTGAGCGACCCGCACCAGTGCGGAATCATCCAGCAGACCATCCAGCGGCAGCGCATCTACATCGCCGACGGACATCACCGCTACCAGGCCATGCTTACGGTCCGGGAAGAGATGCGCCGCCGCCACCCCGACGCCGGCCCCGACGCTCCCTGGGAGTTCATCATGATGTTCCTGGTGAACACCGAGCACGAAGGGCTCACCATCCTGCCCACCCACCGGCTGCTGCACAACCTCCAGGTGGCAAGCCTCGCCGAGCTGAATACCGCCATCCAGGAGCACTTCCACGTCAAGAGCTACTCCTTCGGCAACGGCCAGGAGGAGCGGTCCCGCCGCCGCTGGCTTCGGGACCTCCGCGCCGTGGAGCCGGGAGTGCACAAGTTCGGGGCGTTGATCACCAAGCTGAACCGCTACTTCCTCATCACCCTGCGCGACGCGGAGGCCTACGAGGAGATGGTGGAGGTGGAGGCCAGCTCGGAGTGGAAACGCCTGGACGTCAACATCCTCAACACCCTGATCCTGGAGCGGATCGTCGGGCTCACGGATCAGCAGCTTTCGTCGCAGACCAATGTAACCTATACTAAGGACCTGGAGGAAGCGTTGCAGTCCGTGCGCACCGGACGCATGCAGGTGGCGCTGATTCTCAACGCCACCCGGCTGCAGGACATCGTCACCATCGCAGACAACAACGAGCGCATGCCCCGCAAGTCCACCCACTTCTACCCCAAGCCCCTGTCGGGGCTGGTCTTCTACGCAATGGACGGCGCCGATGCAGGCGGCCGGTGAGGAGGCGCCGGCGGCAAGGCTCGGGCGCGGCACCAAGCTTCTCTACGGGTCCGCCGACACCGGCTTCAGCATCACCACCACCATCATCGGGGCCTACTTCGCGATCTTTCTGACCGACGTGGTGGGGGTGAGCCCGGGGATCGCCGCGGCGGCCATCTTCGTGGGACGAAGCTGGGACTACGTGAACGACCCCCTGGTGGGTCACATCTCGGACCGCACCCGCTCGCGGTGGGGGCGCAGGAGGCCGTTCCTGCTGTTCGGAGCGCTGCCCTTTGGCCTGGCCTTTGCCCTGATGTGGTGGCGGCCGCCCTTTCACACCCACGTGCTGCTGGCGAGCTACTACGCCCTGGCCTACGTGCTGTTCGACACGGCGGCCACCTTCGTCTACATGCCCTACTTCGCCCTCACCCCAGAGCTCACCGCCGACTACGACGAGCGCACCTCCCTCACCTCCTACCGCATGTTCTTCTCCATCCTTGGCAGTCTCATGGCCTTCACGCTGCCGCTGCTGGTGGTGGGCGCCTTCCGCCCGGAGAACGCCGGCCGGGTGACGCGGATGGGCCTGATCTTCGGGCTGCTCAGCGCCGTGCCCCTGCTGCTGGCCTTCCTGGGCACCCGGGAACGGCACGAGTTCATGGTCCAGGAGCCGCCGCGCATCCTGGCCTCGCTGCGGGCGGCCATCGGCAACCGGCCCTTTCTCTTCGGGCTGGGCATCTTCCTGCTGACCTGGGTCTCCATCGACATCCTGCAGGCGGTGCTGCTGTACTTCATCAAGTACGTGGCCCGCCGGGAGGCGCAGAGCGACCTGATCATGGCCACTATCTTCGTGGTGGCCATCCTGGCCCTGCCGGTGTGGAACCTGGTGTCGCGGCGCTGGAACAAGCGGGCGGCCTACATCGCCGGGATCTGCTTCTGGGCGGCGGTGCAGCTGGTGATCATCACCATCGGGGCCTCCACGGCCCTCTGGGTGGTGCTCGGCCTCTGCGCCCTGGCCGGCGTAGGGGTGGCCGCGGCCCACGTGCTCCCCTGGGCCATCTTCCCGGACGCCATCGAGTGGGACGAGTGGCGGACCGGCAAACGCCACGAAGGAATCTTCTACAGCCTGGCCACCCTGTCCCAGAAGATCGCCTCCTCCATCGCCATCCCTCTGGCGCTGCTGCTCCTGCAGGTGACCGGTTACCGTCCCAACGCCGCGGCGCAGGGACCGGAAGCGGTGCTGGCCATCCGCGTGCTCACCGGCCCGGTCCCGGCGGTGCTGCTGGCCGGGGGGATCCTGCTGGCGGCGTTCTACCCCTTGAGCCGCCGGGCCTACGAGGCGATCTGCCGCGAGCTGGAGGAGCGCCGTGCGGCCGCGGGCCGGCGGGCAGCCGGCGGGCAGGACCCTGGGGCGGCATCCTCGACGGAGCTCCCCCATTCTCCCGCCTCCCCGGACGGTGCGCCGCCGGAGTCTGGAAGGTGAGGGGCATCCAGGTGCTGCCGGTCCGCTCCGCGCGGGAGCGGCGGGTGTTCCTGACCTTTCCCTGGCGGGTGTACCGCGGGGACCCTCTGTGGGTGCCCCCCTTGCTTCCGGAGCGCAGGCGCCGCATCGATCCCCTCCGCAGTGCCTTCTTCCAGCACGGCCAGGCGGAGCTCTTCGTGGCCTGGCGGGACGGGCGGCCCGTGGGAACGATCTGCGCCGGAGAGGACCGGCACGCCAACGACAGCCGCGAGACCCGGGAGTGCGTGTTCGGCTTCTTCGAATGCCTGGAGGACTACGAGGCGGCCGCGGCACTGCTGGACCGGGCGGCCGGCTGGGCGCGGGAGCGCAGCCTGGACACCCTCTTCGGGCCGTTCAACCTGGACTACGAGGACAGCTACGGCGTCCTGGTGGAGGGCCGGGACCGGCCGCCGGTGCTGCTCTGCGGCCACTGCCCCCCCTACTACCAGCACTTCCTGGAGCGCTACGGCTTCGCCAAGACCCGCGGCGACGCGGTGGCCTTCGCGGTGGATCTGCAGAACCTCTCCCCGGAGTTCCGCAAGCTCTCTCGCCTGGCGGACCGGATCCGCCACCGCGGCTGGATCAAGGTGCGAGGCGCCGACATGGCGCACTGGGACCGGGAGGTGGACCGGCTGGTGGCGCTGCTGAATGGCGCCCTGGCGCATCTACCGGACCACGTTCCCTGGACCCGGGAGCGGGCCGAGCAGCTCGTGGGCCCCTTCCGCCGCATCGCCGACCCCGAGCTGGTGCTCTTCGCCACCATCGAGGGAAGGACCGTGGGCTGGTTTCCGGGGATCCCGAATCTGAACGAGCATTTCCGCAAAGTCGGCGGCCTGCGCTATCCCTGGCAGTACCTGAAGCTCCTGTGGCTGATGCGGCGCCGGACCGAGTGCCTGACCGTGAAGAGCGTGCTGGTGCTGCCCGAGTACTGGGGCAGCGGCGTGGCGGCGCTGATGTTCGACGAGCTGGCCCGCCGCGCCGTGGCGCGGGGATACCGCTGGGCGGACCTGTCGCTCACCGCCGAGGACAACCCCCACACCCCCGTGCTGGCCCAGCGGCTGGGCGCCAGGCTCTACAAGCGTTACCGGGTCTACCGCCGGCGCATCGACTGAGCCGCCGCGCCCGGCGGTTTCAGCGGGCAAGGGCAGTGG
>CAZBDU010000087.1:0-23884 GCA_964490725.1 uncultured Spirochaetaceae bacterium | reverse complement strand
GGTAGGGTTGATCGGGTAGCCACTCGCGGTAGCTCTTCGGTGCCATGGCTACTACCGAAGCACAGATCGGCTCGCCTGTAAATTCCCCCACCCCTCCGGTGCGCACCCCCTGCCTCCTCCTCCGGCGGCAGGCTATGCCCTACGGACTCCTAGGTGCGCAGGATCTTGCCCACCCGGGGCGCCCGGATGCGGTGGCTGGTGGGGAAGCCGGAGCCGAGCAGCGGGCGGGCGTAAGCGTAGAACTCCGCGGTGGCGTTGTTCCCTTCGCGGCTCAGGAACTCCGCGGGCATGGTCTTGGTCTTGGCCGCGATCTCCTCCAGGGGCACGATCCTGTAGTCCACCGAGTAGTTGCCGGTGCGCTGAATGGTGATGGAGCCGTCGATGTCCTGCCAGATGGCGAACTGCGCGGCCTTTTCCCCCACCTCCCGCGCTTCGTGGGCGTCCACGTCGGACATGACTCCCATGAAGGAGCGCTGCATGTAGCCCAGCGTGTCCGCCCGCACCCGCTTCACCTTGAGCCGGCTCTTGACCAGATCGGCGAGCATGTCCCCCAGGGCCCCGGTCCCGGACAGCTGCACGTTCCCGTGGGCGTCGGCCTCCCGGCTCCCCGTCAGCTTCACGGTGACGGGGGTGCCGTCCTTGTCCACCACGCCTTCGCTCACCGCCACCACGCAGCGCCCGTAGGAATCCACCGCCTTCTTGACGTCCCCCAGGAACTGCTCCTCCGAGAAGGGCCGCTCCGGTACGTAGAGGCAGTGAGGGCCGTCATCCGGGTACTTCTTGCCCAGGCTGGCCGCGGCGGTGAGGAAGCCTGCGTGCCGCCCCATCACCACGCCGATGAACACGCCGGGCAGCGCCCGGTTGTCCAGGTTGAAGCCCATGAAGGCCTGGGCCACGAAACGCGCCGCCGAGCCGTATCCGGGAGTGTGGTCGTTCACCACCAGGTCGTTGTCGATGGTCTTGGGGATGTGGATGCAGCGCATGTCGTAGCCGGCGGTCTCCGCGTTCCGGTTGACGATGCGCACGGTGTCCGCGCTGTCGTTGCCGCCGATGTAGAAGAAGTAGCGCACGTCGTGAGCCTGGCAGACCTTGAAGATCTCCCGGCAGTAGGCATCATCGGGCTTGTCGCGAGTGGAGAGCAGCCCGCTGGAAGGGGTGATTGCCACCTGCTCCAGGTTGTGGGTGGTCTCCTGGGTGAGATCCAGCAGCTCTTCGTCGACTATGCCCCGCACCCCGTTGATGGCCCCGTAGACCCGGGTGGTCTCTGGAAACTTCCGCGACTCCAGGACCGCCCCCACCAGCGACTGGTTGATCACCGCCGTGGGACCGCCTCCCTGCGCGATCAGCACTTTGCCCGTCAGCTTGCTCATGAATGGCTATCCTCCTCTTCCAGCCCTTTTCTATCCGGTGGGACCGCGGCGCGTCAACCGCGGCGCCGGGAAAATCCCTCTCCCCCCGGCAGGGACACGCCTCCTCCAGCGCCCGCCGCCCGCGCCCGCCGCCCGGCCGCCGCCTCAGCGCTCCGCGGCGCTGCGGTGCATCTGCGCGATCTGCTCCCGGGAGAAGGAGTAGCTGGTATTGCAGTTGAAGCAGGTGGTGACCACCGGGAAAGGCCCGTTCTCCGCCATATCGGCAAGCTCCGCCTCCGGCAGCGCGCTCATGAAGCGGCCGAAGCGGTGCTTGCTGCAGTGGCACATGAACGCCACGCGCCGGCTGCCCAGCATGAGGGGGGAGAAATCCGCAAAGTGCTCCCGGAGAAGCTCCTCCGCGTCCCGGCCTTCCGCAAAGGCGCCGCCGATCGAGGGCAGGCCGCGGACGATCCCCTCCATGCGGGCCGCCGTGTCCTTCTCGGCCGCCGGCATGGCCTGCAGGAACAGGCCTCCCGCACCGATCACCTCCCCCGCGGGGTCGAAGCGCACGCTCAGGCTCATGGCGCTGGGCACCTGCTCGGAGATCAGAAAGTAGTTGGCCAGGTCCTCCGCCAGGGTGCCGTACTCCAGCCGCACCGCGCCGCTGAAGGGCTGGCGCGCCCGCTCCAGGGTGCGCGTCACCGTGAGCACACCCTCACCGAAGAGGCCGGCCAGGGTGTCCTGGTCCACCGCTCCTTCCACCGGAATCGGCACCTCCGCCAGGTAGCCCCGCACCTCGCCGAAGGCGTTCGACTCCACCGAGAGCCCCTGCACCGGCCCTTGGCACTGGATGTTGATCCGCAGGCGGTCGGCCCCCTTCAGGTTCACCGTCATCAGCGTGGCTGCCTGGTAGGCGTGCCCCAGAACCAGCGTCTCCAGGACGCCGAGCTCGTGGTTGGCCCGCATCTCGTTGACCATGCGGGTGGAGTGCACCAGCGCACCGCGCACGCTGCCGTAGTCCAGCAGGAAGAGGTGAAGGCGGTCCCGTGCGCTGTGGAGGAGCTGCTCCCTGAGGTTGTCGCCGTAGGGTTTCTTCTTCCGCACGCCGGTAAGATACAATGCAGGCGGCGCATCGACCACCCGCCCCTTTCCGGGCGGCCGCCAATGTAGGAGAATATGGGACATGAAGATCACCGAGGCGCGGGTCATCGTCACCTGCCCGTCGCGCAACTACGTTCTGGTCAAGCTCCACACCGACGAGGGGCTCTACGGGGTGGGGGACATCACCTTGAACGGGCGCGAGCTGGCCACGGCCAGGCTGTTCGAGGAGCACGTGGCGCCGCTGCTACCGGGCCGGGACCCCGACGCCGTGGAGGACATCTGGCAGTACCTGAGCCGCGGCTCCTACTGGCGGGGCGGGCCGGTGCAGGCCACGGTGGTGGCCGGAGTGGACATGGCCCTCTGGGACCTGAAAGGCAAGCGGGCGGGCCTGCCCGTCTACTCGCTCCTGGGCGGGAAGACCCGGCGGGCTGCGCTGGCCTACACCCACTGCGGTGGGGCCGACTTCCAGGAGGTGGAGGAGTCCTGCCGCCGGGCGCTGGAAAACGGTTCCCAGGCGGTGCGCGTGCAGTGCGCGGTGCCGGGGCTGCCAGGCGGCGTGTACGGCCAGGGCGGCGGCCCGGAGGCCGCCGCGGCCACCTGGAGTCCCGTCGGGGGGCTCCCAGCGGTGGAGCTCTGGGAGCCGGAGCCCTACCTGTCGATGGTCCCCCGGCTGCTTTCGCACCTACGGGAAAGCCTGGGTCCTTCGCTGAAGCTGCTGCACGACGTGCACGGGAGGCTCACTCCCATCCAGGCGGCGCGCCTGGCCAGGGAGGTGGAGCCCTACCGCCTCTTCTTCCTGGAGGATCCTCTGCGCCCGGAGCACCGCGAATCGCTGCGAGTGGTGCGCCGCGCCTCCACCACACCCCTGGCCATGGGGGAGCTCTACACTTCCAGGTGGGACTGCCTGCTTCCCGTCACCGAGCAGCTCATCGACTTCGTACGCTGCGATCTGGCCCATTGCGGCGGGATCACCGAGGCGCGCAAGATCGCCGCGCTGGCTGAGCCCTTCGGCGTGCAGACGGCCTGGCACGGCCCCGGGGACATCTCGCCGGTGGCCCACGCCGCCAACGTGCACGTGGACCTGGCGGTGCCCAACTTCGGCATCCAGGAGATGGTGTTCTTCCCCGAGGTGGTGCGGGAGGTGATCTCCGGCGGGCCGGAGTACCGCGACGGCTGCCTCTGGGCCGCCGAACGGCCGGGGCTGGGAGTGGAGATCGACGAGAAGAAGGCAGCCCGCCACCCCTACCGTCCCGCCTACCTGCCGGTGGCCCGCCGCGCCGACGGCTCCGTCCACGACTGGTAGCCTCCGGCGCCACCCTGGGACGCGGTGGTGCGCTCAGTCCGCCTGCGCGCCGGTCAGCACCCTCACCGCCCAGGCGGCGTGCTCCGCGATCACCGGCTCTGCCTCCCGGGCGAGCTCTTTCAGCAGGGGCAGCAGCGCCCCCGCGCCGGTGTTGGCGGCGGCGATGCAGGCGTTGCGGATCAGGGAAACCCGGCCGGCGCGCATCAGGGGTGTGCCGGCGTAGCGGCGGCGGAACTCCTCCTGGTCGCGAATCGACAGGACCTCCGAGAACTCCACCGCCGCACCGGCTCGCAGCCGCAGGAAATCCTGCTCCGAGGTCACCTGCCGACGCACGTTCAGGGGGCACACCTCCTGGCACAGGTCGCAGCCGAGCA
Source organism: uncultured Spirochaetaceae bacterium (assembly GCA_964490725.1). Taxonomy (GTDB): domain Bacteria; phylum Spirochaetota; class Spirochaetia; order SZUA-6; family DRHE01; genus CAZBDU01. Next base: position 19,757 of record CAZBDU010000087.1, on the reverse strand, counting down.
GCCAGCTCCCCATCCGGGGGCGAAGCTCCTCGGGAATGGAGCCCTTGTGTTCGATGGTGAGGTAGGAGATGCAGCGCGAGGCGTCGATGCGCTGCGGGGAGACAAGCGCGCCGGTGGGACAGACCTCGATGCAGCGCCGGCAGCCTGCGGGGCAGGAGAGGTGGCCCGGATTCGCTTCCCCGCTGGGCGGGAAGGCCGCCGTGGAGAGAATCTCGCCGATGAAGAACCACGAGCCGTACTGGCTGGAGATGAGCAGGGTGTTGCGCCCGGTGAAGCCGATCCCCGCCCGCTCGGCGTAGAAGCGCTCGGCCAGCGGGGAGGCGTCGGTGAAGGGGCGGAACTCCTCCCGGGGGTGATGCTCCCCCAGGCGCCGGGCGATGCGCCCCAGCTTTCCGCCCAGCACGCGGTGGTAGTCCCGGCCCATGGCGTAGCGGGCCACTCTGCCCTGCCCGTTCCCAGCCTCCCCGGGCGCCTCCTGATAGTAGTTGAGCCCCGCGAGCAGGACGGACCGGCACCCTGGGAGGATCCTGGACGGCCTGTACTTCAGGACATGATGCCGCTGCAGGTAGCGCATGGAACCGGAAAGCCCCCGGCGCAGCCACTCCCCGTATTCGGCCTCTGCCTCCGGGGACTCGCTGGCGGCGGCGATCCCCAGAAGCTGGATCCCTTCCTCCAGGAACGGCCCGCGGAGCTCCTCCGGGACGTCGGGAACGTGGGGCCGGTTGGCGATTCCCCCGCCGGCCTCCCGGGCCTTCCTCCCCCTCGCCTGCTTCGCCTCTCTGGCCGCCAGGCGCCGCTCCACCGCCGGCCCGGTCAGCTCCCTCAGGACGTCGGCGCCTATCCAGCGCGGCGCAGGCCCGCCCCGCGCCTGGATGCGCCGGGCCGTTTCCACCGCCCGTGCGTTCAGCGCACGGCTGCGCTTGCCGATGTTGCGCAGCGCCCAGCTTATGGATTTCTTCACGAAGTTGCGCCCGTCCCCGCAGGCCGCCTCCGCGGCCTCCAGGAACGGCTCGAAGCGCTCCGCCGCCGCCAGCCTGTCGTGCCAGGCCAGGCAGGCCATCAGCGCAAAGCCGGCGCGGCGCTGGAACTCCTCCTTGCGGCCGGCCCACTGCACCGCCTTCCGCCAGGAAAGCTTCGTCTTCTCGAACAGGTTCATGCACACCTGGTCGGTGAGGTCCCAGGAGTCGAAGCCCGCCACCCACTCTTCCATCTGCGCTTCCTCCACCAGCGCGGGCTCCTCGATCATCGAGGCGAGGATGCGGGCCTCGTGGATGCCGCTGGCCCAGAGCTCCCGCGCCAGGAGGTGGCTCCGGCCGAGCTCCCCGGCCAGCGCACGCAGCGCCGGAATCGAGACGCCCAGGGTGTGCCCGCCGCCCACCGCGAAGCGCTTCATCCCGGCCGCCTTGTCCGGGTCCGCCAGCGCCTCGAGGCGCGCGATCACATGGGGCGCTCCTGGAGGCGTCGGGCCTGGCTGCGCGGCTCCAGAGGGGCTCCTGCCCCCGCCGCCCCGGGGGCTCACGCGGGATGGTCCCGCCAGGCGGGCATGCCGGCCATCAGACCTCGTGCCGCCTCCCGGGCGGCCGCCTCCGTGAGGCCCTGGGTCCTGACGATGAAGGCGGACATTCCCGCCAGGGCCTCCTGGTAGGACTTCAGCGACCCGTCCGGCCGCGCGCAGTGGACGCAGTAGTCCCGGGAGCGGTCCCCCAGGGGGTAGTCCTCCGCCTTCCTCAGGGGCATACCGCAGGAGATGCACTGCTTTTCCATACGTCTTCCTCCTAGGCGGGCCTCAGCAGGCCCATGAAATGATCGACCAGCTCCCCGCCGCGCTCGGCGAGAACCGATTCGCCGCAGGCGAACAGGTCGCGGTTCACCAGATAATGGTGGATCAGGCCCAACCAGGTGTTGAACAGCAGATGGACGGGTATCCTCTTGATCCTTCCGGCCTCCATCTCTCTCTCCGCCGCCGCGGCCAGATGGAAGGAGATGGCCGACTGGATTCCCAGGAGCGTGGTCCGGGCTCTCTGCGGCAGGGAGGCCCCTTCGGCCACCAGGCGGGCGTAGAACCGCTCGTAGCGGGCAAGGCCCGCGAGGTGCGCCGCCAGCACACCCTCCAGCCCGGCGCCGGAGCCCGCCCGCTCGTGGATGCGCTCCACCACGCGCGTCGTGTACCGCTGGATGACGGAGACCACCAGCTCCTCCTTGGTGCGAAAATGCGCGAACACCGTGCCGTGAGACACCCCCGCTCCCCGGGCCACCTCCACCGTGGTAGTGACCCCTATGCCCCGCCGGGAGAACAGGTCGAAGGCCACCGCCATCAGTCGCTCCCGGGTGCGGCTCTTCTGTCTGTCCCTGAGCTTCATGCTCCGGCGTTCCCGTCCTGTCTCGCTGAGTATTTACTCAATGAGTTGCTGCTCAATTCATAGCACCTGGAGGCAGCGCCGTCAAGGGTAGACCGCAAGGGCTAACCACAATCGGGCACGGGAATAGTGCAGGCAGCCCATTCGGGGAGCGCGCCGCGGGCTGGTACCCCTGGCATGAAAGGAGTCGAAACCCACCGCTCGGTCACGCCGGAGATGGAGGAGGAGCACAGCCGCATGGCAGACTTGCTGAGGCAGGAAAGCGTGCAGGCTTCCCGCCGCACCGGCTTCGCCGCCAGCGAGGGATAGCGCCGGGGCGGCGCCAGCCGGCGGCGGGACGGCCGGGCGGGAGGCAGGCGCACACTCTGCGCTCCCCTCTCCTGCCCCGCCACGCGGGCCTTCATGCGGGACGCCCCCGCCCGGAGGAGGTCCACGGCTCCGGGCCCTGGCTTGCGTCTTCCAGGCTGAGCTTCACGGAAAAGATCTCTTCCTGCACCGCCAGAAAGGCGTCGACCACCCGCGGGTCGAAGTGGGAGCCCCGTCCTTCCGCTACGGTGCCTGCGGACTCCTCCAGCGTGGAGGCCCGCTTGTACGGCCGGTTGGAGCTGAGGGCGTCGAAAACGTCGGCCACCGCGGCGATCCGGCCCGAAAGCGGGATCGCCTCTCCCGCAAGTCCCTGCGGGTAGCCCGTTCCGTCCCACCTCTCATGGTGGCTCAGGGCAATGGTGCGAGCGATGCTCAGAAAGCCATCGCTTTCCACTGCCAGGATCTGCGCTCCAATAACGGTGTGCCGCTGCATGATCTCCCACTCATCCGCGTCCAGCCTGCCGGGCTTCAGCAGGATTCGATCCGGAATGCCGATCTTACCGATGTCGTGCATGGGCGTGGCGTAGAGCAGCATCTCCAGCTCTTCCTCGCTCATGCCGAGCTGCCTGCCGATGGCGCGGGCGTAGTCTCCGATGCGCTGGATGTGCGCCGCCGTCCCTTCGTCCTTGTGCTCGGCTGCCCGGGAGAGACAGTAGATGGTGTTGAGGGAGCTGCGTTTCAGCTTCTCGTTGGCGCCGCGCAGCTCGTCCAGCGTTTGGCGCAGCTCCCGGGTTCTCCTCTCCACCCGCTCCTCCAGCTCCCGCTGGTAGTTGAGCAGGTGGTCGTGGTAAGCCTTGACCTTGACCAGGGAGCGGACCCGGGCGGTCAGCTCCGCCACATGGGGCGGTTTGAGCAGAAAGTCGTCCGCCCCCAGCCGCAGCGCCTCCAGCCGGGCCTTCGTGTCGTCGACCCCCGTGACAATGACGATCGGAATATGCCGGATGGAGGCATCGGCCTTGATCCGCCGCACGGTCTGCAGCCCGTCCATGACGGGCATGCGGATATCCAGGAGAACCACGTCCGGAGGCCACTCCTTCATCAACGCCAGGGCCCGGGACCCGTCGCCGGCCTGCCGCACTTCGTAGCCTTCTTCGGAGAGAATGTCCGCCAGGACGGTGCGCGTCCGCCGCTCGTCGTCCGCCACCAGGATCCGGGCCGCGGCGCTCATTCCCGCGCCTCCTCCGGGTGGTCCGGCCGCGGCGGCGCGTCCGGCCGGTCCGCCGGCGAGGCGGCCACGACCTCTGCGATGGCCGCCAGCAGGCGCGCCATGGTGGGAGGCTTGCCCAGCAGGCGGTCGACGTTCTCCGGCAGCTCTCCCTGGACGTTCATGAAGTTGCCCCACCCCGAGAGCAGGATCACCGGCGTGCCCGGCGAAAGCTCCTTGATCCCGCGGGCCAGGGCCTTGCCGTCCATGTGCGGCATCCCCAGATCGGTGATCACCACATCGAAGGGCTCCTGGCCGGCCATGCTCGACCGGAAAACCTCCAGCGCCTCCTCCCCGTCGGCGCAGGAGCGCACGTGATGGCCGTTCCGAGCCAGCATCTCCCGCAGGACCTCCCGCACCTGTGGGTTGTCGTCGATACAGAGAATCCGCAAGGGGGGGAGCACGGCGTCCGGCCGGTCCCCTGTTGCGGGGGTCTCTTCCGGCGGTCGCTGAGGCAGCGGGAAGAGAAGCCGCACCGTGGTCCCTCGGCCGGGTGAGCTTTCGATCTCCATCTCCCCCCTGTGGCGCTGCATGGTCCCGAACGCCACCGACATCCCCAGGCCGCTTCCCGCCGCGCCCTTGGTGGTGTAGAACGGCTCCAGGCATCTGCGTTTCTGCTCTTCGTTCATGCCCACCCCGGTATCCGCCACCTCCAGGCAGAGGCGCTCGCCCCGCCTCCGGGCACGCAGCGTGATGGCGCCCCCCTGCGGCAGGGCGTCGGCGGCGTTGAACACCAGGTTGATCAGCGCCTCCCGGACCTCGGTGAGGTTTGCCGGCAGCGGAGGAAGCCGCGAGGGGACCTGGCGTACGAAGCGGATCTCCACGCCCTGGCGGTTCGGGATGTCCTTCCAGCGCGGCCGGGACAGATCCTGTACGGAGTCGAACAGCTCTTCGACATCCAGGAGCTCCGTCTCACCCTGCTCCGCCTCCTTGTAGAAGGCGCGCAGGCGCATGGTGATACCTTCGATGTCTCCCGCCGCGCTCTGGATGGCGCCGAGATAGCGCCGTGCCGGTTCCTTCTGGCCCAGCTCGCTGGCCGCCAGGGCCTCCGCGTACAGGGTGATCGGCGCCAGCGTGTTGTTGATGTCGTGGGCGATGCCGCTGGCCATCTGTCCCATCGCCTTCATGCGTTCCTGGCGCATCATGACCTGCTGGGTGGCCTGCAGCGTCCTGTAGGAGCCTTCCAGCTCCTCGTACAGCCTGCGGTTCTGGCGGGCCAGGGACACGTACTCCGCCATACCGCGCAGGAATGCCAGCTCCGGCTCGCTCAGGGCCGCCGCCTGCCGGTACAGCATGATCAGGGCGCCGTTCCAGTCGGTGTTCGTGGCCAGCGGCACGACCACCGCGCTGCGCAACCCCAGTGCCACAGCGCGCCGCAGGAGAGCGCCGGCCGGCCCCGGCACCTTCTCGCCGAGGGCCGCGGCGAGCGTGAGGATCAGGGGCTGCGTGGGAACCAGGCCGGCGGGCAGGAGGGATTCCGCGCCGGCCAGCTTCATTCCCTCCTTCAGCCCCAGCCGTTTCGCCACGGAACGGCCCCTGGAGGTCAGGACGGCCGCTGTAGGACCGCTGCCGTCCGCGGCGCGCAGGACGATCCCGCCGGTGAGGAAGGCGAAGCTCTCCTCCAGGTAGCTCATCACCACGCGCAGGATGCTTTCCAGGTTGTTCCTGCGGGCGATGTCTCTGGCCACGGAATTGAGCGCCTGGACCCAGCGGGCCTGCAGAGCCAGGTGCTGCTGTACCGCTTGCAGTCGCTCGTTGGCCTCGCGCAGCTTCTGCTCTGCCCGGCGGCGCTGGGTCACGTCACGGAATACGCCCAGCAGGTGCCCGCGCCCGTTCAGCTCGAGGGGTGCCGCATTGACGTCGGCGTAGAACACTCCGCCGTCCTTGCGCCGCACCGGAATGTCTCTGGTCAGCGCGGTCTTACCCTGCAGCTGCCTCTCGAACTCCGCGGTGGCGTACTCCCGGCTTTCCGCCGGGTGTATGTCGGCAACCGAGAGTCCTCTGATTTCCTCGAGGCTGAGGCCCACCATCCGGCACATCGCACGGTTGGCGTTCACCAGCCGCCGCGTTTCGGCGTCCGCCACCAGGATGCCGTCCCGCACATTGTCGAAGATCGCGCGCAGCGACTGCTCCGACTGGCGCCTCGCCTCTTCGCTGTCCATGCCGTGGAGGGCGAGCCCCAGGTCCGCCGCCACCTCCTGCAGCAATGTCAGCTCCTCGTGGTCCGCCTCCAGGGACTCCGGCACGGACACCCCGAGGTAGCCGTAGAGGTGCTCTTCGTGCCGGACGCTGGCGGTCAGAGCGCACCTCCGCTGGCAGCCCGCCAGAGGGCAACCGACGCAGGCGGCCGCGGTCTCCCTGGTCAGGATGACCGCCGGCCGGGTCTCGAGGCCCCGACAGCAGCGGGGAAGGGGGCCGGAGCTGAAGAGGCCGGTGAACCTGGAGAACTCGGGCTCGGGCATACCCGCCTGCCCGCTGTCCAGCCTGGCGGGCAGCAGGCCGGTAAGCACGATCCAGGCTCCCCCGAACCCCCGCATCTCCACCAGAGTTTCACAGGCGCGCTGGATGAGCCGCTCCCGGTTCTTCTCGCGAACGATGAGCTGGCTCACTCCCCGAATGGCGCGCAGCAGCCGGTTGAGATGCTCGATTCGAGCCTCAGCCCGTTTGCGCTCCGTGATGTCACGGACGATACCCTCCGTCGCGACCACATTGCCCGATTCGTCGAAAAAGGGGACGGTACGCTGCTCGGCCCAGATGACCGCGCCGTCCTTGCGTACCCAGCGCAGCACGACAGGCCGGCCCACGGGAAGCTCGCCCCGGGTCACGGCATCCAGCAGCGCCCTGTCATCAGGATGGACCAGCCTGCCTTCCAGGCCGGGGTCCGCGTAGTACTCTTCAGGCGTGTATCCAGTGATGAACGTGGCCGACGGACTGACGTACTCGAAGCTGCGCTCCGGATGGAGGCGGAGGCGGTAGACCATGTCCGGGGCGTCTTCCGCCAGGCGGCGGAAGCGCTGCTCGCTGTCCTGCAGCGCCCTCTCGACCGCTCTCTGCTGCTCCAGGATTCGCCTCCGGTTCAGGGCTTCCTTCACCGCGAAGGGCAGGCGGGTGATGTGCTCCTTGATGACGTAGTCCGCCGCCCCGGCCTTCATGCAGGCCACCGCGGTATCCTCGTTCATCGAGCCCGTGAGAACGATGAAGGGAAGCAGCGGGTCGTGTTCCCGGCAGAGCTCCAGCGCCCGCATGCCGTCGAAGCGCGGCAGCGCATAGTCGGAGATCACCAGGTCCGGGCGGTATTCCCGCAGCGCTTCCTGCACGGCCTCGCCGGTCTCCGCGCGGAGGGTTTCGAACTCGATCCCCCCCTTCCATAGCTCCCGTACGGCCAGCTGCGCGTCCGAGGGCAGGTCTTCGATCAGCAGAATCCGAATCGGACGGTCCGTTCCCACGCGCGTACTCCGGTCGCTGTCAAGGCGCCTGATTTAGCAGCAGCCAGTACAGCCCCAGATCCCTGACGGCGGCCATGAACTTCTCGAAGTCCACGGGTTTCACCAGGTAGCTGTTCACTCCAAGATGGTAGCTCTCCACGATGTCCTCCTCCTCCCTGGAGGAGGTCAACACGACCACCGGAATGCCCCTGGTGGCCGGATCGGTCTTCAGGGCTTTCAGGACCTCCAGACCGTCGACCTTGGGAAGCTTCAGGTCCAGAATCACCACTTTCGGTCCCTTTTCAGCCTTGCGGTCGCCGAAGGCCCCGCGGGCGAACATGAAATCCAACGCCTGCTCACCATCACTGACGTGCACGACCCGGTTTGCCAGGTTGTGCTTCCTCAGGGCTCTCAGGGTCAGCTCCGCATCGCTCGGGTTGTCCTCCACCAGCAGGATCTCCACAGCCTCATGACTGGCCACCGATGTCCTCCTCATTTCGCAGACTGAAATAGAACGTTGCGCCTTCATCCACCTTGCCCTCCGCCCAAAGACGGCCGCCGTGCCGGTGAATGATGCGCTGTACGATCGCCAGCCCCACCCCGGTGCCTTCGAATTCCTCGCTCCCATGGAGGCGTTGAAAGATGCCGAAAAGCTTGTGGACATAGGCCGGATCGAACCCCGCGCCATTGTCCTGCACGCGGTACACGCTCATCCCTCCCTCGCGAAAGCCGCTGATCGCGATGCTGCGCCTCTCTTTCCCCCGGGTGAACTTGATCGCGTTGCCGATCAGGTTGCTCCAGACCTGCCGCATCAGCGTAGGGTCTCCCCAGGCTTCCGGCAGCGGGGAAACCGAGAACTGGAAGGCGCCCTGCAGCTCCAAGGGGAGGATCTCGTGGTAGATGGAGCTGGCCATGGTGCTCATGTCGATGCGGGAGCGCTTGAGCTCGGCCCGAGTGGCACGCGAGAGAGCCAGGATGTCGGTGATGAGCTGATCCATCTTCTGCGCGTTTGAGCGCACCGTGTTCAGAAGCCGGCCCCCTTCGGCGTCCAGCTTTTCCGCATAGTCCTCCAGGATGATCCGCGAGAACCCGTCGATGGCCCGCAGAGGGGCTCGCAGGTCATGAGAAACGGAATAGGCGAACGCTTCCAGCTCCTTGTTGGCTGCCTCCAGTTGGGCGGTGCGCTCGACGACGCGCCGCTCAAGCTCCGCGTTGAGACTGCGGTTTCGCTTCTCCGCCTGCTTGCGCTCGCTGATGTCGAGGGAGAGGACGAAGACGCCTTCACGGGCCGGCTGGATGAGAAGCTCGAACCAGGCCGTCGAACCGTCGGGGTAGGTGAACTCGTTTTCCACGCGTTGGGGCGTTCGTTCCTCCATGCACCGTCGCAGGGCGTCGAACATGGACGTATCGTCGATGCCGGGATAACTCTCCATCATTGAACGCCCCAGCAGCTCCTCCTTCTCCCGCTGGCCGTGTCTTGCGGCAGCATCGTTGAGATAAAGATAGCGCCAGTCCCGGCCGATGAGCTGGAATCCTTCCAACATGCTGTCCAGAATGATGCGGTATCGTTCCTCGCTCTGCCGCAGTGCCTCCGCCGCCCGGTACCGGTCCCGGAAGAGGCGGGCGCGCTGCCGCCCGTAAACCAGACCTACAGCGGTTGCTGCACCGGCCAGCAGGACGCCGGCCAGCAGGAGCAATACCGATCGTTTTTCGCTCAGGAGCGCATGGAGCTCGGAAGCGTCCATGCTGACCGCCAGCAACCAGGGCGAACCGGGCACCGCCCGCACCTCCGCCACCACCCGTACGCCGCGGTGGTCGATCCCCTCCACAATCCCAGTGCGGCCCTGAACCGCCTGAACCGCGAGCCTGGCCTCCTCCGCCAGGGGGTTGCGGAGCCTCAGGGCGGTATCGCTGCCGGAGCGCAGGTTGTTGAGGAGGACCGCCTGGTCCCCTTCTCTGCGGAACAGCAGCGTCTCCGCGCTTCGGCCGGGAGTGGGCCAGCGATTGAGGAGGGGATAGAGGTCCCGCTCGGGGTCGATCCGCAAGCCCAGCACTCCGATGGCCCCACCTCCCTGGGGATCGTGGATTGGTACCAGCACCGCGAGATGGACGCGGCCGTCGGCGGCGTCCCGGTAGAAGTCTTGCAGGACCACCCCTCCCCCCCCGGCGGCGGCCCGGGCGGCGACAGCGGAGTCGATGGGCCCGGGTATCCCGGGGGGAGGCCTCCACCGGCCGCCCCGGGCGTCCAGAAGGAAGGCCCAATCGTAGGGGCCGGCTGCCTGGATCCGGCCCAGCCAGGCACTCAGCCGTTGCCGGGCGGCTTTGTCCTCCGGTGCCGCAAAGACGCGCCGCACCAGAGTGGAGAAGTCGAGGTTGGCATGGAACAGCGCTCCGTCGGCCAGACGTTCTCTGCGCCACTGGGCCAGTTCCCTTGCCATCAGCTCCGCCACCGAGGACAGCCCCTGCTCCACCCGTGCGCGGTCGCGGGTCTCGTCACTGCGGGCGTACCAGTAGCCCGCCGTGCTGATACCGGCAACGATCAGTGCGAAGACCAGCACGAGCACGGATGGACCAGGAACGGTTTCGATGACTCTATCGGCTCGCGGCCCAGCCCGCCATCCGGCGAACGCGAACAGCGCGCTTCCCAGCGCCATGAACGCCGCAGTGCTGGTTGCAGAGGGCGGGATCAGGGGTCCGCGGTAGAACAGGGGAGTGCCCAGCAGGTAGGCCAGAGAGAGCACGAACCAGCCGGCGATGGTGAGGCCCGCGAGCCAGCGGGCCAGGGCCGCCCGCCAGCGCCGCTGGGGGGAGGCTGAGAGCGCGGCGACCAGCGACAGGCCCGTAACGGCGAAACCAAGCGCCGTCGGCGCAGACATGTGTGCCGCTGCGACTGCGTCTTCCGATGCCCCCATCGGGATGCCGAGATGCTCGATTTCCAGCCGTGCCGGCAGCAGAGACAGCCCAAGCAGCGCCAGCGCCACGACGACCGCCAGCCACCCTGCGGCCAGGCAGGTCAGGCGGATGGGGCGACTGTAGTGACGGAGAACCGAGAGAAGCAGGGCCACGCCGCTCCAGCCGAACAGCACCGCCGTGTCCGGCGCCATGGGCTTCGTTCCCGGCGCCAGGCTGGCAAGCCGGGACAGCCCTGTCAGCCAGCCCAGCAGGGCGGCCACGCCGAGGGCGGCGGCCAGGGCGCTGCCGGCCAGGATCAGCACCCGCAGCAGCGCCTGTTGCCGCGGAGGGAAAGTGCTCGCCAGGGGTTCAGGCTCCATCGGCCGTCCCGGCGACCAGGGCGTCCAGGGCGCGGTCGAACTGCCTGGTCTTGTCGAAGAAGAAGTGCGCGCCCAGCTTGAGGCTCCTCTTCCGGTTGACCTCGGTAGCGAAGTTGGTCAGCACGATCACGCGTATGGCCAAGTTGCACCGCTGGATATGGCTCAACACGTCGAAGCCGCTGCCCCCGGGCATGCGGACGTCGAGGATCAGCGCGTTTGGCCGTTCCTTCTCGATGGCGGCAAGCGTGGAAGGCACGTCCTGGCTCTCCCGGACCTGCGCGTCCAATCGGCGGCGGGCAAGGAGTTTGATCAGACGCCTCCGAACCAGGGGGGAGTCATCAGCAACCAGCACGTTCATCACTGCCTGTCTTCTCCAGCCTTCCATCCTGGGACAGGCAGGTGCGGCAGACAATCGCAAGAACCGTGATCCTGCTGTCACAGTTTTTGTGACAACCGCGTTCTCAGTCGATCAGCCCGTGACGCACTGCATACAGTGAAAGCTCGGAGTTCGTCCTCAGGCCCAGCTTGGCCAGAACACGGCGGCGGTAGGTCTGTATGGTGTTGCCGCTCAGAGAAAGGAATCGGGCGATCTCCCCGGTGGGGTTACCCTGGGCCAGCAGAAGCAGAACCTGGTACTCCCGGTCCGAAAGCGCTTCGTGAGGCATGCCGGTCGTCCCCGCGTTCAAGGAGAAGGCGAGCTCCTCCGCCAGGGTCTCGCTGACGTACCGCCCGCCCGCTCCGAGCTTGCGAACGGCCTTGAGGAGCTCGTCGGCGGCGCTGCTCTTGGTCAGGTACCCCGCGGCCCCGCCGTGCAGGGCCCTCATGGCGTAGCGCTCGGTGGGATACATGCTCAGCACCAGGACGGCCATCCGCGGGTAACGCACTCGCAGCTCCTTGAGCACATCCAGCCCGCTGCGGTCCGGCAGCCCGATGTCCAGTACCAGGACGTCACAGCAGGTGTGTGCCAGAAGCTCCATTAGTTCCGCAGCCGTGTCGGCCTCCCCGGCAAGCTCCATGCTCGCTTCCCGGGCTACCAGCCTGGCGAAGCCTTCCCTGATGAGGGCGTGATCGTCGGCGATCACCACGCGGATCAAGCGTCTTCCTCGAGGGGCACGTGGATGCGCACGGTCGTTCCATGCCCTTCCCTGCTTCGGATCTCCACCGAGCCGCCGCCGGAGGACATGTGTTCCTCCATGCCCAGGATACCCAGGCAGCCTCCCCGGTCCCTCCGGGTAGGGTCGAAGCCCACGCCGTTGTCGGCGACGCTGATGAGGAGCGCACGCCGACGCTGCCTGAGCTTCACCACGACGTGAGTCGCCCTGGCGTGGCGCGCACAGTTGGTCAGAGCCTCCTGAACCGTGCGAAACACCGCCAGGGTCTGCGGCTTGGGCAGCTCAATGGAAGCCAGGTCGCTCCGAAAGGAAGTAAGCGTACCGGAGCGCCTCCCGAACTCCTCGAGCTGCCATTCCAGCGCCTCGACCAGGCTGGAAGAATCGAGGACCGCCGGCCGCAAGAGCTGGGAAATGTTGCGCACCTTCCCTACGGTCTCCTTGAGAAGCCTGCGCATGTCACGGAGGGTGTCGGCGGTGGCCACAAGGTCCGGTGCCCCACCCTCTCCCCGCAGATCCTGCTCCACCATGGTCAGATCCATGGCCAGTCCCGTCAGCGACTGGCCCAGATCGTCGTGCAGCTCCCGCGAGATTTCCGCGTTCTGGTCGTCGCGAAGGTGGATGAAGCGCTGCACCAGCTCGCGGAAACTGTTTTCTCCCTGCCGCAGGCGCTGCTCCGTCCGCAGCCTGTGCAGCAGCACCGCCAGATGCCGGGCGATGGTCTCGATCACCTGGCCTCGCTGCAGGGACTGGCCCCGGGGAAGCAGCAGGGAAACCCCACCCACGATCTCCCTGTCCATGGACAGGCCCACCGCATGGGCCGACTCGATTCCCAGGTACTCCGTGATCTGCTCGCAAGTCTCCCGTGTGAGCATGCCCTCTGCCAGCGCCAGGAGCCCACCCGGGATTCGTTCCAGGCGCCCGGAGGTGAACAGCGGTACCGCCGCGCGCGCCGCCGCCCCCATGGATTCCGGGGGTCCGCCCACGTCCAGAGGACTGTCACCCAGCAGCTTCCTGACGCGCGCGGCCTTCCTGCCCAAACCCGCCACGGCCCGCACTCGCGGACCGCCGACGGCCGGGTCGAAGTAGGAAACGGTGACAAAGGCCCGCGGATTGGTCCGGCTCACCGCCCGCGCGGCTAGGCGGCACAGCTCGTCGGTTTCAGCGATGCGGCTTGCCCTCACCACGAAGTCGTTCACCACCTGCAGATCCTGGATGTTCCGCGCCAGCTCGTCTTGCAGATTCTTCCGATCGGTGATGTCGACAATAGAGCCCACCAGCCCGCAGACCCTTCCCTGGGGATCCCGGTAAGGGATCTTGTCGGTGAGGGCCCACCTGCTGCCGAGGCGAGACTGGTAGGGCCGCAGCAACCCCATCCTGGGCTTCCCGCTGCGGAATACCTCTTCGTCGTCGGAGGCGTACCGGACGCCGTAACGGGGCATAACTTCGGCGCTCGTCCTGCCGATACAGCGCCGTTCCGAAAGTCCCGTGGCCCGGGCGAAGGCCCGGTTCACCCGCAGGAAACGTCCCTCCCGATCCTTCAGGAACAGGGGTGTCGGCACCGAGTCGAAGATGAGCTCGAACTCGTAGTTTTTTCGCTCCAGCGCCTGCATGAGACGCCCCATCCCGGTTACCTCTCCGGGCATACCCGTACCGGCAAGGGGCCAACCGCCCGCCTCGGCCGTTTCCCGCGAGATGTCCACACAGACACAGACGAATCCACCCAAGGTGCCGCTGGCTGGCTCCAGGGGCGTGGCGGTTATCAGGGCGAAAAACTCGGTACCGTCTTTCCTGCGCAGTCGCATCTGACCGGCCCAACCGTGCCGCCGCCGCAGGGTATCGACTACTCTGCCGAGCTTCCGCAGCCTGGCCCGGGGAACCAGCAGGTCTGTAGCCTTCCGTCCGGCGATCTCCTGCGCGCTCCAGCCGAACAGCCTCTCGGCGAAACGGTTCCAGAAGATCACCCTCAGATCCAGATCCGTGGCCACGATGGCCTCGCCGACGGAATCCAGCAGGACCTGATAGAAGAGAACTGTTTTTTCCGCAGCCATCAAGGTCAGGATTATACACGGAACGCCGGGGTGAATTGTAGACAACGTCCCTCGAGGGGCGGCCCTCTGGTCCAGGGCGGCTCAATCCGGGCGGCGGGGCGGGAGACTGCCGGCGGCCCCTTCACTCCACCGGGATCCGGAAGTAGCGGGCGGCGTTGTTGAAGCACACGTCCTGCACGATGCCGCCCAGATGGGGGATGTCCGCGGGCAGCTCCCCCGCCTCCACCTCCCGGCCGATCAGGTCGCAGAGGACGCGGCGGAAATACTCGTGGCGGGGGTAGGACAGGAAGCTGCGGGAGTCGGTGAGCATCCCCACGAAGGTGGAAAGCAGGCCCACATTGGAGAGGGCGTTCATCTGCCACTCCATGCCGCTCTTCTGGTCGTTGAACCACCAGGCAGAGCCGAGCTGCATCTTCCCCCGGGCCGAGCCGTCCTGGAAGCTGCCCGCGATGGAGGCCACCATCTCGTTGTCCCGCGGGTTGAGCACGTACACGATGGTGCGGGCCAGCTTTCCGGCGGTCTCCAGCCGGTCCAGAAGGCGTACCAGTGGCCGGGCGATCTCGAAGTCGCCCATGGCGTCGTATCCGGTGTCCGGCCCCAGGAGGCGCTGCATGCGGCTGGAGACGCCCCGGAGGGCGCCGAAGTGGAACTGCTGCGTCCAGTCGCGCTCAGCATCCATCACGCACAGCTCGTAGAGCATTGCGGACTTGAGCTTCAGCACGTCCTGGGGTGCGGGCAGCTGCCCCTCCCTGGCCATGGCGAAGATGACCCCCACCTCCCGGTCGGTGTACGCGGCGGCGTAGGGGACCTCGATGCCGTGGTCCGAGAGGCGGCTTCCCATCTCGTGGAAGTAGGCGTGGCGCTCCCGCAGGGCCTCGATCAGCTCCGGGAAGGTGCCGATCCGGCGGCCCACCGCCTCCTCCAGCCGCCCGAGCCAGGCGGTGAACACCGGCGGGTTGTCCACGGCCAGCGCCTTGTCCGCCCGGAAGGCCGGCAAGACCTTCACGGCGAACCCCTCCTGCCGGATCTGCCGGTGGTGCTCCAGGGTGTCGGTGGGGTCGTCGGTGGTGCACACCACCTTCACGTTGAAGCGGCTCATCAGGCCCCTGGCCCGGAACTGCTCGCCCGCCAGAAGCTCGTTGCAGCGCTCCCATACGCCCCGGGCCGTCTGCGGGGACAGCAGCTCCCGCACGCCGAAGGGGTTGCGCAGCTCCATGTGGGTCCAGTGGTAGAGGGGGTTGCGGATCGTGTAGGGGACGGTCTCGGCCCAGGCCAGGAACTTCTCCCAGTCGGAGGCGTCCCCCGTGATCAGTCTCTCCTCCACCCCACAGGCACGCATGGCCCGCCACTTGTAGTGGTCTCCGGCCAGCCAGATGCGGCTCATGTTCTCGAAGCGGCGATTCTCCGCGATCTCCGCCACCGGCAGGTGACAGTGGTAGTCGAAGATCGGCATTTGGCGTGCGTAGTCGTGGAACAGCACCCGGGAGGTCTCTGTGCTCAGCAGGAACTCCTCGCCCAGGAACTCCTTGGCCATGCTCAGCTCCTCTTCGGCACTCCCAGGGTCTCCAGGTGCCGCCCGATGTGCCGCTCCAGCGCCGCCCAGTAGGCGTCGATGTGCCGCTCCAGGGCCTGGAAGAAGGGCCCTGCGATGGCCGGGTCCCGCAGCAGCTCACCGTAGGTAATGTGGATCAGCTGCCGGGCGTCACGATTGTCGAACAACCCGGGAAGCTCCGCGTCGGACAGGGAGTCGAGGGGAGGGACATTGTCCAGGTTGGTGGTGACGTGGTAGTACTTCGTGGCCTTGCTGAAGCGCTCCAGCGCGGCGGCGTGCATGCTGCGGTAAAGAGCCGGCTCCCGCCCGGCGATCACTTTCATGGCCTCCAGCCAGTTGGTGCCCGCGGTCTTGATGTGGAACCTGCCCCGGCTATCCCGGCCGATGACCGGAAAAACGCTGAACTTGTCGCTGCCGGAGTGCACGCTAATGCGGTAGCCCAGCTTGCGCGCCACGGCGGCGTGGGAGCGGAAGGTGCTCTCGAACCGGGACAGCTCGCCGATGTAGTCGATGCCTTTCTGGAACTCCCCCACGAAGCGCGGCGCCAGGGAGCCGATGCGGATCCCCGCCTCCTTCGCCTCCAGGGCCACGAACACGTGGGCCTGCAGGGTGGTGGGGGTGGCGGTCTCGTCCACCGAGAGCTCGAAGTCGAATCCCCCCTCGCCGCAGACCTCTGCGCCGGCGCGATACAGCCGGGCGGCCTGCTCGATGGCCTCCCCGTACACCAGGGCCACCCGTGCCAGCTCCGCATGCGAGAAGGCCACGCTCTCCCCGGTGTCCAGCTCCAACGTCATGTGGAGATAGTTGTCTTCGATCCGCTTGCGGTAGGATTGCGGCAGCCCCGCATAGGCGGAGAGGACGGCGGCCTGGCTGCTCTCCGCCTGCTGGGCCCGGATGAAGTCGGAGACGTCCGCCGTCACCATGGTGAAGCCGATCTTCATGGCGGTGCGCACCCATTCCTCGGTCTTCAGGTGGTCCCCGTCGGCCCCCCATCCATCTTCGTATCCCTCCTGAAAGACCGCCCAGGTGGAAGCGTCCAGCACCTCCGGGTAGCTGCGTCCGGTGAGCTCCAGCTCGCGCACCGACTGCTGGGCCAGCACCGGGTAGGCCTGGTAGCGGCGCATCACCCGCAGATGGCCCGCTCCGGCCACCCCCAGCCGGTCCCCCACCCCGAAGGTGACGTCCCGGTCTCCCAGAGGGGAGGGCGCCGTGTAGGGCAGGAGCGCCCGCAGAGCGCCGGCGTTTTCGTGGGTGAAGGAGCAGAACAGGCCGGCCAGGCCCCCGGGAAGATCCCTGGCGAGCCCCTCGAACCCCCCGGGCAGGTGGGACTTCTGTTCTGCAAACAGCCCCACGGCCCGACCGCCGGGAAGCTTCAGCGCCGCCGCCAGGGCGGGACCCGCCCTGCGCACCGACTGCGGGTACAGGAGCTCCTCTACCCCGGGGCGGCCGGCCCATCCCCCGGCGTCGAGCCCGGCCTCCAGAAGGCCCCTCTCGCGGGCCGCACCGATCCACCGTTCCAGCGCTTCTCCGCCGATCGTTTCCACTCTGGAGCTCATTCGGCGCTCTCCTTCGCCCCGTCGGGCCGCTCGCTCTCCAGCCGGTGCAGCACCTCCCCGGCGTGGTCCACGAACAGCACCCCCTCCTCCTCGCGGCCCCGGTAGTCCTCCCCCCGCAGCGTTGCGGGGTCCATGTAGCCCAGGTTGATGCGCCGACAGGTCTCCGCAGGGATCCCCGTGGCCAGCACCACCTCGATGCGCGGCTTCTCCACGCCGTTCTCGTAGCTGCCCAGCCCCTTCACGTGGGTGGAGTGAGCCAGCACTCCCCGCGGCACGTCCCGGAAGCGGCCCATCTGGGCCAGGAAGTAGTCGCGCACGTGGTAGCCCACCTGCTCCAGGTAGCGCCCCCAGGTGGAGGAGACCACCCGGATGTGGGGCGCGTAGATGATCAGGCGCCCCCCCGCGGCCACCACCGGCTCCAGCTTGTACATCACCTTGCCGCCCACCCACACCTCGTCGTACATGGCAGGCGCCCGTCCCAGCACCGTCCGGTAGGGCTTCGGCTTGTACACCACGTGGATCTGCGCCGAGAGGTCCGCCGCCCGCGACCATGCCTCCTCGGGGCTGCCCACGTACAGACCCGCCAGCGTGCCGCCGGCCTGATGAGCCGAGCCGTCCCGGGGAGCCTGCTCGCCGCCCTTGGAGCCCAGGTCCTCGTAGGAGGAGGGTCCCACCACCATGGCGATGCAGTGCCGCGGCACGGACAGCTTGCCGGCGGCGCGGTTGACCAGCTCCCGCACCGGGGTGTCCTTGAAGCCGATGGTCTTCCAGCAGGTGATCACCGCCGACAGCCAGTGGAAGAAGTGCAGGAACTCGCCCCCGGAGATGCCCGGGAACAGGTACTTGTTGCCCCCCGAGAAGCCGATCACCTCATGGGGAAAGACCGGGCCAAGGATCAGGATGAGATCGTAGTCGTAGACGGCGCGGTTGATGTCCACCGTCACCGCTTCCCGGAACAGCCCGCCGGTCAGCTCTTCGATCTCCTCCTCCCCGAAGCGCCCCAACTCTACCAGCGTGCCTTCCACGTCCCAGCGGTGGTTCAGCAACCGGCTGTCCCGGAACGGCCCCCGGCGCTCCTCCGGGCTGATGCCGTAGAGCTCCAGCACCCGGGCGTCCTCCAGAGGATGGTGGGAGCCCAGGGCGATCATGAAGTCCAGGCGGCGGGCGAGCGGGCCGATCGCCTCGCGGACCGCATGCACCATCATCGGCAGCGGACAGGTGCGGGTGGCGTCCGGCGTCAGCACCAGCACCCGCTTGTCCCGGACCAGCTGCTCCGGGGTCCCCTCGGCTATGATCTGCCTGACCTGCTCCGCGCTCAGAGAAGCGCCCGGGCTGCCGAACCCTGCGTTCATGTTCCCTCCTTGCTCCGCCCGGCCCCGGCCCGGCCGGCGCTCGGCCGCCGGAAGCGGCAGCCTAGCGCTTCCACGGCGGAGTCTCCGGCAGCAGCTCGTCGAACTCGACGATCAGCTGCGCCTCGTATCCTCCGGCGTACCTCCCGGCGAAGAAACGCTCCAGCGCCTCACCGGAGAAGCGTTCCCAGGAGGCCTCCTCGGCGCCGGGGTTGACCGGGTAGAACAGCGCCCCCACCGCCTTGGCGGCCTTCATGTCCCCGGGGGCGTCCCCGATCATCAGCATGTGATCCGCAGGGTACTTGCCCGCGGCGGTCAGGCTCAGATGGTCCTTCTTGGAGCCCAGCTCCTGGCCGGCGATCAGCCGCACGTGGCCTGCCAGGTCGTGCTCCCGCCATTCCCGCTCCAGCGCTTCCCCTGGGGTCCCGGAAACCACGATGATGTCCGCCCGGGCGGCCATCTTTTCCAGGCTTTCCCGCACCCCGGGGAAAGGAGGCACCCCCTGCACCATCTCCTCGATGCTGGCGTTCACCGCCTCTGACCACCGGAGGGTGAGGACCAGATCCGGCGCCGGGTTGCGCTCCACGGCC
The DNA here is from genome assembly GCA_964490725.1 of uncultured Spirochaetaceae bacterium. Taxonomy (GTDB): domain Bacteria; phylum Spirochaetota; class Spirochaetia; order SZUA-6; family DRHE01; genus CAZBDU01. Next base: position 926 of record CAZBDU010000087.1, on the reverse strand, counting down.
GCCTTCAGCGCCGGGTTGCCCAGGGAGGATTCCTCCCTGACCCAGGCCCTCAAGGCAGGCACCTCGGGAATCTTCACGGGGGAGCGCTGCACCTCCGGGCGCTCGGCCAGCAGGTCGAAGACCTTCAGCAGCGCCGGAAAGCGGTTGGCCCCGCGCCACTTGGAGTACAGGTTCACGAACTCCGCCGCCTCCCGGACGTACTTGGAGATGGGCTGCAGCGACCAGTGGCGCACGATGTTGGGGATGAAGCACTCCTTGTGCTTGAGCTCCATGGACGGAAACACGCAGCCGTCCGAATCAAGCCCGATGAAGAACTCCTGTCTGGCCTCGAACTCCTGAAGCACCGCTTTGCTCAACGCTTCCCTCCCGTTGCTTCAAATATTGTGAATCAGGTATCCGCCGTCCACCGGCAGGGACACCCCGGTCACGAACCCGGATGCCCTGGCGCTGGCCAGGAACAGCACCGCCCCGGCCAGCTCCGCCACCTCCCCGAAGCGCCCGTAGGGAGTGTGGTCGATGATCGATCTGCCGCGGGCGGTGAGCTCCCCCTTCTCATCGTACAGAAGCGCCCGGTTCTGCTTGCCCACGAAGAAGCCCGGAGCCACGGCGTTCACCCGGATGCCGTGGGGGGCCAGCTCCTTGGCGGTGGCCTGAGTGAGGTTGAGCACCGCGGCCTTGGCCGCGTCGTAGGCCCAGACCCCCGACAGGGGCAGGTAGGAGGCCATGGAGGTCATGTTGATGATGGAGCCCTTTACCTGGCGCTCCATCCAGTAGGCCGCCATCACCTTGGTGGGCACCATGAGCCCCGCCACCAGGTTGAGCCGCAGCACGAACTCGAAGCTCTGAAGGTCCGCCTCCACGAAGGCGCTCTTGCCCCGGGGGGGGGGGGGGGGGGGGGGGGGGGGGGGGGGGGGGGGGGGGGGGGG
>CAZBDU010000086.1:0-24267 GCA_964490725.1 uncultured Spirochaetaceae bacterium | reverse complement strand
AGACTGTTCCTGCATACGGTGGCCTCTTTGCTCCGGTTAATTGGTTTTCGATCAAGCAATTATACCAGACTGGGAGGCCATCTTCTAGTCGATTTATGAGAAATGCGGGTTAGAACTGAGCTGATGGATTTTTCATATCCGATCTAGGCATGCCATTCGCCGGGAGCTGCCCCCACGGGAAGATCGAGGCGACTCTTCCGCTCTTCCGTGGCCTCGTCGGGCGGATGTGGTGACAGCTGCGCCTCTCGGCGACGGGGTCGATAGCTTCAAAGCGAGGAGCACAGCTCTTTGGAGGGCTCAGGAACGTCGCGATGGGCAGAGTACTGCCTGCAGCAGGCAAGAGGACAGATTGTCAGCTAAGCGAAACCGGGTCAAGCCCTGGCGGTGAGCGGCCGATCTTCATCAGATGGCGCAGGATCCTGCGGACCTCCTCCCGCTCCGTGATGACCGCAAGGATCCGCATCGGGGCCGAGCAGCGAGACATACCAGCGGATCTGCTTCGTAAACTTGAGCGATTGGCCTCGCCCAGGTCGGACCCACCGAATTGGGTCCCTCATCGTTATGGTGCCTGGCGGCGTAGTGTCAGGCACGCATACCAAATCCCTGAAGGTCACACCTAAGATATCCAGAAGGTGCCAACCACTGACAACGAGTCGAATCCATGCTGGTATACCTATCAGCCACAAGAGAAACACTTCCAGGACGATGGAGATCAGCACCCAGACTTCTGGCAACCATAGAGGATCCGAAAGGCAAGCTGAAACCCAACGGACAGGAGAGGACCATCGCAGAATTCGCACGGACGTCGACGCTATACTCACCACGAGAGACCTCTGTGACGTGCCCATAGTTCTTCCTCCGAGATAGCCATGCGCTATGGTTGCGGGACTGCAAGTCCCAGAAAATCGTAGCAATGCGTCGAGAATTCGACAACAGAGGTTCGTGATTGACCAACCCGCACCCAGTGGGGGATCCGGGCCCTTCCTGGAGTTGATAGGCAGGCATGGATGGATCGTAATCCAGGAATCACCTTCTATCTAGTAGCAATTCGTTTATGCCGTACACGATGTTCTATGACCGGTTTCCAGATATTGCTGAGAGGGAAACAAGGAGTCTGATTGTTTTTGAAGATCCCGACTTGCCCCCTGATACCTATGCCTTAACAGAGCTGTATTGCGATGAGCCTGGGTGTGATTGCAAGCGGGTGATGTTTAACGTATTCGCTGATGGAGGGAAGAAGTTTGTAGCGGTAATAGCCTACGGGTGGGAAAGCAAAGATTACTACAGAGAATGGGCTGGAGAGAATGACCCAGAGGTGATCAGAGGTTTGAAAGGCCCGGTCTTGAACCGTTTGAGCCCGCAATCTGAACTGGCCTCCGCGCTTCTGAAGAAAGTGGAACAAGTCGTCTTGAGAGATCCGCTCTATATTGAGAGGCTGAAAGAGCACTACCAGTTGTTCAGAAAAACAGTCGATGGAAAACACCATGTAGCAATGCCCGGGATGGCTCCAAAAAAGATCGGCAGGAACGATCCCTGCCCCTGCGGTTCGGGACGGAAATACAAGTATTGCTCTATGGGTTTACGGCTCGATTCATGATCGCGGCGAATGTCTACGCAAAGGCCCGGACCCATGGGAGACATTGGCTGTGGTTTGTGGCCAGAGCTTCAGCCGATCATGATATCGATTTCCCGATTCCAAGTGCGGACCGGATGGGCTCGGTTTGCTCTGAGGGTCCCATCGGGTCCTTTTCCAGTTCCTGATGTGATCCCTGTCGCCGCAAACGGGACACCGGTCGCCTCGATAATCGAGCCGAAGTATTCCGCCAGTCGTATCGCGTGCGCGGGCAGCTCATGGTTCGCATGAGCGATTCTTTCGCGCTCTCAGCAGCGATCTCAAGTGAGCCATCCAGAGCCAGAGGCGCAGCAGCTTGCGCCACGCGCCGCGTGCGTCCAGCAGTCCGGCCTGCTCCTCCGACGAATCGCCGTAAACGGTCAGATTGAAGGCGGCAACGATTGTCCCGAACTCCCGGCCGGCTTCGGGAAATCGTCCGCTCAGACGCGCTCCATACTCAAGCGGGGTTTCGCATACCTTCCGTGGAATCCCGCTTCTGTGGCCCCACTCCACCATCTGGGTGTACAGCTCCACAACACCCAGGGCGTTGCGCCTTTTGAAAAGAAAAAGAAACAAGGCATGCAAGGCGGCAAGCCAGCTATCCAAGGGCAGCGAAAACCCGGCAACGAAAAGCCTCGAGCTCCCGATTCTGCTGAAGAGCCTGCGGATGACATAGGCGATCCCCTTTGCCGCCAGATAAAGGGTGACAGCGCCCATCAGCCCCAACACCAACCACAGCAGGATTGTGCCCAGAATGGGCAGCCGGCCGCTCGCTTCGGGAACCGTCGCGGGAGGCGCATCGGTGGCGCCCGCGCTCACAGGCACGATGCTGGTAGCCAGGGGTTTGAAGATGAACTTGATGATGCTGCTCAGCGCTCGCGAGATCCAGGTACTCGTGACTCTCATCCCGGCAATTGCCGTTCCGGCAGCCCTGGAGAAGTATGCGAGAATCACCAGGCCGGCTGCAGTTCCGGCGAGCGGCAGGAGCACGGCAAACCCCAGCAGCATTCCCGCTCCCCGGTATCGATCCGGGAAGCTCAATCCCGCGCTCGGTCGGCTGCGCGCGAGGCCCACGCCGAAGACGCCGAAAATGATGAAGAACATCATCGGGTACCCGATCGTGTCCCGACCCAGGTCTGCTCCGAACTTCACGCGGATCAAGAACTGAATCAGAAGGAGTGTGAAGAACGCACCGACCCCCAGGTCGAAGCGGGCTGTAACGGAGAGGTAGTCCAGAGGCCGCCGGCAAAGCTTTACCCCTCCCGCCCAAATGCAGAAGACCCAAAAGCACAGAAGAGCAAGCCTGAGTCTCGGAAAGGTCACATCCCAGGCTCCCAGCATTTTGAGCCACTTCCCGACGCGCCAGATTGAATGACTCACGACCAGGGTGCCGTGGAGAACGAGCAGCACACCCAGGAGAAACACTGCCGCCTGTAGGAGGCGCACCGCAACCACGCGCCAGCCCCTGCTCATAACGAGCCGCGTCGTTACGGCAGCCAGCCAGAACGTCGCGGCGCAGGCCGGCAGTGAAACGGTGGGCATGAGCGGCGAGGTGGTGAATACCGCCCACGCGTACAACCAGGCCAGATCCATGCATCCGGCTACAACCGTCAATGCGCCTTGGCGGCCGCTGCTCAAGGGATTTCTCCCTCGGGATCGTAGAGCTCAGCCAGCACGCAAGTCCGGGCCCCCTCCACCTCCGCAAACCTGTCCCGGGGCGCCTTGGGGTCGCAAACAACCATGGCGGAAGGAATGTTGCGACGGCCCAGCGACCCGGCCAGCAGGGCCGCCTCGTCGTTTTGGCGGTGGCAGAACAGCAGGCAGCTCATACCCCAGGGCAGCGGTACAAGCGACTCCATGGCCGAGGCGATGTCGCCCGCCGCCTTCATCTTCATTCCGGCCAGGGTTTCCATCAGCGCCGTAAGCCGACGCGGGCTTCCGGCGGGCGGATGCATCACCGGCGCGCCTCTGTGGCCCACGGCGTTGGCCGCAAGCCCGACCGGAAGGCCGTCGCTCTGCGCCCGCAGCGACAGGGAAGCAACCACCTCCAGAGTGCGCTCGAAGGCCTCCTCGTCGTGGTTTGCTATGAATCCGTCCACCTGAATGACGAACAGGAGTTTCTCCTGGAATGAGGGTTCGCAGACTTTCTCCTGCAAGCGGGAGCGCCGGGCGCTTGCCTTCCAGTGTATATACCTCGCAGGATGTCCAACCTGGTAGTCTCTCGTTCCTATGATGTACAACGGATCGGGAACCATGCCTGAGGTTCCGCTAGCTCCGAAGAGATCCTTTCGAAAAAGATCGAACGGCTTCAGCTGCACCAAACGCGGGAACACGACGATCTGGAGATGTTCACCGGCGGGAATCTCCCTCCTGTAATAACCCAGAAGATCACCGACCGTCACCTTGGGTGGACCGAACGTATGAATGCCCCGCTTTCGCGCGATGAATCTCCATGTGAATTGCGCCTGCTGAAATCCGAGCAGGCCACCAGAGCACTCCATGCCCGGCTGTTGCGGCGCCGCATGAATGATATCGCTCGGGGTCAGGCTGAGGGTGAAATGAACGGGTAGCCGCTTTTCGTTTTTCACCGCCCCTGTCAGCGCGAGCGGCTCATCGGGGTATACTCTCCCCCGGTCGACCGAAAGCTCACAAACTACGCGCCTGGCTGCGAAGCGGCTCCACAGAAACGTCACGCCCATAAGGGCTTCGACCAGGAGGGCGAGGATCATCAGCTCCCGCTGATGACCGAGAAGAGCGCCGATGGAGATCAGTCCGACGACACAGAGCACCACCGGGTGCGAAAAGAAGCTCGGAAGTCGCTGCTCCATCCGCCTCTTGACCTCACGGGACGTCGATCTTGGGAGGCACCGGTACCCCTGCCACAATCTCTTCAAGGATATCGCCGGCTCCCTGGCCTCTCGCCCGCTCCCTTTCCTTCAGAATCAGGCGATGGGAGAGCACGGGCTGGACCAGATTCTTCACGTCGTCTGGCAGCACGTATTCACGCCCCCGGAGGGCGGCCAGGGCCTGAGAAGCACGCATCAACGCCAGGGTTGCGCGAGGGCTGGCGCCGATCCAGAGCAGGGGGTGGGTTCGCGTATTCCGTATGATATCGGTTACATATGCTCTCACAGGCTCTGATACATGAATCCCCGCCCGTGCTTCCTGCAACGTTGTTATCTCCTCAGGCTGCACGACAACCTCCAGGCGATGGAGGGGATCATCCGCCTGGAAGCGTTCGAGGATGGCCATCTCGTCATCCCTGTCCGGGTAGTCGATATGGACCTTGAGGAGGAAGCGATCGAGCTGCGCCTCCGGCAGCGAGAAGGTTCCCTCCAGCTCGATGGGATTCTGGGTTGCGATTACAAAGAAGGGATGTGGCAGCGGGATCGTTTGTCCGTCCACCGTTACCTGACGCTCTTCCATGCTCTCCAGCAGGCTTGACTGTGTTCGGGGCACGGTCCTGTTGATTTCATCTGCCAGCAGCACATTGGACAGAACGGGTCCCGGTTGAAATTGGAACTCCCCGGTCTTCTGGTTGAAGATGTTGAACCCCGTTATGTCCGTGGGAAGCAGATCCGGGGTGAACTGTACACGCTTGAAGGTGCCGCCGATGCTCACGGCCAGGGATTTCGCCATCATGGTCTTGCCAACCCCGGGTACGTCCTCGATCAGTGCGTGACCATCGGCCAGCAGGGCCACCAGGAGGAGCTCCATGCTCCCGCTCTTCCCCACAATCACGGTGCCCATGTTTTTCAAGATTCGCTGGCAGCTATCCCATTTCAAGGGGCCACCTCCCTGGATGCCTTCAGGACGCCTCCGCGAAGCAGTTCATGTGAATCCGGCGGCGTTCGGCACTGCCGGCAGTATAGTGAACCAGGAGAGTGATTTCCATACCATCGATACCCCGGTGCTCGCTTCATGCGGAAACGCCCGTCGATCATGGCGCGCTTGGCCTCATATTGATCTGCGAAACCCTGAAAATGCTTCCCGGACAGACGCTGGAGTAGGTTGATTCCGCGCAGCCGGTACACGCTTTGGGTGACTGGGTCGAGCGGAAGCGGCAGGAGGTCTTTCACACTGAAAAAAAGGAAAAAGGTTCTTCTAGGAATTCCGGGGCACAGAGCATGCCAGAGTAGCCGAGCGGATGGACCAGTACCAGAATATCGAGTTTCTGGGCGAATGGGAAGGCTACCGAGTTGGTAGGATCGGGCGTAAGCGGTGGGGCCCGCGTGAGCGAGTGGTGATCGGCCTGGAAGAGCAGCCTGGGCACATCGGGGTATGCGAGCGCTGTGGCGTTGAGGTGGAGGCCGTGCACGTGTCCTGCCAGCGCGAAGCCGGCCAAACATCTATGATCTCGAGAACCGCAATACCCTCTGCCCTGCAGGGCAGAGGGAAGGTTTGCAGGTCCAGCTCATCCCGGAAGGACACGCGTTGTTCGCATATCTTCTCCAGACCGACGTCCACTCTGGTGACCGCTGCGGCCGCTCGGAAGGCGTATACCGTCAGGAGGGCATTCTTCACGCGGTTGTAGCCGACGGAGTTGAAGAGGAGATGCACACCTGCGGCCTTGGCCGCCTCGGCGGCGGAGACCCCTTGTCGGGTCTCGGCCTCCGCGCCGCCAAACGGCGTGGTCATCGCGAAGAGGGAAGTGGCTCCTTCGAGCGCCTCTGTAAGTGTCGCCGTGTCTTCCAGTGAGGCGGTGACGAGCGTCGCGCCCGCGCTGGCGAGCGCTTTCGCCTTTTCGGAGTGCGGGTTTCGCGTGACGGCGCGCACCTCGTGGCCGCGCTCGAGGAGCCTCCTCGCCACCGCGCCTCCCTGTTTGCCCGTGGCTCCAACAACGACCACAACAAGCTTGCTCTTCACGGTCCTGTCTCCTGTGATGACGCTCGATCCGATCCCCGGCGCGCGTCCGCAGGCCGCGCCGAAGGCGCCTCCGGTGTCACTGCCTCGGGCGGCAATCGCGACCTTCGCCCCTTGAGGCCGGCCTAAAGGCGTGTGATGGAGGACAGCCACCCCTGTGCGCCTCCCGGCTCTATCGCGGCTTCCAGTTTCGCCGGCACGATGGAGTCGACCCTCCAGCCTTCGCCGAAGGTGGCCCGGATCTCCGCCTGGGTGACCCGCCTGGGCCCCTGTGCTCCCGTCTGACGCTCACTGAAGCAGATCATGAAATACCGGCCGCCGGGGTTCAGCGCCGAATGCAGGCTGGCGGCGTAGACCGGGCGCTCCTCATCGGAAAACACGTGGAACAGGCCGCAATCGATGACGGTGTCGAACCCGTACGGAAGGGCAGAAAGGTCCAGCGCATCCGCCACGAGGAAGTCGGCGACTATCCCGCGCCGGCGGGCCTTCCTTTGGGCTTTCCGGATGGCTCGGGGGGCCGCGTCGATCCCCAACACCGCCAGCCCGCGGCCGGCCAGGTACAGGGCATTCTCCCCCGTTCCGCATCCCGCATCCAGCACCCTACCGCGAATCTCTCCCGCCTCCGCCAGCCGGACGAACTCTCCCTGGGGGCGCCCGATATCCCACGGAGGCTTGCCCCGGTAGGCCGAATCGAAGAAGACGACTGCTTCACTCATGATCTCAATATACGCCATCACGTCGTAATGGGCGAAGATGGACGCGCTAACCCGCGGCCGGCTGCGCAGAGAATGCCCAACGGTGGAGCAGGTCCGGGGGGGATGTCAATTGTCCGCTGCTGGATGATGGGGACCTGGCCTCACGGGACCGAGCGGCGCACGACGGAGGCTCGCTCCCCCACAATAACCCGCTCGAACCCGAACGCGTCACACATTGCTCTGGGACCCCGGAAGTGCCCGGCGTCGGTGTCTTCGGGCTTGTTGTGCGGATATCCTTCGACCCAGGAGGCGCCCGGCAGCGGCGCTTCGGCGACGACACGGTCTGTCCTGTACTTCAGACGCGATGCGGCCTGGCTACTTGCCCTCGAAGGCTTCCTTCAGCTTGGAAAGGTCAAGCTTCTTCATCGGCAAGAAGGTTTGGGTTACGCGGTCAATCTGCTCTGGGGTGCCTTTGCTCATCATTTCATCCATCGCGGTTGGGACAATCTGCCAGGAGACGCCGTACTTGTCTTTGAGCCAGCCGCACTGTTCGGCTCCGGGCACCGCGGAAAGCTTTTCCCAGAAGTAGTCGATTTCTTCCTGATCCTTGCAGTTCACGATCAGCGAAATCGCTTCGTTGAAGGCAAAGTTGTGCTCGTGTGCGCTGTCCAGGGCTGCAAACCACTGTCCTTCGAGTGTGAAGTCGGTGAACATGACTGTGCCTTCCTTCTCCGGATCCATGCCGGCCGGATAGCGAGCGATGGCGCCGCGGCTCGTGTCCTTGAATACTGACAGATAGAAATCACTTGCTTCTTCCGCTCTGCCGGCCAGATCTCCCACGAACATGAAGAACGGAACGATCGGCGGCCGCTCCTCTCCCTCGGGGTTGGTGAGGATCAGTTGCCAGGAAAGGCCATATCTGTCCTGTACCCAACCATAGCGCTCACTGAATGGGTACTTGTCTATGGGCATCAGGACCTTCCCGCCGTCCCCAAGCTTCCCCCAAACGGAGTCGAGCCTGGTTCTGGCGTCCTTGTCCCGCGAGGGGTCAAAGTTCACCATAAACGAAATGGATGGATTGAACCTGAACAATGGGCCGGCGCTGATGGCTTGAAACCGGCAGCCCCAGATTCTGAGACTTACTGCATCCGTATCTCCCGACGGTGTATCATGAAGCGTAGTAACATTCGTGATTCTGGATTCAGGGAAGAGCGAGGTGTATAGCTCCGCCGCCTCCTTGGCCTGCTTGTCGAACCACAGATGGGGAACAATTTTCTGCGCAGACATACCTTTCTCTCCTTTGGTGCCAAAACTTAACGCTTGCCGTCTCCGTTCGGCAAGCTTGGGTCTCCTCCTCACTTCCCTTGGTTCACCTGCTCGGCCCAGCTCTTGGTCCCGCTCCGTCCGTCGAGGAAGGGCAGGGCGGTGGCGGCCAATGTGGGCGACATGAACATCTCGTAATGGGTCAGGTCGGGCAGGATCGCGAGACGGTTCTGTGACATGTTCTTGCGCATCCAGCCGGCGTCCCTCAGGCCCCCGCCCAGTAGCTGGTAGAAGCGGACGATGTGCTCGGGGCGGAACATGTCGCTGTCTCCATAGATGAGCATGACAGGCATGGTGAGCTTCTTGACCTCCGGCGACCAGTCGTAGGGCCTGCGCATGAGGGCGCCCATCCGGTCGAGCAGCCTGGGGAAGTCTTCCGGCTGGGGCGCGATCGCCGCGTAGGACCGGTACATAGGCGTGTCCTTCATCTGGTCGGCCATCTCGCCGCTGAGCTGCGCCTGCTGCGGCAGCATTTCAGGATAGAAACCATCCTGGGCGAATCCGGCCGAAACCAGAACGAGACGGCACACCATCTGCGGATGCTGCACTGCGAGCCGGAACGCGACGCCGCCACCCAGTGAGTAGCCGAGCACGTCGACCTGCCTGTAGCCGAGCTTCTCCAGCAGAGTCGCCATGTCGTCACCCATATCCGTGAAGCTGATCTCCCGGTCGCCCAGCGTCGTGCGCCCGTGGCCGTGGAGATCGACTCCGATCACCTGGCGCGCCCCGGCGAGCTCCGCCAGCACCGGACCGAACATCCCGATCGACCCGAGCCCCCCGTGCAGGAGCAGCAGCGGATCGCCATTGCCGCGGATTTCGAAGTAATAGCGTACGCCGTTGACGGGCACATGGCCGTTCTTGGCCGGCGCCTGCGCGGCGTTTGCTTGGTTGTTCATCTTTTCCTCCTCGCTTCGGCTTCTGTTCTGATTTGTAATCGAATGGGACCGGCCGAAATCGACAAGGAAGGCGCCTGCCCGGCGCGAAGCTTCCATTCTTGAGAGGGCGTGTGAGGCCCAAAACGCGGGCCTGCGCCTCAGGGACGCGGCGTCAGCACCGCCTTGAAGGTCCCTGCCTTTGCCTCGCGGAGGCTGGCCAGCGCCGTGCGGTACTCCCGCAGGGGCAGCGTCAGATCCACCAGAGCGCCGGCGTCGATCTGCCCTGCGGCCATCATCTCCAGGCAACGATCGAAGGCACGGTAGGAGCGAAGCGTCTCGGAAGTCGTGCGCGAGATGATTGATGCTCAGCTTCGCCTGAAAACGGAACAGCGCCTGCGCGAGGCGGCCGTGAGTCTCCGCGAGGACTACCTCAACGATCCGGAGCTCACCGTGTTCTCCGCTATCGAGGGTGATGCTCTTCATGAAGAGGGCTGAAATCTAGCGCATCAACCTTGATCCGTCCGTCGGAGCGGAGATCCGCAAGACCAGGCCGTGGCGAGTGCTTTGGGTGTCTATGGCGCATACGGTCGCGAAAGTCTGCTCCCAGGGCGGTGACCTTCCATCGTGCCTGACTTTGGTAAGTGCGATAGTTCATTGTTTCCTGACAGCGCACTTAACGGACTCGTGACCGGACCGGCGCATGACGAAACGGACTCTGTGACGTGTGGCGCCCGGCAGCCGTGTTGACCATGCATTGGAGGAGTAGCATGAGAAAGCTGATCATTTTGTCGATGATATCGCTCGATGGTGTGATCCAGGCGCCTGGAGGACCGGATGAGGACAGGTCCGGCGGTTTCAAACACGGCGGTTGGATCTTCCCCCTCTCCGACGACGCTGTGGGTGCGGCCATGATAGGGGAGTAGAAGAGCAGGCGATCGGATCTCCTGCTCGGCAGAAAGACCTTCGAGATATTCGCGTCCTGCTGGCCGAAACATGAAGACGACTGGCCCGGAATCAACGACGTCACCAAGTATGTCGCTTCAAACACGCTCACGACGCACGAGTGGAAGAACTCGGTCTTCTTGAAAGGCGATGTTGCAGATGAGATCAGGAAGCTCAAGAACGGAGAGGGGTCCGATATCCACGTGTACGGAAGCGGTGAGCTCTGTCAGACGCTTCTCCAGCATGATCTGGTGGACGAGCTCGGGCTCAGGTTTTTCCCCGTCACCCTGGGCAGCGGCAAGCGCTTGTTCGGCAACGGCACGATCCCTGCGAACTTCAGGTTGATCAAGAACAGCGTCAGTCCCAGCGGCGTCATAATCGCATCCTACGCCCGAGACGGAGATCTGCCGAGCGGCTCGTCTGCGGCGTAGCGCTGAGGAGCCGTTTGAACGTCACGATCGTCGGCGGGCGAACGGAGCAAGGAAATGCGCCTGAAGAGCTCAACGTCGTTTGAGCGTGGAGGGATTCCAACAGCTTGAGACAAGTGGAGGAGGAGAACAATGAGCAAAGTGATTCTGAACATTACTGTGTCACTGGACGGCTATATTGCCGGGCCGAACATACGGACCGAAGAGCCTGTGGGAGACGAGGGCGAGCGGCTCCACGAATGGATATTCAAGGACGGCCATACGGTCGAGAATCCTGATGGGTTCCATGCTGATTTCTTCAATAACATCGGCGCCTACATCATAGGGAGGCGAACCTTCGATCTGGGGCTGGAACCTTGGGGGGAGAATCCTCCGTTTCACGCACCCTGTTTCGTATTGTCGAATGAGCCTCGCGAGACCATAACAAGACAGGGTGGCACGTCATACACCTTTGCAACCGACAGTATCAGGAGCGTTGTCAAACGAGCACGGGAAGCGGCGGGCGGCCAGGACGTCATCGTAATGGGCGGCGCCAATGCAGCCCAACGGTGTCTCAATGCCGGCTTGCTTGATGAGATATACCTTCACATCGTACCCCTTCTGCTCGGCGACGGCACAAGACTGTTCGACAAACTCACGATCAAACCGACCAATCTGGAGAAGGTGGCCGTGGCCGACGTGCCGGATGTGACGCACCTAAGGTTTCGGGTTCGCTAGTAGCCGCCCAAGAGTTTGATAGACCCATCCCAGTCCGCACCTGCGCTGCTATGGCATGTTGGGTTACTTGCGGAGGGAGGGGGGGAATCCGAGAACCCGAGGCGAAACAGATGGGTGAGAATCGGAGACTGAGTTTTTCAAGGTTCCTTCTTAGCTCATGAAGCGGCCCATCTTTGGATATTGTGGCTTTTGCCACATGGGGCCTGCGAGAGGCTGGCCGTACGACTACCAGGCAGGAGCCCCTGCACATCGTCGTCGGCGACAAGCATCACCTTCAATGGCCGAGAAGGCGGTAAGCTCCGGGTCGTTGAGGTAGTCCTCGCGGAGACTCTCGGCCGCCTCGCGCAGGCGCTGTTCCGTTTTCAGGTGAAGCTGCGCATCAATCATCTCGCGCAGGACCTGCGGGACGCTTCGCGCCTGCTCTTGGGCAAGCTTTTCGAGAGCAAGTCGCTGTGCTTCTTTGAGAGTGATCTGTGTGCGTACCATATGCGCCTCCTGGTCACACACTGAGCATACACAATCAGAGCGCACACATCCACTCGTGCTCTGCCGCAATCGAATGCGCCCTGCCGCAGGCAATTTAGGGGTTCCGCCGCTTGTGCGGGGAAACTGCAGGCGATACGCGGGACTGTTTTTGGGCAATGCGCGACTCGAACGCGCGACCTTCGGCTCCGGAGGGCGCGGTTGTCCATACGCTGCGTGAGTCATGCCGGATCGAGTATGTTCTTTGCCCGCAGGCCGAAATGGGCTGCTGCAGCGAGGATTCGGATGTCGTTGGAGTAGACCTCACGGAAGGCGTGGCTCTTGGCGGTCACCAAGTGGACTGCGTCGGCCGTCCTGAGGAATACGTCTTCCGGGAGCGTGCGAAACGAGCTCACTACAGACGCCAGGATGAATTCTGTCAGAGGCAGCCAATTCCACAGTCGCTGCTCTTCGTCCAGCTCAAACTGATCCAGAACTGTCGTGAGTTGTTCTCGCGCCAGCTCCTGCTCGCGGAGCTTCCGATGCAGAGCCGCATGTAGCTCCAGTCTGCCAAACGCCGAGCATGCAACCCTGTCGTGGTGCCGCGCCAGATCACGAACCTGTCGCCAACCTGCTTCCTTGACGTAGCACTTCACCAGGTAGGCCGTGTCGAAGTAGATCATTCCCTCGATCGGTCCTCGGAGACGTAGCGCGAAGACTCGCCTCGAACCGCCGGGAGAGCCTCGAACTCCGCCAGGGTTCGGCGCTCGGTGAAAGGAGTTCCAAGGTCCCGCTCGTGGAGGGCGGCAAGGGTCGCTATGGGTCTGCCACGGTCGGTGATCACGACGTCCTCTCCCGAAGCAGCCGTTCGCACCCACTCGCCTGTCTTGATGTGCAAGTCCCGAATCGTGATTCTCCTCATGTGCACAATGTATCACATTTGCCCTGCGAGAGCAACGTGCCTGTTGAACAACCACCACGGCGGCTGGGGCGTAGGGGCGTCGGTGAAGCAGGCGCATAGCGCAAATAGAGGCTGTGCAAGGAACTGGAATGGGCAATGCGCGACTCGAACGCGCGACCTTTGGCTCCGGAGGACGCGGATGCGGCCCTCTGGCTGATCCTGCCGGAGGACGTGTCTCACCAATCTGCTTCGTGGCAATTGTCGGGCATGTACGAAACGGGTCTTGACGCATAGGGTATAACAGTTATACTTTGTCCGTGCGATTCAAATACGATCACCGAAAGAGCACCAGACTTCGTGCCAACCCGAAAAGAGGCATCGGGTTCGAGGAAGCTCAGGAAATCTGGCGGCAGCCGTACTACGAGGATCGCCGGTCTGACGATCCCGAGCAGTACAGGGCGATAGGCTGGGTCCAAGGTAGGCTCTTCTCCGTCATCTACGAAGTCCGTGAGGACCAAGAGGGTGAGTACTACCACCTTGTGACTCTGTGGAAATCGACCATACAAGAGGAAAGACTGTATGAAGAAAGCGTATAGAAAGCCGACTGCGGATGAGATCGCCGAAATGGCGGAACGTGGTGAAGATGTTTCACGGTTCTTCACGAACAAAGGGCAGATGAAATACCCCGTCCAAAGGGTGAACGTGGACTTCACCATGCAGATGCTCAAAGAGCTGGATGACGTTGCCGGCGAGCTTAACATCAGTAGACAGGCCGTTATTAAGTCCTTTCTACGCCAAGCGTTAGATCAACACTATGTGGCAAAAAGCAAAGCAGGCTGAACGCCGTCACGACTGTCATCGGACAACACCCTTTGGGAGACTCACGGCCCCGAGTCTCCCCCCCTTTGTACCGACTGAGCCGAGGCGGTACCGTCTTCGGAAACACTATTTCCCTGGCTGATCGTATGCAAGGAAGGGAACTGAAATGGGCAATGCGCGACTCGAACGCGCGACCTTTGGCTCCGGAGGCCAACGCTCTATCCAACTGAGCTAATTGCCCGAAAGATTCGCCCTTAACATACCCAGTCCGGGCTCCCGGTGTCAACGGCTGCGCCGAGGCCGTGCCGCCGAAAGAGTCCGCGTGCCGGATGACCGGCCTGGGTGGTTGCCGAAACGCCATATACGACTATAATAGTAATGTACATGGCTCCGCAGTCCCATGCGGTGTATATCAGTAAGGCGGTATTGGCCGCCCGCAGGTTCCGCGCTGACGGAGCCAGGAGTCGAGACATGGAACAGACCCTATTCGATCGTGATCGCTACCGGGAGCTGTCCCGCCGGCAGTGGGAGGAGACGGCGCAGGGATGGCACCGATGGACGCCGTGGATTTCCGAGTGGCAGCGGCCGGCAATCGAGCTGGCCTTCGAGCTGGCGGGAATCGGGGAGGGGAGCCGCGTGCTGGAGGTCGCCGGCGGCGACGGGTCGTTGTCGCTGCAGATGGCGCGGCGGGTGGGTGAGCCCGGCTACGTGCTGTGCACCGACATTGCGGCGAATATGGTTGACCTGGTAGCCCGAGCGGCCGCCCACGCAGGGCTGGCTCAAATCGAATCTCGCGTAATGGACGCCGAGAACCTTACCCTGGAGGACGGTTCCTTCGATGCGGTGCTGTGCATGGTGAGCCTGATGCTGTTCGCCGACCCGCAGAAAGCCCTCTCCGAAGCGCACCGGGTGCTGCGGGACGGGGGGAGCATGGTCGCGGTGGTCTTCACGACCCCCGACAGGTCGCCGATCTTTGCAGTCCCCGCGCGCATCGCGCTGGAGTACGCCGGGCGTGCTCTGCCGCAGCCCGGTCAGCCGGGCCTGTTCGCCCTGGGCGAGGAGGGCAGGCTGGAAGGCATGTTCCGCCGCGCGGGTTTCCGGGACGTGGAGAGCCGGACGATCGGGTGGCAGGTGGAGCTGCAATCCGCCGCAGAGGCGGCTCGAATGGTACGGGAAACCGCCGCTGCGATCCGGGGGATCCTTGCGGGTGTAGAGGAGTCCCGGAGGCGGGAGGCGTGGCAGGTGATCGAACAGGGGCTCAAGTCCTTCGAGAAGGACAGCGGTTTCGTCTCGCCGTGTGAGTTCGGCCTCGTAGCCGGTACCCGCTAAGCCGGCCACCCTGAGCCGCGGCCGCCCGCGCCTCTTCGCCCGGGGTCCGCTCCCGGCCCCGCCCCCGGCCCGTCCGCTGCCGCTGACTGCACCGGGTTGACACGTGGCGGGCCTTCTCCTATATTCTGCAACTCGACCGATGAAGCTGAACAGCCGGAACCGCTCCACGTTTCTGTCGATCGCGGCCCTGGGGTTCGTGGTCGGCAGCCTGGCGTGGGAGGTCTTCGAGCGGGTTCTGGCCACGGCGGGGATCGATCTGTCCCTGGGGATCGGTCCGGTGGGATTCGACCTGGCGGTCCTTTCGGCCCACGTCGTGGTCAATCCAGGCAGCATTCTCGGCGTGGTTGGAGGAATCCTGCTGTTCTCGGCGTTGTAGCATTGGTATCATTGTAGGAATTGCGACTCATGGACACCATCATTCTGGCATCGGGCTCCCCGCGAAGGCAGGAGCTGCTCACCCGCATGCGCATCCCGTTCAAGGCGTTCCCTCCCAGCATCGATGAGGACCCGGGGGAGTCCCGCAGCGTGCCCGATCTGGTCAGGGCGATCGCCCTGAAGAAGATCGAGACCGTACTGGAGCTGTTCAAGCAGGAGTCCCCGCGCTGGGTGCTGGGGGTGGACACTCTGGTGGAGCTGGACGGAAAGCCCATCTCCAAGCCCTCGGGCATCGAGGAGGCGGAGAGCATCCTCGTTTCGCTCTCCGACCGCGTCCACCAGGTGCATACCGGCATCGGCCTGCTGCCCTCCAAGGGCGAAGAGGTGGACCTGCGCGTGGTATCTACGGAGGTGAAATTCGCCAGGATGAGCCGCCGGGACCTGGATTTCTACCTGGAGACCGGCGAGTGGTCGGGCGTGACCGGCGCCTACCGCATCCAGGAGCGGGGCGCGTTCTTCATCGAGTGGATCCGGGGCTCCTACAGCAATGTCGTAGGCTTGCCTCTGGAGACCTTTTATGGCATGTTAAGAGACAGTCGCTGGTCCATGTAGGACCGGCGAAGCCTTTTCCGCGACCCTACCGCCGGGTAAGGGAAGCGGGTAAAGCATCTTCCGTCGCGGGCAGCCTCCGGCGGAGGCGCCGCGGACGAGACAAAGAGAAGGACATGACGCTTCAGCAGCGTCAGAGGAGGACCCTTTGGCCGTCGTCACAATGAAGAACCTGCTCGAGTCGGGCGTGCACTTCGGGCACCAGACCAAGCGCTGGGATCCCCGGATGAAGAAGTACATCTTCGCCGAGCGAAACGGGATCCACATCATCGATCTGCAGAAAACGATCGCCGCGATTCGCGAAGCCTTCGAGATGATCCGCAAGACCGTCGTCGATGGCAGATCCGTGCTGTTCGTCGGCACCAAGAAGCAGGCCCAGCAGGCCGTGCAGCGGGAGGCCGCCCGCTGCGGGATGTTCTACGTCAACAACCGCTGGCTGGGCGGGATGCTCACCAACTTCAGCACCATCAAGCGTTCCCTCCTGCGACTCAAGAAGATCGAGAAAATGGAGGTGGACGGAACCTTCGAGAAGCTCACCAAGAAGGAGATCGCCCGCCTGCTCAAGGAGCGGGCTCGCCTGGAGAAGAACCTGGGCGGGATCAAGGAGATGAAGGAGATTCCCGGCGTGGTGTTCATCATCGACACGCGCAAGGAGGCCATCGCCGTGGCGGAGGCCAAACGCATGGGGATCCCCATCGTGGCCATCGTGGACACCAACAGCAACCCCGACGGCATCGAATATCCGATTCCCGGCAATGACGACGCCATCAGGGCCATCAACCTGTTCACCCAGATCATAGCCAACGCCGTGATCGAGGCCGAGAACGAGGTGGGCCTGGAGATCATCGAGACACTTCAGGACGAGACGGAGACCGAGGAGTTCACCTCTTACGTGGACCGCGGTGAGTTCGAAGAGTCCAAGAAGTACGAAAACGAAGAGGAAACCGTTCCGGTGGGCGTCCAGGTCGGCTCCGCCGGGGAGGGAGAGGAAGCCTCCGGATTCACCGATCAGGACTACTCCGACTACAACCCGGAGGAGGCCGGCGCGGAGGAGGAGTCCACTGCGGAAGCCGAGACGCTGGCGGACGAGCACAACGTCGACGAAGACAAACTGTACGAAGAGTAGGAGCATCAGCGTGGAGATCAAGGCAACCGACGTCAAGAAGCTTCGCGAGAAGACCGGCGCCGGCATGATGGACTGCAAGAAGGCGCTCGTGGAGGCCGAAGGGGATTTCGCCCGGGCGGAGAAGCTCCTCAAGGAGCTGGGGCTGGCGGCCGCACAGAAGCGGGCCGGCCGGGCCGCAAAGGACGGGCGCATCTTTTCGCGGATCGAGGCCGGCCAGGGCGCGCTGCTGGAGCTGTCCTGCGAGACCGACTTCGTCGCCAAAAACAGGGACTTCGTCACCCTGGGAGAATCTCTCCTGGAGGTGGCCCTCGACAAGGGCTCGAAGGCGGACCAGGAAGCGTTCAGCCCCCTCATCACCGAGGCCATCGCCCGCATCAAGGAGAACATAGAGCTGCGCCGCTTTGCGGTGCTCCAGGCCGCCCCGGCGGAGCTGCTGGTGAACTACGTTCACGGCACCGAGGCCAGGGTGGGGGTGATGCTCAAGCTGGCCTTGAGCGATGCGGCCCTCAAGGAGAACCCCCGCGTGCAGGAGGCCGCCTTCGATCTGGCGCTGCACGTGGCGGCCTTCGCTCCGGCGTTCCTGTCGCGTGACCGGGTGCCGCAGGCTTACCTCCAGGAGCAGGAAGAGATCTTCACCAAGCAGGCGCAGAGCCTGGGCAAGCCGGAGAACGTGCTGAAAGGGATCGTGCAGGGCAAGCTCAACAAGCATCTGGCTGAGATCTGCCTCGTCGATCAGCCCTTCGTGAAGGACCAGAACCTCAAAGTCTCCAAGGTACTGGACGCTGTCGGCAAGGAAGTGGGAGGCAAGATCGAGATCAGAGACTATCTCTACTATCGAGTGGGTGAGGATCTCGGTCAATCCTGAGAGAGCGGCGGGCTGACCCGGGGGCGCGCGGCCTGCCATCGGCCTGCCATCCAGCGCAAGGAGCGGTGTCCATGGACAAGATTCAGCAGGCGGGAGAAGAGAAGATGAAGAAGGCGGTCAAGGCCCTGGAGGACGAGTTCAAGACCCTCCGGACCGGCCGCGCCTCGGCAGCCCTGTTCGAGAACATCAGGGTGGACTACTACGACCAGAAGCTGCCGATCAACCAGGTTGCCACGATTTCCGTGCCCGAGGCCCGGCTGGTGGTGATCCAGCCCTGGGACCGCACGGTTCTGGGGGAGATCGAGAAGGCGATCATGAAGTCGGAGCTGTCGGTGAATCCCAGCAACGACGGCAAGGTGATCCGCATCAGCATTCCACCGCTCACCGAAGAGCGCCGCAAGGACCTGGTGAAGGTGGCCAAGAACATGGCGGAGAAGGCCCGGGTCTCGGTGCGCAACATCCGGCGCGAGGTCAACGAAGAGTACAAGAAGCAGCAGAAGGAATCCGAGATCAGCGAGGACCAGGCCAAGCGGGGCATGGACGACGTCCAGAAGCTCACCGATCAGTACGTCGAGAAGATCAACGCCGTCCTGGACAGCAAAGAGAAAGAGATCCTGGAAGTGTAATGGCGCCGGAGCAGGGACCGGCCTGCCTTCCCGTCCATGTGGGGATCATCATGGATGGGAACGGGCGATGGGCCCGTCAGCGCGGCGCGCACCGCAGCGCGGGGCATCGGGAGGGCCTGAAGGCGGCCAAGCGCGTCGTCAGGGCCGCCTCGACCATGGGCATCCGCTACCTCAGCCTGTTCACCTTCTCCACGGAGAACTGGAAGCGCGCGGAGCGGGAAGTCTCCTACCTGATGTTTCTCATCCGCAGGCACCTGGCCAAGGAGTACGATTTCTACAGGGAGAACCAGATCCGGGTGGTCTCCTCGGGGGACCTGAGCCGGGTGCCCGAGGAGGTGCGGCGGGAGGTCGCGCGGGTGGTGGAGGACACCGCCGGCTACGCCGGGTTGACGGTCAACCTGGCCATCAACTACGGGGGTCGAGACGAGATCCTCCGCGCCCTGGACCGCCTGGCGGCCAGCGGCGAGCGGCCGCCGTTCACGGAGCGTCAGGTGAGGAGCCACCTGGACCAGCCGGATATGCCGGACCCGGACCTTATCATCCGCACGGGCAGGGAGCAGAGGATCAGCAACTTCCTGCTCTGGGAGATGGCCTACTCCGAGCTGTATTTCAGCCCCAAGCTGTGGCCGGACTGGGACGGCGCGGACCTCCAGGAGGCGGTCAGCGCCTTCCAGAGCCGCCAGCGGCGCTTCGGCGCGGCCCTGGAGTAGGGAAGGGTGGCATCCGGCCCCGGCCGCTTCCTGCAGCGGCTCCTTCTGCTGGCGGCGGCGGTACCCTTCTTCTACGCCCTGCTGTTCCTGCTGCCGCACGCGGGCTTCCTGGCCTTCAACGTCGCCACCGTGGCCGCGGCCCTGGGAGGGGCGCTGGAGGTCGAGGGGCTTGCCCGGCGGGTCGGGGCCGCCCCACCGCGGCTGGCGTTCTCCCTGCTGTCCGCCTCCCTGCCGCTGGCGGCGTACCTGGAAGGCGCGCGGATATTGCCGCAGGGTTTCTTCCATCCATGGTTCCTTGTGACGGCGGCGGCGGCCCTGCTCACCGCTCCGGCGGCCCGCAGGGAGGGGCAGCTCCGCGGCTCCCTGGCCCGGGCGGCGGCTTCCCTGCTCGTGCTGATCTATCCCGGTTTGCTGCTCTCCTACGTGGTGCGGCTGACCGTGCTGCCGGAGACCTCGCTGGTGCTGCTTCTGTTCTTCGCCATGATCTTTCTGAACGATATCATGGCCTACGTGGCGGGGATGACTCTGGGCCGGTCCACGCGGCTGGGCCTGGCGGTAAGCCCCAACAAGTCAGCGGCGGGTTTCACCGCGGGACTGGCCGCCTCGGTGGGCGCCGCGGCGCTGTTTCGGGCGCTGGCGCCGCGGGTGCTGCCGGTGTCCTGGGCCGTCACCGTGCTGCTGGGGGCGGGCCTGGGCGTGTTGGCGGTCCTGGGAGACCTGGTGGAGTCCGCGCTGAAGCGGGCGGCCGGGGTCAAGGATTCCAGCGCCGTGATCCCTGGCCGGGGCGGCCTGATGGATTCGCTGGATTCGCTTCTGCTCTGCGCCCCGGCGTACTACTTTGTCATGGCCGGGATTTTGGATTAGATTGTAGCTATGTCGATTTCTCTCACCCCATTGGGCCCCGCCAGAACCCTGGGCGCCCCCCGGGAGGCGCTCTGGTGATCCTGACGATTCTCTTCGGAGTCATTGGCTTCGGGATCATGATCTTCGTGCACGAGCTGGGCCACTTCATTGCCGCAAAGCGCGTGGATATCCAGGTGGAGGTGTTTTCTCTTGGCTGGGGGAGAAAGCTGGTGGGCTTCGACTACCGGGGCACCAACTACAGGCTGTCCCTGATCCCCTTCGGCGGCTACTGCAAGATGAAGGGGGAAGACCCGTTCCGCAGCCAGGAGCGGGGCGGTGAGGGCTCGTTCTTCGTGGCCCCACCCTGGAAGAGAATCGTCGTGTCGGTGGCCGGTCCCACCGCCAACATCCTCTTTGCCCTGGTGGTGCTCACCGTCATCTGGTGGGCGGGCTTCACGGTCCATTCGGACGGCAACCGCATCGTGCTGGCCGACCAGTACAGCCTGGACAGCTTTCAGAGCCCCACGCCAGCCTCCCAGGCGGGCCTTCAGACCGGGGACAGGATCGTGGCCGTGGACGGCCAGCCTGTGGAGAAGTTCCAGGACCTCCTGGAAATGGTCTCCACCTCGCCGAACAGCAGGCTGGTGCTGTCCGTCAGGCGGGACGGGCGGACCCTTTCGGTGCCCATCGTTCCTGAGCTGGACAAGCAGACCGGTGCGGGGAAGATCGGGGTGTACGCGTGGCGGGACCCGGTGGTGGCCGGGGTCCAGAAGGGGACGCCGGCGGACCTGGCCGGGCTCAAGGAGGGAGACCGCATCGTGCAGGCGGGGGGCGCGCCGGTGCACAACACCATCGACTTCTACCAGGCGCTGGAGCAGGCGAAGGGCTCGATCCCGCTGGTGGCGGAGCGCGGCGGCCGGCAGGTGCAGGAGACCCTGGTGGTCTCAACGGGCGAGGGCGGTGTGCCGCAGCCGGGACTGACTTTCCGGACGGAAGTGTTCCGCTCGCCGCGGCTGGGGCTGCCCGGAGCGGTGGCCAGGGGCGCGGAAGAGACGTGGCGCACCCTGGTGCTCTCGATCAAGGGCATCGGCCTGCTGTTCCAGGGAGTCAACCTGCGCAACGCTGTGGTGGGTCCGCTGCGGATCACCTACTACGTGGGCTCGGTGGCCACCGCCGGCTTTGCCCTTGGTTTCTCGGAGGGCCTGGTCAACTACTTCCGCTTCCTCTGCCTGTTGAGCGTGGTGTTGTTCATGATGAATCTCCTGCCCATTCCGGCGCTGGACGGAGGACAGGTGGTGGTGTACCTGGCCGAGGTGGTGCGGCGCAAGCCGGTTTCGGCCAAGACCATCTACCGCATCCAGATGATCGGCTTCTCCTTTCTGTTCGTGCTGGCGGTGGTGATCACCTTCAGCGACATCCTGTTCTTCATGGGACGGTGACGTGTCATGACCCGGACGCTGCTGTGCTTCTGCGACAACCGGTTCGACGTGGAGGTGCCCGAGGAGGTGGATCTTGCGGCGGATCCCGGCCTGGAGCAGGCCGTCCTTTCGGGGGAGTTCCTAAGCTACCCGTGCCCGCACTGCGGCAAGGTGCTGAAGCCGGAGTTCCCCATCCTGCTGCGGGACCCGCAGGCCGAGCTGACCGTGTTCATGATCCCGCAGCTGGACCGGGGCGCCTTCTTCAGGGGGCGTCTGCCCTATCCGGTCCCCGAGGAGGCGGATCGCCTGGTGATCGGGTTCGAGGAGCTGGCAGAGAAGCTGCGCCTGCGCAGAGCGGGGCTCGATGATCGGGTGGTGGAGGTGTTGAAGTACTATCTCCTGGACAAGGCCCTGGAGAGCTACGAAGGGGACCAGGAGGTGAGGATACGCTTCGCCGGCCAGGAGGGCGATTCGCTGACGTTCCACGCCTGGGGACTGAAGGAGCAGGAGGTGGGCGTCCTCAGGGTGCCCATGGACACGGTCCGCAAGATGGCCCGGCAGCTGGAGAGCAAGAGGAGCGAAGAGCCCTTTGCCACCATCCTGCGGGGTCCCTACATATCGGTTGAAAAGCTGTACGAAGAGGCGGAGTAGAGGTGAGAGGAAAGGTCCTGGCTGCGGGGCGCCTCGCCCTGGCGGCGGCGGCGCTGTGGCTGCTGCTGGCGCCGGCGCTCCCGGGTGAAGCCGCACCCCGTGTGCTCCTGAACACCTCGCACACGGGGGAGGTGAGCGTCCTGTACTACGACGAAGCGCGGGGGCTTCTCTTCAGCGGCGGCGAGGACGGCACGGTGCGCGTCTGGGACGCCGGGGAGGGACGGCTGCGGTACGTGGTGAGGGTCTCCCATCGTCCGGTGCAGAAGCTGTCCGTACACCCCAGAGAGCCCTATGTGGCGGTCCTGGTGGGCGAAGATCTGGCAGCCGACACCCTGTCGGTGTGGAACTGGGAAACGGGGCGCCAGCTGTACACGCTGCGCAGCCCCGATCAGCTGTTGCACCTGAGCTTCTCCCCGCAGGGCACCTTCCTGCTGTACAGCAGGGCGGACTTCAAGAGCCTCTTCGTGCTGGATGCCAGGAGCGGCCGCACCCTCCCGTACCTCCGGGAGGGCTTCGGGATCGTCTCCTACTTCGTCGTGTCCCGGCAGGACGAGAACGTGATGACCTATCAGCCCTCCGGGGCCATCACCTACCGGGACATCCGCAGCGGGCGCAATCTGAAGCAGGTGCAGACCCTGCCGGACCTCTCCGGCTTGAGGATTTCGCCGAACAACCGCATGGTCGCCGCCGCGGCCGGGGACAGCCTGGTGGTGGTGGACGTGCTGAGCGGCGCAGAGGCGGCGCGCACCCGCGCGCCCGGGATCGTCGCCCTGGCCTTCTCTCCGGTGGGCAACGAGCTGTGCGCGATCAGCGCCGAGCCGGAGGGACGCAAGCTGAGGCGCTGGTACTTCGGGGGCCGCTACCTGATGGAGATGAGCTCCCCTCAGCCGCAGGAGGGCGGGGCGAGCGCGCTGGCCTACGCGCAGACCGGTCTCTACGTGGGGAGCCGCAACGGGACCATACTGGCGGGCGACGGCGACTTCCGCTCCCTGCACGAGGTGGCCCGGGACCTGCACCTCGCGCTCTACGATCTGGATGTCCAGGGAGACACGGCCGTCGTGGCGGCCTCCCGGCAGCTGCTGCTGTACACCTCCGGTTTCTTTGCTGCTCCCGCCTCGGCATTCGAGGGCGGGGTGGAGGAATCCCAGGTGGCGCTTCCCTGGGACGGCCCCTCCAAGGTGGAGACCCTGGACGCGGAGCGCCTGCTGGTGGCAAGAGGCGGGGAGGAGAACGGGGAGCTCGCGGTGGCCTGGCCGGGCGGAGCCACCCAGCCAGTGCCGGTACCCTTCGACTCCGCCCTGACCCAGCTGGAGGTCCGGGATGGAGTGGTGCTGGTATCCGAGAAGAGCGGCACCGCGCGCCTCCTGGACCCCAGGGGATGGAGGGTGCTGCAGCAGGTGCGGGTGGCGGGGCTGAACCGGCTGGTGTTTGCCGGGGAGGACGCGCTGGTTGCGGGCAAGAGCACCATCTTCGATCTCGGCGCCCCGCTGCTGCGCATCGACCGGCGCACCGGGGAGACGGTCCCGGTGGCGGACTCGAATCTGCTCATCTACGACCTGCGCTATCTGCCGCCCACGGGGTCGCTGGTCTCCATCGGCGTGGAGCAGTCCAGGGGACGAACCGCGACCGTGCTCAAGCTCCACTACGGCGTGGACTGGGAACGCACCCGCGTTCTGGACCGCTTCGACGGCGAGGACCTGCAGGCCTCGCTGGCGCTGGACGGGTCCGGGAGGGTCTACAGCTCGATGGGGTTCGAGGCTGTGTCAGTATGGGACGGCAGGCGGCTGCAGACCATGGAGGCGTCCGGGGCGGTGCCGCGCAAGCTCTACGTCTTTGACGACAAGCTCTACTCGATCAACCGCGACTACTCCATCACCATCTGGAGCATTCCGAGCCGCCGGGTGATCCTGGAGGTGCACATCCTGCACGATCTAAGCCTGGTCACGTTCAGCCCCCAGGGGGGTGTCTACGCCTCGCCAGGCGCGGAGAAATACCTGAGCTCCCCGCCGGGCTGACGGCGGGCGCAGGAGGGAAGCAGCGGCGGCCGCCGGCTGCGCCCTCGGGCCGCGCCCCTGCCC
>CAZBDU010000085.1:0-24337 GCA_964490725.1 uncultured Spirochaetaceae bacterium | reverse complement strand
CCCCGAGCAGCGCTTCGGCTCAGGCGCGGAGCTGGCGCAGGCCCTGCGGGCGGCGCAGCGAAGGGCGGCGCAGCGAAGGGCGGCGCGGCGCCGGGTGGTGCGGGGAACGGCCGCGCGCGCAGGCGCGGGGCCGCCGGCTTCGCGGGCGGGGTGCCGGTGGGGCTCAGCCTCGGTCTGGTGTGGACTCCCTGCGTGGGGCCGATCATGGCGTCGGTGGTGGGGCTGGCGCTCACCCAGAGCGTGGACCGGGGCGCGGTGCTCATCACCCTGGCCTACACCCTGGGGACCTCGATCCCCATGCTGGCGGTGATGTTCGGCGGGCGCGCCCTGCTGGACCGCGTGCCGGTGCTCACCAGGAACGTGGCCCGCATCCAGAAGGGATTCGGCGTGTTGATGATCGTGGTGGGCCTGGCGATCGCCCTGGGCTGGGACCTCCGCTTCCAGAACGCGGTGCTGCGGGCGTTCCCGGGGTACGGCAGCGGCCTGACGGCCATCGAGAACGTCGCCCCGGTTCGCAGCGCCCTGCAGGCCCGGGGCTCGGTAAGAGGCGGGGAGGAGCAGGCGGCGGGCGCGGTCTCCTTCGACGTGCCGCCGGAGAAGGGTAGGCTGGGGGACTACGGCCCGGCTCCACGCATCGTGACGCGGGGGCGGTGGTTCAACACCAGGGACCTGCACCTGGAGACGGGGGCGGGGAGCCCCGCGCCGGGAAGTCCCGTGACCGGGGGCTCGCCCCCGCTCACCATGGAGCAGCTGCGCGGCAAGGTGGTCCTGGTGGACTTCTGGACCTACAGCTGCGTCAACTGCGTGCGCACCATCCCCTTCCTGAAGGCCTGGTACCAGGCCTACCGGGACCAGGGGCTGGTGATCATCGGCGTGCACACCCCGGAGTTCGAGTTCGAGAAGAACCCGGCCAACGTGGCCAGGGCCATGAGGGATCTGGGCGTTGACTGGCCGGTGGTGCAGGACAACGCCTACGCCCAGTGGAGGGCCTACCGCAACCGCTACTGGCCCGCGGAGTACTTCATCGACGCAGAGGGACGCATCCGCTACTTTCACTTCGGGGAGGGGGAGTACGAGGTCTCCGAGCGGGTGATCAAGGCCCTGCTGCGCGAGGCGGGCGCCTCTCCCCGCGGCAGGGTATCGAGGCGGGCGCCCGTGCTGGAGAGCCGTACGCCGGAGACCTACCTGGGCTACGCCCGTGCGGAAGGGTTCGCTTCGGCCGAGAGGGCGGCTCAGGACCAGGTGGCCGACTACCGTCCGGCTCCGCTTTCGGCCGACGGCCAGTGGAGCCTGGACGGGACGTGGACGGTGGCCTCCGAGTACGTCGTTCCCCGCTCCAGCGGGACCCTGGAGCTGCGCTTCAACGCCCGGAACGTCTACCTGGTGGTGCAGCCAGAGGAGCCGGGGGGCTCGATCCGCGTCCGGGTGGACGGCAGGGAGGCCGTGGACACCCCGGACGTGACGGGGGGAATCCTGAGACCAACCGAGAGCAGGCTGTACCAGCTGGTCGGGCTGGACCGGGCCGGCTCGCACCGGCTGCAGCTGGAGGTGAAGGGGAGGCTGCGGTTGTTCGCCTTCACCTTCGGATGAGAAAGGGCGCCGGCGCGCCCGGCCGGAAGGAACGGTGGGTGCAGCCGCGCGTCCCCGGAATGTGCGACATTCTTTTCGTGAATGGAGCCCGCACCAAGGGCTCCGGGAGGTGTTTATGAGACGATCGGCCTTTTCACTGTCGCTGCTGAGCTCCGCTGCGGCGGCGTTGCTCTTCCTGAGCCCGATTCCCGCCCGGGCGGACTTTCCCGACCCGCCGGCGGACGAGCAGGTCAAGAGCGGCGGCACCGAGACGGCGGTGCTGGCCGGTGGATGCTTCTGGGGCATGGAGGGGGTGTTCGAGCGGCTGAAGGGGGTGGAGGACGTGGTGTCCGGCTACTCCGGCGGAGACAAGGCCAGCGCGCACTACGAGATCGTCGGCACGGGCAGGACGGGGCACGCCGAGTCCATCCGGGTGGTCTTCGACCCTGCGCGGATCAGCTACGGTACGCTGCTCAAGGTGTTCTTCTCCGTGGCGCACGACCCCACCCAGCTCAACTACCAGGGACCGGACCACGGCACCCAGTACCGCTCTGTCATTTTCTACGCCGACGAAGAGCAGAAGCGGATTGCGGAGTCCTACATCCGCGCCCTCGACCGGGCCAGGGTGTTCAACAAGCCCATCGTCACGCAGGTGACTCCCCTGGAGGCGTTCTACCCGGCGGAGGGCTACCACCAGGACTTCATGGACAGGAACCCGACCTATCCCTACATCGTGTACTGGGACCTGCCCAAGGTCAGACATCTGCAGCAGGAGTACCCGCAGCTGGTGGCGGAGCGGTAGCCTCTCGGCGCCGAAGCGGCGCCCTGCCGGCCCTGCGGCCCTGCGCGGGCCGGCAGGGCCGGGCCGGCGCGAATCATCGTGGGCTTGACGCAGGCCTGAAGACGTGCTTGACTGTCTACTCGTGTAGCTACTCGTGTAGCGCCCGTAATCACTGGACCAGTCGGTAACAGGGGAGGCTGCATGGCGAACGCAGAGAGTCGCTTCAGGATCGCGGTGGTCGGGGCCGGCATCCACGCGGAGACGAACGTCTTTCCCAGCCTGGCCAACCACCTGCTGGAAGACGTGGACAAGATCGCGGTCTGCGACCTGGACGAGGGGAAAGCCCGCCGCATGGCTGCCCTCTGCGGCGCAGGGCGGACCTACACGGACTACCGCAAGATGATCGAGGCGGAGCGCCCGGACGGGGTGATCGTATGCCTGAACGCACGGCTTCACCCCGCCGTTGTGATGGGCTGCCTGGAGCGGGGCGTGTCGGTGCTCGTGGAGAAAGCCCCGGCCGAAACGGTGGAGCAGGCGGCCGCCATGCGGGAGGCTGCCCGAAAGGCCGGCAGGGTGGTCATGGTGGGGCATCAGAAGCGCCATGGCACCGCCTACAGGCAGGCCAAGGAGATCGTCTCCCAGGAGGCATCGTTCGGACGGGTCGTCCAGGTGGAGGCCAAGATGCACGGCATGCCTCGATTCCCGAACAACTTCTCCTGCCTCATGGAGTGGCAGATCCACAACATCGACCTGCTCCGCTGGTTCGGCGGCGAGATCGAGGACATCAAGGTCCAGTCGGCCGTACGGGGCGAGAACGCCGCCTCGGTGGTGTTGGCCTTGAGGTTTGCGGGGGGAGCGGTGGGAGCCGCAGGGTGGGGAACCTACGGCGGCCCCGGCCCGTTCTGCGAGCGCCTGGAGGTGGTCGGAGACAGCGGCAAGGGGGTGATCGTGGAGAACGCCTACGAGACGATCGTGTACGAAGGCTCCTGGGGACGGCGCTGGCGGCCAGACTGGAATCCGAACCTGGCGAACCAGAGCCAGGTGCTGATGGGCTACGTCGGCGAGATCCGGCACTTCATCGATGCCGTGCGAGGCATGGTCGAGCCCTGTGCGTCGATCAACGACGGGGTGAAGAACCTGGAGGCCCTGTACGAGATCGCCCGCCAGATGGATATCCCGGCGGAATGGAAGTTCACGCCCAGCAGATTCTGAAAGCGTACGAGCAGTGAGGAAGGCCTGAAAATGAGCCCCACGCCGGTGGTCTATCAGTCGGTTAAGAAGTTCGTCCAGGGTCCGGGAGTGCTGGAAACCGTAGGCCAGCACGCCGCGTCGCTGTGCTCCGGCGCCAGGGCCTGCATCGTCCTGGACCCGGGTGTCCGCTTCCTTCTGGAGACTGTCGCATCCTCCCTGGAGGCGCACGGGGTCCGATACGTGGTGCACGAGTTCGACGGCAACCTGTCGAGGAAGCACGTCGACCGTCTCGCCGGGGAGCTCCGCGGCCGGCATGAGCCGGGCCTGTTCATCGGGCTGGGAAGCGGCAAGGCCATCGACCTGTCGAAGATGCTGGCGAACAGGACGGGAGCGCGGAATCTCGTGGCGGCTACCGCTATCTCAACCGATGCCGCGCCGAGCCACGCAGCCGTCGGCCTGGACGACGGCGGGCACATCAGCGCGGAGAGCTACGGCGGTGCCCCTGATCTGGTCCTGGTGGACACGGAGGTCATAGCCAGGGCCCCGGTGCGCCTGTTTGTGTCCGGCATCGGTGATGCGATCTCCAAGAGACACGAGATGCTGACCGCCGTCCGGCTGGGAGAGAACAACTCTTTCGGAGGGAGGAGGCCCTTCTTCCTCGACACCATGGCGGACAGCCTGCACGGGACGCTGCTCGAGAAAGCTGCAAAGGCCAGGCGGGAGGTGGAACGCAGGCTTGCAGGGCCCGCGCTGGAGGAGGTGACCACTGCCTGCGTCCTGTTGAGCGCCCTGGTGTGGGAGAACGGCGGCCTGGCGGGCGCGCACAGCGTCGCCAACGTGCTGTTCAACTCGGGCCGCTGCGGCCGGTCCCTCCATGGAGAGCAGGTGGCTTTCGGGCTGCTGCTGCATCTGACACTCTGCGAGGAGGAGAAGGAGCTCGCCGCCCTCCTGCCGTTCTATGAGGAGATCGGGCTGCCGCGGCGCATATCCACGCTGGGGGAAGAGGCGGGGAAGGCGGATGCGATCGCCGAGATAGCGAGGGCAGTCCACCAGCGGTGGCAGAAACACCGCATTCACTTCGCGGCAGAGCGGATCGCAGAGACGATCCAGGCTCTGGAGAGGGCGTAGCCGCCTCTGGCGCCGGCGCTCCCGCGGTCCTAGGGCTCCCCGGCCGCGTAGGCGGGGTCGAAGATCGTCTTCATGCGCCGGTAGCGCTCGAAGAGCTCGCCGTAGCGAAGGTGGTGAGCCGGGTCTGCGCGCACCGTACGCGTGACGCGTACGCACCGGCGTATGGCTTCGTCCAGATCGCGGAATACGCCGATGCCGACGCCGGCCAGCATGGCGGCGCCGAACGAGGCCCCGGAATGCTCGGGTATTCCGGCTTCGATGCCCAGCACGTCGGCGATGATCTGCACCCACACCGGGTTGCGGGTGCCGCCGCCTACCAGAACGTACTGCCGAAATCGTTCCGTGAGGGGGCCGAATGCCGTGCGGGCGTCTCGCAGCGCGAATGCCGTACCCTCGTACACAGCCCGGGCAAAGTGGCCGCGGTTGTGACTTGCCCGCAGGCCGAAGAAGCTGCCCTTCAGGGCCGGGTCCCAATAGGGTGAATCCTCGCCCTGCAGGTAGGGATGGAAGAACAGACCGTCCGACCCCAACGGCGCTGCCGAGGCCTCTTCCATGATGCGGCGGTAGGCGCAGTCGGAATCCGCCTCATCGGCAAGGAAAGTGTCTCGAAACCAGGCGGTGGAGTGGGCGCAGGCGCGGGTGTTGTTGTCCAGCATCCACCGGCCCGGGTACAGGTAGGACCAGAGGTAGTACTTGCCCCTGGTCACTGCTGCCAGGTCGCGGGTAATGGTGACCAGCGCGCCGGCGGTTCCCAGGCGGATCTTGCACTGCTCTTCCGAGGTCAGGCCGATGGAGATGGACTCCACCGTGGCGTCGCTCCCTCCGGCCACCACCGGCGTGCCGGCGGGAATGCCCGTTCGTTCGGCCATCCCGGCAGCAAGCTGCCCTACCACCTGGGTGGAAGGAACGATCTCCGGCAGCTTTTCCCTGCTCGGGAACAGCTTCACTGTGCACTCTTCGGGCCACCAGCGCTGGGACCGGCAGTCGAACAGGCAGACCGCGGAGGCCTCGGTCAGGTCCGTGTGCAGAGATCCCCCCAGGCGGTAGCTGAGATAGTCCTTGGGGAAGATGATTCTGCGCGTGCGCCGCCAGCTTTCCGGTTCATGACGCTGCAGCCAGAGGGCCTTGGCAAGCGTCGCCGTGTTGTTGAAAGGATTGAAGGAAAGCCGCTCCAGCAGATCGCCGTACTCGCGCCTCAGCTCGACGACCTCCTCCTGGCTGCGCAGATCGTTCCAGAGGATCGAGTTGCGGACCGCTCTTCCGTCCGCGCCAATGAAGGTGATTCCTTTCATCTGGCCGGTGGTAGCCACGGCGGCAAGGCGTCGCAGATCGACGCTCTCCCCTTCCCGGAGCGTGTCGAGGCAGGCCAGCGCGGCCTGAAACCACTGTTCAGGGTCCTGTTCCAGCCAGCCGGGACGGGGAGAGATCGGCCGGGACTCGCAGGAGGCGGAAGCGACGAACGCACCCGTTTCCTCCACGACACACGCTTTGCAGCTGCTGCTGCCGATGTCGATGCCCAGCAGGAGACGGTTCACGCCCTCACCCCGATTCGCACCCGCGGCCGTTCACGTTCATCTGCCCGGTTTCCTATTGTATCGGGCAGGGAGGCCTTGCGCCATTGACACACACGCGAACAGGTCATAAAGTAAGTATACTCGAGTAGCTACACGTGTCAAATCGATGGACTATCGAACCCTTTTTCGGCAGATCATGTCCTACGGCGATTTCGACCGCATGCCGGTGATCCACTGGGGCGAGTGGCCCGAGACCCGGGAGCGCTGGCGGGCCGAGGGGCTGCCCGCCGGCGCCGACGTTTGCCGCCACCTGCAGGCTGTGCCGCTGTGGGCGTCGCTAATCGAGGGAGACAGCTGGCTGGGGGTCGGCTCGGCCGCAGACGACATCGACATCGGCCTGTTTCCGCCGTTCCAGACGGAGATCCGGGAGGAGACCTCCGAATACCGGATCGTGAAAGGAACCGACGGGGTGGTCAAGAAGGAATGGAAGGGCCGGAGCGGCATTCCGCACTGCCTTGAGCACTCCCTGCAGGCGGCGAAGGACTGGGACGAATACAAGCGACGCCTCCAGCCGGATGCCCGCCGGATCGCCCCCGACATCGACGAGAGGTTGAAGGCCAAGGCGCGCTCGGGGCTTCCCATTTGCTTTCCTGCCGGCTCGCTCGTGGGCTGGATCCGCAACTGGATGGGCGTGGAGAACATGGCGTACCTGATGCACGACGATCGTGAGGTCTTCGCGGACATGGTGAGCACCATCGCGGAGCTGACCTGCTGGCTGATGGATCAGATCCTGCCGCGGGTCCGGGTGGATCTTGCCCACAGCTGGGAAGACATCTGCGGGCGCGCCGGGCCCCTGATCGGTCCCGACATGTTCGTGCGCTGTGTCGCCCCGGGGTACCTGCGTATCCGCGCCAAGCTGGAGGAGTACGGAGTGGGTCTCTACAGCGTTGACTCGGATGGAGACCTCAGCGCACTGGCCGGCCACTGGCTGGAGGCGGGGGTGAACGTCCTGTTTCCCCTGGAAGTGGGTCCGTTCAAGGGAGACGCTGCGGCCTACAGGAAGCGATACGGCAGAGCGCTGCGCCTGATGGGCAATTTCGACAAGCTCTCTCTGGAACGCGGCAGAGCCGCCGTGGACTCCGAGATCCAACGCCTGCTCCCGCTCATGAAAGAGGGCGGCTACATCATTGCCACGGACCATCATGTCACCCCCGGGGTGAGCCTCGAGGACTACCGGTGGTACCTGGAACGGGTGCGTGCACTGAGAGTGTGAGGCGGTACGGCAATGATGAGCCCGAGAGAACGAGTATTGACGGCGCTGAGCCACGAGGAGCCTGATCGGGTCCCGGTGTACGTGGAGTACACGCCGGAGGCCCGGCGGCGGGCCCTCGGGCGCCTGGGGCTCGGGGAGGAGCGGTGGGAGGAGCCGGTGCTGGCGGAGACCCTGCATCATGACCTGCTCACCTTTCAGGTAGGTCCCGTCACAGGGTATCATCTGCGCGAGGAGGCCGAATACGAAGACGAGTGGGGGATCCGCTGGAGGTGGATTGCGAACTCCGCGGGCAGCCGCTACACGGAAATCTGCCGTCATCCCCTGGCCGACTGTAGGGATCCGGCGGAGATTACGCTTCCCGATTTCAGCGCCGGAGACCGGTACGCAGGGTGCGCCGGGCTCGTACAGCGCTACGGAGACCGGTACTGCATCGTGGGCAGCATCGTCTGCACCCTCTTCGAGCTCGCCTGGTATCTGAGGGGCATGGAGCGGGTGATGCTCGACATGTGCGCCAACAAGGATTTCTTCCATGCTTACCTGGACAGGCTGCTGGAATGGGCGCTGGAAGCGGGGAGTCGGCTGGCGGCCCTGGGGGTGGATATCCTCTACGTCGGTGACGATTTTGGCTCTCAGTCCACCATGCTGATTTCCCCGGCCATGTTCCGGGAGTTCTTCAAACCGCGCTACGCAAGACTGTACTCCGCGGTGAAGAGGGTGAATCCCAGGCTCAGAATCGCGCACCACTCATGCGGTCATATCCTCCCGATTATCGGAGACTTCGTGGAGATCGGCCTGGACATTCTCAATCCCGTTCAACCCCGCTCCATGGATCCGGCGGCGGTCAAGACAAAGTTCGGCCGTCATCTGACTCTCTGGGGCACCGTGGACGAGCAGCGGGTCCTTCCCTTCGGGACTGCCGCGGAGGTGTCCGAGGAGGTGAAGCTCCGGCTGCGGACGGTCGCCCCGGGCGGGGGATTCATCATCGCTCCGGCGCACAACCTGCAGACAGACACCCCGGTGGAGAACATCACCGCCTTCTACCAGACCGCCAGAGCCTGCGGCGAATATCCCATACGGATCTGAGCCGTTTCGGCGCCACCTGCGCAGAAAAGCGCTCCTTTTTTCGTCTGCGGCTATTGACAGCGCAGCGCCGGCCGGATAGAATGCCTTTACACGAGTAGCTACTCGTGTAAACCAGACCAATAGTGTGAGAAGTGCAACATGGAGGCAGGGCACAGCGATCTGACGGCCGAGCTGCTGCGCTACGAGCTGGAGCGAATCGTAGGCAAGGAGCACGTGGTCACCGACGAGGCGGAAATCGAAGCGCAGTCGCTGGACGTCTGGTGGGTCACGCGCTTCTGGAAATTCAGCAACCTGGGCTTCCCGCGTCCCTTCGCCATTCTGTTTCCCTCCTGTACGGAGGAAGTGGTCACGATCGTTCAGTTCTGCAACCAGTACCGGATGCCCCTCATCCCGCGCGGCGGCGGAGCCGGCGATGCCGGCGGCGCGCTTCCCCTCACGGGAGGGATCGTCGTGGACATGAAGCGCATGGACAGGGTGCTGGAGCTGAACGAAAAGTCACTCACCGTTCGAGTGCAGCCCGGAATCATCCAGAAGCACCTCGAGGAGTATCTGAACAGGCGCGGCTACACCATGAACCACTTTCCCGCCTCCTTCAACACGTCATGCCTGGGAGGGTTCATTGCCACCAACGGGACCGGGGTCCTTTCCTCGAAGTACGGAAAACTGGTGGACATGGTGCACCAGCTCGAGGTGGTGCTGCCCACCGGCCGTGTCTTCCGCAGCCTTCCGGTGCGGCTGCACTCCACCGGTCCGGACTATTCGCGCCTGTTCATCGGAGCGGAGGGCACCTTGGGCGTGGTGACCGAGGCGCTCTGCAAGATCCATCACCTGCCCGAGAAACGGGTGTTCCGGGGATATCTGCTTTCCGATCTGTCCACGGGAATCGAGATCGGCCGTCGGATCATGATCGGACAGCTCGACCCGTGCCTGCTGCGACTGTATGACCAGACGGACTCCGCGCACATCATGAAGGGGCAGTTCAACGTTGAGGCGGAGGGGTGCGTGATGCTGACCGGCTTCGACGGGGTGGGGCGGGTCGTGGACGCCCAGCGGGAAGTGGCGCACGAGCTCCTCATGGCCGCCGGAGCACGCGACCTTGGTGAGGAGCCGGGCCTCAACTGGTGGAACGGTCGCTACAAGTCGTACTACCCGCCGAATGACTACATTGCCTATCCCTGGATGACCGCCGTGGTGGACACCGTCGCTGCCTACGAGGACATAGAAAACATCTACTGGAGCATGAAGGCGGCCATCGAGGAGGGGTTCCGGGACCGGGGAGCCGTTTTTCATGCCCACTTTTCCCACTGGTACGAGTGGGGGGCGAGCTTCTACCCGACCTTCCTGCTGAAGCAGTATCCGCAGGACAAGCGCCAGGCTTTGAGGCTGTTCAACGAGATCATGGATGCGGCGGTGGGGGCATCGATTCAGGGCGGCGGCGTTGTCAACGAGCACCATGGCATAGGAATCAAGAACGGGCGCCTGATGGCGGAGGCGTACGGCGAGTCCTACGAGCTGGCCCGTACGATCAAGAGAGCGCTGGACCCGAACAGCATCCTCAATCCGGGGAAGCTGGGGCTGGGAGCATAACATGGGCATCAGCGAGATACGTGAGACCACCGAGAGCTGCAAACACTGCTTCATGTGCCGTCATGCCTGCCCCACCTTTCTGGCCACGAAGCTGGATTCTCACACGCCCCGTGGGTACGCGCTTCTGCTGTCGCAGATCGATCACGGGCTGCGGAGCTGGTCGGAGGTGATCGTAGATCGCTTCTACCAGTGCAGCCAGTGCGGGCTGTGCCGGCAGGACTGCGCCTACCACTGGGCGGAGGACGAGGTGGTGCGAAACGCCCGGGAGGAAATCGTGGCCCAGGGAGCGGCTCCGCCCCGGGTGGCCTCTATTGCGAAGAGGGTAAGCACCACGGGGTCCCCCTACGACGAGCCGGCCCCCACGCCGAAGGCGGAGAGTGCGACTCCCGGGGCCGCCGGGGCCGAGGTGCTCTACTTTGCCGGCTGCTCGGTACGGCAGGCTCATCCGCAGATCCTGGGCGCCCTGGACAAGGTGCTGGGTGTGCTGGGGATCGGCTGGACCATGCTGGAGGAGGAAGGCTGCTGCGGCACCCCCCTGTACGAGCTGGGGTACACCGCCGATGCCCGGAAGGTGGCTGAGGGGACCGCGGAGAAGATCCGGGCTCTCAAGCCTAGGAGACTCCTGCTGAGCTGCCCGCACTGCTACAGGACTCTTGCGGAGCTCTATCCGGCCTGGGGCGTTGGCCTTCCGCCGGAGATCCAGATCCTGCACGTGACGCAGTACCTGGAGCCGCTGGTTCAGGAGGGAACGCTGAGGCTTGCGGCGCAATCCGGGAATGGGGTCGTGGCCTACCACGATCCCTGCCAGCTGGGCCGCAGGATGGGGATATTCGACGCACCGCGCCGTCTCATCGCGGCCGCCTCCGGCGGGGAGCCTCTCGAGCTGTTTCACGGCCGGGAAATGGCGGAATGCTGCGGGGCGGGGTCCGTCATGTCGCTGACCGACCCCTCGGTCTCCTACCGGGTGGCCGCAAACAGGCTCAAGTCCGCGCGGGACAGTGGGGTGGACCTGCTGGTGACGGGCTGCCAGAACTGCAAGACCGTTCTCACGCGAGCCTCCGAGGGCGATGAACGGCCGAAAGTCATCGACATCTGTGAGCTGATCGCCAGCCGGATCAGCACCGGTTAGGGCGGCGGCGGGCGGTCCCGGAGGCCAGACCGGGCCCGCCTGCCGCCGGTACGTGCGGCCCACGAAGCGAGCTACACGTGCAGCTACAGGAGTAGCTGCACGTGATCGAACACTTCTTCCGAACTCTTGACCGGAAAGGAGGTGGCCACGACACTGGTCGTCGGAAGGGTGGCGTTGACCGAACCAACCAAGGAGGCAAGGGTATGAAGATTCGCAGACGATGCGTCGCGGCTGCTCTGGTTCTCATGCTGTTCGCGTCGGCTTTCGTTTTCGGAGCCGGAACGCAGGAGAAGAAGAGCGCGGTGGCCGTCCCGGGTGACTGGGGTAGCGTCGACTGGAGACAGTTCGCCGGCACCACGATCAACGTCCTCAACCTGGACATGCCCGTGGCGGACGTGTACAACGAGTTTGCCGGTGAGTTCGAGGCGCTCACCGGAATGAAGGTGAACATCGAGCTTCTGAACGAGAACGACCGCAGAAAGAAGGCGCTCATCGATTTCTCCTCCCACATGGGGGAGTACGACGTGCAATCGGTGGGCTTCTCCAACCGGGAGGAGTGGGCGGTCCCGGGGTATTTGGAGGACCTGGAACCGTACCTGAAGAATTCCAGCCTGACGGATGCCGCCTGGTACGACTTCGAGGACTACCCGAAGGACGTGATCGCCTCGGGGTACGCGAAAAGCGGCGAGCTGGTGTTCCTTCCCTACACGGCGGAGTATTTCCTGCTCTGGTACCGGAAGGACATCTTCAAGCAGCTGAACCTCTCGATCCCCAAGACCTTTGTCGAGCTGAGGGAGACCGCCAGGAAGCTGACGGCGGCCAGAGAGGCCGGCACCATCAAGGAGTACGCCTGGACCGAGCGGCAGCTTCCGGGTCCCGGTGAAGCGGGCTGGAGCCTGTTCTGCACGGCAAACCGTTTCAACTTCGACTTCATCGATTTCGACAAGAAGATCAGCTACGTGAATACGCCCAAGGGACGAGAGGTGCTGGACTACTACACCTCGATGATATTGGACTACGGGCCTCCCGGATCCGCCAACTGGGGCTGGCCGATGATGGCCGAGTCGTTCAAGCAGGAGAAGGTGGCCATGATCACCGGCGGCAACGCTTCCTACACGTACCTGGAGGACCCGACGGAATCGAAGGTGGCGGGACGAGTAGGCTACGCCCCAACGCCGTTCGCGCCGGGCGGCAAGGACCCGCTCTGGGTGTGGGGCTGGGGCATCAACAAGGACTCCAAGCACAAGGAAGCGGCCTGGTTGTTTCTGCAGTGGGCTACCTCCAAGCCGCTCATGAACCGGATGGCCCCCAAGTACGGCTGTCCGGCGCGTGAGTCGGTGTACTCGACACCGGAGTACGTGAAGGCCATGCCCAGCCAGGAGTTCATCGACGCCCAGCTGTTCATGATGACCAAGGGGATCAATCCTTACCCGCAGCTGATCCACCATCGCTACGCCGAGGGGGCGGAAATCGTCTCCAAGGAGATGAGCAACATCCTGGCGGGCATCAAGACCGTCGATCAGGCGGCCGCCGATGCGGACAAGCAGCTTGCAGCACTCGGGTACACCCCGGGCGAATGGACCAGGAAGTAGAGCCGGCAACAAGGGGGGGGATTCCCCCCCCCCGGATTTGCCGCTCAGCGCCGGCGCCCGGAGGGAACGCTGCACCGGTGGATAGGCGGTAATGGGGTTGCGATGAGGAGCGTTCGGATTTCGCGCAGCGACCGGTTGTTCCCATATTATTCGACACTGCCCGCGATCCTGATCATCATCCTGGTCGGGCTGATCCCCACTGTCTACACGTTCGTCATCTCCCTCCAGAACTACGATTTCATATCCCCCGACAGGAGCTTCATCGGCCTGAAGAACTACCTCACCCTGATTGCCCACGATCCGCGGTATCTCCACGCACTGGCCTTTGCGGTGATATTCGGGCTGGTGGCCACCTCCCTGGAGCTGGCCATCGGGTTTCTGGTGGCCTACCTGCTTGCAGATGGCGACGTACCGCGCCCGTATTCGGCCGCAATCCGCACCATTCTGATGATTCCGTTTGTGTGCGCGCCGGTGGTCATGTCCTACACCTTCAAAACGCTGATCTACGACAGGACCTTCGGCTACTTGAACTACTTCCTCGGGCTGCTGAACCTGGGAGGCTTCGACCTGTTCAAAGGCCAGCTCAACGCTCCTCTGGGTCTGCTGGCCATGGAGGTGATGCTGCGGACGCCGTTTCTGGTGATCGTGATGTACGCCGGGATTTCTTCGATCGACGTTTCCGTCTACGACGCCGCCGAGATCGACGGCATCAACGCCTGGCAGAGAATCACCAGGATCGTGATCCCTTCCATCAAAGCAATCATCGTGGTGGGGTTCGTGCTGCGCTTCATGGACGCCCTCAAGATGTTCGACGAGATCTTCGTGTTGACCAGCGGCGGCCCCGGCTACATCACCGAGAATGCCACCGTCTTCATCGTGGACCAGGGATTCACGTTCTTTCACATGGGATACGCGGCTGCGGCGGCTTTTCTGTTCCTGGTACTGGTCATCGTCCTGATTTCCTTCCTCATTCGCAGGATCGAGTTCTAGGGAGGGCGCAGTGAGACTGGCCAGACGAATCAGCAAGCTTTGGAAGAACCTCCTGCTGGGAGTGATCGCATTTATCAGCCTGATCCCCTTCATCCTGATCTTCTTCACTTCCATCAAAGAGCGGGTCATCGCTCTGTCCATGCCGCCGGTCTGGTTCTTCACGCCGACCCTGCGCAATTACAGGGAGCTGCTCACAGACCCCGTCTTTCTGCGTTCCATCCTCAACAGCCTGATCATCGCTGCCGGTTCCACCTTGATTGCCACGATCGTGGGGGTCCTGGCAGGCTATGGGTTCAGCCGCTTCAAGTTCAAGGGCAGCGGGGTCTTCACCTACATGATCCTCTCGCTGCGCATGGTGCCGCCCATCGTGTTCGTGATCCCCTACTTCCTGATCTGGAGGATCGTGCGGCTGAACGACACCCATATCTCGATGATCCTGATGTACCTGACGCTATGCCTGCCCCTGGTGGTCCTGATGATGCGCAGCTTCTGCGTGGATGTGCCCGTGGAGCTGGAGGAGGCGGCCATGGTGGACGGCTGCTCCCGCTGGCAGACCCTGCGTCTCATCCTGGTTCCTGCGCTGCGTCCCGGCATCCTGGCCGCCGCCACCCTGGGGTTCATCGCCTTGTGGAACGACTTCATCCTGGCGATGTTCAACACGGGGAGAAACACGCGCACACTCCCCGTCGAGATCTACACTTCCCTGAGCTACTACCAGCTGGACTGGAACAAGCTGTCCACCTCTGCGGTCATCGCCGTGATTCCGGCCATCCTCTTCATCTCTCTGACCCAGAAGTACATCGTGCGTGGGTTGACCATGGGCGCGATCAAGGGATAGATCAAGGGATAAAGGATACGTGGTTGTTTCGGAGGGAGAGTCTGATGGTGTGTCGCCCTTGTCTTTGCCAGAAGGCCGATCTGGCAATATAGTTGCGCATGATGAACGATGACCGGAAACCCAGGCGGCCTTCCAGCCAGGATGTCGCCGAGGCGGCGGGTGTATCGAGGGCCACCGTCTCAGCCTACATCAACAAAAGCCGCTTCGTGTCCGAGGAGCTGGGGGTCCGGATCGAGCAGGCGATCCGGCGCCTCAACTACGTGCCTGATCCCTACGCCCGGGCGTTGAAGGTGAGGGACGCAAAGACCATCGGCCTCATCATTCCGGTGTTGAGCCGCTTCTTCACGCCGATGATGAGGGCAATCAACGAGGTGGCGCACCAGAACCAGTACGGGTTTCTGCTCGCCTCCAGCGAAGAGCAGGCGGACAGGGAGCGGGAGGTTCTGGAGATGATGGTCGCCAAGCGGCTCAGCGGGATTCTGCTGGTGCCTTGCTCCCTGGAGAATCAGGAGCTCATCCGATCCATTCAGCACGGTGGCACTCCCGTGGTGCAGGTCAACCGGAGGATCGAGGGCCTCGATACCGACGTGGTGATATCCAACAACTACAAGGCGGCCTACCTGGCCACGGAGCATCTTCTCACCAGGGGCCGGACCCGGATCGCACTGTTCGGCCACGATCCCGACAGTCTTGCCCTGCGCGAGAAGAAGGACGGCTACGATCGAGCTCTGAAGGACCATGGAATCCAGGGCAACATCGCCATCACCATCCGGCAGGACGACAGTGCGAGCATGCACCGGGCTTTTCTGGAGTTCCTGGCCAGCGGACGCGCCTACGACGCGCTGATCTGCACCTCGCAGGCCAAGACCTCCATCGCTCTCCAGCTGTTGAAGGAGCGGAATGTGCGCATCCCGGAAGACGTGGCGGTGGTGGGGTTCGACGACACTCCCTGGGCGTCGCTGCTGTGGCGTCCGCTGACGGTGGTCTCGGAGTCCACCTACCAGATGGGCGAGACGGCGGTGCGGCTCCTGCTGGACAGACTGGAAGACCGGGAGACTGGGCCGGCCAAGACGATCGTCCTGGAGGACGATTTCATCATCCGACAGTCCACCTGAGCGCGCCAGGCGCGCCTCAGCGTGCCAGGACGCTGCGGATGGTCTGTGCCAGCTGCTGGACGGCCAGCGGCTTCATGAGGAAGGCCGCGATGCCGATGGAGGCGGCCTCCTGTACAGTCATGCGCTCGCTGAAGCCGGTGCAGAGAATGATGGGAAGCCCGGGCCGCAGGTGCAGGAGCTCCCGGGCCAGCTGGTCGCCGGTCAGGCCGGGCATAGTGAGGTCCGTGATCACCAGGTCGTAGCGGTCGGGTTTCGCTCGGAGGCGCTCCAGGGCCTCCCGGCTGGACGTGCTGGTCTCCGCTCTGTAGCCCAGTCGGGTGAGCATCTCCCTGGCCATCTCCACCAGGGCAGGCTCGTCGTCCACGAACAGGATCCGCTCACTGCCCATGGGGAGGAGCTCCGCCGGTCCTTCCTCCACTTCGGCCTCCGCCGGCAGCCGCGGCAGGTAGACGCGGAAGGTGGAGCCTTCCCCAACGGCGCTGTCGAAGGTGATGCCGCCGCCCTGCTCGCTCACGATCCCGTGCACCACGGACAGGCCCAGGCCCGTTCCCTGGCCCTTGGGCATGGTGCTGAAGTAGGGGTTGAAGATCTGGCTGCGGTGCTGGGGAAGGATGCCCTCTCCGGTGTCGGCCACGGTCAGGCACAGATAGGGGCCTGCCGGCAGCTCCAGGCCGGCTGCGGCGGGCTGGAGATCCGCCTCCTCCAGCCGGATCTCCAGCCTTCCCCCCAGCGGCATGGCACGGGCCGCGTTGGTGCTGAGGTTCATCAGGATCTGGTGGATCTGTGTGGGATCGGCGCGGACCTGGGCGTGGGCGGCCCGGATCTCCTGATGGATCTCGATGGTGCTGGGCAGCGTGGCCCGCAGAAACTTGATCCCCTCCTTGACCAGGGGAACCAGGTTGACCGGCAGGCGGCTGATTTCCCGCTGGCGGCTGAAGGTGAGGATCTGGTTCACCAGGTCCCTGGCCCGATCCGCGGCCTTCTGGATCTCCCGCAGGTTCTGGTGGGCCTCGGAGTCGAAGGGCACCTCGAACAGGGCCAGCTCGCAGTACCCGCCGATCACGGACAGGATGTTGTTGAAGTCGTGAGCTATCCCTCCGGCCAGCGTTCCGATAGCTTCCATCTTCTGAACCTGGCGCAGCCGCTCTTCCAGGCGCAGCTGCTGCGTGGCGTCGCGGGCGATCAGCACATAGTCGGCGATCTGGCCGTCGGACCGGGCCAGCGGTGAGAGGGATACTTCCACCTGAAGGTCGTCGCCCTCTGGGCTCCTTACGGCGAGGTCGCCGCGCCAGACCTCACCACGGCTCACCGTCTCCCAGGCCGGCGCGTACTCGATGTGCTTCCGGTTGGTCGCGTAGATCTCGCGGATGTCCCGGCCCACCGTCTCTTCCCGCGCGTAGCCGCTCATACGCTCGAAGGCGGGATTCAGGTAGCGCACCAGGAAATCTCGGTCGAAGATCAGGACCCCCTCCTCGGCCTGATCGATCGCCGCCACCAGCAGGTCCCGGGCGCTGGCCGCCTGCACCTGCTCGGTGACGTCGGTGATGAAGTTCAGGGTGGCAGGGCGCCCCTCCCAGTCAATGCGCACCACGTTCAGCTGCGCCCAGCGGTACTCTCCGCTCCGGTGCCGCACCCGGAATTTGTACTGCCGGGGCGCCTTTTCCCCCTCGATGCGCCGGCGGTAGCGCTGGAGTACCAGCTCCCGCTCCTCCGGATGCAGGAGCTCGCTCACCGGGATCCTCTGCAGCTCCTCCGCGCTGTAGCCCAACGTCTCGACGGCCGCCGGGTTGGAGAAGGCGATGCGGCCCTCCTGCATCACCACCACCCCCTGGCTGGCGTGCTCGATGAGCAGGCGGTAGCGCTCCTCCGAGCGGCGCAGATCCTCCTCTCGCTGCTTGCGGGCCGTGATGTCCCGCACCACGCTGACCACCCCCTGCTCGCGCCAGCCGTGGCCCGGCCGGAGGGGGGTGATGACGTGCTCGGTGGGGAACACCTCGCCGTCCCTGCGGCGCATGCGGTACTCGCTGCGGTAGGCAGTCCCCGCTTCCAGCACCTTCTCGCTGACCCTGCCGAAGCGCTCGAAGGACTCGCGGTCCACGTGCAGCACCTCCGTGGTCTTTCCCTCCAGCTCTTCCGGACGGTAGCCGAAGATGCGCTCCACCGCGGCGTTGCAGGCCCGGGTGACGAAACGGTTGGGCGGGCCGATGATGAACACCGCCTCCTCCAGGCTGCTGAACACCCCCTCCAGCATCTCCCGGGCGCTCTGCAGGTCTTCCTGGTGCTCCCTGGCCCCGGTCACGTCCACGGCCACGCCGAACCAGCCCGCGGTGCCGTCCGCCCGGGAGACATGCGGGGCCGCCTCCACGCGCAGCCAGCGCACGCCGCCGTCGGGCCGCCGGATGCGCAGCTCCTGGGCCAGCCTGGCGCCGCTTCGGTGGGCCTCCTTCAGCGCCCGGTCCAGGCCGGGGCGGTCCTCCTCGATCAGCAGCTCCAGCAGGCGCAGGGGCTCACGACGCGCCTCCTCGGCGGACACCCCCAACAGCTCCTGGACCTTGCGGCAGATGAAGGGCAGGGAGACGGCGCTGTCCGGGTGGATGACGCAGCGGAACACCAGTCCGGGCAAGTGCTCGGAGAGCTCCTCCAGGAAGAGGTGCTCGGCAGCCCGCCGCTTTTCTCCAGAGGCCTCCCGATCGCGGACGCCCCGCAGGCCCTCCAACTCTGCCTGCAGGCGCTCGATCTCGGCCGACAGCTCTTCCCGGCTTTTGCGGTCTTTCAGGAGGCTCATCTCCCCGCAGGGCGGATTCAGGAGCTGCGCACGGGGGTCAAAGCTGGAAGCCAGGGAACACACACGCGGTGCACGGGCCGTCCGCCCCACTCGCGACTGCATACAGTATAGCATAGTCCAGGCGAGCCAGCCCGGGCGGCGCGGTGCTACTCGTCCAGATCCGCAGACTCCCGCCTCTCCTTCATCCGGCGCAAGAAGCGCCGGGTGACCGCGGTCTTGATCGGGATG
Source organism: uncultured Spirochaetaceae bacterium (assembly GCA_964490725.1). GTDB lineage: Bacteria > Spirochaetota > Spirochaetia > SZUA-6 > DRHE01 > CAZBDU01. The sequence continues at coordinate 5,534 of CAZBDU010000085.1, read as the reverse complement.
AAGGCCACCACAGCGGCCGCGATCAAGACCCAACCCCACCAAGGCATAACGGACCTCCTTCGGGTTCAGCGATCATGAGCGCCGGCTACGCCGGCGGCGCCTCCGCGCCGGCCTGCGGCGGCCTGGCGGAAGCGGAAGACTCTGCGCAAGGGTAGAACCAGCAGCAGGACGAGCAGCAGCCCCGAGAGCGCCGCGAGGAGCGCCGTCATGGCGAAGCCTGGCGTCCCCGCCATGGCGAAGCCTGGCGTCTGCGGTCCGTCCACGAAGAGGCTCTTGAACGTGAGAAACACCCAGTAGTTGGGAAAAGGGTAGAGCACCGGCTGCCAGCGCTCCGGCAGGAATAGCGCCGCCACCGGCACCAGCAGGTAGGCCGGCATGATCAGCTTCGTTGAGCCGAGAGCGGAAATCTGGTTGTCCGCCGTCACCGCCATCAGGAATCCCAGCGTCGCCGCCAGCGGGGCGGAGGCCGCGAAGGCCAGGATCAGCCGCCCGTAGGGCAAGGCAGGCCCCAGCATGATCGCGGTGGTGGCCAGCCCCACGAGCGCCCCCTGGAGGAGGGCGAACAGCGAGCGGCTCGCCAGGTAGTCCGGCAACGGAAGCGGCGAGACGGCCAGCGCCTGGAAGGCCCTGGTGTGGCGGTCGTCCACCATGTTGAAGCCCACCACCATCCCTCCCAGCAGGGTGGCCATCATGATCAGAAAGATGGCCACGTACTCCCGCAGGTAGCTCCGCCCTCCGCCCAGGCTGCGCGCCGCGAAGGTGAGGTCGGCCTGTTCGTCCACGACCGTCGCGAGGGCGGCGGTGAAGAGCCTGCGGGTCTCCGGCTGCTCGTTTCCCTCCAGGATCAGGACCGGGCCGCGCTTGTCCTGAACGACCCCCGCCACGTCGTCCGGTTGAAGGACCCGCCGCTCCAGGCTGCGGCGGTCTGCAGCGGGCTCCACCCGCAGGTAGGCCTGGAGGCGGCCGGCCAGATTTGGGTCCACATCCCGGCTCACCACACAGGCGGGAACCGAGCGCTCCAGAGAGGGGAGGAACACCCGGGCCAGGACGGCCAGGATCAGGGGGGCCGCAATCACGTACAGCAGCACGTTGTCGCGCAGGGAGCCGGTCAGGTCCTGGTGCAGCAGGGTGAGCAGGCGCCGGATCACGGCCGTGCCTCCTTCATGAGCCTGCGGTGAACCGCCAGGAGGGCCGCCGGAAGAAGGATCGCCGCCGCCGCGGCGCTGCGCGCCAGGGCGGCCGCGAAGCGGGCGGAGGCCTGCGGGCGGAAAAGCAGGTCCCGCACGGCGAACAGCACCGGATAGGAGGGAATCCAGGTGATCCAGGGCGGCGAGAAGGAGGGATGCAGGTAGGAGATCTGCGGCAGCATGTTGAGCAGCAGAATGCCCACCCCGGCGAAGAACCACTCGGAGATGCTGCGAAAGAACACGCTCACCAGAAGGCCCAGGAGCGTCATGAACAGGCCGCTCACCGCCAGCAGGGCCAGGAGGGGCCCCCAGCGCACTCGCGGTCCGCGAGTGATCAGCAGCAGCAGCGCCCCGTAGACCATGGTGAGCGCCATCCAGAGGGCAGTCTTGGAGAGCAGGTAGGTCCAGACGCTTCCCGGGCTTACCCGGAAGGCCTGGATGCTTCCGTCCTGTTTCTCCTGGAAGACCGTGACCGCCACGAAGAGGAAGCCCAGGACGATCACCTCGAACACCATCAGCACCGGCAGCAGCGACAGGTTGAGGGGGATGGGCTCCTCCTCCGCTGCCAGCAGCTCGGTGCGGAAGGGCGGGGCGCTGTCTCCTTCCGCCTCCCGCCGGAGCTGGAGCAGCCCGGCCTCGATCAGCCTGGCCTGCCGGGGCGGCATGTCGCCCGTGTGCAGCAGGACGACGGCCGTTCCCTCCTGCGCAGGCTGCAGGAGCAGCCCCACAGCGCCACGCCGCGAGCGCACCGCCTCCTCCAGGGCCTGCGAACTGTCCAGGAAGCGGTCCGCCGGAACCTCCCTGCCCAGGGCCTCGCCGAGCTTCCCGCCGCTGCCGGCGGCGTAGACGTACACCGGGGCGCCGGGCTGCGGCTCCCGGGGCAGCAGGTACACCGCCGCGGAGGTGGCCGCCAGGGCGATCAGCATGATCCAGGGGAAGTTGTTTCTGAGGATCACCGTCAGGTCGGTCCGAGCCTGAGCCAGCAGGCGGCGCATCACTGGAGCCCCCTCCCGGTCAGCTTGATGAAGATCTGCTCCAGCGTGGCCTCCTGGGAGTGCAGGGTCTCCAGCCGTGCTTCGTCGATGAGCTCGTGGAGCCGCCGCCGGTCCGCCTCCCGCTCGGTAAAGAGCAGCTCGGAGCGCACCTCCCCTCCCTGCCGCACCTCCACCCGCACCGAGCGCTGGCCGTGGCGCAGCTTCAGATTGCGAGGCTCGTCCAGGGCCACGATCCGCCCCTCGTTGATGAACGCCACCGTGTCGCAGAGCTCCTCGGCCAGCGTCATGTCGTGGGTGGTGAGCAGGATGGTGGCTCCCTCCCGGCGCTTCTCGCAAATCATCTCCTTCACCAGCGCGGCGGTGGCCGGGTCCAGCCCCCCTGTAGGCTCATCCAGGAACAGCAGCGCCGGGCGGTTGATGATGGCGCGGCAGAACACCAGCCGCTGCTTCATGCCCTTGGAGTAGCGCCCGGCGCGCCGGTGGGCGGCGGCCTTGAGCCCCACCCGCTCCAGGAGCTTTTCCGGGTCCTCGGTGGGCACCGCGAACAGCCCGGCGTAGAACTTCAGGTTCTCGTACCCCGTGAGCCTGGTGTAGATGTTGGGGTGCTCGAAGGAGTAGCCCACCCGGTTGAAGAAGCGGGCGCCCAGGCTGCCCACCGGGGTCCCGTCGTAGCGGATCTGCCCGCGCTGGAGCCGCAGGAGGCCAGTCATCAGGTTCTGCACCGTGCTCTTGCCGGCCCCGCTGGGGCCCAGAAAGCCGAAGATCCGCCCCCGGTCGATGCGAAAGCCCACGTCCGCCACGGCGAAGCGGCCCTTGCCTTCGTAGTCGTGGTACAGGTGCTCAACCTCCACCATGATCCTGCTCCCTTTCTGCGGCAGCCTGCTCGCCGGCCTCATCGCGATAGATGCCGCGCTGCAGCGCCTCCAGCGCCACCTCCAGCCTGTCCATGAGGCGCCGTCTGATCTCGGCGGAGCTCCCGCCGGCGTTGATTTCCGCTACCAGGTCCTGCTTCAGCCCGGCCAGCAGCCAGCGCACCAGGAGGAAGGTCTGCTCCCGGCCGAAGCGCAGGCGCGAGGTGTCCACGCCCTGGAAGACGTCGTAGAAGATCCTCTCCCGCTCCCGGGGGGAGAACATCAGGGCGTATTTCTGCTGCAGCTCCGCCAGGCCGCTGTCGGCAAACCCGCTGAAGAACCGGTACATCCTGGGGTCCTCTTCCCAGAACTCCAGGCTGGCTTCGGTGACCCGGCGCAGCCGCTCGCACAGATCGTCGGGCATGCCGCGGTAGCGCCTTTCAAGGAGCCGCAGCAGGCCGGTCCCGGCGCGGTAGAGGAGGTACAGGTACAGCTGCTCCTTGGTGCCGAAGTAGTGAAAGAGGCTTCCCTTGGCGATCCCCAGCCGCCGGACGATGCGATTAGTGGACGCGTTGCGGTAGCCCTGCTCGACGAACTCGTCCACGCAGACCTCTATGATCTGCCGCTGCTTGCCCGGGTCGAGCCTGTGGAAGGCCGGTCTGGCCCGCATCTGGTCTCGCGGCTCCCTCATGTCGTTGACCGGGTGGTCAATCATATTTACAGGATACACCCGATTGACCACCTGGTCAAGACCCCGGCAGCAGTTCTTGCGACTTTTCTTGCGGCGCCCTCACCGGCTCCGGGGGCCCGCCAGGCTGTGCAGAGGTGCATGAGGCGCCTCAGCGCCTCGGGCCCCCGGTGTCCACCGCCGCCAGGGACAAGCCGCAGTAGTCCGCCAGCATCGCCAGCCCGGGAAGCAGCCTCCCCGGCGCCAGCGCCAGGTGATGAGTGCCGCCGGCCCGGGAGTAGCGCTCCAGGAAGCCGGTGAGATCCGGACCCACCCCCAGCCTGGAGTAGGGACTGGTCAGATTGGGGTGCTCCGGCGAGGCGTCTATGCTGCCTTCGAAGGCCGCCAGCTGGAAGCCGAAGGAGGCCACCCGTCCGTTTCCGGGCGCCTCGCTGATGCTGGCCAGCGTCACCGGGCCCGGGGCGAGCTGGAACACGGCCACTGCCGGGCGGATGCAGTCGCCGATGTCGAAGGGCTTGGGCTTGAGGGACAGCGGGCGCTTCGGGTCCGCCATGGCCAGGTTGCACTCCCCCATGTGGCTGAGCAGCAGCTGGCCGCGGCGGTAGTCGGGGCAGAAGGTCTCCGTGAAGCTGGCCATCCCGGCCATGCGGGCCAGGGCCGCGGTGAGGGCGGCGGTGAGCACGTCCCCCTCGCCCGCGTAGCCCACGCCGCGGCTCATCAGCCGGTCGGCGCCCAGGAAGGGGAGCGTGGCGGCGCCGGCCTCCAGCAGCGCCTGGAAGCTCATGGCCACCGCGTCCAGGCCGCGCTGGGCGGTCAGGCTCTCCAGTGCCGTGGACCAGAGGGCAGCCGCCCGCAGCTCCTCGGCGCTCAGGGCCGGATCGACCCGAAAGCTCTCGTGCACCCAGTCGGTGAAAGCCGCGATCTGGGCGGCGTCCACCGACTGCGCCGCTGCGGCCAGCTCCTGGGGGTGGATCTCCACGACTTCGAAGCCGAGCCGCTCGGCGAGCCCCGCCGGATCGAAGGTGAAGTCCAGCATGCCCCGGAACGGCTCGCCGATCCGGCCCACCCGGCCGCGGCGGAGCACCGTGGCGGCGGCTCCCGCCCGTGCGGCCAGCCGCAGCCGTTCGCGGAACCGTTCGTGGTCGGGATGGCCCGCCAGCAGGTGGAAGCGGCGGCCGGCGCGGCGCAAAACGTTGGCCAGGTCCTGGACCCCGTGCATGGCCTGGTTGGCGCGCAGGTGCTCGGCCCCCATGTCGAAGGGAAGGGTGGCGTCGCGGGCGGAGCTGACCACCAGGAGGGGCAGGGCGGTGGCGCACAGGGCATCGCGGGCCGCACCGCTGGGCGCATAGGCCAGGGGGAGCACCAGCAGCAGGTCGCAGTCCGCTTTCTCGCAGGAGGCCACCGCGGCGGCCGTCTCGCGGGGAGTGTGCGCGGTCTCCGCAATGTGCAGCCGCGCCTCCCCGCCCAGCAGCCGCTCCAGCGTGTCGCGCCAGTGCCGGCCGAGGCGCTCTCCAGTCTCCGGGGCCCTTTGGCGGTAGAGGTCCGCCATGGTGAAGATGACGCCCACGCAGGGGCCGGAAGGCCTCATCAGGCCCTTCTCCAGGGGCGGCCCGGGATCGCGCGGCGAGAGAGGAGCCGTGTTGTTCCCATGGCGCGATTGTAGCGGATGCGCCGGCAGCTGCCAACGGCGCGCCGCAAAAAGCCGCAGCCGTGCGCGTGGGGGCTGCCACGCGGCCTCCTCCGTGTCGCCACGCTTGCCCTGCGCCCGCGCCCCCCGCGGGGTGGAGCCCTGCGCCCGCGCCCCCCGCGGGGT
>CAZBDU010000084.1:0-25005 GCA_964490725.1 uncultured Spirochaetaceae bacterium | reverse complement strand
CCTCGGCGGTGCGGGCGGCTCCGGCGGTGCAGGCGGCGCGGGCTGTGCCGGGAGTGGCCCCGGCGGCGCTGCTGGCCGTCCTGGCGGCCGCCCTCCTGGCAGGCTGTGCAGGCACCCCCGCCCCGGCCAAAGCCGCGGAGGAGCAAGCCCCGCAGCTTCCCTACGAGAGCATCGGCCTGTACGTGGCCGCCGGAAACGTGGAGGCGGCCCTGCAGGAGTACGAGCGGGCGCTGCGGGATCGCCCCGGGGAGCCGGGCACCCGGGTGCTGCACGCGCGGCTGCTGCTGCTGGCCGGCCGGGGGCAGGAGGCCCGGGAGGAGCTTCAGTCCGTGCTGGCCGCCCGGCCGGCGTACGCAGAAGCGCTCTACGTGCTGGCCATGGTGGAACAGGCGGCGGGAAACCGGGACAGGCAGCGGGAGCTTCTGCGGAAGACCCTGGCTGCGGACCCCGACCACCTCCAGGCCCGGGCCGCCCTGGGAGAGCTGTACCTGGAGGAGGGCGACTACGAGGAGGCCCGCGCCAGCTTCCAGCGCTGCCTGGCCGCCGAGCCCACCGACTTCGTGGCCCTTCACGGGCTGGGTAACGTCCATCTCAGGAACAAGGAGTACCAGCAGGCGGTGGAGGTGCTGGGGCGTGCCATCGCGGCCGAGCCTGGCTACTCCTTCTCCTACGTCGACCGTGCACGGGCCCGGGCGGCGCTGGAGGACCTCCCCGGTGCGGTGGCCGACCTGAGCCAGGCCATCCGCATCGAGCCGAACTACTACTGGAACTACATCGACCGGGGGAGGCTGTACCTGCGCCAGCGCAAGTCGGAGCCGGCCTACCGGGATTTCTCCAGGGCCATCGAGCTGGAGCCGGACTACTTCCTGGCCCACGTCTACCGGGCGGGCCTTGCCGACTCCATGGGCCGCCCCCAGGAGGCCACACGGGACTACGAAGCGGTGCTCCGCGACCGGCCCGACTACACCTACGCCTACGAGCCGCTGGCGGTTCTGTACTACGTTCAGGAGCGCTGGTCCGACGCGCGCCGCCTCTTCCTGGAGACCAGGAAGCACCAGCCGGAAGAGCCCTCCTATCCGCTGCTGGCGGCGCTGTGTCTCCAGCAGGAAGGAAGGCCCGGCCCAGCCTCCGACATGCTCCGGGAAGCCATGCGGACCATGCCCCCTGACTCCTGGAGCTACCGGGTGGCCCGCTACCTGGTCGATCCCGGCCGCGAGACCGTTCTGCTGCACCGCATCTCCCGCGAGCACAGCCGCCCCACGCGGCTGCGGATGCTCTTCTACGTGGCCGCCCGCGCGCTGGCGGCCGGCCGGCTGGACACCGCCATCCGGTACCTGCTGGAGGTGCGCGAGCTGGAGCTGCGCGACCTCCCGGAGCGGCGCATCGCCGCGGGGATCCTGGCGCGCCGCGGGCTCCAGTGAGCCCCGGGACCGGGACGGCCGGCCGCAGGGGGCCGGGAGGGCGCGAGGGGAAACGCGGGAGAGCGGGCGAGGGAAGAGCCGGGAGAGGGGCTCGGTTGACACCCCCCCGGCAGGGGCGCCATGATGGCGCAGAGGGAGAGGCCATGGCGGAAGAACCGCAGCTGGTGAGCGAGACAGTTCGGCGCGTCAGCCTGGGAGACCGGGAGATCATCCTGGTGGGGACGGCGCACGTGTCCGGCCGCAGCATCGAGGAGGTGCGGGAGGTCATCCGCGCCGAGAGCCCCGACCGGGTGTGCGTCGAGATCGACCAGTCCCGCTACAACTCGCTGGTGGACAAGTCCGCCTGGCAGAAGTTGAACATCACCCAGGTCCTCAAGGAAGGCAAGGGCTTTCTCCTCCTGGCCAACCTGGCGCTGTCCTCCTTCCAGCGGCGGCTGGGCATGGAGCTGGGAGTGAAGCCGGGACAGGAGATGCTGGCCGCCATTCAGACGGCGCAGGAGATGCAGATTCCCTTCAGCCTCTGCGACCGCGAGATCCAGGTGACGCTGCGCCGCGCCTGGGCGCGCAGCAGCCTGTGGGGGAAAAACAAGATGCTGGCGGCGCTGCTGGGCTCGGTGTTCACCAGTGAGAAGCTCTCCGCCGAGGAGATCGAGAAGCTCAAGAACAAGAGCACCTTCCAGAGCATGATGGACGAGCTGGCCTCCTTCCTGCCCTCGGTGAAGGAGGTGCTGATCGACGAGCGCGACCGCTACCTGGCCACACGCATCTTCACCTCCGAAGGCCGCAAGATCGTGGCGGTGATCGGGGCCGGCCACAGCGAAGGCATCCTCCGCCACCTCCAGCTTCTCCACAGGGGAGAGCTGTCCACCGACCTCTCCGCCCTGGAGAAGATCCCGCCGCGGCGGCGGATCACCCGCTTCCTCCCCTACCTGGTGCCCCTGGCCATCGTGGGGCTCCTGGTGGCCGGCTTCTTCCACTCCGGCTGGCAGCTGAGCCTGGCCATGCTGTGGAAGTGGGTGCTGGTGAACGGCACCCTCTCGGCGATCGGGGCGCTCGCCGCCCTGGCCCACCCCCTGACCATCGCGGCGGCCTTCGCCGGGGCGCCGATCACCTCCATGAACCCGACGATAGGTGTGGGCCTAGTCACGGGGCTGATCGAGGCCACGCTGAGGCGGCCGCGGGTGAGGGACTTCGAGAGCCTCTCGGAGGACCTGCTCACCCTCAAAGGGTTCTTCCGCAATCGGATCACCCACGTCCTGATCGTGTTCTTCCTCTCCAGCATGGGCAGCGTTCTGGGGACCTTCATCGGCATCCCCTACCTGACCTCCCTTCTGCGCTAAGGGCCTGAAGGGCGCCGCGCTCCGCGCCACCCCCGGCGTCTGCCTTGAACCCCGCCCACCGAGCCCCTGAGGCCCGTCAGGCCCGTCAGGCCCTCAGGCCCCGCGGGCCTTGACAGGAACCACCGGCAGCAGTATAGTTAGTTTGATTTAACTAATCAGAGGTCGCGGCAGTCGGGGCGTCTCTGCCCAGGGAAGGACGGGCATGGCACCGGAGGAGCTTCTCGATCGGATGGCGGGGCTGGTGGAAAGGCTTTCCCTCAGCATGGAGCGCCACGAGAGCCTGGTCATCGAGGGCGGGCCGCTTTCCGCGCTCACCCCCACCCAGATCCACGTGCTGGACCTGATCGGCCATACGGCCAATCCCACGGTGAGCGACCTGTCCCGGAAGCTGCAGGTGAGCAAGCCTTCGGTGACGGTGCTGGTGGACCGTCTGGCCAGCCGGGGCTACGTGGGCAAACGCCGTTCGGCCCTGGATCGCCGCTCCTTCATCCTGGAGCTCACCCCGCGGGGACGCAGGATCACCAGCCTGCACGACCGGATCCACCGCGGCTACGCCGACCTCCTGGTGCGCGCGCTCAGCGGGGAGGAGCTCACCCGGCTGGCGGGCCTCCTGGAGAAGGCCCTGGATCGGATGGGTCAGCCATGAAGGAGAAAAGCCAGTCGCTGCCCTACATCGAGGGGTGGCTCTCCATAGCCGTGAACGTGGCGCTGTTCGCCCTCAAGTACTGGGCCGGCCTGAGCACCGGATCCGTGGCGATCCTGGCCGACGCCTGGCACACCCTCTCGGACAGCCTCACCTCCATGGTGGTGATCCTCGGCGCCAGGGCCTCCGTCAAGCCCGCAGATCCGGAGCATCCCTTCGGCCACGGCCGGGCCGAGCTGGTGGCCTCCGTCGTCATCGGCGTGCTCCTCGCGGTGGTGGGCTTCAACTTCCTGGTGGAAGCGGTGCGCACGCTTCGTTCCCACGAGCCGGCCGCCTTCAACTCCCTGGCCACGGCGGTTTTCGCCGCCTCGGCGCTGGTGAAGGAGGGCCTGGCCCGCTTCTCCTTCTGGGCATGGCGCAGCAGCGGCATGCGGGCGCTGAAGGCCGACGGCTGGCACCACAGAAGCGACGCGCTGGCCTCGGCGGTCATCCTGGCGGGGATTTTCCTGGGCAGGCTGTACTGGTGGATAGACGGGGCGCTGGGCATCGTCGTGGCGCTGCTGATCGTCTACGCCGCCTACGACATCCTCCGCGGGGGGATCGACCCCCTGATCGGGGAGAGCCCCGACCGCCGGCTGGTGGGGCGGATCGGCTCGATCGCCGCGCGCTTCACCCCGGAGGACGTCAAGATCCACCACGTCCACATGCACCGGTACGGGGACCACACCGAGCTGACCTTCCACATGAAGCTCAGCGGCAGCCACAGCCTGGAGGAGACCCACGCGGTGGCCAACCGCATCGAGGAGGGCCTGCGGGAGGAGCTTGGCGTGGAGGCCACGATCCACGTGGAGCCGTATTCCCCCGGCGGCAGGTAGGCCGGGAGGCCGGCCCCCCGGGCCTTGCCGGGCGTGGAGGCGCGGCGGCCCCGAGGGTGGGACTTGCCGTTCTTCGTTTAACACCCTAAATTTAGTAAGGTTTATTCGCACCCGCGCCCCGGCGCGATCGGTCGAGAGCGCGCTCGGAGAGCGTGCGCGCTGCCACGGCACCTGCTGCAACAGTTCGAAGGAGGGCGAACGTGACCGGACAGGTTCCCGAGACAGTGATTCAGAAGAGCGAGCTGCTGCAGGCCATTCGCAACGAGATCGGCCGGGTGGTGGTGGGGCAGACCGAGCTGGTGGAACGGCTGCTGGTGGCGCTGCTCTGCAACGGGCACGTCCTCATCGAGGGCGTTCCGGGGCTGGCCAAGACCCTGGCGGTCACCACCCTGGCCCGGACGATCCGCGCGGCGTTCCGCCGCATCCAGTTCACCCCGGACCTGCTGCCGGCGGACCTCACGGGCACCCTGATCTTCAACCAGAAGAGCGCAGAGTTTGTCCCCAAGAAGGGGCCGATCTTCGCCAACATCATCCTGGCCGACGAGATCAACCGCGCCCCGGCCAAGGTGCAGAGCGCCCTCCTGGAGGCCATGCAGGAGCGCCAGGTGACCATCGGCGATTCCAGCCATCCCCTGGACGATCCCTTCATGGTCCTGGCCACCCAGAACCCCATCGAGCAGGAGGGCACCTACCCCCTGCCCGAAGCGCAGACCGACCGCTTCATGCTCAAGCTCAAGGTCACCTATCCCGGCAGGGAGGAGGAGCTTCAGATCCTGCGCCGCATGGCCAGGACCCGGGTGGAGCTGGAGGTTTCTCCCGTGATGGCTCCCTCCGACATCCGCGAGCTGAGGGATCTGGTGGACGCCATCTACATGGATCCCAAGATCGAGGAGTACATCGTCAACCTTGTGGACGCCAGCAGGCACCCCGAGGCCTGGGGCCTGCCCATCGCGGAGCTGCTGCAGTACGGCGCCTCCCCCCGCGCCACCATCTACTGGACCCTCACCGCCAAGGCGCACGCCCTCTTGCACGGCAGGGGCTACGTGACTCCACTGGACGTGAAGGCCATGGCCATGGATGTGCTGCGCCACCGCATCATCGTCAGCTATGAGGCGGAAGCCGAAGGCAAGAGCTCCGAGGACCTGATCGCGCGCATCCTCGACACCCTGGAGGTGCCATGACCGCCGCGGAGCTGGCCGCCAAGGTCAGGCTCATCGAGATCACCACCCGCAAAGCCGTCACCGCCACCTTCGCGGGGGAGTACCGCAGCGCCTTCAAAGGCCGGGGTATGGAGTTCGACGAGGTCCGCGAGTACCTGGTGGGAGACGACATCCGCACCATCGACTGGAACGTCACGGCCCGCACCGGAGAGCTGCACACCAAGCGCTTCGTGGAGGAGCGGGAGCTGACCCTTCTGTTCCTGGTGGACCTTTCGGGCTCTGGGCGCTTCGGAAGCGGCGAGCGCAGCAAGAACGAGGTGGCCGCCGAGGTGTGCGCCCTGCTGGCCTTCTCCGCCATCAAGAACAACGACCGCGTGGGGCTGCTGATCTTCACCGACCGGGTGGAGAAGTTCATCGCCCCCCGCAAAGGCTCCACGCACGTGCTGCGGCTGATCCGCGAGGTGCTGGGCTTCCGGCCCTCCGGGGTGGGAACGGACATCGGCCTGGCCCTGGACACCCTCTCCAACATGCTGCGCCGCAGGGCGGTGGTCTTCCTGGTCTCGGACTTTCTGGACCGCGGCTTCGAGAAACGGATGCAGGTGGTGGGAAGGCGCCACGACCTGATCGCCATCTCCCTCACCGACCCCCGGGAGGGAGCGCTGCCGCCGGCCGGGTTGGTGGAGATGGAGGACGCGGAGCGGGGCGAACGGCTGCTGGTGGACACGGCCAGCGCCCGGGTGCGCAGCGCCTTCGCGAGGGCCTGGGCCGAGCGCGCCGCGGCCTTCCAGCGCTTCTGCGCCGGCTCCGGGATCGACCACATCCCCCTCAGCGCGGGGCAGGACTTCTTGCGGCCCCTGGTTCGCTTCTTTCTGGCCAGGGAGCGTCGCCTGGCCGCCGGGTGAGACAGGTCATGGCCGGCGCTCGATCGGTGATGCCCGTACTGCTCCTTGCCGCCGCGGCGGCGGCGCTCGCCGGCTGCGCCCGCTCCACCCAGAGGGAGGAGCTCGCCGTGCAGCGCCTCTACGGCGGCGGCGGAGCGGTGCGCTTCCTGGTGGGTCTTTCCCATGAGCGGATGAGCGCGGCGGAGCTGCTGCGCCTGCGCCTGGAGGCCCGGGCCGATCCGGGCTGGGGGATCGTCTTCCCGGAGATCCCGGATTCCCTGGGCGGCTTTCAGGTGACCGAGCGCGGCAAGGAGGAGCGGCGTCTGCAGGCGGACGGCAGCGTGGTGGCGGTGAGGACCTACGTGCTGGAGCCGTTCCTGCCCGGCGACTACGCCATCCCCTCGCTTCAGCTGTCCTTCGGAGAGACCGGGGGCGGCACCTATCCCTTCACCCTGGTCTCCGAGCCGCTGCCCGTGGAGGTTCTCTCCTCGCTGCCGCCCCAGCTGGGCGAGCAGGACATCGAGGAGGTCACCGGCCCGGAAACCCTCCCCAGCAGGAGGATCCTCTGGTATGCCCTGGGCGGCCTGGCCGCCGCCGGGGCTGCGGCTCTGGCTCTGGTGCTTCTCCTTCGCCGCCGGCGGCGCCTGCCCGCCGCCGCCAGGCCCCCCTGGGAGCTCGCCGGGGAGGAGCTGGAGCGGCTGCTGGCGCGGGGTCTGCTGGCCTCCGGCCGCTACCAGGAGTTCTACACCGGGATCAGCGATCTGGTGCGCCGCTACGTGGAGCGCCGCTTCGCCGTTCGGGCGCCTGAGCAGACCACGGAGGAGTTCCTTCAGCACGTACAGGGCTCCGCCGCCCTGGCCCCGCACCGGCAGCTCCTGCAGGAGTTCCTGGCCTGCTGCGATCTGGTGAAGTTCGCCCGCCACCGGCCGGACAGTCGGGAGGTGGAACGGACGGTGGACGCCTGCCGCAGCTTCCTCGCCGCCACGGTGCATGGGGAGGCAGAGGGGTGAACCTGCACTTCCAGACCCCCGCCGCGTTCTTCCTCCTGGCCCTCATTCCTCCCCTGGTGTACTTCCTGCTGCGCCACGGCCGCCCCCCCGCGCTGCGCTTCTCCTCCACCTCGGTGGCCTCGCCGCTTCCAGTCTCCTGGCGCCGCCGCCTGGCCGGGACACCGGTGGTGCTGCGCGTCCTGGCCCTGCTGCTGCTGATCGTGGCCCTGGCCCGTCCCCAGAGCGGCCGAAACCCCATCCGCAACGTCACCGAAGGGATCGCCATCGAGATGGTCCTGGACCGCTCCGGCAGCATGAGCGCGGGCATGCAGTACCGCGGCCAGAGCGAGCGGCGCTTCGACGTGGTGCGCTCGGTGTTCACGGACTTCGTCCTGGGCGACGGGCGGGAGCTCGGCGGCAGGCCTGACGACCTGGTGGGGATCATCGCCTTTGCCGGCTATCCCGACACCATCAGCCCGCTGACCCACTCCCACGACGCCCTGGCGAGCCTGCTCCAGGAGATGGACGTGATTCGGGACAGCAGCAAGGACGGAACGGCCATCGGGGACGCCATCGCCCTGGCCGCCGCCCGGCTGCAGACCGCCGAAGAGCAGCTGGGGGGTCCGGGAGCCAGGGAGAAACCGTTCCGCATCAAGAGCAAGATCATGATCCTGCTCACCGACGGCGAGCAGAACGCGGGCAAGCGCAGCCCGGCGGAGGCGGCGGCCCTGGCCAGAGAGTGGGGGATCAAGATCTACGCCATCGGCGTCTCCTCCGGCCGCGGTTTCTCCGATTCGGCCGCGGAGGTGCTCCAGGGGGTGGCCGGGCCCACCGGCGGCATCTTCCGCACCGCCTCGGACGAACGCAGCCTGCGGGCGGTGTACCAGGAGATCGACCGGCTGGAGAAGACCGAGATCGCCTCGATCCGCTACCTCAACGTGCGGGAGTATTTCCTGCCCTTCGCCCTGGCGGCCCTGGCGCTCCTGCTGGCCGAGCTCCTGCTCTCCCGCACCGTGCTGCGGAGGCTGCCGTGAGCCGGTCGCTTGCGTTCGCCGCCCCGCAGATGATTCACCTGATCTGGCTGGTGCCGGCCGCGGCGCTGCTGCTGCTCCTGGCCGAGCGGTGGGCGCGGCGCACCCTGGTCCGGCTCAGCGCCCTGCACGAGGCTCTGGCGCCCGTGGACGGGTGGCGGCGCAGGCTGCGGGGGTGGCTCTTCCTGGCGGCGCTCCTGATGGTGGCGGTGGCGGCCACCCGCCCGGGGTGGAATGCGGAGACGGTGACGGTGCACCAGGAGGGCAGGGACGTGGTGTTCGCCGTGGACGTGTCCCGGAGCATGCTGGCCCAGGACCTGGTCCCGAGCCGCCTGGAGCGCGCCAAGCTGGCCATCCTGGATACGATGTCGGCCCTGGACGGGGACCGGGTCGGGGTGGTGGCCTTCGCGGGCACCGCCACGGTGGTCTGCCCCCTCACCAGGGACTACGGTTTCTTCCGCTGGGCCGTGGAGGGCCTGTCGCCGGGGATCACCCAAAGAGGGGGCTCGCTGGTGGGGGACGCGATCCGCAAGGTTTCCGAGGACGTTTTCGATCCGATGGAGCGCCGCTACAAGGACCTGATCCTCATCAGCGACGGGGAAGACCAGGGAAGCTTCCCGGTGGAGGCGGCCGCGGCGGCGGGCCAGCAGGGGGTGCGGATCATCGCCGTGGGTCTGGGTGACGAGGCTCGGGGAAGCCGGATCCCGGTTACTGAGGCCTCCGGGGCCACCAGCTACCTCACCGACGGCGGGCGGGAGGTGTGGTCCAGGCTGCGTGCCGACACGCTCCGCGCCCTGGCGCTGGCCACTCCGGGGGGGCGCTACCTGAATGTGGCGACGGGGGCCTTCGACCTGGGCCAGATCTATCGCCAGCTGGTCACCGGCGAGGCCGGACGCGATCTGGGCCCGGCGCAGATCACCGTCTACCAGGAGCAGTTCCAGCTCTTTCTTCTGGCCGCGCTGCTGCTGCTGATCGCCGAGATGCTGCTGGCCGACACCCGCCTGTTCAACCGCGGGAGCCAGTCGTGAGCGCTGCCTTCAGGCGGTGGGCCGGCCCTGCGGCGGGGGTGCTGCTGCTCTGTATCGCCGCCTCCCCGCTGGGCGCAGGCGGCTCCGCGGAGCTGGTGGCGGCGGGCAACGAAGAGCTCGCATCCGGGGCGATCGCCCAGGCGACGGCCCGCTACGAGGAGGCCCGGCAGGCCAGCCCGGACTCTCCGGTGCCGCTGTTCAACCTGGGGGTGGCGCTGTACCGGCAGGGCAACTTTCCCGCCGCGCTGACCGCGTTCCAGGAGGTTCACCCACGGGCGCCGGCCCTGGCCGCGAAGGTCCACTACAACCAGGGAAATGCCCTGGCGCGGCTGGGCCAGGAGCAGGAAGAGTCCGATCCGCAGGCGGCGCTGGATCTGTACCGCGCGGGGCTGGCCGCCTACCGGAGGGCCCTGGACATCGAACCGGGCTTCACGCAGGCGGCGGTCAACCTGGAGGTGGTCCGCTCCTGGGTGGACAGGCTCCTGCAGCGCGCCGCGGCTCAGGCGGCAGGCCAGGGGCAGCCCCGCGCCGCGGAGGTCCCCGGGCAGCAGGGACAGCAGGCCCCCGGCGGGAGCGATCCCGGGGAAGCCGAGGAGGAGCCGGCGCCCCAGGAGCCGGCTCCGCAACCCGCGCCGCAGGTCGAAGACGGCGGCCCGCGCACGCCCCTCGAGGAGACCGCCTATGCGATCCTGAGGGAGGAGCAGCTGCGCCGGGAGGCGGAGGCGAGGCAGAGACAGGAGGCAAACGCAGATGGTAAACCGACGTGGTAAGGGGGGCCGGAGGCGCCTCCGGCGGGCCGGCGGCGCGGCGCTCGGCGGCATGGTGCTGGCTCTGGGGGTGGCTGCGGCGGCTCTGACTCCACTCCCCGCCTCCGCGCTGGCGGTGCAGGTGGGAGCGGTGGTGGAGAAAGAGGAAGTCTATCTCGGGGAAAGCTTCTTCTACCAGATACAGGTCACCGGAGGAACCCAGGTGGGGCGTCCGGACCTCACCGGTCTGAAGGATTTCGACGTGCGGGAGGTCCCGCAGAGCTGGCTGCGCTTCCGCGGCGGCCAGACGCTGCGCCGCTTTCGCCAGGACGAGGGGAGCAACTACCTGTATCGCCTGGTGGCACTGCGCGACGGAGCGCTCACCATCCCGCCGATCGAGGTGGAGGTGGACGGCAGGAGCTACAGCACTCCGGCCGTGGAGCTGGCGGTGGAGATCCCCCCGCCCTCCAACCAGTTCAGGCTGACCCTCAGCCTCTCCGCCGCAGAGGCGTACGTGGGCGAGCCGGTGGCGCTCACCGCCGTCTGGTACTTCCGCCGGCAGGGCAGCTTCTACTACGCCAGCATCCCCCTGCTGCGCCACCCCGACTTCACGGCCAGCGAGGACACCGGGGCGGGACGCTCGCGCATCCCCGTCCGTTCCGCAAGCGGGACCCAGTACTGGTCAGGGCAGCAGGGCAGCGCGGTTGTCGACGGGATCCCCTTCACCACCTTCACCCTTCATCGGGTGGTGGTGCCGAGGAAAGCCGGAGAGTACGAGCTGCCGCCGGGCACCGTCCAGGTGTGGACCCCCTCGGGAGACGCCTCCGGTAGCGGCCGTCACTACGACAGCACCGTCGTGGCCTCCGGAGCGCTGCGCATCCGGGTGCTTCCGCTGCCCCTGGAGGGCAGACCCGCGGGCTTCACCGGGCTGGTGGCCCGGGATCTCGACGTCGAAGCCTCCGTCAGGCCGGAGGAGATGAACGTCGGCGACCCGGTGACCCTGAGCATCACCCTGTCCGGGCCCGCCGCCCTGGAGGATGCGCAGATCCCCTCCCTGGCCGGAGAGCCCGCGGTGGGGCAGAGCTTCACCCTGGGACCCGATCCCATGAGCGCCCGCCTGGAGGAGGCCGGGAAGGTGTTCAGCCAGACCATCCGGGCAAAGAGCGAGTCGGTGACGGAGTTTCCCGCCCTGGAGGTTCCCTATTTCAACACCCGCACCGGCACCTACGTGGTGGCCCGGTCCAGGCCCGTGCCCATCACCGTGCGTCCCACCCGGCTCGTGACGGCCTCCGATCTGGAAGGCCCGGAGCTTCCCGGAGGGGGAGGAAGCACGGTCCGTGACTGGGAGGAGGGGATCCGCTTCAACTACGCGGGCCAGCGGCTGCTGGCCCATCGTCCCTACGGCCTGGAGGCGGCTGCGCGAAGCCCGGTGGTGCTGGTGCTCCTGGCCCTCCCTCTGGCTCTGCTGCTGGGTACCGTGGCCTACACGCGCAGGCGGCGCTACCTGGAGGCGGCGGCCGGGGCAGGGGTGGGCGCGGCGGAACAGCCGGCGGACCTGGTGAAGGCGCGGCCGGCTGCGCCCCTGGAGCTCCTGCGCGGGCGGCTTGCGGAGATCGGCACCGGCGATCCCGCCGGTGCGGAGAAGGCGCTGGCGGCCTGGCGGGAGTACCTGCGCGGCAGGAAGACCGGCTCCGGCGGGCGTCCCCCCCTCGATCCGGGCCGGGAGCTGCGGCGCCGGGGCGCCGGCGAGCCCCTGCTTGCCGAAGCCGCCTGGATCGAGCGGCTGGAAGAGCGGGTCCGCTACGGGGGCAGGCGGGGCGGCGAGCCTGCACCGCTGGAGGAGGTGCTGGCCCGCATCGGCCGGCTGGCCGCCGCGCTGGAGGGAGAGGCTCACGATGAGGACAGGTAGGCTGGTGGCGGCGGGCCTTCCCATGCTCGCCATGATCCTGGCGCTGCTTCCTGCCCCGCAGCTGCCTGCGGCGACCCAGGGCGAGGCGCTCGCGGCGGAGGCCGGGGAGCTGTTCCAGAAGGCCGCCAACACCGCCGATCCCCAGGAGGCGGCGCGGCTGTACCGCGAGGCGCTGCTGCGCTTCCAGCGCCTGGCCGGGGAACAGGGGATCCGCAACGGCGCCCTGCTGTACAACCTGGCCAACACCCACTTCCTGCTCGGCGACATCGGAAGCGCCATTCTCTTCTACCGGCGCGCCGAGCTGTTCATCCCGGCGGACCCCAACCTGAGACACAACCTGCGCTACGCCCGCTCCCAGCGGGAGGATCGCCTGCCCCCCACCGGAGCGGCCGCGGTGCTGCGCATCCTGTTCTTCTGGCACACCCTGCCCTCGCCGGCGCTCAAGGTCTACCTGTTCGCCATCCTCTTCGCCGCCGCCTGCCTGGCGACGGCCCTGGCTCTGCTGCGCCGCAGCCGGCGCACCGTCACGGTCGCCTGGCTGTGCGGCGCCCTGGCGCTGCTGGCGCTGGGATCGGTGGCTGCCGATGAGATACGCCTGCGCACCTTGAGGGACGGGGTGATCACCGCCACCCAGGTGGTAGCCCGCAAGGGGGACGGCACGGCCTACCAGCGCAGCTTCATCGACCCCCTGCACGATGGCACGGAGTTCCGCCTGCTGGAAGAGCGGGCAGGGTGGTACCGCATCCGGCTCGCCGACGGCCGGACCGCCTGGATCCCCGCGTCGGCCGCGGAGATGGTGATCCCCCACCCCGGAGGCTGACCCTTGGGGAGCGCTGCGGGCGAGCCTTGTGTTTCCTGGCCTCCCGCCCTACAATGCCCGCCATGGTAACCGAGGAGATGATCAAGAGCATTCCCAAGGTGGAGCTTCATGACCATCTGGACGGCGGAGTGCGCCCCGAGACGATCGTGGAGCTGGCCCGGGAGCAGAAGGTGGAGCTTCCCGCCAGCGATCCCGGCGAGCTGGCCGTCTGGTTCCACCGCGGCGCCAACCGCAAGAGCCTTTCGCTGTACCTGGAGGGTTTTGGGGTAGCCATTTCGGTGATGCAGACCGAGGCGGCGCTGGAGCGCATCGCCTGCGAGGCGCTGGAGGACCTGGCCGCCGACAATGTGGTCTACGCGGAGATCCGCTTTGCCCCGGTGCTCCACCTGGCCGGGGGGATGAACCTGGAGACGGTGGTGCAGTCGGTGCTGCGCGGCCTGGAGGAGGGAAAGCGGCGGACCGGGGTGGAGTACGGGCTGATCCTCTGCGCCATGCGCGATCAGACCGTATCGCTGGAGACCGCGGAGCTGGCCGTGTCCTTCCGCGACGACGGAGTGGTGGGCTTCGACCTGGCCGGAGACGAGTACGGCCACCCGCCCAAGAAGCACCTGGACGCCTTCGAGTACATCCGGCGCATGAACTTCAACATCACCGTCCACGCCGGGGAGGCCTTCGGCATGGAGTCGATCTGGCAGGCCATCCAGTACTGCGGCGCCCACCGCATAGGACACGCCACGCGCCTGGTGGAAGACATGGTGGTGCACGGCACGCGCATCGAGAAGATGGGCTCCTTGAGTCACTTCGTGCGCGACAAGCGCATCCCCATGGAGATGTGTCTGTCCTCCAACGTGCAGACCGGGGCCGCGGAGAGCTTCGACGACCATCCCTTCCCGGTCTACTACCGCAACAACTTCCGGGTGTTCCTGGCCACGGACAACCGGCTGATGAGCAACACCACCCTGGGCAGGGAGATGCACATCGCGGTCACCCACTACAACCTGACCCTCCGCGATCTGGAGAAGATCACCCTCAATGCCATGAAGAGCTCCTTCCTCCACCACGACGAGCGCATCCAGATCATCTACGACGTGCTCAAGCCCCGCTTTGCCCGCATCCGTGAAGAGATCGCCCCCTTCGCCTGAAGGCGCCGGGCTGAAGCCCGGGAGGAAGCCGTGATCCCCCCGCAGGTACGCCGCGTTCTGGAGCGCCACGGCCTTTCGGCCATCGAGTTCGAGGCCGGCTCCACACCCACCGCCGTGCTGGCCGCTGAGAAGCTGGGGGTGGCGGTGGGCAGCATCGCCAAGAGCCTGCTCCTGGTGGGCAAGGACGGGAGCACCGTCATGGTGGTTTGCCCGGGGGACCGCCGTCTGTCCAACCCCGCTCTGAAGCGGCTGCTGGGCACGAAGACCCGCCTGGCCACCGCGGGCGAGACGCTGAAGGTCACCGGGTTCCGTCCCGGCGGCGTCTGTCCCTTCGGGGTGGAGGGCATTCCCATCTACCTGGACCGCCACCTGGCGGACCATCCAGTCATCTATCCGGCCGCCGGCACGGACAGCTCCGGGGTGCCCACCACCTTCGAGCAGCTGCGGGAGATCACCGGTGCGGCGGTGTGCGACTGCACCTCGGAGCCCGAGCCCGACACGCTTCCGGCACAAGCTTGACTTTCCCTCCCGGCTGCCGTAACGTGGTGGCGGCTGCGCCGGGCGCCCGGCGGCCTTGACCCAACGGCAGCTCAGAGGAGGTCTCAATGCCGGAACTCTCGGTCACCTACATGGGCCTGACCCTCAAGAACCCCCTGATCGTCTCCAGCTCGAGCCTGACGAACACCCTGGCCAAAATCAAGCGCTGCCAGGACGGCGGCGCGGGCGCGGTGGTGCTCAAGAGTCTCTTCGAGGAGCAGATCCAGAGCGAGACCGAAGAGCTGGAGAAGGAGTCCTGGCCCTACCCGCACCCGGAGGCCTTCGACTACGTGAGACAGATGGGGATGCGCATGGGGCAGGACGAGTACCTGGAGCTCATCCGGGAGGCCAAGAAGTCGGTGCAGATCCCGGTGATCGCCAGCCTCAACTGCATCACCCCCAAGTGGTGGCACAACTACGCGGTGGAGATCGCCCGGGCGGGGGCGGACGCCCTGGAGCTGAACATCGCCATCCTCCCCACCAACTTCGACCGCACCGTCGAGGAGATCGAGGGGACCTACACGCGCATCGTGGAGGCGATCCGCCGCCGCGTGGAGATCCCCATCGCCTGCAAGATCGGCCCCTACTTCACCTCCCTTCCCCGCATGGCCTCGGCGCTGCGCAAGGCGGGGGCGGACGCCCTGGTTCTGTTCAACCGCTTCTACCAGCTGGACATCGACATCGAGACGATGCGCCTGGCGCCGGGCTACCGCTTCAGCGCCCCGGAGGAGATCTACGTCCCCCTGCGCTGGGTGGCCATCCTGGCCGCCCAGGTGGGCTGCGACCTGGCCGCCGCCACCGGCGTGCACGACGGAAGAGCGGTGGTCAAGCAGCTGCTGGCCGGCGCCGCGGCCGTCCAGGTGTGCTCGCACCTGTTCCAGAAAGGGATGAAGGAGATCCAGACCATGCTGGGGGAGCTCCGGGACTGGATGGAACGGCACGGGTTCGAAAGCATCCGGGAGTTCCAGGGGAAGATGAGCCTGGAGGCCAGCGAAAAACCGGAGCAGTACGAGCGGCTCCAGTACATACGCGCCCTGGTGGGCATGGAGTAGGAAGGCGCCCGCGCCCGGCTGTCAGCCGCCCTCCGGCAGCGCACCCACGATCCGCCGCTCCACGGCGGGGCTGATGCGGGCCACCACCTCGTAGTTGATCGTCCCGGTCCAGCCGGCCACCGTCTCGGCGCTGATGCGCTCGCCTCCGTCCCGGCCCAGCAGCACCACCTCCTCCTCCAGGCGCGCGGCGGGAACGTCGGTCACGTCGCACATCGTCAGGTTCATGCACACCCGCCCGATCACGGGGGCCCGCCGGCCCCGAACCAGCACGTGGGCGGCGTTGCCCAGCGCCCGGTCGTAACCGTCGGCATAGCCCACGGGCAGCACCGCCAGGCGCGTCGGGCGGGTGGTCTTGTAGGTGCAGCCGTAGCCCACGTAGCTGCCTTCGGGGAGCATCTTGATCTGGGCGATCCTGGTCTTCCAGCTCAGCACGGGGTGCAGCTCGGGCACCGGGCGGCGGCTCAGCAGCGCCGAAAGGTAGGTCTCCCGGGAGGGCCACAGCCCGTAGAGGCCGATCCCCACCCGCAGCAGCGAGAAGTGGGTCTGCGGAAGGAGAATGACCGCGCCGGTGGCGGCGGTATGGAGGAAGCGCGGCCTCACGCCGAGCCGGTCCAGCAGGTTCCGGGCCTCGCCGAAGCGCCGGATCTGCTCCTCCGCATAGGCGTGCTCCAGGGTATCCTCCACGTTGGCGAAGTGCGTGGACAGCCCCGCCAGCTCCAGTCCCGGCACGGCGCCGGCGGCCCGCACGAACTCTTCGATGTCACCGGGCAGGATGCCCTGTCTGCCGGTGCCGGTTTCCACCTTCAGGTGCACGCGCACCCCCCTGCCGGGGGCGACGGAGGCCGGATCCAGTCGCCGCAGAGCCTCCAGGCTCTCTCGGTTGTAGAGGGTGATATCCAGGCCCGCCTGCACCGCCTCCCCCAGGCCGTCCAGGGGCACCGGTCCCAGCACCAGCACGGGCCGGCTCTCCCCCAGGGACCGCACGGCCAGCCCCTCCTCCAGGCTGTGCAGCGCCAGCCAGTCCGCCGAAGGAATCAGCCGCACCATCTGCGCCAGACCATGGCCGTAGGCATTGGCCTTCACCACCGCGCAGAGAAGCGCCCCGGAGGCGCCGGTGTTGCGCAGCTCCCGAAGGTTGTGTTCCGGGGCGGAGGCATCCAGCTCCACCCAAAGCAGCCCGCTCATGACAGAGAAGCATACACGCCGCACGCGGGCCCTGGCAACCGCGAGGGAAGACCGGCGGCGGGCGTTGCCGTTTCCGGCCCCTGCTTTTATAATTGAAATTGAGTAGGGGGCGTCCTCTTTCAGGCGGGGGAGATGGCGGTCAGGATCGGAAACACTCTGGATGAGCTGGTACGGGCGGGCGCTCTGCTGTCAGCGGAGCTGGATTTCCGCACCATGACCTCGGTGCTGGTGGAGCAGAGCCTGGACGTCACCCGCTCCGATCTGGCCTGCCTGTACCTGAGGACGGACCCGGAAAGCCGGCGCAGTCCCCTGCGGCTCATGTACCGGCGGGGCCGCTACGAGGTGGCCGAGATGCTCCCCCAGGACAGCCCCCTCGCGGAGTTCGTCTCCGAGTGCGGCGAGGCGGTGGTGCTCCTGGAGCGCCGGCCCAGCCCCTTCCAGGAGCTGCTCCTGCATCCCGGCATGGCCAGCGGCATCGCCCTGCCCCTGGCCACCCCGGCCCTGTTCCTGGGAATCCTGATCCTCAACTCCCGGCAGCCGCTGTACTACGGCCGTGAGGGGCTGCACTTCCTGGAGTCCTACGCCAAGCTGGCGGGGGGGATGCTGCACAACTCGCGCCTCTACGAGGAGCTGAAACAGACTCTGCGCCACGTGGAGGAGCTGGAGCGCTACCAGGAGAGCATCTTCGCCTCCATGACGAATCTCCTCCTCACCACCGACCACGCCGGCAACCTGCGCTACTTCAACCGGGCCGCCGCCGAGCGGCTGCACCTCCAGGGGGCCCACCTGGGCAAGGCGATCCGCGAGGTGTTCAAGGGCTCGGTGGACGGGAGGATTCTGCGGGCCATCGATACCAACCGCGAGCGCCAGCGCGAGGTCCTGGGGGTGGAAGGCATCTACCGCAACGCCGCGGAGATGGACTTCTCCCTGAACATCTCCCCCCTTCTGGGCAAGCGCGGAGCCAACGAGGGGTCCACCCTCCTGTTCACCGACCAGACCCGGGAGCGGGAGTTGCAGGGGCAGATGGAACAGGTCGTGGAGGAGCGACGCCTCATCAAGGACATGTTCGCCCGCTACCTGTCCGCCGAGGTGGTGCAGCAGCTGATGGAATCCCCGCAGCTGGTCAAGCCCGGAGGGGACAAGAAGGTGGCCACCATCTTCTTTGCCGACATCCGCGGCTACACCTCCTTCTCGGAAGGCAAGGACCCCGCCTACATCATCGAGGTGCTGAACGAGTACTTCGGCGAAGCCGTGGAGGTGGTGGTCCGCTACAAGGGCTACATCGACAAGTTCATCGGCGACGCCATCATGGCCGCCTGGGGAGTGCCCCTTCAGACCGAGCACGAGGATGCCGCGCAGGCGGTCTCCTGTGCGCTGGAAATCCAGGAGATGGTTGCCTGCAAGGACCGCAAGTTCTTCCGGGGCGAGGCGTCGGCGCTTCAGATCGGGGTCGGCATGCACACCGGCCCGCTGGTGGCGGGAAACCTGGGCAGCGCGCGGCGGATGAACTACACGGTGATCGGAGACACCGTCAATGTGGCGGCCAGGCTGGAGGGGGTGGCCAGGGCCGGGGAGGTGATCATCACCCACGATACCCTGGAGCGCCTGGACGGAGGCTTCCAGGTGGAGAAGCGCGAACCCGTTCAGGTCAAGGGCAAGAAGGAGCCGCTCCGCATCTACCGCGTCCTGAAACGTTCCTGAGGGGAAAGGAGGAGGCGATGTCGACGCTTCAAGTACTGGGGTTTTCTCTGCCCCTGTGGGCCGCGGTTTCCGCTGCCGCCCTGGTCCTGCTCGGGGCGGGCCTGCTGGCCTGGGCGCTGGCGGCGCGCTCGCTGTTCAAGCGGCGCCTGCTGGCGCTGTACCGGCATCCGGAGAAGGAGCGGGAGTTCCGCGAGCGCTACCCCGGGGGAACGCAGGCCAGGCGCTCCCGGCTGATCGAGAAGATCGCCCGCCGCGAAGGGGAGGGCATCGTGGCGCTCACCGGCGCGGACGAGGTGTGGGTGGAGAGCCTGCGGCGGCGGCGGGGCCGGCGGGAGTTCCAGCGCGTGCTGGAGTTCGCCCCGGACAAGGGGCTGTTCCGGTGCTTCCTGATCGCCATGGAGCGAAAGGCCCTGGCGCCCCTGCTGGTGTCATGGCTGGAGGCAACCGGCGGCCAGCTCTACATGCGGCGGATGGCCCGCGCGGGGGTGGGAGAGCCCTTCGACGGGCGCCAGGCGCTGGAGGTGTTTCGCGACAAGCTGGCGGAGATTCGAGAGATGACCGGCGACCCGGAGTGGCCCTCGCGCTACTTCGCCGCCAAGCTGCTGGTTCATGACGGGGACGAGCGCTCCGTGCGGGCGCTGTGGGACTGTTTCCAGGATCCGCACCCACTGGTGCGCAAGACCGCGGCCGTGGAGTTCCGCCCCGGGGAGCGGGACCGGCTCCGTGAGCAGCTGATCGACCTGTACCTCAGCGACCCTTCGCTGGAGGTGAGGCGGGCCGCCCACGAGCGCATTCACCGCGACTTCCCCGAGGGACACGCCCTGGAAATCGACAAGCTGGAAGAAGACCAGGCGCTGCACGTGCTCGAGCAGCTGGACACCTCCTCCAAGGAGGACCAGGATCTGGCGCTGCGCAAGATGGAGGCGGACAACCCGGAGCTGCGCCGCGCGGCGGCGGAGTATCTGGAGCGTTGCGGCCGGCTGAGGGAGCTGTGCCTGGAGGTGGACTTCAACGACCGGGAGCGCCTGGAGCGCAACGAAAAGCTGCTCCGCACGGCCGCCGAGGTGAACGTGACCTCCTTCCTGGAAACCCTCCGCGACGGCGCCAGACCCGCCTCTCTGCTGGTGTGCGCCAGAATCCTCGCCAAGCACGGTGACCGCGCCCTGATCGGTCAGCTTGCCCGGCGGGTCTTCCCGCAGTTCTCCGGACAGCCGGAGCAGCGGGAAGTGTACGCCGCAGCCGCAGCAGCGGCGGCCGCCCGCGGGGGGGAGGACGTGCTGCAGCTTCTGGGCCGGGAGCTGGTCCGCTTCAAGAACGACCGGGAGATGATGGAGCTGCTCCTGCCCCTGGTCCCGGAGCGGGGGGACGTGGTGCTGACGGAGCTGCTGCTGGCGCTGCTGCAGGAACCGGGCTTCCCGGTGCCGGACGCCCTGCGGGCGGCTCTGAAACGCCTGGTCTCACCGGTCGTGCTGGAGCGTGCACTGGCCATCGTGCGCTCCGAACGGCAGGCCTTCCCGCACGCCGTGCGCATCCAGGCCTTGAAGCTGCTGGGAGAGCTCGAGTACCCTTACTGCCTGCAGACCGTGCTGGAGAACCTGTTCGTGCTCCCCGTGGAGCAGGCCAAGGACTTCGCCCACGTGCTGGCGGGCTACCCGGCCAAGACCTTCGCCCAGAAGGTGGAGGCCCTGCTCGCCTCCCCGGACGCGAAGGTGCGGGCAGCGCTGATCGCGGCGCTGTCGGCCACCGGGGACAAGGAGTTCCTGAAGGCGATCCGGGCCGGTCTGAAGGACGCCGACCCGGACGTGCGCGTGGCGGCGGTCTGGGCGCTGGTGGAGTTCGAAGACTTCCGCTCCCTCAACCAGGCCGCCGGGCTGCTGCGCGACCCGGTGGACCGCGTGCGCACCTCCGTGGCGCGGGCGTTCGGGGCTTTCGGCTCGGCGGAGGCGCTGAAGCAGCTGCGGGAGCTGCTGCTGGACGAGAACGAGGTGGAGAGCGTGAAGAAGGCGGCCATCGAGGGGCTGGGCAACTCCGGGGCCGAAAGGGCCGTGGACATCCTGGTGGAGAAGCTCCAGGCGGAGGAGGAGAGCCTCCAGGATGACCTGGTGTCGGCTCTGGCGGAGAACGCCACCGGCAGGAAGATCGCCCGGCTGGTGGAGAACTTCAAGGACGCCTCACCGGCTCTGCGGGAGCGAATCGCCGAGGTGTTCGTGACCATGAGGGAGCAGGGAGAGCCGGCGGTGCACGAGCTGCTGGGCGAAGACATCGCCTCCCTGGAACCCTACATCGGCGAGATCCTGGACAGCACCGGCTACGTGGAGGATCGCATTCGCCGGCTGTCCCACCGCGACCCGCACGAGCGCAGGGAGGCGGCGGAGTTTCTCTCCCTGCTGGGCACCGCCCCCGCGTTCCGGGGGCTGGTGCTGGCCGCACGGGACCCGGACGAGCAGGTGCGGGTCCAGGTGGTCAAGGCGCTGGAGAAGCTGGAGACGAAAGAGGGAAAAGAGATCCTGGCCTCCCTGAACGAGGATCCCGACCCCCGGGTGCGCAAGTACACCCAGTGGGCGCTGGAGCGGTTGAGGGCCAAGGCCCTGTGAGTGTGAGCGCTCAGGCGGCCGCCGCGAGGCTGAAGACGATCTGGCTGGAGCCATCCGGGGACGTTTCGATCATCGATCAACGGCAGCTCCCCCACAGGCTGGTCTTCGAGACGGTGGCCACCGCCGGGGACATGGTGGAGGCCATCCGGCACATGCACGTGCGCGGCGCTCCGCTGATCGGCGTCTCGGCGGCCTACGGGATGTACCTGGCCTACCGGGAGGCGCTGCGGGAGAACAGGCCCGCCTGGCCCCAGGAAGCGGCGGCCCTGCTGCGGGCCACACGGCCCACCGCCGTGAACCTGGCCTGGGGGGTGGACCGGCAGCTGCGCGAAGCCGGCGGGGCTTCCAGTCCGGAGGAAAGGCTGGAGCGCTCCCTGCAGACCGCCCGCGCCATCGAGGCGGAGGACGTGGAGAGCTGCCGGCTCATCGGCGTGCACGGCCTGGAGCTGGTGCGCCGGGCCTGGGAGCGCCGTGGAGCCGGCGACCGTCAGCCCGTGCGCGTTCTCACGCACTGCAACGCCGGCTGGCTGGCCTGCGTGAGCCACGGCACTGCCACCTCCCCCATCTACGCGGCGCGGGAGGCGGGGATCCCTATACACGTCTGGGTGGACGAGACCCGCCCGCGCAACCAGGGCGCCAGCCTCACCGCCTGGGAACTCGGCCAGGCGGGGGTGCCCCACACGGTGATCGCCGACAACGCCGGCGGGCACCTGATGCAGCACGGACTGGTGGACCTGGTGATCGTGGGTGCAGACCGGGTGAGCCGCTGCGGGGACGTGGCCAACAAGATCGGCACCTACCTCAAGGCTCTGGCGGCCCACGACAACGCCGTACCCTTCTACGTCGCCCTGCCCTCCTCCACCGTGGACTGGACGCTGTGCGACGGGGTGGGGGAGATCCCCATCGAGGAGCGGGACCCCGAGGAGGTGCGCTTCATCCGCGGCCTTCACGAGGAAAGGCCCGTGTCGGTGCTCCTCACCCCCCAGTCCAGCCCGGCAGCGAACTACGCCTTCGACGTCACCCCGGCACGGCTGGTGACGGAGCTCATCACCGAGCGCGGCCGCTGCCAGGCCACCGAGGAGGGGATCCTGGGGCTCTTCCCGGAGCGGAAGAGGTAGCCTCCCGCCCCCCGCTTGAGGTTGTCCGCACAAACTCGAGAGGGTACAATACGCCCGGCTCGAGTGGCATGGCTGGAAACAGACCGCTGGTGTTGATGCTGCTGAACAACCTGCTCTGCATCCGCTATCAGATGCGGGTGATCGGCAGACGGAATCTGCCTCAGGGGCGGGCGGTGATCGCCTGCAACCATCCGGCCTACACGGACTTCCGCTTCCATCTCAAGGCGGTGAGCCAGCCCTTGCGTTTTCTGGGCATCCGCGACTCCACCGCCTGGGGGTCGCTGAACGTGCTGATCCGCCTGCTGTTCCGCCTCACCCTGGGGGCGGTGGACCGCCTCCTGGAAGGGTTCGTGATCTTCATGGAGAAGGGCAAGCCCATGGCCCCCTCGCTGGTGAGGCGCATCCTGCGTCTGCTGCAAGGCAGGTGCTGCCTGGTGATCATGAGCGAGGGCCGCGTGAGCGGGCAGGAACAGGAGCACCCCTTCCATCGCGGCATCGGCTACTTCGCCCTCAAGACCGGCTGCTCGGTGGTGCCCGTGGCGGTGTCGGTCCAGAAGCGGGGGATTCTCGCCAGGCGGGTGCTCTACCGCATCGGCGAGCCCATCGCTGCCCCCGACGGGGGTTTGCGGCTGCGCCGCGGCAGCTATCTGTACACCCGGGCGGTCAATCGGCGCGTCGAGGAGCTTCTGAGGCTGAACGAGGTGGGGGCGGAGCGCCGCGGCGCTGCACGGTGATGAGCCTCCCGTCGGGAGGGGCCGCGAACACCAGGGCGCCGGAAGGCTCGCGCCGAAAGGGGAGGGGCTCGCCGTCCCTGAACAGGGCCGCCGCACGCCAGCCCTCGGGCAGCCACAGGCGCACGGTGAGCGGCTCGTCGTAGACCCGGTCCTCCAGACCGTCCTCCAGCGCCACAGTCAGAACGGAAGGCGTCTGGCCCCGCAGCAGCAGCGCCGCCGCGTCGCGCTCCCTCACGTAGCGGACCACCCGTCCGAAGGGTGCGATCCAGAGGTCTGCCGCCTCCAGTCCGTCCAGCACCGCCTGGAAGCGTGGCAGAGGCAGCGCTTCCCAGCCCAGGCAATCCCGCGGCACCGTCCCGTCGTCGATGCCGTGGAAGGTCACCACCAGCCACCCGCCAGCCACCAGGGTCCGGTCCAGGACCCGGAGCCAGGAGCCGCCGCGGTCGGAGTTGCGGGCGCTCAGGGAGTTGACGTCGAACATGTCTTCCGGGGTGGCCCCCGGCACCCCGCCGTTCTGCTCCAGGTAGCGCTGCGGAAGCCCCGTTCCCCCACGGGCGGCCAGATAGTAGAAGGAGGCCTCCCGCCGGGCCAGCGGGGTGCTCCGCCAGAAGGGAAAAGCGAAGGTGAGGGGCGGCCGCAGGGGCAGCCTCCAGAGCAGCTCCCCCAGCGAGCCGGCCAGCTCGGCAAGGATCTCCTCCCGGGTGCTGCGGTTCAGGTCCGCGTGGCGCACCCCGTGTGAGGCGATCTCGTTGCCGGCGGCCAGGATCTCAGCAGCCTGAGCCCAGGAGAGCAACCGACGGGTGACCGCTCCGTCCTGCCACACCCCCTCCTCGCGGGGTCCGGTATGCAAAAAGAAGGTTGCCTTCAGGCCCCGCCTCTGAAGCTCCGGGAACCCCACCAGGTACTGATCCAGGGTCCCGTCGTCGAAGGACAGGGTGCAGGCCGCCCTGTGGCCGTCCCGCCAGCGGGGGATGGTGAACCGCGTGTAGCGGCGGGCCTCGGGACGGACGGCCACCACGGCGGCCGCCCCTCTGCGGGCGGGGGGCACCGCCGCGCAGGCAGCCAGGGAGACCACGATCAGGGGCAGCAAGGTCTCAGTGCAGATAGTCGGCCAGCGAACCCTCAAGCTTCCAGGACACCTTTCTGTAGTACTCTTCGGCCAGATGGGACAGGTGCCGCACCCCGAGCACGGCGGCGTCGCGCTGGGTGTGGTGCTGGTGCAGCGCCAGAGCCTGGATACTCCGGTAGGTCAGCCCGCTGTGGGGGTCTCTGCCCAGTGCGTCCACCTCGACCAGCGGGCCGGGGTAGCGGTCCCGCTGCAGCGGATCCACCGAGACCAGGTACCCGGGCACTGACTGCCCCCGCCGGGCCATGAGCTGCCAGGTCCGGTGCACCAGGTAGCCCACCGCCTCGTGCTCGAAATGCTCGTGCGCCGCCGACGGCCCGTCGGGGGCAACCAGAATGCGGGGCTGGAAACCGGCGATGATCTCGGAGAGCCGGGCCACCAGCGCCTGCTCTCCGCCCCACGCCTTCAGCACCTCCGGGACGGGTATCTCGTCCCGCACGCCGTTGTAGGGTGCGTTCCGCAGGGCCAGGCGCACATACAGCTCGGCGCCCAGAATCGAGAGGGCGTTGGCCGCCTCCCCGACGCGCACCTGCGCCAGGGCCGGCCCGGACAGCACCGTCGCCGGGTAGCCGGCTCCCACCGGGCGGGCGGGGAACAGATCCAGCCCGGACTCCCCGTCGGTGAACAGCACCACGGCCACCCTCAGGCCTGCGCGTGCCGCCCGTGCCATCAGCACCCCGAAGTCCAGGGATTCGTCGTCCGGGTGCGCGTGAATGAAGAGAATGTCCGCCGGGAAGAAGGGAATCTGCTGGCCCGGCCCCACCACGCGGGTGTGCACCCGCGCCACCGCCGCGGCGGCGGAGGCTGCCCCTGCAAGGGCGGCCTCATCCGCGGCGGTCCTGGAGCCGGTTCCGCCGGCCGCCGCCCCCTCTTTCGCGCGTTCCGCCCTGGCCGGGGCCGCGGGCGCCGCGGCGGCCCCTGCCTGGTCGGCGGGACGCCGGGGGGGCTCCCGCGCCGGTTTGCGGGAGGGCGG
>CAZBDU010000083.1:0-25117 GCA_964490725.1 uncultured Spirochaetaceae bacterium | reverse complement strand
GGGCTCGTGCTCCTGCTGCGGGCGCGGCGCGCTTCGGCCGGACCTCTGGCGCCGGAGGATCTGGAAGCGATCCTGCCGCGGCTCCCGGCGGCGCAGTCACGGCTGGCTCTTCTGGACGGCGGGCGGCTGCTGGCGGGCCCGGGGGGGCGGTCCTTCCTGGTGTACGCCCCCTCCGGCGGCAGCCTGGTGGCCGCCGGCGAGCCGGCCGGACCGCGGAGCGGGTGGCGCTCGATCATCGCGGACTTCCGTGACCTGGCGGACAGACAGGGAGGACGGGCGGTGTTCTGCGGTCTGAGCCAGGAGAGTCTGGCCGTGTATCGGGAGATGGGATTCGCCGCGCTCCTGGTGGGGGAGCAGGCCCGCGTGCCGCTTCCGCCGTTCTCGCTGCAGCGGTGCGGAGACGGGTCGGTGGGACGGGCGGTGGCGTCCATGGAAGGCGCCGGCGCGGAGCTGGAGGTGATTTCCACCGGCGCCTACGCCCGCCTGCGGGCGGAGCTGCAGGCGGTGGGCGCGGCCTGGCAGGCCGAGGCCTCCCGGCAGAACAGGGCGGCCGCCGCGGCTCCCGTGAGCGAAGGGTATCTCAGCCACCTGCCGGTGGCGGTGGTCCGGCGCTCGGGGCGCCTCATCGCCTATGCCTGCGTCGCGCTGGACGGGCAGCGGCGGGAAGCCGCCCTGGTGGTGCTGCGTCACTTGCCGCAGGCGCCGGCAGAGATCATGGATTACCTTGTGGCGAAGCTTCTGCTCTGGACCAAAGAGGCGGGGCACCGGTGGCTCGACCTGGGCATAGCCCCGGCGGCCACGCCCGGCGAGTGGGGTGAGATGAGCTGGGCGCAAGCGCTTTCCCGCACGATCTACCGGTTGGGGGAGCACTTTCCCCAGCTCTCGGATCTGCGCCGCTTTCTGGAGCAGTTCGCCCCCGAGTGGAGCGGCCGCTACCTGGCCTGCGCGGCGGGCTCCAGGCTGGCGGCGGTGGCCTCCGATCTGGCGCGGCTGGTCTCGGGAGACGGGGCCCCGCGCGCGCAGCGCAGGGGAGGTCGCGGGTGAGCGAAGGCAGAGCAGAGCGGCCGCGGCGCGACGAGCGCACCGTCACGGCGGCGGAAGCGGTCCTGGACGGGACCCGGCCGCGGAACCCCTTGAAGCGCTTCCCGCCCTTTCTGGGGCCCGCCTTTATCGCCAGTGTCGCCTATATCGATCCGGGCAACTTCGCCACCAACATTCAGGCAGGCTCCGCGTTCGGCTACACCCTGGGGCCGCAGCCGGCGGAGGCCCGGCTGGCCTGGCGGCGCGCGGGAGCGCGCCGGTCCATCGTAGAATATCGCCGGTGGATTCATTACACTATATCTAACGGACTACGAGGAGCTATCTGATGGTGTACTTGAACGAGTTCATAGACAAGAAGCGGGTGACCTTCCTCTCCGGCGGGTCGAAGATGGACGTTCTGGAGAGGCTGATCGAGGCGTCCCGGGACGGCGACAATATCACCGACTACGAGCGGTTTCGGCAGGCCGTCCTGGAGAGGGAGGAGATCGTCAGCACCGGCATCGGGCAAGGCGTGGCTCTTCCTCACGTGAAGTGTCCCTACGTGTCGCGATTCTTCATAACGGTCGGGATCGTCCCCAAGGGGGTGGACTGGGACAGCCTGGACGGCAAGCCGGTCCGGCTCGTCTTCCTGATCGGAGGACCGGAGAACCACCATCACTACCTGCAGATCCTGGCCAAGCTCACCCTGCTCATACGCAACGAGGAGCGCCGGGAGGCGTTGATCGGTGCCGCCGATGCGGACGCCGTGCTGCGCCAGTTCGAGAACCTGTAGCGGGGCCGGCCGCGGTGGACGCCTCGACCAACTTCCTCTTCTACGTCGGTGCGGTTCTGTTCGTGGCCTTCGTGGCCAAGTTCCTCTTTTCGGACAGGCTGCATTTCCCGGCGGTGACCATCTACGTCATCCTGGGCGTGGTGGTGGGCATGTCGGTGCTGCGGATCTTTCCGGCGCCGGCGCTGGCCAGCCTGGACTTCCTCACCCGGCTGGGGGTAGGACTGATCGCCTTCGTGATCGGCAGTGAGCTGGACGCCCGGACGCTGCGGCAGCTGGGCAGGAGCATCATCGTCATCGCCTGCCTGGAGGCCTCCCTGGCGTTCCTGTTCGTTGCCGGCACGGTGTACCTGTTCTTTCCCGGCAAGCCTGAGTTCGCCCTCATTCTCGGGGCCGTTGCGTCCGCCACTGCGCCTGCGGCCACGGTGTACGTGATCCGGCAGTTCAAGGCAAAGGGTCCCCTGACCTCCACCATCATGGGCGTGGTGGGGATCGACGACGCCTTCGCGCTGATCATCTACGTGTTCGCCTCCCTCTTTGCAGAGGGGATTCTCAAGGGTGAAGGAGTGAACCTGGTCGTGATGATCACCCGTCCGTTCATCACCATCGGGGAGTCCGTGGGCGTGGGACTGGCGGCGGGGCTGCTGTGCTACTTCCTGCTGCGCAAGGTGCGCGATCCGGAGAACCTGAGGATGGCCTCCTTTGCCATGGTGGTGCTGCTCCTGGGGGTGTCGGACTTCCTGAATCTCTCGGAGCTGCTCACCATCATGAGCTTCGGCATCTTGCTGACGAACTCCAACCTCATGCTGGGCAACCGCACGCGCACCAATCTGGAGGCTCTCTCCCCGGTCATCCTGCCGCTGTTCTTCATCCTGGCGGGTGCCCATCTGAACGTGGGCCTTATCCTGCAGATCGGGCTGCTGGGGCTGGCCTACACCGGGGCGCGGGCCCTGGGCAAGATCTCGGGGGCAACCCTTGGGGCGCTGGTGGGAGGGGCCCAGAAGTCGGTTCGCCGCTATATCGGCTTCTCGCTGGTCCCGCAGGTGGGGGTGGCCATCGCGCTGGCCCTGGCCGTGCAGAACCGCTTCGGCGGCGGCAGGTTCGGCCCCGATGGAAACGAGCTGGCCAGCCTGGTGATCAACATCCTGCTGTTCACGACGCTGATCACCGAGGTGGCCGGCCCCCTGTTGACCAAGGCCAGCCTCACGGCCGCCGGGGAGATCCAGGAAGGAGGCGGGTGATGTACTTCTACATTCTGCAGCTGTTCGATCGCGACTACCGGGAAGACATCGTGCTGGCGTTGACCTCTGCCGAAATCAAGAGGGCCACCATCGTGGAAGGGCTGAACCTGGACAAGACCCTGGAGCAGACCTTTCCGATGTTCACCGGCCTGTTCCGGGCGCCCGACGAGAAGGAGAGGTACTCCCTGTTGTTCTTCGGCGTGGTGGAAAGCAGGGAGGCTCTGGAGGGCTTTCAGGAGGTCCTGCAGCAGGCGGGGATCGACAACCGCAGAGAGGAGATCTACCGCCTGGTGGTGGTGCCGGCGGAGCGGCTGGGCTAGGTAGGAGCCTGCGCCTTCCGCCTTCCCGGGCGGCGCCGAACGGGGCCGCCGCCGGGGGAGGGGGAAGCAGCGATGAGTGCAGGAGCAGCCGGGGCCGGCTTCGCGCGGGCTCTGGCGGTGCTGGCGGTTGCGGCCGCACCGCTGGGGGCGGCGCCGGTCCTGCAGGAATACGAGCTGCCGCCGGGGTCACACCCCCATGACGTGGCCCCCGCCGCCGACGGAGGGGTGTGGTACACCGCGCAGCACGCGGGGGCGCTGGAACGGCTGGACCCGGCTACGGGCAGCATCAGGCAGATCCCCTTGGGTCGGGGATCGCGGCCGCACGGAGTGATCCTGGCCTCCGACAGGGCGCCCTGGGTCACCGATGGCGGGCTGAACGCGCTGGTGCGGGTGGACCCGCAGACGGAGCAGATCAGCCGGTATCCGCTGCCGGAGGGCACCGGGTACGCGAATCTCAATACCGCCGCCTTCGATAGACGGGGACGGCTCTGGTTTACGGGGCAGTCAGGCATCTACGGCAGCCTCGATCCTGCCAGCGGGGAGATGCACGTCTACGATGCGCCCCGCGGGTACGGTCCCTACGGGATCGCCGCCGCCCCGGACGGCTACGTGTACTACGCGTCGCTGGCGGGAAGCTACCTGGGGCGGATCGATCCTGCCTCCGGGCGGGTGGAAGCTCTGAAACCCCCCGGGGCCGGACCGGGGACGCGTCGGGTCTGGCCGGACTCCCGCGGAGTGCTGTGGATCACCGGCTGGAGCTCGGGCAACCTGCTGTCCTACGACCCGTCCACGGGCGCCTGGAGCGGGCGTGCGCTTCCTGGAACGCGTCCGCGACCCTACGCCGTGTTCGTGGACCAGCGCGACACCGTATGGGTGAGCGATTTCACCGCCAACGCCATTCTCTCCTACGACCCCGAAGAGGGGAAGTTCACCCCCTATCCGCTTCCCAGTCCGGGTGCGGCGGTGCGGCAGATGCTGGGCCGGCCGGGCGAGCTGTGGGGAGCGGAGTCGGGGACGGACAAGCTGGTGGTGATCCGCTACGGAGGAGAGCCATGAACGCTATGCAGTTGAAGCGCGCCTACGAGGAGCCTTCCGGCGAGGACGGGACGCGCATCCTGGTGGATCGGCTTTGGCCGCGGGGGGTGAGCAAGGAGCGGGCGCGGATCGACTGGTGGGCCAAGGAGCTGGCCCCCAGCGACGCGCTGCGCCGGGAGTTCCACGGCAACCCCACAGCCTGGGAGGAGTTCCGCCGGCGGTACTTCCAGGAGCTGGAGGGGGCCGGCGAGGCGGTGGCAAGGCTGCGCCGGGAGGCCTCCCGGGGAACCGTGACCCTCGTGTACGCCGCCAGGGACCGGGAGCGGAACAACGCCGTGGCGCTTCGCGACTACCTGGAAGGGCGCGCGTAGGGCCGGGGGGCTCAGGGAGGCGGGTCGTGTCGAAGCTGAGCTCCGCCGCCCAGGCGGTGCGGGAGATTCGGGACGGGGCGTGGGTGTTGGTGGGCGGCTCCGGCGGCGGTCACGGCGTTCCGGAGGCGCTCATCGCGGCGCTCGCCGAGCGCTTTCAGGGGGAAGGTCGGCCCCGGGACCTGACGCTGCTCAGCGTGGTGTCCATCGGCGATTGGGCCGAAGCCGGATTCAACCGTCTGGCCCTGCCGGGGCTGGTGCGGCGGGTGATCACCGGGGGGCTCAACAACTGCCCGCGCCTGGCGGCCCTGGCGGCCTCCGGGCAGATCGAGGCCTACCTGCTGCCTCAGGGGGTGCTCTCCCAGCTGTGCCGGGAGATGGCCGCCGGCCGGCCGGGGCTGCTGACTACGGTGGGGTTGCAGACCTTTGTGGATCCGCGTTTTTCGGGAGGGCGGCAGAACGAGGGCAGCCGGGAGGAGCTGGTGCGGCTGGTGGAGGTGGACGGCCGGGAGCTTCTGTTCTATCGCTCCCTGCCGGTGGAGGTGGCCCTGATCCGCGGCACCACGGCGGACGAGAACGGGAACCTCAGCGCGGAGGAGGAGGCCTACTTCGGGGAGAATCTGTCCATCGCCGCCGCAGTCCACAGGCGCGGCGGCCTGGTGGTGGCGCAGGCCGCGCGAACCGCCGCCGCGGGCAGCATTCCCGGCAAGGAAGTGAAGGTCCCGGGAATCCTGGTGGACCGGGTGGTGGAGGCGCCGGACCAGTGCCAGACCTACCAGCAGCGGATGCATCCCGGCTATGCCGGGCTGATCCGGCAGCCGGCGGCGGCGATTCCCCGCCTCCCGCTGGACATCCGCAAGGTGATGGCCCGGCGGGCCGCCATGGAGCTCCGGCCCGGGGACGTGGTGAATCTGGGGTTCGGCGTGTCCAACGGCATCGCGCCGGTGGCGGTGGAGGAGGGGTTTCTGGGGGACACCACCCTCACGGTGGAGCAGGGGATCGTGGGGGGCGCGCCCGCAATGGGAAAGGACGCAGGAGCGGGGGTCAACTTCGAGGCCATGGTTGACCAGCCCTACCAGTTCGACTTCTACGACGGCGGGGGGCTGGACATCGCCTTCCTCTCCTTCGCCCAGGTGGACCGGGCCGGCAACGTGAACGTCAGCCGCTTCGGCGGGACGGTGGCCGGCCCCGGAGGGTTCATCAACATCAGCCAGGGCACGCCGGTGGTGGTGTTCTCCGGCACCCTCACCACAGGCGGCCTGGAGGTGGTCCCCGACGGGAAGGGCGGTGTGGAGCTGCGCCGCGAGGGAACGGTGCAGAAGTTCGTGCCGGAGGTGGAGCAGGTCACCTTCAGCGGCTCCTACGCGCGAAAGCGCGCCCAGCGCGTCCTGTACGTAACGGGCCGGGCGGTGCTCCTGCTCACAGCGGAGGGGCTGGAGCTGATCGAGGTGGCCGCCGGGGTCTCTCTCGAGAGGGACGTGCTCGGGAAGATCGGCTTTCCGGTGCGGGTCGCTCCGGATCTCCGCACCATG
Source organism: uncultured Spirochaetaceae bacterium (assembly GCA_964490725.1). GTDB lineage: Bacteria > Spirochaetota > Spirochaetia > SZUA-6 > DRHE01 > CAZBDU01. Next base: position 18,811 of record CAZBDU010000083.1, on the reverse strand, counting down.
GACCCGCGGCTGTTCCGCCCGGAGCCGATGGGGCTGGCGGTCGAGTTTCGGAGGCGGGAGCCGCGCCGCCGCGAGGCCGGCCCGGCCCGGGCCCCCTCCGGGGGCGCCCCGTTGTCCCAGCCCGGCGGAGAGGAGAGACCATGAGCCTGGTCCGCGTGGCCGTCGACGGAGAAATCGGGACGCTTACCCTGGACAACCCCCCGCTCAACCTGGTCACCATAGAGCTCATCCGCGAGCTGTCGGAGGCTCTGGAGCGCCTGGCCCGGGAGGCGGGGCTGCGGGCGCTGGTGGTGACGGGGGCGGGGGAACGGGCGTTCTGCGGCGGCTCCGACATCCGGGAGTTTCCGGACCTTATGGAGCCGGGGGCAGTGGTGCCCCGCAAGTCCGGGCCCGAGAACCGCGCCTATTCGGCGCTCGCCCACTTTCCCAGGCCCACCGTGGCCGCCCTCCAGGCCTCCGCGGTGGGCGGCGGGCTGGAGCTGGCGTTGTGCTGCGACCTGATCGTGGCCGCGGAGAACGCCACCCTTTCCTTTCCGGAGGTCACGCTGGGTGTGTTCCCCGGAAGCGGCGGCCCGGTGAGGGCGGCGCGCAGGATCGGCGCGGGCCGCACGCGCCAGATGATGCTGCTGGCCCGGCCGGTGGACGCGCGCACGGCCCTGTCCTGGGGGTTGGTGGACAGTATGGCGCCGCCGGGAGGGGCGCTTGAGGAAGCGACTCAGCTCGCCCGGCGGCTGGCCGGGCTTCCACCCGAGGCCCTGGCGCTTTGCAGGGAGGCGATCCGGGCGGCCCTCGATCTGGACGAGGAGAGCGCTCTGCAGCGCAGCCTGGAGCTGACAGCCCGGGCCTTCAGCGGTGAGGAGATCCGGGAAGGGGTGCGCGCTTTCCTGGCGCGCAAGAAGCCTCGCCGGGGCTGAGGTGCCCGCCGCGCCGGGGTTTTGTTTCAGAGAGACCCCAAGGGGGCGCACCTGCCTCCAGCGGAGACGGCGTAAAACTTGTGCCTTTCATTGGAAATCGCCGGCCGGCGCCAATTAGAATGGGTGTATTACGGCGTACTGTAAGGAGTGAGTTTCACATGTTGTGGGCGCTGGCACTGTATTTCGTCGTCGTCCTGGTGGCGGTCCCCGGCCTGCTGGTGGTTTCCCTCTTCCTCGGGGAGAGGCACCGGCAGCGGACCACCGTCCAGCCCTACGAGTCCGGCATCATGACCACCGGCGCCATGCCGGTGCGCTTTCCCGCCAGCTACTACCTGGTGGCCATGCTCTTCGTGGTCTTTGACCTGGAGTCGGTGTTCCTGTTCGCCTGGGCCGTGGCCGCCCGGGAGGTGGGGTGGAAAGGCTACGCCACCGTGGCGGTGTTCGTGGTGCCGCTGTTCGTCCTCATCGCGTATCTGTGGCGCAACCGGGCCATCGACTGGCGCACCGCCCGCCAGCTGCGGGATCTGCGCTCCATCGGCAAGAGGTAAGGCACATGCTCACCCGCAACGACTACAGCGTCCCCGAGTCCATCGGACCCGACATCAAGGAGGCCGGGCAGGGCCCGGGAGGTAACATCGTTCTCTCCACGTTGAAGCGCCTTCTCGCCTGGGGCAGAAAGTACTCGATATGGCCCTTCAACTTCGGCCTGTCCTGCTGCTACGTGGAGATGGCCACCAGCCTTACCAGCCGCTTCGACATCGCCCGCTTCGGGTCGGAGGTGATCCGCGGCAGCCCCCGGGAGGCGGACCTGATGGTGGTGGCCGGGACGGTGTTCATCAAGATGGCCCCGGTGGTCAGAAGGCTCTACGAGCAGCTGATGCAGCCGCGCTGGGTGATCTCCCTGGGCTCCTGCGCGAACTCGGGGGGCATGTACGACATCTACAGCGTGGTGCAGGGGGTGGACAAGATCATCCCGGTGGACGTCTACGTCCAGGGCTGCCCCCCCAGCCCGGATGCGTTCATGTATGGGCTCACCCGCCTGCAGGAGATGGTGCAGAGCGAGAAGAGGCCGCTCAGCTGGGTGGTGGGGACACGAGAGGTGGTGCGGCCGTCCCTGCAGTCCACCCGGGAGCGGTTCCGTGGGCGGCGCAGCAGCGAGAACGAGCTGGCTACCCCCGATGAGATCTGAATGAGAGTCTTGGAACGGACGGCGAAATGAACGGCGAAGCACGGGTGGTTCAGCAGCTCGAGACACGCTTCGGTGAAGAGGCGGTCAGCCCCCAGGAGACCCGTGACGGTATGCCCACCGTCTGGGTGCAGGCGGGGCAGCTGAAGGAAGTCCTGCGCTTCCTGAAGCAGGAGGTCGAGCAGCCCTACCGAATGCTCTTCGACCTGACCGCCATCGACGAGCGGGAGCGGGTGCACCGGGACGGGCAGCCGGCCAGCGACTTCACGGCGGTCTATCAGCTGTTTTCCCTGGACCGCCAGGGAGACGTGCGGGTCAAGGTTGCCCTCACGGGGGAACAGCCCCGGCTGCCTTCGGTGACGGACATCTGGGCCAGCGCCAACTGGTACGAGCGTGAGATCTGGGACATGTTCGGCATCACGGTCGACGGCCACCCCCACATGCGCCGTATCCTGCTCCCCCCCTGGTGGGAGGGGCACCCGCTGCGCAAGGAGCACCCGGCCCGGGCCACCGAGATGGGGCTGTTTCACATGCCCGAAGAGGAGGCGGCGCGCTTCGACGAGATGCTCCAGTTCCGCCCCGAGGAGTACGGGATGGAGCGCGGCGGCGAGGAGTTCGACTACCTGTTCGTCAACGCCGGGCCGCAGCACCCGGGCACGCACGGCCCCTTGAGGGTGATCCTGCAGATGAACGGCGAGGAGATCGTGGACCTGGTCTGCGACATCGGCTATCACCATCGCGGCGCCGAGAAGATGGCCGAAAGGCAGACCTGGCACACCTTCATCCCCTACACCGACCGCATCGACTACCTCTCCGGGGTGATGAACAACTACCCCTACGTCATGGCCGCGGAGGCCCTGGCGGGCATCTCCGTGCCGGAGCGGGCCAGGGTGATCCGCATCATGCTGGTGGAGATCTTCCGCGTCATGAGCCATCTGGTCTTCCTGGGCACCTACGCCCAGGATGTGGGGGCGATGTCGCCGGTGTTCTACGCGTTCAACGACCGAGAGCGGGCTTTCGATATCATCGAGGCCATCACCGGCGGGCGGATGCACCCCGGCTGGTTCCGGGTGGGCGGGGTGGCTCAGGATCTGCCGCAGGGGTGGGACCGGCTGGTCCGGGAGTTCCTGAAGCACATGCCCCGGAGCCTGCGGGAGTTCGACAAGATGGTGCTGCGCAACCGCATCTTCAAGCTGCGCACTCGCGGCGTGGGGGTGCTTACAGCCGAAGATGCCGTGGAGTGGGGCGCCACCGGGCCGATGCTGCGGGCCAGCGGCGTGGACTGGGACCTGCGCAAGCGCATGAGTTACGGGGGCTACGATCAGTTCGAGTTCGACGTGCCTCTGGGACGCAATGGGGACTGTTACGATCGGGCGGAGGTGCATCGGGAGGAGATCCTGCAGAGCCTGCGCATCGTGGAGCAGTGCCTGGAGAACATGCCTTCCGGTCCCTATACCTCCATGGATCCGGTGGCCACCCCGCCTCTCAAGGAGCAGCACACCATGCAGGACATCGAGACCCTGATTCACCACTTCCTGTCGGTGACCTGGGGGCCCGTGGTCCCGCCGGGGGAAGCCAGCGTGCGCACCGAGGACGCCAAGGGCCATCACAGCTACTACCTGGTGAGCGACGGGGGCTCGGGCGCCTACAGGGCCAGGATCCGTACCCCTTCGTTCGCCCACATCCAGATGGTCCCCCTGCTCGCCCAAGGCGCCATGGTCCCGGATCTGGTGTCCGTGCTGGGCAGCGTGGACTACGTGCTGGCCGACGTGGATCGGTAGGGAGGGGACGAGGATGCTGAACGACCGGGAGGCACGGGAGATCGCCGCGCACCTGGAGCACTATCCGCAGAAGCAGGCGGCCCTGCCGGCGGCGCTGAAGATCGTACAGCAGGTCCGCGGCTGGGTCTCCGAGGAGGCGGTGCGGGAAATCGCGGAGTTCCTCTCCCTGACGGTGGAGGAGGTGGACGCAGTGGCCACCTCCTACAACCTGGTCTTCCGCAAGCCCGTGGGCAGGCACGTGATCCTGCTCTGCGACAGCGTGAGCTGCTGGATCATGGGCTACGAAAGCCTTTACGAGCACCTCCGCGGCAGGCTGGGGATCGATCTGGGCGGCACCACGGAGGACGGCAGGTTCACCCTCCTGGCGGCCCCCTGCCTGGGGGCCTGTGATCGGGCGCCGGCGATGATGATCGACGAGGACCTGCACGGCAATCTGACCTCCGAGGCCGTGGACGGCATCCTGGAGCAGTACCGGTAGGGCAGGGGAAGCATGGAACGATACCTGACGAGGAACATCAGGCCTGACCGTGACGCCTTCACCATAGAGGAGTACGAGGCCGCAGGGGGCTACGAGGGGCTGCGCAAGGCGGTAGCCATGAGCCCCCAGGAGGTCCAGGACCAGGTGTCGAGCTCGCGCCTCAGGGGCCGGGGAGGGGCGGGTTTTCCCACCGGCAAGAAGTGGAGCTTCGTGCCCATGGGGGAGGAGGCTCCGCGGCCCAAGTACTATGTGGTGAACGCCGACGAGATGGAGCCGGGCACCATGAAGGACCGGCTGCTCCTGGAGGGGGACCCTCACCAGCTCGTGGAGGGGGCCATCATCGCCGCCTGGGCGCTGGAGGTGGACGTGGTCTACGTCTACCTGCGCTGGGCATACAAGCTGGCCGCCCGGCGCATGGAGGCGGCCATCGCCGAGGCCTACCGGCGCGGCTGCCTGGGAGGGGACGTTCTGGGCTCCGGGCGCAGCATCCAGATGTACCTGCACGAGAGCAGCGGCCGCTACATGTGCGGCGAGGAGGACGGGCTGATGGACGCCCTGGAGGGCCGGCGGGCCATTCCCCGCCCCAAGCCGCCCTTCCCGCAGACCTGCGGTCTCTGGGGCAAGCCCACGGTGGTGAACAACGTGGAGACCGTCTCCAACCTGCCCGGCATCCTCCGCAACGGGGCGGAGTGGTTCCTGAGCCAGAGCGACAGCCCCGACGGGGGCAGCAAGATCTACGGCGCCAGCGGCCGGGTGCAGCGCCCGGGACTGTGGGAGCTGCCGCTCGGCGCCACCGCCCGGGAGGTGATCTACGAGCACGCCGGCGGCATGGCCGGCGGGACAACCATGAGGGGCTTCCTGCCGGGCGGCGGGTCCACGGATTTCCTCACCCCTGAGCACCTGGACGTGAAGATGGACTACGATTCGGTGATGAAGGCGGGAAGCCGCCTGGGAACGGGCACGATCGTGGTGCTGGACGACAGGACCTGCCCGGTCCAGGTGCTGATCAGCCTGGAGCGCTTCTTCGCCCGCGAGTCCTGCGGCTGGTGCACCCCCTGCCGGGAGGGGCTCCCCTGGGTCTTGAGGCTGCTGGAGGCGATCGAGGCCGGCGAAGGCCGGGAGGAGGACATGGAGCTGCTGGACTACCATGCCCGGATGATCGGCCCGGGCCGTACCTTCTGTCCGCTGGCGCCGGGGGCGATCGAGCCGCTGGCCAGCGCCCTGAAGCACTTCCGCGAAGACCTGGAGCGGCACATCCGCGAGAAGCGGTGCCCCTGGAGGTAGATGTGGCAACCCTGTACGTGGACGGGAAACCGTACCCTTTCAAAGACGAGCACCGCACTCTTCTGGACGTGTGCCTTTCCCTGGGATTCGACCTGCCCTATTTCTGCTGGCACCCGGCCATGCATTCCGTGGGGGCCTGCCGGCAGTGCGCGGTGAAGCAGTTCAAGAACCAGGAGGACACGAAGGGCTCCATCGTCATGTCCTGCATGACCCCGGCCACGGACGGTGCCCGCATCTCCATCGACGACCCCGAGGCCAGGGCCTTCCGGGCCGGGGTGATCGAGTGGCTGATGCTGAACCACCCCCACGACTGCCCGGTGTGCGACGAAGGGGGAGAGTGCCATCTACAAGATATGACCGTAATGACCGGCCACGTGTACCGGCGCACACGCTTCCCCAAGCGCACCCACCGCAACCAGGATCTGGGGCCTTTCATTCACCACGAAATGAACCGCTGCATCCAGTGCTACCGCTGCATCCGCTTCTACCGGGACTACGCCGGCGGCCGCGACCTGAACGTGTTCTCCTGGCACGATCACGTCTACTTCGGGCGCCACGCCGACGGAGCGCTGGAGAACGAGTACAGCGGCAACCTGGTGGAGGTCTGTCCTACCGGCGTGTTCACGGACAAGACCCTGCGGCGCCACTACACCCGCAAGTGGGACCTGCAGACCGCCCCGTCGGTGTGCCCCCACTGCGCGGTGGGGTGCAACACCCTGCCGGGGGAGCGCTACGGGACCCTGCGGCGGGTCCGCTCGCGCTACCACTACCAGGTGAACGGGTACTTCCTCTGCGACCGCGGCCGCTTCGGCTACGAGTTCGTGAACAGCGACCTGCGCATCCGCGAACCCCTGGTCTCCCGGGAGGGGGGGCAGGACCCGGCGAGCGTGGAGGAGGCGCTGGGCAGAGCCGCTTCACTGCTGCGGGAGGGCAAGGTGATCGGGGTAGGCTCTCCCCGCGCCTCGCTGGAGTCGAACTTCGCCCTGCAGCGGCTGGTGGGGAAGGATCGCTACTACCACGGGATCGCCGCCGGGGAGCTGGCTCTGATCCGCCTGGTGCTGGAGGTACTGAGAGACGGGCCGGTGCCGGTGGCCTCCCTGAGGGACGCTTCGCTCGCCAATGGGGTGCTGGTGCTGGGCGAGGACACATCCAACAACGCGCCCATGCTCACCCTGGCTCTGCGCCAGGCGGCCATCCAGAAGCCCCTGGAGGAGGCCAGGAACCGCCGCCCGGGGATTCCCGCCTGGGAGGACGCGGCCATCCGCGAGGCCATCCAGCAGGAAAAGGGGCCCTTCTTCGTGGCCACTCCGGACCAGACCAAGCTGGACGAAATCGCCACCGCCCTCTACCGGGCCGCTCCCCGCGACCTGGCGCGGCTGGCCTACCAGGTGGCCCACCTCCTGAATTCCGAGGCGCCGGAGATGCGGGGGCTGTCCAAGTCCACCGCGGCGCTGGCGGAGCGGATCGCCAAGGCGCTGAAAGGGGTGGAGCGGCCGCTGGTGGTCTGCGGCACCTCCGCGGGCAGCGCGGAGCTGATCCGGGCGGCCGGCAACGTGGCCCGGGCGCTCATCAAGGCGGGGAGGGATGCCCGCCTCTCCTTCACCGTGCCGGAGTGCAACAGCATGATGGTGGCGTTCCTTGACGGCGGCGACATCGAGGAGGCGGCGGCGGCGATCGACTCCGGTGAGGCCGACACCGTGGTGGTGGTGGAGAACGACATCTGCCGGCGCCTGGACCAGTCCCTCCTGCAGCGCCTGCTGGCCACGGGGGTGCGGATAGTCGCGCTGGATCACCTGCGGAACCGCACCACCACCCGGGCTCGGGTGGTGCTCCCGGCGGCCACCTACGCGGAGTCGGAGGGAACCCTGGTGAGCAGCGAGGGTCGCGCCCAGCGCTTCTACGCGGTGATGACCCCCGAGGGGCAGGTGCGGGCCAGCTGGAGCTGGCTGGGAGAGCTCCTGGTGGCAAGCGGCAGGGAGGAGCGCAACCCTTGGCCGGCCCTGGACCCGCTGCTGGCCGACATGGCTCGCCGCCAGCCGCAGCTCGGCCAGGCCCCCACGATCGCGCCGCCGGCGGACACGCGGGTCCCGGGAGGGAAGATTCCGCGCCAGAGCCACCGCTACAGCGGGCGCACCGCCATGAACGCTGACCGCAGCGTCCACGAGCCGCCGCCGCCGGAGGACCCGAACAGCCCACTGGCCTTCTCCATGGAGGGTTCCAGCCTGCGGCCTCCCCCGGCGCTGATTTCGCGGTACTGGTGGCCGGGGTGGAACTCCGTGCAGGCTGTCAACAAGTTCCAGGCCGAGGTGGCGGGCCGGCTCGCGGGGGGCGATCCGGGCCTGCGGCTGCTGGAGCCCGGCACGGGGGAGTGGCGGTACTACCCCGCGGCCGCGGAGGAGTTCGTCCCCCGGGACGAGGAGCTGTGGCTCCTGCCCTGTTATCACATCTTCGGCTCCGAGGAGCTGAGCAGGGTGGCGCCGGCCATCGCCGAGCGCTCGCCGGCGGCGCACGTGAGGATCGGCGCCACCGACGCGGAGCGGCTGGGTCTCAAGGAGGGGGACGCGGTGGAGGTCACCATCGCCGGGACGGCGCACCACATGGACGTGCACCTGAGCGCCGCCCTGGTGCGGGGGATCGCCATGGTGCCCCTGGGGCTGGGAGAGCTGGGCTGCCTGCTGCTTCCGGCCTGGGGTACGGTGCGCAAGGTCGAGGAGGCCGGACCATGAGCGCGGTGGCGGTGGGAATCATCACGGTCCTGGGCCTCCTGATCGCCCTGCTGGCACTGGGGGGCGGGCTCACCTTCGTGGAACGGCGGCTGCTGGGGCTCTTTCAGGTCCGCTACGGGCCGAACCGGGCGGGCCCCTTCGGCATCGCGCAGGTGGTGGCGGACGTGATCAAGATCTTTACCAAGGAGGATTGGATCGCCCCCTTCTCCGACCGGGTGTTGTTCTTCCTCACTCCGGCCATCATGGTGTTCGCCATCGTCATGCCCTTCTCGGTGATGGTCTTTGCGCCTGGCATCGCGGTGGCGGACCTGAACATCGGGCTGCTGTTCTTCCTGGCCATGTCCTCCCTGGCGGTGTACGGGGTGGCCTTGGGCGGCTGGTCCTCCAACAGCAAGTTTCCCATGTTGGGAAGCCTCCGCGCCGTGGCGCAGATGATCAGCTACGAGGTGTTCATGGGGTTGTCCCTCATGGGGGTGGTGATCCTGGCCGGCTCCTTCAGCCTGGGGGACATCGTCCGCGCCCAGTCCAGGCTGTGGTTCTGCATTCCTCAATTGCCGGGCCTGATCATCTTCCTGATGGCAGGCCTGGCGGAGGGCCGGCGGGTGCCCTTCGACCTGCCGGAGGCGGAGTCGGAGCTGGTGGCGGGCTTCCACACCGAGTTCTCGGGGCTGAAGTTCGCCTTCTTCTACCTGGGCGAGTACATGGGGGTCCTCCTCATCTCCAGCCTGACGGTGATCCTGTTCTTCGGCGGCTGGCTCGGGCCGTGGCTGCCGCCGATCCTGTGGTTCCTGATCAAGCTGGCCGTGATGGTGGTCTTCCTGGTCCTTGTCCGGGGCTCCCTGCCGCGTCCACGGTACGACCAGCTGATGAGGCTGGGGTGGCAGATCATGCTGCCCCTGGCGCTTCTGAATCTGATGGTGACCGGCGCCATCGTCGTGGCCGGAAGCGGCTGAAGGAGGTAGGACGACCGTGTACAGCATCGTTCGCACCCTGTGGCTGGTGTTCCTGCACGCCTTCCGGCGGCGGTTCACCGTCCAGTACCCGGATACCAAGCGGCGGCTCCCTGCCCGCTGGCGGGGACGCATCATCCTCTCCCGGGACCCCGACGGGGAGGAGCGCTGCGTGGCCTGCTACCTCTGCTCCGCCGCCTGCCCGGTGGACTGCATCGCCATCCAGGCCACCGAGGATGAGCACGGGCGGCGCTATCCGAAGATGTTCCGAATCAACTTCTCCCGCTGCATCTTCTGCGGGTTCTGCGAGGAGGCCTGCCCCACCTACGCCATCCAGCTCACTCCGGATTTCGAGATGGCTGAATACAAGCGCTCCGACCTGGTCTACGAGAAGGATGACCTGCTGATCGCCGGGCCGGGCAAGCGCCGGGGCTACAACTTCTACCGGGTGGCGGGCGTGACCATCGGCGGCAAGGACAAAGGGGAGGCGGAAAACGAGCGGCCCCCCGTGGACGTGCGAGAGCTCTCGCCCTAGGGAGTAGGTATGAACGTAGTGTTCTGGATCGCCGCCGCGACCGCGGTGGTGAGCACGGCCCTGGCCATCACCCGCCGCCACGCAGTCTACACCCTTCTCTACTTGATCGTCGCCATGGCCGGCGTGGCGGCTGTGCTGTTTACCCTGGGCGCACATTTCGTGGCGGCGCTGCAGATCATCGTCTGGGCCGGAGCCATCATGGTGATGTTCCTGTTCGTGATCATGATGCTCAATCTCAGGCCCCAGGAGCCCAGGCCCAGGCCCTCCTGGGCCGGTGCAGTCGTGCCGCTGCTTCTGGCCCTGATCGTGGCCGCGGCGCTGATCCTCGTGCTGGTGCGAAGCGGGCCGGGGACCCCCGGGGCGCGGGCGGTGGATCCCAAGCAGGTGGGGGCGGCCCTGTTCGGCCCCTACGCGGTGGGGGTGGAGCTGGCCTCGGTGTTGCTGCTGGCGGCGGTGGCGGGCGCCTACCACCTGGGGCGGCGCGAGGAGAACGGTGGGGAGGGCTCACGATGACCGCGAGCCTTCCGGCGGTATACGGGTTGCTGGTGGCCTCAGCGCTGTTCCTGCTGGGACTCATGGGCCTGCTGCTGCGGCGGGACCTCATCTTTATGCTTTTGTCCCTGGAGATCATGTTCAACGCCGCGGGCCTTGCCTTCGTGTCGGCGGCGGCCCGCTGGGGGCAGGCCGACGGGCAGGTGATGTTCCTCTTCGTGCTGACTGTATCCGGCGCCGAGGCCGCGGTGGGGCTGGCGTTGATCCTGCGCATCCACCACGTGTTCAAGACCCTCGACGCCGACGAGCTGCGGCGATTGAGAGGCTGACATGAACGTGCTCGTCTGGCTGATTCCGGCTTTTCCCCTGGCGGGGTTCGTGGTGCTGGCCACCCTGGGGGGAAGGCTCCCCCGCACCGCCTGCGCCGTCATCGGGGCGGGCTCGGTGGGCCTGTCGATGCTGGCCTCAGCGGCCGCCGCGGTTTCCTACCTGGGCTCCACCTTCCCCGGGCCGCTGGGCGTCGGGGCGCTGTGGGGGTGGATGGACGTGCCGGGCTTAAGGGTCTGGATGGGGGTGTACCTGGACGCCCTGTCGCTGCTCTGGGTGCTGGTGATCGCCGGGGTGGGCTTTCTCATCCATCTCTACTCGACGGTCTTCATGGCGGAGCACGACGGCTACAGCCGGTTCTTCGCCTACCTGAACCTCTTCGTGGCCTCCATGCTGATCCTGGTGCTGGCGGACAACCTGCTGCTGATGTACCTGGGCTGGGAGGGGGTGGGGCTCTGCAGCTACCTGCTGATCGGGTTCTGGTACCGGGAGCCGGCCAACACCTCCGCGGCGGTGAAGGCCTTCGTGGTAACCAGGGTGGGGGACGCGGCCCTCATCCTGGGGATCATTCTGTTGTTCACCAGCCTGGGCGGCACCGGCATCCAGGAGATCCTCTCCCGGGCCGGCGGACAGTGGCAGCGGGGGGCGCCCATGGCCACCGCCGCGGCGGCGCTGCTGCTGGCGGGCGCTGTGGGCAAGAGCGCCCAGCTGCCCCTGCAGACCTGGCTGCCCGACGCCATGGCGGGTCCCACTCCGGTGAGCGCGCTCATCCACGCCGCCACCATGGTGACCGCCGGCGTGTACCTGATCGCACGGATGAACGTCCTGTTCGCGCTGGCCCCTACCGTGCACCTGCTGGTCGGGGTGATCGGCGGGGCGACCCTGGTGCTGGCCGGGTTCAGCGCCACGGTGCAGCGGGACATCAAGCGGGTGCTGGCCTACTCCACGATCAGCCAGATCGGCTACATGTTCCTGGCCCTGGGGGTCGGTGCCTGGCAGGCCGCGGCCTTTCACTTCATGACCCATGCCTGCTTCAAGTCCCTGCTGTTTCTCGGCGCCGGCTGCCTGATCATGTATCTGCACGAGGATCACGACATCTTTCACATGGGGGGCCTGTGGAGACGGATGCCGGTGGTGTTCTGGACCTTTCTGATCGGCGGGATGTCGATGGCGGCCTTCCCGCCGCTGCTTTCCGGGTTTTTTAGCAAGGACTGGATCCTGAGCCAGGTGTTCGCCTCCACGCGGGGCAGCCTGGCGCTGTCGCTGCTCGGCATGGTGGGGGTCGTGCTGACGGCGGTGTACACCTTTCGGATGATCTTCATTGCCTTTCTCGGCCCGGAACGTACGCGTCCCAGCGGACGCCCCGGCGCGGTGATGACGGTGCCGCTGCTGATCCTGGCCGCCGCCGCGGCGCTGACAGGGTACCTCCAGACCCCCGCCGGGCTGGGGAACGTGCGGGTCCTCTCCGGGTTCCTTGGCGCGGCGGTGCCGCGGTTCGCGCCCCAGCCCACCCGGGAGTGGTCGGAGTGGCTGCTCCTGGGAGCCTCCCAGGCGGCCTCCGCGCTGGGGATCCTGCTGGCCTTCGCGATCTTTCGCCTGCGGGTGCGGGCCGTTGAGATTCCGCAGGCTCTGCCCAGGGGAGCGTGGCTCCGGCGGCTGTGGGTTTCCGGCTGGGGCTTCGACTGGCTCTACGAGCGGATCGCCGTACTTCCCTACCGCCGGGTGGCCGAAGCCCTGCGCGCCGATCCGCTGAACTGGCCCTATCGCGGCCTGGCCTGGCTGGCGGACCTCCTGCACCAGGGGCTGGGCCTGAGCCAGAACGGCCGGGTGCGGCGCTACGCCGCGGCCGTCACCTTCGGGGCGGCGCTGATCCTGGTGCTGGTGGTGATGCTATGAACCTGGTGCTGCTCGTGCTGCTGCCGCTGGCCGGGGCGCTCCTGGCGTGGCTGTTCGGCCGCTTCAGCGCGCTGGCCGCACGCCTGGTCTCTTTCGTGGCTATGGGGGCCGCCCTGGCCCTGGGGATCGCGCTGTGGGCAATGCATCCCTACATTTCGGTGATTCCCGTCGGGGGGAGCTGGATGGAACAGCTGCGCCTGCCCTGGATCCCGGCGCTGGGCGCGGAGATCTACCTGGCCCTGGACGGGCTCAGCCTGCTGATGGTGCTGCTCACCGCCCTGCTGGGCCTGCTGTCCGTGGCGGTCTCCTGGAGCACCATCCGGCAGCGGGTGGGCTTCTTCCACTTCAACCTGCTTCTGGCGCTGGCCGGAGTGATGGGGGTCTTCCTGGCCCTGGACCTGTTCCTCTTTTACCTGTTCTGGGAGCTGATGCTGGTGCCCACCTTCTTCCTCATCCTGCTCTGGGGGGACGAGGAGGAGGACAGACGCCGGGCCGCCTACAAGTTCTTCCTGTTCACGCAGGCCGGCGGGCTGCTGCTGCTGGTGGCTACCCTGGGGCTGTACTTCCTGCACGGCGCCCAGACCGGGGAGTACACCTTCGACGCGCTGCGCCTGATGGGCACCAACCTGTCCGCGCCGGCGGGCTTTCTTCTGATGATGGGCTTCTTCCTGGCCTTCGGGGTGAAGCACCCGATCTTCGGGCTGCACCCCTGGCTGCCGGACGCCCACACCGCCGCTCCCACCGCCGGCAGCGTGGAGCTGGCTGGGCTGCTGCTGAAGACCGGGGCCTACGGGTTGATCCGCTTTGCCCTGCCGCTGTTCCCCATGGCCTCCATGCGGCTTGCGCCCTGGGCCATGGCGCTGGGGGTGGCGGGGATCATCTACGGAGGCATGGCCGCCTTCCGCCAGAACGATCTGAAACGGCTGATCGCCTACACCAGCATCAGCCACCTGGGGTTCACCCTGCTGGGGATCTACGCCGGAAACGTGGCGGCCATGCAGGGAGCGGTGATGCTGATGGTGGCCCACGGGCTGACCACCGGGGCCCTGTTTATCCTGGCCGGCTTCCTGAAGGAGCGGTCCGGTACGCGGGATCTGCGCCGGCTGGGCGGGCTGTGGACCACTTCCCCCCGCTTCGCCGGGCTGACCCTGTTCTTCGCCCTGGCAGCTCTTGGCCTGCCCGGACTGGCCAACTTCGTTGGTGAGTTCCTGGTGATCCTGGGCACCTTCCGGGTGAGCATCCCCTTCGCGGCGGTGGCGGCCGGCGGCATGATCGTGTCCGTGGTCTACGCGGTGGGGATGGTGCGGCGCTCCATGCAGGGGCCGCTTCCGGAAGGAATCCGCATGCCGGACCTGAGGGCCGGCGACGTGATCATGCTGGGCGCGCTGCTGCTCCTGGTCCTGTGGCTGGGCCTCTTCCCGCAGTCCGTCCTGGACAAGGCGCGTCCCTTCGTGGAGGCCATTCCCTACATCCACACCGGAGGCGGAGCATGACAGTGACGGACGGAATAGCCCTGCTTCCCATCCTGGTGATCATCCTGGCGGCCGTGCTGGTTCTCCTGGCGGCGGCCATCCGCCGCAGCCGGCAGGCGGCTGCCTGGCTGAGCCTGGCCGGCCTGGCCGCCTCGCTCCTGTGCCTGATTCCGGCCGCCAGGGTGGCGCCGCGGGCCGTGACAGGGCTGCTGCTGGTGGATCGCTACTCGCTGCTGTTCACGGGTCTGGTGGTGGCCGCCTCCTTCGTGGTCTGCCTCTTCTCCCTGGCCTACTGGAGGGGCCGGCAGGAGCAGCGGGAGGAGTACTACCTGCTGCTGCTGACTGCCACCGCCGGGGGCGCTGCCGTGGTCTCCAGCAGCCATTACGCCTCCTTCTTCCTGGCCCTGGAGATCCTCAGCGTCAGCTTTTTCGTCCTGGCCGCCTACCGGCGGCGCACCCCCGCTTCCCTGGAGGCGGGGGTGAAGTACCTCATCCTCTCCGGGGGCTCCTCGGCGTTCCTGCTGTTCGGGATCGCCCTGGTGTATGCGGAGACCGGAACGCTGCAGTTCGCCGGCACGGCTTCGGCGCTCTCCGCGCATCTGGGGACGCTGTCGGTGGCCGGCATCGGGCTGTTCCTGGTGGGGCTGGGGTTCAAGCTGAGCCTGGTGCCCTTTCATCTCTGGTCGCCGGACGTGTTCCAGGGTGCGCCGGCGCCGGTGGCGGCCTTCATCGCCACGGTGTCTAAAGGCGCGCTGTTCGCGCTGCTGCTCCGCTACGCGGCGCGGGTGGGCCTCCACGGCCCCTCGGCGCTGGTGGTGGCGCTGGGGGTGTTCTCGGGGCTGTCCATGCTGGCGGGCAACCTCCTGGCCCTGCGGCAGCAGAGCGTGCGCCGGCTGCTGGGCTACTCCTCGGTCGCCCACATGGGCTACCTGCTGGTCGCCCTTCTGGCGGCGGGTGAGCGCGGCGCTGCGGCGGCGGGCTTCTATCTGGTGGTGTATTTTCTGGCCACCCTGGGGGTGTTCGGCGCCGTCATCACGCTGTCGGCCGGCGGTGGGGAGGCCGACGATCTGGCGGACTTCCGCTCCCTGGCCTGGAGCAGGCCATGGCTGACCGCTGCGCTCACGGTGGGGATGCTTTCCCTGGCGGGCATCCCCATTACCGGCGGCTTCCTGGGCAAGATCTACCTGCTCGCCGCGGGCGTCAGCGCCGGCCTCACGGCGCTGGTGCTGATCCTGGTGGCGGGAAGCGTCATCGGGCTGTTCTACTACCTGCGGGTGATCGTGTCCCTGTTTGCGCCCCCTTCCGGGGGCGGGGCCGCGGGAGCGCGCACGGTGGCCGGGGGAGTCGCCCTGGCGGGCCTCACCGCGGCGCTGCTGGTGCTGGGGGTGTACCCGGCGCCGCTGGCTTCGCTGATCGGGGCCGCTCTGAGCGGCCTGTTCTAGCCGGCGGGTCTCAAGGGTGGGCGGGGCGTATGGCGCTCAGGGCGGCGCGCAGAGCCGGACCGAAGACACGCAGCGCCACGGGCGCGTACAGGACGGCCAGCACCGCCAGCGGAGCGCCCATCTGGGAAACGGCCATCCCGGCCCTGGTTCCGCGGATCAGCCAACCGGCGATCAGAAGAAGCCCGCAGAGATTGTGAGCCTGAATGGTCAGGAGGTTGGCCGGCGCCATGGCGGCGGGATCTCGGTAGTGGCGCCCCAGGATGAGCAGCGCCCGCAGGAACAGCGGCGCGCTGGCCAGGGAGATCCAGCTCCACCGGGTGGTCAGCCCGGCAAGCGGAGAAGCCAGGACCGTAAGGTAGGCGGCGATCATGCCCGCCGCGTACAGCCACACGCCGGCCCGGGCGCCGAAGCGCACCACCAGCGTGCGCTTCCCCGCCCGGCGGTCCTCCGCCCCGTCGGGGATCTCGTTGATCGTGATCATGGAGAACATCATGAACCCCAGCGGGAGCACCGCCAGAGCCGCCTCCCAGGAAAGGCGGCCGGCCTGCACGAAGAAGGCCCCCAGCCCGATGGTGAGGCTGAAGTTCACCAGCTGCGAGAGCTCGCCCAGCCCGCGGTAGGCGTACTTCACCGGCGGGGCGGTGTAGAAGATGGCGGAAAGAAGGCCGAACAGCCCGAAGGCCAGCACCGGCCAGCCCCTGACCAGGGTGAGGTAGATCCCCGCGGCGACCGTCAGGGCGTACATCAGGATGAACGCCCGCAGCATGGCCGGAGGAGCGATCGCGCCGGAGGTCAGGGTGCCGCTGCCGCCGCTGTAGGGATTGCTCCCTTCGGCGCCGTCCGCCGCATGGGCGAAATCGAAGTAGTCATCGGTCATGTTCAGGGCCACGTGGTTGAACGTCACGCCGAGCACGGTGAGGAGGAACCAGCCGAAGCGGAAGGGCACCCCCGCGGCCCAGGCCACCACGGAGCCCAGCACCGCGGGCAGGTAGCTGGGAGGCACGAAATGGAAGCGGCAGGCCCGCCACCAGGTGCGCACGGAACCTCCGCCTGCCTCCGGCGGCACTCTGTCGATGGATTTCACTCGTCGTTCCCCTTTCCCGTTGGGGGTCGCAGCCCGCGGCAGGCTGCGATTCCACTCTTCAATCCTCGACCAACCGGTCGGCGTTGTCAAACCGCAACCCGGGGGGCAGGCCGGTGAGGGCGCCGGGCGGCGGCCGGGCAGAGGGGGTGCGCCGTCTGTTCGATCGGGCCGCCGGCACCTACGACGCCCTGAACCACCTGTTCAGCCTCAACATCGACAGGGCCTGGCGCCGCGTTCTGGTCCGCATGGCGGACCTTCCCCCGGGAGCGCGGATCCTGGACGCCTGCTGCGGCACCGGAGACCTGGCCGTGACGCTGGCGCGCTCGGTGCCGGGGGCGACGGTGCTGGGAGTCGATTTTTCCCAGCGCATGCTGGAGCTGGGGCGGGCCAAGGTGGCGCGGCTGGGCCTGGCCCAACGGGTGCGCCTGGTGCGCGGCGACGTGCTGCGGCTCGATCCGCCGCATCCGGAGGAAGCGCGGTTCGATGCGGCGGGCATCGCCTTCGGCCTGCGGAATCTGAGCGACCGGCTCCTGGGGCTTTCCCGGTTGGCCCGGCTGCTGCGGCCGGGGGGCAAGCTGATGGTCCTGGAGTTCACCCCTCCCCCGCAGAGCCTGTGGGGCGGTCTGTTCCGCTTGTACCTGGGCAGAGTGATGCCGCTGCTGGGGGGAGTCATCTCCGGCTCCGCCGGCACCTACCGCTACCTGTACTCCTCGGTGCTGGACTTCCTGCGGCCGGAGGAGGTGAGCCGGCTCATGGTGGAGGCGGGCGTGGGCCGGGTGTCCGTGCGCCGCCTGAGCGGCGGCATCTGTCACGCCTGGGTCGGCGTAAGACCGGGGATCAGCCCCCTCCCGTGACATTGGGCAGCACCACGATGGCCAGAAAGTCCTGCAGGAAGTGCATGACCATGGGCGCCACCAGGCTGCTGCGCCAGAGGTAGACCACCGCCAGGGCCGCTCCCAGCACGCCCACGGTGATCACGCCGGCGGAGCCTTCGTAGCCGTGGCCCAGAGAGAAAACGGCCGCCGAGAGAACGACCGCCGCGGCCGTGCTGCCGGTGAGCGCCCGCAGGCGCAGGCATAGATAGCCCCGGAAGATGGTCTCCTCGCTCACGGCCACCACCGCCACCAGTACCACCGCCAGGGCGGTCTGGCCCGCGCCGCCGGCTTTGAGAAAGGAGGGCAGGGCGGTGGAAGGGGCCGTGAACCCCAGGGCCACCAGCAGCCGCTGCAGCAGGCTGAGCGCAAAGAACATCACCGGAAACAGGGCCGCCCCGATCACCGCTTCGGCCCCGGGGTTGCGCCGGCTCCAGCCTACCGCGCGGGGGGGCTCCCCGTTGCGCCACAGGAAATAGAAGATCAGAGCCAGCAGGGACAGGTCCCGCAGCATGGTGGCGGTAGCGGTGAGGACGAAGCCGGTTCTCCCCTGCCGCACCACGAAGGAGGACAGCGCCATGGAAGGCAGGATGAGAAAGAGGAAGACCCCCAGCTCCAGGAGCTGGACCCTGGTGGCGGGGGCGCTGCGGTCGTTCATGGATTCCTCCTGCCTTCATTGTAAGGGGCGCCGGCGGGGCCTGCACGGCCCGGGGGTTCCGTGCTAAGCTTATGGGGGCAGGCCCGGCGTACGTCCTGGCGCCGGAGAGCGGAGGAACGGATGAGCAGAGCATTCGTGGACGAGTCGGACGCCCAGTACGGGGAGGAGGACGTGCCGGAGATCAGGAGTCCCCTCCCTCCCGGCGCGCGCAACTACATGACCCCGGCCGGCGCGGAGCGCCTTCAGGAGGAGCTCCGGGAGCTGGTGAGCTCCGAGCGCCCGCGGGTGGCTGCGGCGGTGGCGCGTCTGACCTCCGGGGCGGAGGCGGCGGATCCCGACCAGCTCACCGTGCAGCGCCGCCGTCTGCGGGAGATCGACCGCCGCATCGAGTACCTCACCGGGATGGCCGCCCGGCTCGAGGTGATCGATCCGGCCGGACAGGACCCGGATCGGGTGGTCTTCGGTGCAACCGTTACCGTGGCCGAGCCGGGGGGCGGCGAGAAGACCTACCAGATCGTGGGGGTGGACGAGGCGGAGCCAGAGGCTGGACGGGTGAGCTGGATCTCTCCGGTGGCCCGGGCGCTGACGGGCGCCCGGGTGGGGCAGGAGGTGCGCCTCAGCCTGCCGGCGGGGGAAACCCGCCTGCGGGTGCTGCGGGTCCGCTAGGAGTCCGTAGGGCATAGCCTGCCGCCGGACGAGGAGGCAGGGGGTGCG
>CAZBDU010000082.1:0-25257 GCA_964490725.1 uncultured Spirochaetaceae bacterium | reverse complement strand
GCGCCTGGCCTGCTGCGGCGCCCTGCCTGGTGGGGCGCCCGGCCTGCCCGGGACGCGCCCCGGGGGGCGCCGGGCGCGCCGTTCTGTTGTCAACCCGGCTCGATTGGGGTACACAGGTAGAAGCCGCCAACCCGAAAGGAGCCGGGCCATGAGACGCCGACCGATCCCGCCGAAGAAGCTGGTGCTGCCGGTCTACGACAGCTGGAAGACCCGCTGGTTCCTGCTCACCTCCGGCGACCTTGAGCTGGGCCGCTACAATACGATGACGGTGGCCTGGGGCGGACTGGGCAACATGTGGGACCGTCCCACCGCCTTCATCGTGGTGCGCCCCACCCGCTACACCTACCAGTTCACCGAGGCCTTTCGGGATTTCACCCTGAGCCTGTTTCCCGAGGAGTTTGAGGAGAAGCTGATGTACTGCGGCAGCCACTCCGGACGGGACGTGGACAAGGTGAAGGAGTCCGGGCTGACGCCCCTCCCGTCGCAGAAGGTGGCCGCCCCCGCCTTCGATCAGGCGGAGCTGATCCTGGAGTGCCGCACGATGTACTTCGACGACCTGGCTCCGGAGCACTTCCTGGCGGACCACATCATCGGCAACTACCCCGCCCGCGACTTCCACCGGATGTACCTGGGAGAGATCCTGGCCGTCCACGGCACGCAGGCCTATGAAGCCTGAGGGCCGGGAGCCCGCTGACCGGCCCTTCCTGGGCTACCGCTGCACCCTCTGCGGCGCCGAGCACGAGGCGGAGCCCCTCCTGTACCGCTGCCCCCGGGACGGGGGGGTGCTGGAGGTGGTGGTGGACCTGGCCCGCGTTCGCCGCCGGGGGCTGTGGGGGCTTTCCCCCGAACGCTCCATGTGGCGCTACCTCCCTCTGCTGCCGGTGCGGGGCCCGGGCGGGCGCGGCAGCCCGCTGGCGGCGGTGGGCGCCACGCCCTTGTTCGCCCCGGCGCGCCTGCGCAGGGACCGGGGCCTTCCCTTCCTGTGGCTGAAGGACGAGAGCCGGAATCCCACCGCCTCGTTCAAGGACCGGGCCAGCGCGCTGGTGACGGTGCGCGCCGGGGAGATCGGCGCCTCCACCCTGGTCACCGCCTCCACCGGGAACGCCGGGGTGGCGCTGGCCGGCATGGCGGCTGCGGCGGGCCGGCAGGCGGTGGTGCTGGCCCCGCGGGCCATCCCGGAGGGCAAGCTGGCGCAGCTTCTGGCCTACGGAGCGCTGGCGATCCTGGTGGAGGGCAGCTACGACGCAGCGGTGCGGCTGAGCCAGGCGGCCGCCGAAGAGCTTGGCTGGTACTGCCGGAACACCGCCCACAACCCCTTCACCGCGGAGGGCAAGAAGAGCGCGGCCTTCGAGATCTGGGAGGAGCTGCTGGCTCCCGGCGGCGGCGCAGCCGGACGGCCCCCGGCACAGCCGCACCGCGGCGCAGGACGGCGGCCTCTGGCCGTGTTCGTTCCGGTAGGCGACGGCAACATCATGGCGGGCCTGCACAAGGGATTCCGCGAGCTTTCCGAGCTCGGCTGGCTGGAGCGGATGCCGCGGCTGTTCGGAGTGCAGGCCGAGGGCTCCTCTGTGGTGGCGGCGGCCTTCCGGCGGGGCACCGAGCGGCTGGAGCCGGCGCGGGCGTCCACCGTGGCGGACAGCCTGGCGGTGGACAGCCCGGCGGACGGGCTGCGGGCGCTGCGGGCCGTGCGCGAAACCGGCGGCTGCTTTCTCACGGTGAGCGATCGGGAGATCCTTCAGGCCATCCCGGCTCTGGGAGCCCACGGTGTGTTCGCCGAGCCGGCCGCCGCGGCGGCCTGGGCGGGACTGGAGAGGGCGCTGGAGACGGGTCTGGTGGGGAAGGAGGATCCCTGTCTGGTGCTGGTGACCGGCAGCGGGCTGAAGGACCCACGGGCGGCGCGGCGGGCCGCCGCCGAGCCTCCGGTGATCGAGCCCACCCTGCCGGCACTCAGGAAGGCTGTGTCCGGGCGCCTGCCAGCTCCTCGGCCTGCCTGATCACTTTTTCCACGTAGGCATTCAGGTCCGACACCTCCGTGGAGAGTAGCCGGAAGGCGATGGCCCCTTCGTGGCCGCCGCCGTTGCGGATCTCCAGACTGTCCAGGACCACCCGCAGATCGAGCTCCCGGTACTTGTAGCTGCGGCGAATGCGGAATTGAATCAGGTCCGATTCCGCGGGGTTGTCGAAGTAGACCACCAGGCTGAGCTTGCCGCTCTGCTCGGCCAGGCGGTCGGCGATGGCCCTGGCCACAGAGACCACCGTGTCGCGATCACAGCCCTCGTACACCGGACGCATGTCCTCGGAGTCCAGGATGGCCAGGCCGAACATGCCCTGGAGACGGGCGTGCCGCAGAAAATACCCGTAGCACCGCTCCTCCCGGGCGGACAGCTTCTGGATCTCCTTGAACACCTGTTCCATGTCGGAGAAGTTCGTGGAGCGGTGGGTCATGCGCGCCAGCATGTCGTTGAACAGCGTGCTGAACATGGCGTAGTAGTGCTTTTCCCTGCGGCTCTTCAGGAACAGGCCCATCTTGGAGTCGCCGATGATGCCGGTGAGGATGGCGAGCACCAGGTTGCGCGAGGCCAGGTCGGTGATCTGGAGGCGGCGGAGCAGCTCTTTGCGCTCCTGAAGCTTCAGCAGCAGGTGGCCCACCAGCTCCGCCGAAGCGGTGGCCTCCTCCACTAGGCGGTAGCCCGGATCTCCGAAGTAGTCGGTGTCCGCCCCCAGGTGGTGATCCACCTCCATCTTGAGCACCTCGGGAGACTCGAACAGCTTCTCGATCTCGGCGCCGGCTTCGATCATCGCCGGCTTGGGGGTGTCGCAGAGGACGATAGCATCAATCCGGGGCGGGCAGGGGCTGCCGGGGTCCAGAAGCCCCACGGAGTTGTAGCGGCAGATATTCAGCAGGTAGTGGAAGTGCTCGTGCACCTCCCGGCCCAGATAGATGAAGGCCTCCCGGAAGAACTTCTTGGCCAGCAGCGCGAAGGCCACCATCGAGGCGATGCAGTCTTCGTCGGGGTTCTCGTGGCCCAGCATCAGGAAGCACTGGCGCGTGGACAGGGCGTCGATCAGGTTGTCGATCGTCCTGTTCTTGGCTGCAATGGTCTGAAAGCCGCTTTTTTCCATACGCCGGGCCGCCGCGCCGCGTCCCGGGGGCGCAACGCTTCTGCGCGTACAACTATCCACCGTTTCGGCTTCCAATGCAACCGTTTCCCCGCTAAGATCGCTCTACGCTGCCAGGAGGAAGACCATGATCGATCTGACGGTGATGCAGGGCGGGCTGGAGCGGGCGGTGCGCCGCGCCCGGGAGCGCGAGGTCATCATCCCCACCTTCGCCCAGATGAAGGCGCCGGACACCGTTCCCTCGGCGCTCAAGGAGCAGCTCCGCGGCATCGAGCTCTGGGAGGTGCACCCGCGCAACCTCTTCCGCATCACCTGGAAGAACGAGCCGGTGGCCAGGGGGGGGCGCTTCGGGGGCGTCAACACGCTGGAGCTGCCCGGCGCCCTGACCGGTGTGGAGGCGCGCATCATCGCGCTGGTGGGAAAGTGGTTTCCCACCGGGGCGCACAAGGTGGGCGCCGCCTTCGGCTGCCTGGCGCCAAGGCTGGTCACCGGTCAATTCGATCCCACCACGCAGAAAGCGGTGTGGCCCTCCACGGGCAACTACTGCCGGGGCGGCGCCTACGACTCCGCCCTGCTGGGCTGCCAGTCCATCGCCATCCTGCCGGAGCAAATGAGCAGCGAGCGCTTCCGGTGGCTGTCGCAGATTGCCGGCGAGGTGATCCGCACCCCCGGCAGCGAGTCCAACGTGAAGGAGATCTTCGACAAATGCCACGAGCTGCGCGCCTCCGGCCAGGAGCTGTTCATCTTCAACCAGTTCGAAGAGTTCGGCAACTACCTGTGGCACTACGAGGTGACCGGCCACGCCATGGAGGAAGTGCTGAAGGCGGAGCTGGAAGACGGCCAGCGCTTTCACGGGGTGGCGCTCAGCACCGGCTCCGCCGGGACGATCGCCTGCGGAGACTACCTGAAGCAGGTCTTTCCCGGAAGCATCGTGGCCGCCGGCGAGGCCCTGCAGTGCCCCACCCTGCTGGAGAACGGCTTCGGCGCGCATCGCATCGAAGGGATCGGCGACAAGCACGTGCCCTGGATCCACAACCTGCGCAACACCGACCTGGTGGTGGCCGTGGACGACGAGGCCGTGGTCAGCCTGGCCAGGCTCTTCAACGAGGAGGCCGGGCGCGCCTTCCTGGCCCGGCAGGGCGTTCCCGAAGAGCTCGCCGGCAGGCTGGACCTCCTGGGCTTCTCCGGGATCGCTAACCTTCTCGCCGCCGTCAAGATGGCCCGCTACTACGAGCTCACCGGAAGGGACGTGGTGCTCACGGTGCTCACCGATTCCATGGAGCTGTACGGGAGCCGCCTGGAGGAGATGCGCGGGAGCCGGGGACCCTACGGCGAGTCCGACGCGGCGGTCCATTTCGCCCGCTACCTGCAGGGCGCCGGCACCGACCACATGCTGGAGCTCTCCTATCCCGCGCGGCGCCGGGTGCACAATCTGAAGTACTTCACCTGGGTGGAGCAGCAGGGCAAGAGTCACCGGGAGATCGTGGACCAGTGGTACGATCCGGAGTACTGGAGCCGCCTTCAGGGCCAGGTCGAAGAGATCGACCGGTTGATCGTGGAGTTCAACGCCCGCACGGGCCTCACGACCTAGCGGCCACGGCGACGGCCTGCGCCCCGACAGAGGCCGCCTGCCAGGCCGGCTCGTGCTGCTCCAGGAAGGCCAGGCTGAGGAAGGTCCCCTCCTTGCACAGCAGGCGTCCGCCGCACTGGCAGTTGCCGCACAGGCCCACGCCGCACATCGACATGGTCTCCAGGCTCAGGTGCACCCGCCTCGGATCTGCCCCGGCGCGGCGCAGCACCGCGGCGCCGGCTCGCAGGAAGCCCTGCGGGCCCACCAGGTAGCAGGAGGTGCGGTCTGGATCGCCCGCGGCCAGGAAGCGCACCGCCGCGTCCAGGACGCGGCCGCTGCGGCCGCGGTCGGCGGCAGCCTCCAGGGGCACCTCCCCCGGAGCCAGGGCGGCCAGGGGCAGCTCCTCCTCCCGGCGGACTCCCAGGAAGATGCGCACCTCGGCGCCCGAGGCGGCCAGCTCCCGGGCCAGCGGCGCGGCCACGGCCATGCCGGTGCCCCCGGCAACCACCAGCGCCCGCAGGCTCCCTCGGGGGGCCGAATCCAGCGGGGCCTCGGCTCCGTAGGGCCCGCGGATCAGCACCGTGTCCCCCGGGCGCAGGGCACAGGCGGCGGCGCTGAGGGGGCCCCGCCTGCGGATGAGAAGGCGGAGGGGCTCGCCGGTGAGCACGGAGAAGGGCTTTTCCCCCACCCCCGGCAGGAAGAGGAACACGTACTGTCCGGCCCGGAAGGGAAGGGCGCCGTCCAGCTCGAGGAGGGCGGTCTCAGGTCCCACCGCCCGAATCTCGGAAAGCCGCAGAGGCCGGTAGCGCATCAGCGGCTCGGTGGCCAGGAAGTGGCGGGCGCCATCGGTCCCTTCCAGGGCGTCCTGGCAGAGGGCCGCGGCGTACAGAGGGATGAGATCCTGGCGCGCCACCCGGGCCAGGGCGCTGCCCAGCCCCACCGCGTCGGCGCCCGCCTCCACCATGGCGCGTACGTGCTCGCCCAGGCTGATCCCGCCCACTCCGATTACCGGCACCGAAGGTCCCACCGCGGCGCGCACCTCCCGCATCCTGGCCAACGCGATGGTTCGGATCCATTCGCCGGACTTGCCGCCGCGGTGCCCCGCTGGATTGGACAGAACGGGCGCCCCGGTGGTGGGCTCCCGGAAGACCCGCGGACCCACCGTGTTGATGGCGCAGATGCCGTCCGCCCCGGCCCGGACCGCCGCGGCGGCGATCGCTCCGATGTCCTCGACGTTGGGGGTGAGCTTCACCAGGAGGGGACGGGGCGTGGCCTGGCGTACGGCCCGGAGGTAGGAGGCCACGGTCTGGGGGTCCGACCCGATGGCGGCCCCGTAGCCTGCGGCGGCGTGCGGGCAGGAGAGGTTGAGCTCCAGCATGTCCGCCACCGGGGTGAACGCCCCGGCCAGCCGCACGAAGTCGGCGATGCTGCTGGCCGACAGCGACACGTTGAGCAACGCCCGCAGGCGGTGGCGGCGGCGCAGCTGTTGCAGCTCCCTCAACCCCGCTTCCATCCCCGGGTTGCGCAGTCCCACCGCGTTGCCGTAGCAGCCCGGCGCTTCCTCCGCCACCACCGGCTCCCGGTAGCCGGGGTTGGGCGCCACCTGGTAGCTCTTGGTGGTGAGCACCGCCAGATGAGGGATGGTCCGGTCCGCCCAGGCAATCAGCTCCGGACGGGTGGTCAGGATTCCCGACACGGTCGCCAGCTTCAGCCGCCGATCCAGCAGGAAGGCCAGGGCGCGCCGTCTCTGCGCCATCACGGCCGGCCTCCCCGGGCGGCGGGTCCGCCGCCGGCGGCTGCGGCGATGGGTGAGTCCGGGCAGGGGGGCCCTTCAAGACCCCGGTGTATCGCGAAAAGCTCCGAGATGCGCGCGTAGGCGTGAACCCGCACGCCGTGCTCCCGCAGGGTCTCCACGCCGCCGCTCTCCCTGTCCACCAGGACCGCCAGCTCCTCCACCACCAGGCCCGCCTGCCGGAGCACGCGGATGGCCTCCAGCTTGCTGGTGGCCGAGCTGAGCACGTCGTCCAGGAGCACCACGCGCTCTCCGGGCCGGTAGTCCCCCTCGATGGCGTTGCCCGTACCGTGGTCCTTGGCGGCCAGGCGGGGGTAGATCAGCGGTATCTGCGTGGCCAGGCACACCGCCGCTCCGATGGGCAGGGCGGCCAGCGGCACCGCGGCGATCCTGTCGATCCGCAGTCCCCGGAGCAGAGACGCGTAGGCGGAGCCTACCCTTCCCAGCAGGCCGGGGCTTGCCACCAGGCGGCGCAGATCCAGGTAGTAGGGGGAGATGGCCCCGGACTTGAGGCGGAACTGGCCGAAGCGCAGGCACCCCAGGCGGATCACCTCCTCCAGAACCGCCACCCGCTGCATGGCGGTGCGCACCTCCGGCACGCCCCGGGAGCCCTGCGGGCTGAGGTTCCGCCGGCCTGCGGCCCCGGCCCCGGTTCCGGAGCCGTTCGCTCCCGCGGACCCGGCCGCCTGGCAGGCCCGATTGATCTGCTCCCTCAACTCCCGGGCGCGCTCACCGGGGCGCGCGTCGGCGTAGATCGAGCGGCCCACGGCGCAGAGCAGGCCCAGCCTGTCGGACCTGATTCCGGAGGCCACCGCCCGGCCCAGGTCGCCGCCCTGGGCGCCGATCCCGGGGCAGAGGATCCAGCGCTCCGGCTGGTCCCGCCTCAGCTCCCGCAGCGCTTCCGGCACCGTTGCGCCCACCACCAGGCCGATGTCGGCTCCCCAGCCGCACACTTCCCGGGCGATCTCGCGGTACAGCGCCCGCGTCTGCCTCGGCTCCGCACCGCCGGGGTCCTGCCCGGGGGGCGCACTCTCCCTGGCACCCGGCGGAAGCACCTGCAGGGCCTGGATCGCTCCGGCTCCGGGGTTCGAGGTGCGGCAGAGCATGAACAGCGCCCTGCCGGGATATTCGAGGAAGGGAAGAACCGACTCCCTACCCAGATAGGGATTCAGGGTCACCGCTTCCGCTCCGAAGTGGTGGAACAGCGCCCGGGCGTACGCCCAGGCGGTCTGGCCGATGTCGTTTCTCTTGGCGTCCAGGATCACCGGCACCTCTTGGGGGATCATCTCCAGGGTGCGCTTCAGGGTCTCCAGCCCGCCGGGCCCCAGGGCCTCGTAGAAGGCGATGTTGGGCTTGTAGCAGGCGGCCACCGCCTGGGTCTCTTCGATGACCCTGCGGTTGTGCTCCAGGATGCGCTGCAGATCCCCATCGGCGCCCTCCTGAGCAGGGCGCGGGTCCAGGCAGACGCAGAGCAGGCTGTCGCTCCGGCGGCAGCGCTCCTCCAGCTTCTCGAAGAAGCTCCTCTTCATCGGTTCCCCTCCTGATTCGATAAAAGTTGGTGAGACGCGGGCAAAAAAAAGGAGAGCCTAACGGCTCTCCACCACGTCAAAAAAAAGCTCCGGAAACAATCCGGAGCCTTTGGCCACAACTCTGGTAATCGCGTGATTGGCAGGACACTCATAAATTGCAGGGATTATGAAGCATCCACCGCCTGCTGTCAACCCCCTTACGCCAGCCTATGCCCCGTGTCCGCCGGAGGCCACGTTGATTCCGGCCGCTTCCCGTACTATGATCCGGGTCATGGCCGGAGATCTGGACTGCGTGGTGCTGGCGGCGGGCAGCTCGACCCGCATGGAACGGTGGAAGATGACGCTGCCCTGCGGGGAGGTCACCGTCGTGGAGTGCACGGTGCGCTCGGCTCTGGAGGCCTGCGCCCGGGTGGTCCTGGTGACCGGCTTCCGGGCGGAGGAGCTGGAACGGCTGTTCGCCGGCGAGCGCCGGGTTCACCCGGTCCGCAACCGGCGCTACGAGGAAGGGATGTTCTCTTCGATCAAGGCGGGCGCGGCGGAAGTGGCAAGCGGCGCCTTCTTCCTGGCTCTGGGGGACATGCCCCTGGTGAGCCCGGCGGTGTACCGGACCCTGGCAGCCCATCGCACCGCCGCGGCGGTGATCCCGAAATACCGCGGCAAGAAGGGACATCCGCTGCTGCTCTCCGAAGAGGCGGGCCGCAGCATCGCTTCCTTCCCTGCGCGCGCCACTCTGCGGGATGTGCTGGCCGGGCTCACCACGCTGACCGTGCCGGTGGAGGACCGCCACGTGCTGTGCGATATCGACGTGCCCGCGGACTACCGGGCGCTGATGCGCCCCGCCGGGGAGGCGAGCGGGGCGGGAGGAGCGGGAGGCGCGGGAGGCACGGGAGACGCGGGAGGCACGGGAGGCCCGGGAGGCCCCGGCGGGGCGCGTTGACTCGAGGCTCGGGGATTGCCTATGCTTGCAGGCGTTGAGGGAGGAGGAAAACGATGGCGGAGCGTTTCGACACGGTCATCGGCGGCGGGCTGGTGGTCTATCCGGAGACCACCCTGCGGGCGGACCTGGGCATCAGCGACGGCAAGATCGCCGCGGTCGGCGCCCCCGGGAGCCTTCGCGGCGGAAGGACGGTCTCCGCTGAGGGCTGCTACCTGCTCCCGGGGGTGATCGACCCTCACACGCACCCGGTCTACCTGGACAGCATCGCGGACCTGCACCGCAGCGCCGCCTTCGGCGGTGTGACCACCGTGATCCACTACGCCTACGCCAGGCCGGGAGACAGCCTGGTGGAGGCGATCCAGCAGTACCGCAAGGACGGGGAGGCCAACGCCTGCACCGATTTCGCCCTGCACGGCGGGCTGTTCGAGACCATGAAACAGGTGGAGGAGATACCCGAGGCGTTCCGCCTGGGGGTGAGCTCATTCAAGATGTTCATGGCCTACGCCAAGCTGGGGTGGAACACGGACGACTACGCCATGACGAAGGCCATGGACGTCATCGGCCGGGGCGGCGGCATGGCCTGCATCCACGCGGAGAACGGTCTGGCCATCGACTACATCATGGACCGCATGCTGGCAGAGAAAGCCGATTTCGCCGAGCGCTTCCTGGAGACCAGCCCGGACATCGCCGAGGCGGACGGCATCTTCCGGGCGGTGTACATCGGACGGCTCGTGAGCTGTCCCGTGTACATCCCGCACATCTCCTCCACCGAGGGGCTGGAGGTGATTCGCTTTCTGAAGGGCAAGGGTTATCCGGTCTACGCCGAGACCTGCCCGCAGTACCTGGGCCTCACCTGGGAGGAGCTGAAAAGCCGGGGGCCGCTGGGCAAGGTGGGTCCGTCCATCAAGACCGAGGCGGACCGCCAGTCCCTCTGGCGAGCCGCCGGGGAGGGATTGATCGACACGGTCGGCAGCGACCACGCGCCCAAGGACAAGAAAGTGGAAGACGACTTCTTCGAGGCTGCCTACGGCTCCCCGCAGACGGAGACCATGCTTCCGGTGGTGTGGCACTACGGGGTGAACCAGGGGCTGATCACGCCCAACCAGGTGGCCGCGCTCATGGCGGAGAACGCTGCCCGCATCACCGGCCTGCTGCCGCAGAAGGGGAGGCTGGCCGCGGGCGCGGACGCCGACGTGGTGGTCTTCGATCCCTTCGAGCGCTGGACCGTCCAGGCAACCAACCAGCACACCAACGCGGCCTACACCCTCTACGAGGGCAAGGAGATCGTCGGCCGGGTGAAGAAGGTCCTGGCCCGGGGAGAGCCCGTCGTGGAAGGCCAGGAGTTTCTCGCGCGGGCCGGCGCGGCGCGCTTCCTGCCCACCCACTGCGCCTGGCGCTGAGCGGGTTCAGCCGCACAGCCGCCGTATTCTCATTATGCGGAACGCCGGTCTCTTCATGGTGGCTGGGCCTGCATTGCAGCGCTGGGGCGGCCGCTGCTATAATCCTGCGCTATGAGCAAGCTGGAGCGCATCCCCGGGTATCAGCGCAACATGCCGCACCGGCCGATCTTCGACGTCGATTTTCGCGAAGAGCTGGAGGCCGGCTGGGGGCGGCGGTGGGGCTACAACGGCTCCCCCTTCGGCAGGCTGCGGATGGTGATGGTCTACCGTCCCGGGGAGGAGCAGACCGCAGAGCTCCTGGGGGAGGACCTGCAGCTGTTCAACCTGCCGGAAGGGCCCACCGACCTGGAGCGCCTGCGGGCCCAGCACGATGCCATGGTGCGAGTCTTCCGGGAGGAGGGCGCGGAGGTGGTGGAGCTTGCGCCGAAGCGGCCCTTGGCGGGGACCTACGGCATCCCCCTGCGCTCTGCCCCCTTTCTGCGGGAGACCATCACGGCGCCAGGAGGGGTGATCATCTGCCGCATCGCCGTGGCCTACAAGCGCGGCCTGGAGGCGTTTCACTCGCAAGCAGTGGGCGAGCTGGGCTGCCCGATCCTTTACACCGTCCACGGCCGCGGGGTGTTCGAGGCGAGCAACCTGGTATGGATCGACCGCACCAGCGTGATCCTGGCTACAGGCCTGCGCAGCAACGAGGAGGGCAGGCGCCAGGTGGAGCAGGTGCTGAGGGGCCTGGGCGTCGAAGATGTCCACCACGCCCAGCTTCCGGGATATCTGTATCACCGCACCCACCAGGTGGGCCCCACCTCGGGGTTCTTTCACCTGGACATGACCTTCGGGATGGCCGCCGAGAAGGTGGCGGTGCTCTACCCGGGAGGTGTTGGCTACGACACCGTGGACTGGCTGCAGCGTAAGGGGATCGACATCATCGAGGTCACCGAGGAGGAGCTGCACCTGTGCGCGCCGAACCTTCTGCCCCTGGCGCCGGGAAAGGTGCTGGTGCCGGCCCAGGGGCTGGCCATGACTGCGGAGCTGCGCAAGCGGGGCGTGGAGGTGGTGGAGGTGGACCTGAGCGAGTTCGCCAAGGGAGGAGGCGGGCCCACCTGCCTGACCCTCCCCCTGATCCGGGACTGAGCCTGAGCAACAAAGTAAAGGAAAACCCGCTCCCGCGTGGACGGTGTGGCGGGGGCTCTGTATAATGAGCGGAATACCAAAAAACCAGAAGGAGGTGGCCATGACAAGGACACGAGTTCTATCCGTAGTGGCTGTTCTGCTGCTGGCGGGGGCCGTTGCGTTCGCCGGTGCGCAGAAGGAGACGGGGCCCAAGAAGCTTCCCGAGAAGATCGTCATCGGTTCCCTGGAGCCGCTGACTGGCGCCCACGCCGTGTTCGGCAAAGAGGCCCGGCTGGGCACGGAGATCGCGGTCCGCCACATCAACGAGGCCGGCGGCATCAAGAGCCTCGGGGGCATCCCCCTGGAGCTGGCGGTGGAGGACTGCGGCGAGAACGCCGACACCGCCAAGCTGGGGGCGGAGAGCATCATCAGCAAGAACCACCCTGTGGCCATCGTCGGCCTGTACATCTCCAGGCTGACCGTGGCGGCCTCGGAGGTGACCGAGCGGGAGAAGGTCATTCTGATGGTGGACGCCCTGGTGGACAGCGTCACGGCTATGGGGCGCCAGTACCTGTTCAGGCCGGGTCCCAAGGCCAGCCAGCACGGCGCCACGGCGATCGAGTTCGCCGTGGCGGCCGCCAAGGAGGCCGGAGTGCCGCTGAAGCGTGTGGCGATCCTGAACGAGGACTCCGCCTTCGGCCGCAGCAACGCCCTGGGTGCGGTGGACGCGGCCCTCAACAACGGTTTGACCGTGGTCTACCAGCGGGAGTACCCCTACGACATCGCCGACGTTTCTTCGATCGTCGGAGACATCGCCGCGGCAAAGCCGGACCTGGTGGTGCACTGCCCCTACTTCTCGGATGCCATCCTGTTCGCGCAGACCTTCAAGGAAGCGGGCAAGATTCCGGCCTTCATCGAAGGGATGGGGGCGTGCGGATACACCGACCCCGGCTCCATCGAGGCGCTGAGCAGCACCGCCGAGGGCTACGCCAACACCTACAGCTACAACCCGGCCAAGGACACCCCGCAGAACCGGAAGTTCGTCAAGGACTTCACCGCCGAGGCGGGGCACATCCCCACCGAGGCGGGCGGCATGGACTACTACACCACCTGGGTGTTGAAGGAGGCGCTGGAGCTGTCCGGGAAGCTCTTCCCCGAGGATCCGCTGAACCCGGACAACATCCGCCAGGCCATGCTGCAGCTGGACCTGAAGGACGGCCCGGCGGTAGAGACCTTCCCGGGCAGCCGGATCACCTTCACCGGGACCGGCGACAACCCTCACGCCCGCGCGGTGATCCTGCAGGTTCAAAACGGGGAGCCCAAGGTGGTCTGGCCGTTCGACGCGGCCGAGACCAAGGCGGTGTACCCCAGGCCGGATGCGAGCTACTGAAGCCGGCCCTGAGCGCGTAGCACCGCACTCACAACACTGAACCAGCCTGGCCAGGCAGCGGTGCTTCCTGGCCAGGCCGTTTGATGATTTCCTGGAGGAACCGTGGTCGCTGTCGTGCAGAACGTGATCAACGGCGCCATGATGGGGTGCATCTACGGCCTCATCGCCCTGGGGCTGTCGATCATCTTCGGCGTCATGAACATCGTCAACTTCGCCCACGGCGATTTCGTGATGCTCGCCATGTACTTCACCTTCTGGGTGAGCACCTTCTGGTCCATCGACACCGTGGCCACTGCGGCGGTGACCTTCCCGCTTCTGTTCCTGTTCGGGATCCTCACTTACTATCTGATCATCCACAAGACGCTGCGGCAGAAGTACATCACCCAGATCGCCGTGACGGTGGGGCTGATGACGCTCCTGCGGGCGGTGGCCCAGATCCTCTGGGAGGCCCGGCCGCGGGCGCTGCCGCACTCCATCGTGCAGGGCACCATCCTGCTGGGTCCCTACACCATCACGGCTTCCCGGCTCATCTCGGCGCTGGTCAGCGTCGGGGCCACCCTGATCGTGGCGTTGTTCATGGCCAGGACCTGGCCGGGAAGGGCCATTCGGGCCACATCGGACGACCTGGACGCCGCCTCCCTGATGGGGGTGAACTTCAAGTGGACCTTCGCGCTGGCCTTCGGGCTGGGCTCCGGCCTGACGGCCATCGCGGGAACCATGCTGATGACCTTCCAGCAGGTGGACCCCACCATGGGCCTCAAGTTCGGGCTCCTGAGCTTCTGCATCCTGGCCCTGGCCGGCCTGGGCTCCACCATGGGCCTGCTGATTGCGGGGATCATCGTGGGCGTGGCCGAGTCCCTGGCCATAGGGATGTGGGACCCCCGCGCCCGGCTGCTGGTGGTCTACGTCATCTTCGTGCTGGTGCTCTGGCTGCGTCCCCGCGGCCTGTTTGGGAGGAAGTGATGAGCCGCCGAGCCGTTCGGATGGCCCCGGGGGTGGTGCTGCTGGTGGTGGCCTTGGTGCTGCCCATCCTGATGAGGTCCAATCAGTACAACCTGGTGCTGCTGACCACGGTGATCCTCTACGCCGCCCTGGCGACGGCCTGGAACATCATCGGCGGCATGGGCGGCCAGTTCGATCTGGCCGCCGGAGCGTATCTGGGGCTGGGCGCCTTCACCTCCGGCACCCTCCTGATCCGCTGGAACGTCACCCCCTGGGCGGGGATGATCCTGGGCGGCCTGGTGGCGGCGGCCTTCGCCCTGGTCATCGGCTACCCGCTGTTCCGCTTCAAGGTGCGGGAGGTGTGGTACGCCCTCTCCTCGGCGGCGCTGGTGCTGGTGCTGCGGGCGGCCTTTCTCATGTGGGAGCAGGTGGGCGGGCCGACGGAGCGCTACATCCCCTTCCACCGCTGGTCGCTGTACCACCTGCGCTTCGCCTCCTACATCCCCTACTACTACCTGATCCTGGCCATCCTCCTGGCGGCGCTGGCGGTCAACCGCCGCATCCGCCGCACCCGCCTGGGCTACCACCTGCTGGCCCTGGGAGACGACGAGGAGGCCGCAGAGGTTCTGGGCGTGGACGCCAGAACCAGCAAGCTGAAGGCGCTGTGCATCTACGCCTTCATCGCCGGGGTGTTGGGTGCGGTGTATGCCTGTCTGTACGGGTTCCTGCATCCCAACTTCTTCTCCGCCGTGATCAGCCTGGAGGTGGCCATCCTGGGGATCGTGGGAGGCTCGGCGGTCATCTACGGGCCACTGCTGGCCGCCCTGATCCTGGTGAGCGGCCGTGAGCTGCTGCGGGCCAGCGTAGGCAGCCAGCTGGAGGGGCTGCACCTGGCGATCTACGCGGTGGTGTTGATCGTCATTGCCCTGTTCCGGCCCCAGGGGATCGGCTCGCTGGTGCAGAAAGCCTACGACCGGCTCACCGCGCGGGTCACCAAGGAGTGAGCATGCCCGATCGAGCCATCCTCAGGGTCAGCAACCTGACCAAGTCCTTCGGCAGCCTTCTGGCGGTCAACAATGTGAGCTTCGCCATCGGCGAGGGGGAGGTCCTGGGTCTGATCGGGCCGAACGGAGCCGGCAAGACCACCCTGTTCAACGCCCTGACCGGCCTGGCGCGTCCCGACCGGGGAAGCGTCCGGTTCATGGAGCAGGAGATCGCCGGGATGGAGCCCTACCGCATCTGCCGGCTGGGGATGTCCCGCACCTTTCAGGTGACCCGGGCCTTCCCGAACATGACCGTGGCGGAGGCCATCCGTGTGGGCGCCTACAACCGTCACGAGGAAAAAGAGGTGGACGGCCAGGTGGAGCGCACCTTGAGCTTCTTCCGGCTGGAGGACTGGCGCGATCGCCGCTGCGAGGACCTGGGCCTGGCCATGCTGCGCCGCGTGGAGATCGCCCGCTCGGTAGCCACGGAGCCGCGGCTGCTGCTGCTGGACGAGGCCGGCGCCGGGCTCAACGCCACGGAGCTTGCCGAGCTGATGGAGATGCTACTTAGCCTCAAGGAGGAACGGAAGCTGACCCTCTGCATCGTGGAGCACGTGATGAAGATGGTGATGGGGATCTGCGAGCGCATTGTGGTCCTGGACTATGGCGAGCTGATCGCGCAAGGCACCCCCGCCCAGATCAGCTCCAACGAGCGGGTCATCGCGGCCTACCTGGGAACCAAGGCGCTGCGATGAACAGGCTCCTGGACGTCAAGGAACTGAACGCCGGCTACGGCAAGGTGCCCATCCTCCGGGAGGTGAGCTTCCACGTGGGCGAGGGGGAGGTGGTGGCGGTGATCGGCCCCAACGGCGCCGGGAAGAGCACCCTGCTGAAGAACGTCTGCGGGCTGCTGTGCTCCTACTCGGGCGAAATCGATTTCCTGGGCAGGGACATCGCCAACACCGCTCCGCACCGGGTCACGCGGCAGGGCATCTCCTACGTCCCTGAGGGGGGGAGGCTGTTCGCCAACATGTCCGTGCAGGAGAACCTGCTGATGGGCGCCTACTGCGCCCGGCACATCCTCAAAGGCAGGGCCCTGGAGGAGATCTTCGAGCTGTTCCCGGCCCTGCGCCGGAGGGCCGGCCAGCTGGCCAAGACGCTGAGCGGCGGGGAGAAGCAGATGCTGGCCATCGGCAGGGGGCTGATCTCCAGGCCCAGGCTGCTGCTGCTGGACGAGCCCTCCCTGGGCCTGGCCCCCAACCTGATCGACAGCATCTACGAGCGGCTGGGCACGCTGAAGGAGCGTGGGCTGACGATGCTCCTGGTGGAGCAGAACACCACCTACGCCCTGGAGGTGTGCGACCGGGGGTACGTGCTGGAGAATGGGCGCATCGCCATGGAGGGCACGGGAGCGGAGCTGGCAGGCAGCGAGCACGTGAAGAAGCACTACCTGGGCCTGTAGCCGAGCCCGGCTCGCCCGCCTGGCGGGTGAGCGGGCTGGCTGCTACTGTCGCAGCGGCGCGCGCTCCCCGGCTCCCAGCGCCCGCTCCGCTGCGGAGACGATGTCCGCCACCCCCATCCCGTAGCGATCCAGGAGCTGCTCGTGGGGGCCGGTCTCCCCGTAGGTGTCGCGCACACCCACCGGCACCACCGGCACCGGCAGGTGCTCGCCCAGCAGCTCCGCCACCGCGCTTCCCAGGCCGCCGATGACGCTGTGCTCCTCGCAGGTCACCACCGCGCCGGTGCGCCCGGCCTCCTCCAGGATCAGGTCCCGGTCCAGGGGTTTCAGGGTGTGCACCTCCACCACGGAGGCGCTCACTCCCCGGCGCTCCAGCAGCTCCGCGGCCTGGAGCACGCGCTCGCCCAGGGTGCCGGCGAACAGCAGGCTGACGTCCGTGCCGGGACGCAGCACGATGCCCGCTCCCAGGCGGAAGGGCTGCTCCGGAGGGTGGATGTCCGGCACCACCGCGCGGCTGAGGCGGAAGTAGACCGGTCCGTCGTGATCGGCGATGGCCGGCAGCAGCGCCCGCACCATGCGGTGATCGCTGGCCACGGCCACCGTCATCCCCGGGAGGGCCCGCACCACCGCCAGGTCCGCGATAGACTGGTGGGTGGCCCCGTCCATGGGACCGGAGAAGCCGCCGTAGCCGGCCATCAGCTTGACGTTGGTCCGCGCGTAGGAGACCAGGGTCCTGAGCGAGTCGCCTGCCCGCAGGGTCAGAAGCCAGGCGAAGGTGTTGGCGAAGGGGATCAGCCCGGCCAGGCTCAGGCCAGCCGCCACCCCCACCAGGTTCTGCTCGGCCACCCCCACGTCATAGAACCGCTCGGAGAAGCGCTGCCGGAACCAGCAGGTCATGGTGCCGGTGGACATGTCCGCGTCCACCACCACCACCCGGGGATTCGCCTGGCCCAGGGCCACCAGGGCCTCCCCGTAGGTGTCCCTGAGGATGCGCCGCCCGGTCTGCCCCGTCATCTGCGGCCCTCCAGCGCGGCCAGCCGCTCCAGGATCTCCCGCTCGGCGACGGCCATCTCTTCCTCTGTTGGGGCCCTGCCGTGCCAGGCGCTGCTGTCCTCCATGAAGGAGACCCCTTTGCCCTTCACCGTGCGGGCAATCACCGCCAGGGGGCGCCCTGCGGGCGGGCTTTCCAGAGCCTCCACCACCTGCTCCACGTCGTGGCCGTCGGCCAGCCGCACCTCCCAGCCGAAGCTCCGCCACTTGCCGGCCAGCGGCTCCAGGGGCAGCACCTCCGCCACCGCACCGCTCAACTGGTAGCGATTGCAGTCTACGATGAAGCTCAGCGCGTTCAGCGCGTATTTGCTCGCGGCCAGAGCGGCCTCCCAAACGATCCCTTCCTGGATCTCCCCGTCCCCCAGGAGGCAGAAGGTCCGGGCTTTCACCCCCTGCTGGCGCAGGCCCAGGGCGCAGCCCACCGCCACCGAGGCGCCCAGCCCGAGGGGACCGGAGGACATCTCCACTCCCGGGAGCTTGTTGCGGTCCGGATGACCCTGCAGGCGGCTGCCCAAGCGGCGGAAGCCGGTCAGCTCCTCTGTGGGAAAGAAGCCGCGCCGGGCCAGAGCCGCGTAGTAGAGCGGCGCACAGTGCCCCTTGGAGACGAAGATCCTGTCCCGCCCGGCCCACGAGGGCCGCCCCGGATCCACCCTGGCCACCCGGAAATACAGAGCGGTGAGGATCTCCGCGGCGGACAGCGACCCCCCGGGGTGCCCCGAGCCGGCCCGGTGGATCATGCGCAGGGCCTCCAGGCGCAGCTCCCAGGCCAGGCGGCTCAGCTGCACCATGCCGGCCGCCTGCGCGTGGCTCACAGTGGCGGGCTCGTTCATATGCGATTCCTCCCATTTCTCCCCGCAAAGCCTTGCCAGCGGGCATAGGCTCTGGTAGAATGGAGGCCAACTGGTTTACCAGTGGCTGGTCAGTCAGTTGGCGAAGCGTAGCACGAGGACGGGTGCCTTGTCAAACCGCAGGGAAGAAACCACTGTCGAGTACTTCCAGGAGATCGAGATCGAGAAGCCGGCGGACCTGATCATCCGCCAGATCCAGGGGTTGATTTCCTCCGGCAGGCTCAAGCCGGGGATGCGCCTGCCTTCCGAGCGCGTTCTTGCCCAGCGGCTGGGAGTGGGCCGCGGGCACATCCGGGAAGCTCTGCGGAAGCTGGAGTTCTACGGTGTGCTCAAGACGCTCCCGCAGAGGGGCACCATCGTGGCCAGCCTGGGGGTGAAGGCCCTGGAGGGGCTCATCTCCAACATCCTCACGCTGACCCACCGGGATTTCGACTCGCTGATGGAGGTGCGCACTCTGCTGGAGGTGCACGCCGCCCGGCTGGCCGCCGCTCGCGCCGGCCAGGCGGACCTTGCGCAGATCGACCAGGCGTACCAGGAGTTCCGTGCGGAGGTGCTGGCCGGTCGCTCCGGTCTGGAGGAGGACCACCTGTTCCATCTCAAGATCGCCGAAGGCTCGCACAACCCGGTGCTGGGCTCACTGATCGGGCTCATCACCCCGGAGATCATCACCCTCACGCGCAGGCTCGGCGAGGATCAGCCCCCGGAGCGGCGCGCCCAGACGACGCTGCGGGAGCACGAGCGCATCCTGGAGGGAGTGCGCTTGCGGGATCCCGATCGGGCGGCAAAGGCGATGGGGGAGCACATGGACATGGCGCACCGCCGCAGGGCGAATGCGGCTTCCGTGCAGAAACGTCCGCGCGGGAGCGAATGACGGGAACGGATGCCCCGTAGGGGTGTTCCAGATATCAATCAAGGGAGGCTTCATGATGAAAAAGCTGTCCATCCTGGCGCTCGTTCTGCTGGCGCTGGCGCTGCCACTGGCGCTGTTCGCCACCGGCCAGAAGGAGCCGGAGATGGCCACCGTACGCTTCTGGTACCACTTCGACAATCCGGACAGCGCGGTGACCCCGCTGATCGACAAGTTCCAGCAGGAGAACCCGACCATCAAGGTCACCCCGGAGCAGATTGCCTGGAACGTGTACAACCAGAAGCTGCTCACCGCCGTGGCGGCGGGAAACCCGCCGGACGTGTCGCAGATCAAGCTGTGGTGGCAGCCGCAGCTGGTGGAGATGGGCGCCCTGGCCTCCCTGGACGACTACATCAGCAACTGGCCGGGCCGCAACGACGTGTACGACAAGATATGGGAGCTCACCCGCTACACCGATGGAAAACAGTACCTGATGCCGCTGCAGATGGTGATCCTCTACATGTACTACCGGACCGACTGGTTCAGGGATCTGGGGCTGAAGCCCGCCACCACCCGGGCCGAGTTCCTGAACGTGGCCAGGAAGCTCACCCGCGACACCAACGGGGACGGCAACGTGGATGTGTGGGGCTTCGGCATCCGCGGCGGCCGCGGGGGACACGACTTCTGGGGCACCTTCGTCCTGTCCAGCGGAGCCGAGTTCTTCCAGCCGGGCGGCCAGTCCGGGCTGACCACGCCGGAGGCGGTGGCCGCCAACCAGTGGTTCATCGACCTGTACCGCAGGGAGAAGGTCTCACCGCCCACCACGCCCACCGATGGCTTCAACGAGATCATCGCCAACATGCAGGCCGGCAAAACGGCCATGACGATCCACCACATCGGCTCCTCGGCGCGGCTGGAGGAGGCCCTGGGCGACAAGATCTCCGCCGCGCCCGTTCCCAAGGGGACGGTGAAGCACTGGACCTCCTTCGGGGACGAAGAGAACGGCGTGCTGGCAGCCTCCAAGAACAAGGACGCCGCCTTCCGCTGGGTCTCCTTCCTGGCCACCGCTCCCAACAACGCCCTCTGGCAGAAGGCCAGCGGCCAGGTGTCCATCAACATCAGCAACGGCCAGGCGCCCACCGACCGCTTCCTGAAGGCCACCGTGGAGAGCGCGGACTTCGCCGAGGTGCTGCCGGCGGTGCCGCAGATCGCCGAGTTCGTGGAATCCGTCTGGCCCACCCAGATGCAGCGCGCCTTCAACGGTGAGATCGGCAGCCGCGAGATGATGCAGGCCTTCGCCGACCTGTTCACGAAGTAGCCCGACCTCGGTCCGCCGCCCGCCCGGGGTGACCGCCGCGGTTCACAGCGGGCGGGCGGCATTCTTCTGTTGACTGAGCTTGCGATGCGCGCCAGGAAGCTGCTGTTCCCATACGCCCTGATCTCCCCGGCGATGGCGGTAACCGTGCTCATCATCTTCATCCCGATCATCGAGACCTCGGTGATGAGTCTCTTCAACTACATCATCTGGAAGCCTCAGGACAACCGCTTCGTCGGTCTGGCCAACTACCTGGCGGCGCTGAAAGACCCGGTGTTCTGGATCTCCGCCCGCAACACCGCGATCTGGGTGGTGGGCACTATTCTGCTGCAGCTGGCGCTGGGGTTCCTCACCGCGCTGCTGCTGAACCGGAGCTTCTGGTGGCGGGGGATCGCCCGGTCGCTGATCCTGGTTCCCTGGGTCACCCCCAGCGTGATCACCGCGCTGATGTGGCGCTGGATGTACGACGGCAACAACGGGGTGATCAACGACCTGCTGGTGCGCGTGGGCATTCTCCAGACCTACTTTCCCTGGCTGGCCAACAACTCCACGGCCCTGGGGGCCATCATGGTGGCCCTCATGTGGCAGGGATTCCCCTTCTTCGCCATCATGATCCTGGCGGGGCTGCAGGCCATCCCCGGGACGCTGTACGAGGCGGCCGAGGTGGACGGGGCCTCGGTATGGCAGAAGTTCTCCCGCATCACCCTGCCCATGCTGGTGCCGGTCCTGTTCACGGCGATCCTGCTGCGCATCATCTGGGTGGCCAACTCCATGGACGTGATCTACGTGATGACCGGCGGAGGGCCCGGCTACAGCACCCACACCCTGCCGCTGTACGCCTTCGTGCGCGCCTACAAGGCCCTGGATTTCGGCTACGCCTCCACGGTGGCCATCTACCTCACCGTGCTCCTGGTGGCCTTCGTGGCGGTGTACGTGGTGCGCGTCCTGAAGACCGAGGACCGCCTCTGATGGCGCGCCGTCCCCGGCTCTGGAACCGCCTCCTGCTGCTGCACCTGCCGGTGCTCCTGATCGTGGCCTTCGCCGTGGGCCCCTACGCCTGGATGTTCATCACCTCCATCACCCCGGAGAAGGACCTCTACACCAAGGAGCTCCGCTATTTCCCGGCGCGGCCGTCCCTGGACAACTACGGGCGGATCTTCGCCAGGATCAACTTTGCCAAGAATATCGCCGACAGCCTGATCGTGGCCCTGGCCACCATGGCCCTGGGTCTCACCATCAGCGTCTCGGCCAGCTACAGCTTCTCTCGCTTCCGCTTCCGCCTGCGCGGCTACCTGCTGGTGCAGTTCCTGGTGATCAACATGTTCCCGGTGGTGTTGCTGCTGATCCCCCTGTTCGTGATCATGCGCATCCTGGGGATGCTGGACACCCACTTCGCGCTGATCATCGCCTACTCCACCTTCACCATTCCCTTCTCCACCTGGATGATGACCAGCTTCTTCAACGCCATCCCGAAAAGCCTGGACGAGGCGGCCCTGGTGGACGGGTGCACCCGCCTGGGCGCCATGAGGAGGGTGGTGATCCGGGTGGCCATGCCCGGGATCGCCGCCACGGCCATCTACATCTTCATCACAGCCTGGAACGAGTTTCTCTACGCCGCCATCCTCACCGGGACGCGGGTGCGCACCATTCCGGTGGCGCTGCAGAACCTGATCGGCGAGTACGAGATCGCCTGGGGCCTCCTGACCGCAGGCGGGGTGATCAGCGCCATTCCGGTGATCGTGCTCTTCTTCTTCGTGCAGCGGCATCTGATCAGCGGCATGACCGCAGGGGCGGTGAAGGCCTGAGGGGGAGCCGCTCCGGGAGAGGCCCTCCCCGCGCCCGGGCGCGGGGAGGCCTGCCCTGCGGGGGCGGCGCGACCTTCCCTCCGGCGTCCCGGACTGCGTATACTAGGGGTTCAGGGGGTGGAGATGGCAAACGCAAGTGAGGCGGTGCTGAAGGAGCGGCGCGAACGGGCCGCGAAGATCTCGAAGAAGCTGGCCGAGCTCTTCCCCGAGCCGAAGATCGCCCTCCACTACGGCAACGAGTGGGAGCTGGTGGTGGCGGTGGTGCTGTCCGCGCAGTGCACGGACAAGAAGGTGAACGAGGTCACCGAAACCCTCTTCCGCAAGTACCCACGCCTGGAGGACTACGCTGCCGCCGATCCGGCCGAGTTCGAGCAGGACATCAAGCCCACCGGCTTCTATCGCAACAAGACCAAGAGCGTCCTGGCCGCCGCCAGAGCCGTGAAGGAGCAATTCGGGGGCAGGGTGCCGGGCACGATGGAGGGGCTGCTCAAGCTGCCCGGGGTGGCCCGCAAGACCGCCAACATCGTGCTGGGAAACGCCTTCGGCGTGGTGGAGGGGATCGCGGTGGACACCCACGTGCGCCGCCTGGCGCTGAAGCTGGACCTCACCGACAACACCAATCCGGACAAGATCGAACGGGACCTGATGGAGCTCTTCCCGCCGGAGGAGTGGTTCGTGCTCACCTACCGGCTGATCGACTACGGGCGGCAGATCTGCCCGGCCCGCAAGCACGACTGCCGGGAGCACCCCCTGAGCAGGATCTACCCGCCGGCGGCGGAGCGCTGGCCGTAAGGGGGGGCGGCTGGCCGTAAGGGGGGGCGGCCGGCCAGCGGCAGCAGGGCAGCGGCCGCGCGGCGCCGGCTACAGAGAGTCCAGGGGGCTCTGCACACCCAGTTTGTTTCTCCGTGCCACGTGGGTGTAGATCATCGTGGTGGACACGTCCGCGTGGCCCAGCAACTCCTGCACCGTGCGAATATCGTAGCCGCTCCCCAGCAGATGAGTGGCGAAGCTGTGCCGTAGGGTGTGAAGCGAGGCGGGCTTGGTGACCCGTGAGCCTCTGACCGCCTGATGAAAGGCCTTCTGCAGGGCCGTGTGATACAGGTGGTGGCGCCGAACGGTGCCGCTGACGGGGTCGATGGAGAGCTTCGCGGAGGGAAACACCCAGAACCATCCCCATTCTTTCCCCGCATTCGGGTACTTGCGCGCCAGGACCTCCGGCAGGCACACTCCCGCCAGCCCGCGGCGGCGGTCATGCGCGAAGAGCTTGCGCACGCCGGCCAGATGGGCTTTGAGAGCCGCGGCCGTGGCCGAGGCGAGGACCGTCTCGCGATCCTTGTCGCCTTTCCCGGAGCGGATCACCAGGAGGATTTATGTACACCAGTGCATTTCTGCCCAGATATGGTGGTTAGGTACAAAACTCGTGAATATAATATGTTGTGCAGCCCTGATGTGGAGCGAGGGGAATGCTATTCCAACTGGGCATGAGAACCCAAAAGAAGCACCTATTGGTGTCGCCATGAACCCAACTCACGCACTACCTATCAATGGCGCTGGACTTGCGCGGTGCATATCTTGACTCTTCTCTGTAATTACATTATAATTACAGAGAAACAGGAGCCATTTTATGCAGTTGAACATAGTGCAAATAGGAAACTCGAAGGGAATCCGCATTCCGAAAGCGATCCTCGAGCAGTGCCAGATCGAAGATCAGGTCGACTTGGAGGTGGAAAATGGGAGGATCATCTTGGAACCGAAGAAGAAGACACCGCGAGAAGGATGGGCAAAGGCCTTCAAAGATATGAGAAGCAACCAGGATGATGCACTCCTGATCGACGACAGCGTGGATATCGATTCGGACGACTGGGAATGGTAGTTGGACAGTACCAGGTTTTCCTTATCAACCTGAATCCAACCATCGGTCATGAGATCAAGAAAACGCGCCCCTGTTTGGTGATTTCGCCAAACGAAATGAACAAGTATATCGCGACGGTTATTATTGCCCCAATGACTACAAAGTCCCGCGACTACCCAAGTAGAGTTCCCGTCACCTTTCAAAACAGACAGGCATGGATCGTGTTGGATCAGATACGAACTGTAGACAAGAGACGACTCATCAAGAGAATCGGAAAGATTGACACCGGGACGATTGGCCACGTCAAAACAGTACTATCGGAGATGCTTGTCGAATAAGGCTGCACAACATGACGTTGGACCCGACCGCGGGGGTTCTCTTGGCAACAGACGCTGCAATGCCAGGCCGGGTTGCGTTGGCGACCGCGGCGCGGCGGGTCAACTCTGCGTTGGATTGTCTAAAATCATTTCTGTTTCGCGGAAAAGACTTGAAAGCGGGATGGATTCGGCTAAAAACTAGACTCAGTCAGGAGGCAAGATGTGAGGCTAACTAGACAGTTTCTTGACCACATCATCGTGGGCTTCCGCTTCGAGAAGTCCTTTCGAATAGGCGACGTCGCTGGTGAGATATGCGACCTTGTTCTTCACGACAAATCGACGCCATTTGGTACTGACTTCTTTCCAAGATACCAAGACACCGGAATACACGACAGGGCTCTCGTCGATAGCGACAGGAAGAATTTCCTGCGAATCACAACCAGTGACATCATCTTTCAGTATACGCTCCAACGTGACAACGGAGACCAGGAGGAACAGCTCAACTGGATAAAGAAGGACGCCGTTCAGTTCATTGTCGACAAGGTGATTCATGGGACGAGGATTAGAAACATTATGCGGGCCGGAATAATGATCGGTCACATAATAGAAGGCATGAATCTCGGGGGCAGCATTATTAGCAGATTGAC
The DNA here is from genome assembly GCA_964490725.1 of uncultured Spirochaetaceae bacterium. Classification (GTDB taxonomy): domain Bacteria; phylum Spirochaetota; class Spirochaetia; order SZUA-6; family DRHE01; genus CAZBDU01. The sequence continues at coordinate 344 of CAZBDU010000082.1, read as the reverse complement.
CGGAGAAAAGGAGGGACGTGAGGATCAGTTTTCGCTGACCTTCGGACGGAAGGACACTGCCATCGAGAGCCTCTTTCGAAAGAACGTGAATGACTACACCAACAAGCTGTTTCTAATCAAGCAAATATCGGAAGAAGGGTACGACATAACTTTCGACTACCAATACTACTTCAATCCCCCGATTTCTGATCTGGCAGACTGGAGTTTCGGTACCCTTATGGACAGATCGCTCAGTCAGCTTGAAAACACCTTCTACCCCTTCGTGAATCTGTTTATGGCTGTCGCGGTAGGCTAGTGTGCTGTCCCGGAAATTTGTGTCCCACAAATGACTGTACGTATGTCTA
>CAZBDU010000081.1:0-25504 GCA_964490725.1 uncultured Spirochaetaceae bacterium | reverse complement strand
GTCTACCACCCCCGGCGGTGAAACCCCGCCGGGGGTGGTAGACTTGTCGGACATGAGGCACAACGCGAGCGGACGGCCCGGCGCGGCGGTGGCCCTGGCGGCGGTCCTGGCGGCGGCCGGGGCTCCCCCCGTGCAGGCCCTGGAGCTGAGCCTGGCTCCCGCCATCGAGGCGGGCAACGTCCTGTTCTGGCCGGTGCTCGCGCCGCCGGGCGGGGAGCCCCTCGGTTACCTCTCTCTGGACCAGGGGATCGCCGCGGGAGCGGTGGAGATCACCGAGATCGCCGGCGAGGATTCGGGGACGGCCAACCCGGAGGCGGGACCGCTTCCCCCCGGCGGGGGGGAAAGCCCGGCGGAAGGGCAGACGCTGCAGCGCCTCCAGGCCCAGGAGGAGTGGCAGGGCGCGCAGGTCCAGCAGGCCTCCTCGGGCCCGCGGGTGGGGCAGCTGCTGATCCACAACCGCTCCGGACGCCCTCTGTTCCTGATGGCGGGCGAGGTGATCAAGGGCGGACGCCAGAACCGGGTGGTTCGGGCGGACACCCTGGTTCCGCCCGGCGCTGAAGCGACCGCCCTGGAGGTGTTCTGCGTGGAACAGGGGCGGTGGCATCCCCTGGCGGAAAGCCGGGAGCCGGAGAAGCTCACCTCCGGAAAGCAGCTGGTGGCGCAGGGGTCGCTGCGCAAGACGGTGGTCGGGGAGGCCGGGCAGCAGGCGGTGTGGTCCAAGGTGGCCGAGCTCAACGCGGCCCAGGGCGCTGCGAACGAGACGGCGGACTACACCGCGAACCTCGCCCCGGGCGAGCTGATGGACCGGGTGCGCCCGGCGTTGGAGGCCGTGGCGGCCCGCTGGCCACCGCAGGAGGGCGGGCCGGCCGGCACCCCCGTCGGCGTGGTCGCGGCCATCGACGGACGGCTCTACGGAGCGGACCTGCTGGGCGACGGCTCCCTCTTTTCCGACCTCCGCGACAAGATCCTCATCTCCTACCTGCTGGAGGCCCTGGCCCGGCCGCCGCAGGAGGGCCAGGAAGAAGGGTCCCAGGCGGCTCCCGCCGGCCGGCCGCCGGATACGGCTGCGGCGCTGCGGGGGCGCCTCACCGCCGAGGCGCAGCGCTTCCTCCAGACCCTGACCGCCTGGGAGCCACCCCCCGCCTCACAGGCGGTCGCCGGCGCCGTGGAGGCGAGCCTCCCGGGCATCACCGGCAGCGTCTTCCTGGCGGAAGGCGGCTCCTCGGCGGTGCGGCTCCACCAGGTCTTCTTCGCCGAGCAGGATCGGTAGCGCCGGCAATGCCGCCCTCCCCGGGCGGCCCCCCTCACCGCCTCGCACCTGCCGGCGGCGCCGTCAGATCGCCGTAGAGGCGGCTGGTGTTGGCCCACACCGCCTCCCGCACCTCCCCCCGGCGCCAGCCCCTTGAGGGCGGCCACCGCCTCCAGCGCCACGTGCAGGTTCGCCGGCTCGTTGCGCCCCGCCGGCTCGGGACCCAGCACGGGGCTGTCCGTCTCCAGGAGCAGGCATCCCAGGGGAAGAGCCCGCACCAGCTTCTGTTTCTGCCGCGAGCGCGCCACCGAGGGAGGCACCGAGAACAGGTACCCCGCCTCCACGGCCGGCAGGGCGGTGGAGGCGCGGCCGTCGAAGGCGTGGAGCTGCACCCTGCGGGCGCCGCGTTCCAGGAGCAGCTCCACCGCCTGCCTGCCGGCGGAGCGGGAGTGCACGTTCAGAGGCAGGCCGGTCTCCAAAGACAGATCCACGAACAGGGCCAAGATCTCCCGCTGCAGCTCCCGGTGGGCCTCTTCCTTCGCAAGCCAGTAGTCCAGACCCACCTCGCCGATGGCGGCCAGACGGCTGCGGTTGTCCCGGATGAGGTCGCAAAGCTCCCCCGCCTGGGCCGGCTCCAGCACCCCAGGGTATAGCCCTGCGGCCGGCCGCAGCAGCGGATGAGCCCCGGCAAGCTCCAGGATGCGCCGCGCCTCCGGCAGGGTCTCCCCCACCGTGAGCACCGCGCCCACCCCCGCCGCCGCGGCCCGGGCCAGCACCTCCGCCCGGTCCGGATCGAACACCGGATCGCCGAGGTGGGCGTGGGTGTCCACCAGGGGCGGCGCGGCGTGCGCCCTCAAGGGGTGCTCTCCTTCACAGCCGGATCAACCTGAACGCTCCCTCCGGCAGCCCCTCCGAGGCGGCCAGGAAGCGGTCCCGCACGTCGTCGTCCATGGTCAGGTACACCACCTGCCAGCCGTCGCGCACGATCTCCACCGCCTGCTCCACCAGCGCCTGCCGGCGCTGCCAGTCCGAGTACTGGAAGGCGTCGTCCAATATCAGGAACAGGGACTGGCTGCCGCTGAGCACCCGCGCCACTCCCATGCGCAGCGCCAGCAGGACCTGCTCCCGGGCGCCGGTGCTGAGCGAGCCCAGCTGGTAGCGGGCCTGGCCGGCGCCCACCCATAGCTGCTCGCCCTGGAGACCCAGGCGCTCGTAGCGGCCGGTGAACCTCCGGAGGAGCTCCGCCACCTCCGCGCGGTTGAGCACCCGCTCCAGCTCCTCGTCCTCCTGCCGGCGCAGCTCCTCCAGGGCGTCCTCCACCACGTGCCCGGCGATCATGAGGGCAAGCGCGTCCACCATCTGCGCGCGCAGCTCCGCCTCCCGGGAGGCCACCGCTTCCGCCACCTCTTCCAGGCCGGCGTAGGCCGCCTCCAGGCCGATGTGCTCCACCAGGGCCTTGCGCTCCTCCTCACCCCGGCGGCGCTCCTGCTCCAGGGCCTGCGCCGCCGCAGCGGCCTCCTCCCTGAGGCGCTCCTCCTCGGCCCGGGAGTACTCCACCCCGGGAGAGTCCTCCAGGTAGTCGCTGGGATCCACCCCGAGCTGCTCCAACCGGGCCCGGTCTTCGGCCAGCTCGGCCTCCAGCTGCCTGCGGCGGGCCCGCAGCCCGGCGGCCGCCTGGGGCCACCGCTCCTCGGCGGTCTCGGGGGAGCCGGCCGCGGCCAGGCCCTCCCGCACCTTTGCGGCCAGCCCGGCCAGCCGGCGGGCGGCGGCCGCGGCCTGCTCTTCGCTCTGCCGGCAGCCGCCCGCGCGCCTGTCCAGCTCGGAGCGCGCCACCTGAAAGTCCGCCCCCGAGCCCAGGGGCCGGCCGAAGCGCCGGCGAAACTCCTCCCGCAGGGCCTCGCCCTCCGCCGCGGCGCCTCCCCCGGGCCGCCCGCGGTTGGGCAGGAACGCCAGCAGGAGACCCGCGGCGAAGGCCACCACTGCCGCCCCCAGCAGCAGGGGAAGGAGGGGGGCCGCCAGGAAGAAGGCCGCCATGGAGGCCGCCAGCAGGACCGCGGTGAGGAGGAACGCCAGCTTCTCCGCCAGGCGGGAGCCGGAGCCCGTCTGGAGCCGCTCGTAGCGCTGCCCCGCGGCCTCCAGCCAGCGGCCGTCCTCCTCCACGCGCTGGCACCCCTCCAGCTCCTTCCGGCGCGCGGCCAGCTCCTGCTGGGCCCGCAGGTGTTCCCTGGCCGCCTCCGCGAGCTCCTCGACCTCCGCCTCGCTGCTGCGGGCCAGCTCGCGCTTTGCGGACTGGACCCGCCGGCTGAGGAGCCATGCCAGGTGACGGCGCGCCCTCTCCTGGGCGGCCAGCTCCCCCGCCAGCCGCGCGCGGCTGGCCTCCAGACGCACGGCCTCCGACTCCGAGAGGCCGTTGTGGAAGAGCTCCGAGGCGCGCTGCAGCGCCTCCAGGGCGGCGCGGGCTTCCCCGAAGGTCTTCGCCGCGCCGGTGCGCCGGCGCGGCACCAGCAGGCCCTCCTCCAGGGTGGTGTAGCCCACCTCCCCGGGCAGCCGGCGGCGGATGGACTCGTAGAGCTGCTGTCGGGAGAGCAGGGCCTTCAGCACCTCCCGGCTCACCCCGCCGTGCTCGGGGATGATGCCCGTCTCGGCGCCGCGGACGAACAACAGGTGGAAGAGGCTGCGCGGCAGCCCCCGCTGGCCGGCGCTGAGATGAGAATCCAGGGTCCGCCGGTCCTGGGGGGTGAAGACCACCTCCTCCCCCTCCAGCCCGGAAACGGTCACCCGTGAGGCGCCCAGGAACTCCTGGCGGACCTGCGGGTACATCCGGTCCCGGGGATCGCGGAAGAGCGAGGCCAGGATGTTCTCGACCAGGGTGGTCTTGCCGCGCTCGTTGCCGGCGTAGATGACCGTCAGCGGGGCCAGGGGCTCGTCGAAGGAGCTCACCGGACCGCAGGAGCGCACCTCCACCCGCCGCAGGTGAATCCGGGCGCCTTCGCCCCGCCGCCCCACCATCCCCTCCGCCCTCAGGCTCCGTAGACCATGGCGTAGGCCCGGCGCAGCACCGCGGCCCGCAGCTCCGGCAGCTCCGGGTAGGCCAGCTCCAGCGAGCGCACCCGCTCGCTCACCCGCCGCGCCACGGCGGCCAGCTCCTGGTCGCCGGAAACCCCCAGCGCGTCCAGGTCCACCCGCTCCGCACGGACCCCTTCCTCCTCCGCCGCCGCCCGCGCCGCGGCCTCGATCCCCTCACGGGTGACGGCGTAGCCGCTCAGCACCAGGGTCAGCCGCAGCCGGGAGCGCAGCTCCTCCCCGCCGCAGCGACCCTCCTGCTCCCGCAGGAACTCGGCCAGGGCGCTGCGGATCTGCCCGGCCTCCTGTCCGTCCGGTACCAGGAACAGCTCGGCGCGCAGGTACACCGGCGGATGCCGAAGCGGCAGGGACTCCACCTGCGCCGTCCCGGTGTCCAGCACCAGCAGGCGGCGTTGTCCCCACTCGTCGGCGCTGCGCGGGTAGGGGGACCCCGGGGAGATCACCTCCGCGTCGGTGGCGCTGGGCGCGTGCAGGTGCCCCAGGATCACCCGGGCCGGACGGTAGCGCAGCAGGTCCCGGCGGCTCAAGGGGAAGTAGCCCGCCTCGCCGCCGGTGTCCCCGCCGCGGCCACCGAAATCCCCGTGGCCGATCAGCACCCAGCGGCCCGGCGGAAGCGATGCGGCCAGCCCGGACTCCTCGATCGCCCCACCCATGGTCTTTCCCTCCCGGTAGGGAAGGAACAGAAAGGGCCTGCCCTCCAGGCGGGCCAGCGCCGGCTCGGAGAAGATCTTCACGTTCGGGGAGCCGAACTGGGCCTGCCGCAGCGTGCGGTCGTGGTTCCCCGGCACGGCGATAAGCTGAAGCCGCGGATGGGAGCGGGCAAGCCGGTCCACCTCCCGGTGCCCGCCGTAGCCCTGGTCGAAAAGGTCGCCGGCCACGATCAGAACCCGGATCTCCCGGGCCAGGATCTCCTCGAGGGTGCGCTCGAAGGATTGAAGACGCTCCGGCGCGGTGGAGCTGAGGTGTACGTCCGCGGTGATGGCGACTCTCATGAACGGCTGCACCCATTATAGCGGGCGGGCCCCTGCGGGCAAAGGGAGCCGGCCGCCCGCCCCGCTGCGGGGAAACGCGAGCCGGGCCGCCGGAGGGGACGCCGGCCGCGGCGGCGGGCTCCGTCACGTCGACTGCTGGGGGCTGCTTCGCTATACTGTGAGACGCACCTCGAGCGGAGGGATGCGAGGATGCCCGGGCGCAGGGCGCCGCCCGAGGTGGAAGCGAGGAGCAAGGATTGGACACCATCTGGATCGAGGAGCCTCGGCTGCGCAGGATTCTGGCCCGCAACGAGGCGTTCTGGCGGGGGGAGCTCGAGGAGCGCCCGCTCATGTGGGTCACCGTGCCGGCTGCCAGGCCGGGCGCCCCGCCGCCGGAGCCGGAGCGGGAAGAGGCGCTGTGGACGGACGTGGACTACGTCATGGCGGCGGCCGAGGACTCCCTGGCCCGCACCCACTACGCCGGCGATGCTCTGCCGGTGTTCAATCCCTGGCTGGGACCGGACCAGTTCGCCGCCTGGCTGGGGGCGGAGCTCACCCTGCGCCCCCGGGACAACACCTCCTGGGTGAAGCCCTTCGTAGAGGACTGGTCCGAGCACCCTGTGTTGGCCATCCGCGAGGACAACCCCTGGTGGACGCTCTACCTGTCGATCCTGCACCGGTCGGTGGAGGCCGGCCGGGAGCGTTGGGTCACCACCTACCCGGACCTGCACAGTGGCATGGACGCCCTCAGCGCGGTGCGCGGCCCCGAGCGGTTGCTGGTCGACCTCATGGAAAATCCCGAGCCGGTCCTCCGCGCCATGGAGCAGATGACCGGCCTGTTCAGGCAGGTGATCGACAGGGTGGACGCGGTGGTGCTGCCCGCCGGGCAGGGCACCTCCAACTGGACTATGGGCTGGAGCGCCGGCCGATTCTGCTGCATCGGGCAGAACGACTTCACCTGCATGATCGGCCCGGAGATGTTCGCCCGCTTCTGCTACCGGGACACGCTGGAAACCACCGCCTACATGGACCGTTCGATCTACCATCTGGACGGCCCCGGGGCGGTCAGGCACCTGGAGCAGATCCTGGCCATCGAGCAGCTGGATTGCCTGCAATGGATCCAGGGCGCCGGCGCCCCGCATCCCACGCGCTGGCTCCCCCTGCTGAAGCAGGCGCAGGGGGCGGGCAAATCGGTGCAGCTCTACTACGGGCCGGTCCACGGGGCCGGCGCCGACCTGGAGGAGGAGCTTTCGATTCTCTGTTGCGAGCTGGACCCGCGGCGGCTGTTCTTCTGGGCTGAGGTGGACTCGGCGGAGCTGGCCGACGCCCTGGTGGAGGCGGGCCGGCGGTTCAGCCGCGGGCGAATGTAAAGCCTGAGGGCCCATCGAAGGAAGGGCGGCGTGGCTGCAAAGGGACGGGTGGCGATCGTTCAGGAGTGGTGCAAGGCATGCCGCATCTGCGTGGCCCTCTGCTCCGCCGGCGTTCTCTCCCTGGAGGCCGGGCAGAAGGCGCAGGTGAGCCGCCCTGAGTCCTGCACCGGCTGCCGGTCCTGCGAGCTGCACTGTCCGGAGCTGGCCGTAGAGGTGAGCGTGGCGCCCCGCGGAGCCGGCCGGGAGCAGCCAGGATGAGCCGCACTCTCTTCGTCCAGGGCAACCAGGTGGTGGTGGAAGCCGCCCTGTACGCAGGCCTGGAGTTCTTTGCCGGCTATCCCATCACCCCCTCCAGCGAGATCGCCGAGGCGTTGTCCGCGAAGCTCCCCCGGCTGGGCGGGCGGTTCATCCAGATGGAGGACGAGATCGCCTCGATCTGCGCCGTCATCGGCGCCTCCCTCACGGGGCTGAAGGCCATGACGGCCACCAGCGGGCCCGGTTTCTCGCTCATGCAGGAGGGGATCGGCTACGCCATCATGGCGGAGATCCCCTGCGTAATCGTGGAGGTGCAGCGGGGCGGCCCCGCCACGGGGCTTCCCACCTCGGTGGCCCAGGGGGACCTGATGCAGGTTCGCTGGGGCACTCACGGGGACCACAGCATCGTGGCGCTGACGGCCTCCAACCACCAGGATCTGTTCGCCCTCACGGTGGAGGCGTTCAACATTGCGGAGACCTACCGCACTCCGGTGGTGCTGCTCCTCGACGAGGTGGTGGCCCACATGCGCGAGCGCCTCACCGTGCCCGAGCCCGGAGAGATCCCCCTGGTGCAGCGCCTCAGGACCTCGGTTCCGGAGGGCACCGACTACCACCCCTACTTTCCCAGAGAGGACGGACGGCTGCCCATGTCGGATTTCGGTGGGGTGCACCGGTACAACGTCACCGGGCTGGTGCACGACATGTGGGGCTTCCCCTCGACCAGCCCGCGAGTGGCCCACGATCTGCTCCGACACCTGGTGGACAAGATCGAAGGAAACGCCGAACAGGTGGCCCGGCTGCGGGAGGTGTCCCTGGAGGGGGCGGAGACGGTGCTGTTGGCCTACGGAGCGGCCGCGCGCTCCGCTCTGCATGCGGTCGAGAGCCTGCGCGCCCGGGGAGAGCCGGTGGGGGTGGTCGAGCTGCAAACCCTGTGGCCCTTCCCGGCCGCTGCGCTGCGCCGCCTCTGCGCCGCGGCGCAGCGCATCCTGGTGGTGGAGATGAACGCGGGTCAGCTGGTGGAGCAGGTCAAGCGGGCGGTGGCCGCTCCCGAGCGGGTGTTTCTGGCCAACCGCTACGACGGGGAGCTCATCACCCCGGCGGACATCCGCAACATCCTGCGCCTGGTCCAGGGCAGGGGGGTGTAGCCGTGGCGGTGAGGGACTACCTGCGCCGGCGTTTCATGCCTCACCTCTGGTGTCCCGGCTGCGGCCACGGCATCGTGCTGGGGTGCCTGCTGCGGGCGGTGGAGAACCTGGGCCTGCGCAAGAACGACATCGTCATGGTCTCCGGGATCGGCTGCTCCTCCAGGATCACCGGCTACGTAGACCTGCACACCCTGCACACCCTGCACGGCCGGGCCCTGGCCTTCGCCACCGGCGTGAAGCTCAGCCGGCCGGAGCTGACCATTCTGGTGCCCATGGGTGACGGGGACGCCCTGGCCATCGGGGGCAACCACTTCATCCACGCGGCGCGGCGCAACATCGACCTGACCGCCATCATCATGAACAACGAGACCTACGGGATGACCGGGGGCCAGCTCTCGCCCCTCTCAAGCTGCGGGATCACCGCCGCCACGGCGCCCTACGGGAACATCGATGGCCCCTTCGATGCGGTGGCCCTGGCCCGCGCCGCCGGGGCCTCCTTCGTGGCCCGCTCCACCACCTACCACGCGCGCCAGATGATCCGCATCCTCCAGGCGGCCATCCGCCACCCGGGCTTCGCGGTGGTGGAAGTCTTCAGCCAGTGCCCCACCTACTTCGGACGGCCCAACCGGCGGGGGGACGCCGTGGCCATGCTGGAGCACTACCGGGACCACGCCGTACCGGTTGGCCGGGGCCGCGGAGAACCTGGAGAGCTGGAGATCGGCATCTTCGCGCAGGAGGTGCGCCCCGAGTACTGCAGCGAGTACCGCCGGATGCTCGAGCGTCTCGGCGCCAAAGAGGGCGCGGCCGGAGGGGCGGAGGGAGCCCCCCGAACCGGGCCGCTGGCCAGCGGCGTGGAGAAAATGCGCAGGCCGGAGGGGCAGGGATGAGCGCCGAGCGGCAGCGGCTGATCTTCTCCGGCGCCGGCGGGCAGGGAGTGGTTACCGCGGCGATCCTTCTGGGCGAGGCGGCGGTCCTGCACGAGGGGCTGAACGCGGTGCAGACCCAGACCTACGGCCCGGAGGCGCGGGGAGGCACGGCGCGGGCGGACCTCATCCTCTCCTCCGGCGAGATCCGCTTTCCCAGGGTGATCCAACCGAACATCCTGGTGTGCCTGAGCCAGGATGCCTACCTCCGGTACGGAGCGCTGCTGCGGCCGGGGGGGCTGCTGATCACCGACAGCGGCTTCGTGCGCCAGAACCCCGGTCTGGACGCCCGCCAGGTGGAGCTGCCCTTCCACAGCACCGCCGTCGGGATGCTGGGCAGCGAGGTGGTGCAGAACGTGTGCATGCTGGGTGCCCTGCTGGCCCTGACGGAAGTGCTGCGCAGCGAGTCCCTGCGGCAGGCCGTGCGCACCCGCTTCGCCGGGGAGGCGAGGGAGCTCAACCTGAAGGCGCTGGAGGTGGGATTGCGGCTGGGAGCGGCGGCGGTGCGAATCCCTGGGTGAGGCGGGGAGGCGGGTTTGAAGGCGGAAGAGCGCCGCCCGCCGTTGTAGTATTGTGGAGATTGCGTGCAACCCAGAGAGGCGGGCGGGAGCCCGCCGGAAGGAGGGATCATGGCGGCCGTAGCGTCCCTGGAGGAGCTGAAGGCGGTGGCGGAGGACCTCAGGCGGCTCGAAGGGAGCCATCCGGAGGGGTACGCCGCCCTGGTGAGGCTCTTCCGGACACACCGCAAGGTGGGCTACAAGAACATCTGTAAGCTCATGATGGCAGAGGCCACCCCGGAGAAGCTGAAGGGGATGGGCTAGCCATGCGAGGGCCCGGACCGGCGCCCGGTGCAGTGGCCGGGCGCACCTTCCCGGGGCTCCTGCTGCTGTCGGCGGCCGCCGCCGTGCTGCTGGCGGGCTGCCTCTCCGTCGGGAGCCGGCCTCTGCCCTACGATCCCCAGCGGCACGGCACGGCGCAGGAGGAGTGGCCGCCGCACCGGGGGGTGGCGGAGTGGTGGTATTTCACGGCCGTTCTGGAGGCGGAGCAGGGCCCCCTCTTCCTGGCGCAGTTCACCATCTTTCACCTCGAGACCGGCGCGGCGCCGGTGTGGATGCTGCACCTGGCGGCCACGGATTACGGCGCCCGCCGGCACCTGTTCGAGGAGTCGCTGACCTTCGATCCCTTTACCGCTCACGGCGAGCAGCAGAGAATCGTGTACGGGGACAGCAGCATCGAGCTCCTCCCCGATTCCCTGCTGGTGCGCGGCAGCGGCCGGGACCTGTCCTTCGACCTGGCGGTGACCGGGGCGGGGCCGGCCGTGTGGCACGGCCGCAAAGGGGTGATCTCCATGGGCCATCCGGCCGACCCGCGGCAGAACAGCTTCTACTACTCCTTCCCCAGCCTGGAAAGCGCCGGCTGGCTGGCGATGCGGGAGCCCGGGGGCGCGATGGTAACCCGGCAGATGACCGGCATGAGCTGGCTCGACCGGCAGTGGGGAAGGTTTCGGGAAAAGGGGTGGGACTGGTTCTCGCTGCGCTTCTTTGACGGAGACCGCATCATGCTCTTCTCTTTTCCCGCCACGGGCTACAGGGATGGCACCTGGGTGAGCCGGGAGGGTAAGGTCACCACCTTCGACGACTTCGACTACCTCATCCAGCGCTGGGTGCGGCGCGGCGAGCAGCGCTACGGCCTGGGGTGGCGGCTGGAGCTCCCTGTGAAGGCCGGCCGCTACCGGGTGGAGCCCATGTACCAGGGAGACTTCAACCCCAACATGGCCAACGACTACTGGGAAGGGCTGTGCCGGCTCCTGGACGACAGCGGCCGCCCGGTGGGATACTGCGTCACCGAAACCACCTGGGAAGCGCACACCCGGGAGGCGGCGGCAAGTGAGTAAATACAGGGGACGGGCGTTTCTCCTCTGCGGCGGAGCGTACTTCACCGCGTTGGTGGGTGCGGGAATCGCGCTGCGCATCGCGGGGGACACCCACCCGCTGCGGGCCGCGCTGCTGGCCGACCTGACGGCCACGGCGGTGGTGTTCACCTTCAGCTTCGTCAACGGCAACTCCAGCCTCTACGACCCGTACTGGAGCGTGGCTCCGCCCCTCCTGTGCCTCTACTGGCTGCTGGCGGCCCGACCGGGGACGGTGGGGCTGCGCCACCTGGTGGTGCTCCTTCTGGTGGCCCTCTGGGCCGCCCGGCTGACCTCCAACTGGGCCCGCCGGTGGCGGGGCCTGGGGCACGAGGACTGGCGCTACCGGGAGCTGCGGCGGCGTTTCCCCCGCGCCTACTGGGCGGTCAGCTTCCTGGGGGTGCACCTGATGCCCACCGTGGTGGTCTTCCTGGGCTGCCTGGCGCTGTTCGCGGTGTTCGCCTCCCCCGGAGGGCCGCTTTCCCCCCTGGACGGGGCGGCCACCCTGGTGACCGCGGCCGCCATCGTGCTGGAAACGGCCGCGGACAGGCAGCTGGATCTCTTCCGCCGGCGCTCCAGGCCCGGGGAGGTGCTTTCCTCCGGGCTGTGGCGCTTCTCCCGACACCCCAACTACCTGGGGGAATGCCTGTTCTGGTGGGGACTGTTCCTGTTCGCCCTGGCCGCCTCCCCCTCCTGGTGGTGGGCGGCGGCCGGCCCCGCCACGGTGACCGCGTTGTTCGTGGCCGTAAGCGTGCCCATGATGGACCGCCACCTGCTCCGGCAGCGCCCCGGCTACCGCGCGCAGATGGAGCGGACCCCGGCTCTGCTGGGCCTGCGGCGCAGGGCCCCCCCGCCGGGGGAGGGCAGGAAAGGCTCCGGAACTTGACACCACCGACGCAGCGGGCGATAGTGGCGGCGGTGATCCATCGCATGACGGTGTCCTCCAATCCGCGTCTGCTGTTCCTGGCGGCCCTCTGCCTGGCGTTGCTGGGGGCGGGGGTGGCGGCGGTGATCCTCCTTGGACTGATCGGGCTCCTCCTCCTGGGCGGCGCGGCCTACCTGATCTACCAGCTCGCCAGGTTCGCCGGTCGCCACCTGGCCAGTTGGATCGAGAGCGGTGAAGAGGGCCTGCGGGTCCGCCTTCCCGACGGGGAGGTGCAGAGCATGAGCTGGGAGGAGATCATCCTGGGCGGGCGCGCCAGCCGCCCGAAAGGGCCCCCGCTGCTGTTCCTCTACGCCCCGGATCAGGACCGCTTTCTCGCCGTGCCGCGGGAGTATTCGCACCTGGAGGAGCTGGAGGACAGCCTGCGCCGGCACACGGATTTCCGCGAGATCGAGCTGGATCAGAAGGAGAGCATCGAGGAGCGGCTGAAGGCGCTGCTTGCCGGGGAGGAGTGAGCTCAGGCCTTCTGCCCGGCGGCCAGGCGCCGGTCGATCTCCTCGATGGCCGGCAGGCACTCCCACGGGCCTTCCACCACGAAGTGGGCGCCTGCCTCCTCCAGCCGGCGGCGGGCCCGCTCCAGGAGGCGCTCCAGCTCGGCGGGGGCGACCGAGCCGAGCTGCTCCTCCGCCAGGCCCACCTCGTTGCCGCAGCGGCTGAAGCCGATGGTCCACATGCCTGCGTTCCTCCCCTCCCGGATGTCGGCCGCGGTGTCCCCCACCTTCACCATGGCCCCCGTAGGATAAGCGCCCAGCTCGATGGCGTTCAGGTAGCACATCCATGGATAGGGCCTGCCCGCCGGCGCCTGGTCGGAACAGATCAGCGCATCCGGGGCGTAGCCCTGCCGGGCCGCCTCGGGCGCCAGGATCTGCATGATCGCTCTGGTGTACCCGGTGGTGGAGCCGATGCGCGCGCCCCGGCGACGCAGCTCCGCCACCAGGGGCAGGAAGCCGGGGATGGGCCGGCAATGCTGGAGCACGGTCTGCCCCAGCAGGGGCTCGATGCGGCGGTACAGCCGCTCCATGTCCCCCTCGTCCGGGTCCCGGCGGTGCACCGCCCGCCAGCGCCGGGCGACCGCCGGGGCCTGGCAGAGCGCCCGGGTGTGATCCATCTTGGACAGGCCCATGGGCGCCCTGGCCTCCTCGGGGCTGATTTCCACGCCGGCCTCGGCGAAGGCGCGCACGAACGCCGTCACAGGGGCCAGGCTCCCGTAGTCCACCGCCGTGCCCGCCCAGTCGAAGATCACCGCCCGCACCAGCCGCAACCGGCTCATCCCCGACTCTGCCTCGCTTCTCCGGCCCTCCGTCTACGGGACAGGAGCGCGAACAGGCCCAGGACCACACAGACGATCAGGACGATGAGGGTGGCCATGGCCGAGGAGGGTCCCTCCTTGCCGTCCTTCTCCAGGTTGACCACCGAAACCGCCGCCAGGTGCACGTCCGGAGAGATGAGGAAGATCACCGCGCTGATCGTGACCATGCTGCGCATGAAGTAGTAGGTCAGGTTGCTCATGAAGGAGACCCTGCTCAAGGGCAGGATCACTCTCGTGAACCCCCTGACGATGTCCGCCCCCAGGCTGGTGGCCGCTTCGTCCATGGAGTTGTCGATGTTCTTCATGTTCGCGATGCTGGAAAGAGTGCCCAGGGTGAAATTGCAGACCACCACGTTCAGGATGATCAGGGCCGCCTTCCCGTAGAGGATGTTGTCCAGGTTCAGGAAGCGGGTATTGAATATCAGGATGTAGCCCAGCCCCATCACCAGCCCGGGGATTGCCGCCGGAATCACCGAGAGCAGATACAGCGGCTGGGCGAAGATGGGCTTTCTCTTTTCGATGACGTAGCCGTTGAGGAGCGTCAGGAGCGCGCCCAGGATCCCCACGGTGATCGATATCCACAGGCTCGTCCACAGCACGCCCAACCCGCCGGGTATGCGGAACTGGAAGTGCCTCAGGGTCAGGCTCCAGTCGTACATCCACACGGCCACGAAGGACTTGACCACCACCACCCCGAGCACCGAGATCATGACCGCCGCCATGAGCCAGCAGAAGGCGGTGAAGCCCCATTTCTTCAAGGGGCGGGACCTGGGCAGCCTGGGCACCGCCTGGCCGCTGATGAGGGCGTGGCTCTTCTGGGTGAAGTAGTAATTGAGCAGAAAGGCGATCACCGAGGGAACCAGCAGCACCACCGCGATGGTCGTGCCCAGGTCGAAGCGCTGCATCCCGATCACCTGCAGGTAGATCTCGGTGGACAGGACCCGGTACCCGCGGCCGATGATGATGGGGTTGCCGAAGTCGGTGATGGTCAGGTTGAACACCAGGGCGGCGGCGGAGAAGATCCCGTAGCGGGCTGTGGGGACGGTGATGCGGAAGAAGGTGGTGATTCCCGAAGCGCCCAGGCTGGAGGCGGCCTCGTCCAGCCTGGTGTCCACGGCCGAAAGGGTGGTGTAGAGAATGACCACGGCATGGGGGAAGCAGTACAGGACCTCGGAGATGATGATGCCCGTGGGTCCGTAGACGTTCCACTCCACCCCGAGCAGTCCGGCGGTGATCAGCCCGTTCGCTCCGAACAGGGAGATGAGGGCCATGGCCTGGAGAAGCGAGGGAGCCACCAGGGGAATCATGGCGATGTAATAGAGGGCCTTCTTCCACCTGATGGTGGTCCTGGTCAACCCGTAGGCGAAGATGAAGGCCAGGGTGGTGGTGATGAGCGTCGACCAGAGGGAAACCCACAGGCTGTTGAACAGGGACTGGACGATGGCCGGCTTGCTGAAGTAGTTGATGAAGTTGGAGGCGGTCAATTCGCCCAGGAACTGGTGCGTCTCCGACTGGTACCTGGTGACGCTCAGGCGCAGGATGTTGAACACCGGGACCACCATGAAGATGAGGAGGAACACTCCGATGGCCCCGCCCACCAGGTACACGACCAGCTTGTCGTCGATGATCCTTCTTTCGGGCACCTCTGTCTTGCCGGTTTGCGCCGCGGGCAGCTGCTCTCTGGGGGAAATCACCGCGCGTAAACCCTGAACGCCTCGGGAGGAAGGTACAGCCTCAGGGTGTCGCCTCTGTCGATCCCCAACTCCTCGTATCTCTTTTCCAGGCAATCCACGATGATGTCCCGGTCCCCCCCCCGCACCACCAGGCGCACCATGAGCCCCATGAAGATGACCACCACCAGGTTCCCGCTCAGGACGTTCCGGCTCCCGGCGGGGGCGGCGTCAGCGGAGGTGAGGATCTCGATCTTCTCCGGCCTGATCGCCCCGGTGACCGGGCCGGATCCCGTCCCGGCCGGCCCGGAAACCTCCAGCTCGAAGCCGGGTCCGGACAGGACGCCGCCGTTCAGCCCTCCCTCGAAGAAGTTGCTCGTGCCTACGAAATCGGCCACGTAGCGCGAGGCGGGGTTCTTGTAGATGTCGATGGGCCTGCCGATCTGCTCGATCTCTCCTCGATTCATGATCACGACCCGGTCCGAGATCGACAGGGCCTCCTCCTGATCGTGGGTCACGTAGATCGTGGTAATGCCCAGCTCCGTCTGCAGCTGCTTGATCTCCGCCCGCAGCTTCACTCTGATCTTTGCATCCAGGGCGCTCAGCGGTTCGTCCAGAAGGATGACCTCGGGACTCGGGGCCAGGGCCCGCGCCAGGGCCACCCTCTGCTGCATTCCCCCCGACAGCTCGGGCGGGTATTTCTCCCTGTGCTCCAGCAGCCCCACCACGTTGAGCAGCTCCTCCACCCGGGCCTTGATCCGGTCCTTCGGATACCGGTGCATCCTCAATCCGAACGCCACGTTCTCCTTGACCTTCATGTGAGGGAAGAGGGCGTAGGACTGAAACACGATCCCGAAGTTGCGCTTCTGGGGTATCAGGTCGTTGATGAGCCGTCCGTCGTAGTAGATGTTGCCGGCCGTGGGCGTCTCGAAGCCCGCGACCATGCGCAGGGTGGTGGTCTTTCCGCATCCGGAAGGTCCCAGGAGAGTCACGAACTCCCCCTCGCCGATTTCCAGGCTCACATCCTTGACCGCGTGGAGCCGGTCGAACTGCTTGGAGATCTTCTCGAGCACGAGGTTCTTGGGCATAAACGATGACCCCTATGAGTGTTTTTCGGCCTCCCCCACCCCGTTCGGGGCGCCTGGAGGCGTCCCCCGAACGGAGGAGAGGGGCGGCGCGGTCAGGAGCCGAAGCCCGCCGTCACTTGGGGACGGTCTTGTCCTGGAAGAGGGAGGTCCATTTTTCGACCAGGGCGGTCTTGTTCTCGGCCGACCAGACGAAATCCATGGGCGCCAGCTTCACATCCTCGGGCTTGGGCAGGGGGAGCTCACTCTCGGAGGAGATCCCCGCCCGGGTCACCATGATCTTGTAGCGGGAATAGGCCTTCATGGCGTTCTCGGAGATCGCCCAATCGAGGAATCTCTTGGCGGCCTCGGGGTGCCTGGCGCCCTTCACCAGAGAGTTCGCCTCCAGCTCGTAGCCGCTTCCTTCGGCCGGAAAGACCATGGCCACGGGGAAACCGTCGGCCATCTGCTTGGCCACCCGGTACCCGAAGGAAACCCCAACCGTGACCTCTCCGCTGGAAGCCAGCTTGGCCGGGGCGGAACCGGAGTTGGTGTACTCCACGATGTTCTTGTGCAGCTCCTTCAGGAAGTCCCAGCCGTCCTCCTTGCCCTGCTTGATTCCATTCATGAGCAGAATCGAGGTCACCTGGAGGTAGCCGGTGCCCGAGCTGGCCGGATTGGGCATGATCACCTCGCCCCGGAACTCCGGCTTGATCAGATCGGCCCAGCTCGCGGGCATGGTCAGGTTCTTCTTGGCCAGCCGGTCCTTGTTGACGCAGAAGGCCGCCACATACATGTCGATGGCGGTCCAGTAGCCGCCGGGGTCCTTGAAGTCCTTTCCGATCTTGTCGAAGCCCTTTGCCTTGTAGGGAACGAAGAGATCTTTCACCCTGGCCAGCTCCGTGACGGCCGTTCCGTACACCACGTCGGCCTGGGGATTGTCCTTCTCCGCGATCAGCTTGGCCATCACCTCGCCGGTGGAGTACCTGACCCACTTGATGTCCAGGTCGGGCATCTCCTGCCTGGCCAGCGCCAGGTAGTCGGCCGTCTCGTCCTCTTCGAGGGCTGTGTAGATGACCACCGTCTTGGCCTGGGCTTCGCCCTGGCCGCCGGCGAACACCAGCGCCGGAAGCAGCAGGACGGCGAGCGCCGCGAGCAGCAGGCTCTTTTTCATGCAAACCTCCTTATGTATGTTTTTGGTTTAACACCATTCCAACCATTCTACGGCCAGAGGAATTTGTGTCAACTACCTTTCCACAATTCGACACATCTAGCCGTCCACGTCTCCACCGCTCACCGCCGCGGCTCCTCGTGCACGAACGCTCCCAGCACCACCACGGCGGCCAGCGCCATGAGGCCTCCGAACAGGAAGGCGGCGGGCGGCAGCAGGGAAAACAGCAGGCCGGCGATCAGGCTTGCCGGCAGCAGGCCCACTCCTACGATGGTGTGGTAGAACCCCAAGGCGGTCGCCCTGGAGCCAGCGGGAGCGATATCGGAGACAAGGGCTTTCTCCACCCCTTCGGTCATGGCGTAGTATACCCCGTAAAGGGTCCAGAATGCCCAGAGGAGATACCCCTGCTGCCGGGGGATGAAACCGAAGGCCGCGTAGACGACGGCGTACAGAGCGTAGCCGGTCACGAGCACCCGCCTGCGGCCAATGCGGTCGGAGAGCGACCCAAAGGCGGTCGACAGAGCGGCGGTGGAGAGGTTGAACGCCAGATACATCAGGATCACCGTCGAGAGGGGCCGTCCCAGATCCATGCTGCGGAGCAGCAGGAACTGGTTGGAGGAGTTGCCCAGGGCGAACAGTCCCTGCGCCAGGAAGAAGCGTCTGAGGTTGGGGCTGTAGCCGCGCAGGTCCAGGTTGGGCCGGCCAGGGTTGCGCCCGCGCCCTCCGGGCCGGCGCTCCCGTACGAACAGCAGGGCCGCCACCCCCAGTGCGGCCGGCGCCAGGGAGACCAGGAACACCGTGTAGAAGTCGCCCAGGGAGCGCAGGTTCCCGGTGGCCTGGTCCAGGAAGCGGCGGGCCAGGAAGTAGGCGATCAGCGCGCCCAGGGTGGCCCCGGCGAAGTCCATGGCGCGCTGGAAGCCGAAGGCCTTGCCCTGGGAGGCGGCGGGCGTGGACTCGGAGATCAGCGCGTCCCGGGGAGCGGTGCGGATCCCCTTGCCCACGCGGTCCAGAAAGCGGGCCAGGACCAGGAAGCCCCAGCCCGCCGAGCCGAGCAGGAGCAGCGCCTTGGCCGCCGCAGAGGTCCCGTAGCCCCCCACCGCGGGAAGCTTGCGCCGCCCCATCCTGTCGGAGAGATACCCGGAGAAGACCCGCAGCAGGCTGGCCGTGGACTCGGCCACCCCCTCGATCACCCCCAGGGCTGGACCCAGGGCGGCCCGCCGGGAGGCCAGGATGAAGCGCACGAAGGCCTGCAGAAGGGGATAAACCATCTCCGAGGAGACGTCGGTAAAGAAGGAGGTCAGCCCGGCCAGGACGACGTTCCGGCTCGGGGCGCCGGCGGGGCGGCGGCGGGGATCCATGCCTACCCGCGGCCCGCCGCCCTCGAGGAAGGCCGGTGCATCAGCTCGGCGGCCGAGGCCAGCAGGCGGCTGGGCATGAGACGCGCCAGAAGCGGGATCAGCTTGTTGGACGGCCCCGGGACCACGACGGTCCTGCCGCGCACGTACCCCCGGAAGCCCGCCTCCGCCACCCGGCGAGGATCGGCCAGCCGTTTTCCTTTCACCAGACGCGCCTCCTCCAGGTTCCCCCGGCGCTGAAAGCCGGTGCGGGTGGCCCCGGGACAGAGCACCGAGACCCTCACGCCGCTTCCCTGCAGCTCCGCGGCCAGGGCGCGAGAGAAGCTGAGCACGTAGCTCTTGGTGGCGTAGTACACCGCCATCAGCGGACCGGGCAGGAAGGCGGCCGTGGAGGCGACGTTCAGGATCCCCCCTTCCGCCCGCCGGACCATCCCCGGCAGGAAGCGCCGGGTCAGGTGGGTGAGAGCCTCCATGTTCAGCCGCATCATGTCCAGGCTGCGCTCCGGGTCCGCCTCCGCGAAGGGACCGGTCATGGTGAAACCGGCGTTGTTCACCAAAGTGTGCACGGCCACGGAGTCCTGCTCCAGCTCTTCGGCGATCTCCCGGGGAGCCGCCGGGTTGGACAGGTCCCGCGGGATCGCCCGTGCTCGGATCCCGAACTCCCCGGCAAGCCCTTCGGCCGCGCTGCGGAGGGTGTCCCGGCTGCGAGCCACCAGCACCAGGTCGTAGCCGTTCCTGGCGAACACCCTGGCCAGCTCCAGGCCGATCCCCCCGGAGGCCCCGGTAACCAGCGCTGTCCTCGCGGTAGCGGTCATGTGCCCTCCTCTGCGCCCGCGTGCGGCGGGCCAGGGGTGAAGCCAGGACCCGCTATGTAACAGCCTACTACGCCCGCGGGGGGATCAACCATAGCCCCAGGGGATTATTCCAAGGGCAATCGGGGAACCCGGGCCGGGAAGCGCCGCAACCGGTTCCAGGCACCTGGCCCCACCGGCTGCTCTGCAGGCGCCCTTGACACACAGCAACAATGTTGCTATATATGGTTTATCATATACTCAGTAGAGGAGGAACGAATGAGCGAGCTGCTTACCAAGGAGACCTTCCTCCAGAAGATCTTCGACTACGAGCACGAGAGCGATTGGAGGTACCAGGGGCAGCTGCCCTCCGTCATAGACTTCTACGCCGACTGGTGCGGCCCCTGCCGCATGGTGGCGCCGGTGATCGACGCCCTTTCCAAGGAGTACCAGGGGCGGGTGAACTTCTACAAGATCGATACGGATCGCGAGCAGGAGCTGGCAGCCGCCTTCGGCATTCAGAGCATCCCCAGCCTGCTGTTCATTCCCATGGAGGGCAGACCCCAGATGGCCGCCGGGGCGCTGCCGAAGAACACCATGAAGGAGATCATCGATCGGGAGCTGCTTCCCGGGGACGGAGAGGCGGAGGCGCAGTCCCGGGCCGGGTGAGGCGCAGCCTCCTGCGGCAAGGGTCCGGCCGTGCGCCGCGGCGGCGCCAGTCACGCACGGGCGCCCCTTGCCGCGGGCGCCGCAGAAAAGGGCGCCTTGCGGGGCCCTTCCTGTTGGTGCGCCGGTAGCCTTCGGGAACCGCTACCTGCGGCCCCGCGGGGCCGCGGGGGCGTTGCCCCGGCGCGGCCCGCTCCCGCCGGCCATGCGGCCCATTCCCGGGCCCGCGGCCACCCCGGATGCTCCGCCGAAGCGGCCCGGATTGCCCAGAGAGATCTCCTTGCCGTCCACCACGGCGGCGGTCACCCGAACGAACACCGCCTCTTCGGCAGCTCCGGCCGTGCGCCAGGGCCGCCCCGGCGCCACGAAGCCCTTCACCGTGATGCTCTGGCCCTCCTGCAGCTCGCCGGCGTAGGCGTAGAAGCGGGGCACCATGAGCTGGTACTCCTTGCCGCCGCTTTCGAGCACCGGATGGAGGGTGTCCTGGAAGGACAGCCGTCCGGTGAGGGCGATCTCTTCGGCCGCCGTGGCCGGCGCCCCCCGCCAGCCGGGCCCATAGGGCCGCGGGGCCGTTTCGCCCTGCCCGGCTGCCAGCGCGGACGCAGCGGCCGCCAGGCCCAGAACGGTCAGAACCATGAAGACCTTGCCTCTCATATCGTACCTCCGTACCTGATGTTGGTGTTTTGGTTCTGACCGCAATATTGCAGTAAATGTGCCAAACGCTGCCCAAAGGCCCCTGCGGGGGTGGCACGAAAAGCTGCTTTCCGGCAGCGCCCGCGAGGATTTCCCGGGCGCGGAGACAGCCCGAGCGCCCGGGGAGCGGGCGCCGGCACCCGGAAGTGGGAAAACCGTTCCTCCGCGGCAGAAACGGGAACTACTTTCTCAGTGCCTGCCCCGGTGAGGCATTCAGGCCAGCCTCCGGTCCGCTCAGGCAGGGGCCGTCCAGACCTGCCGCCGCAGCTGCCGGAAGGGAACCGCGAGCGCTCCATCGACGGCCAGGAAATGGCGCAGGTCCACCGGCAGCCCCAGAAGCTCCACCGCCGCCTGGCGGCGCAGCCCGGAAAGCAGCCCGCTCAGGATGGCCCAGAACTGGGGAACGCCCCGCCCGTCCAGCTGCACCAGGTCCGGCCTGTAGCGATCGCCCACCGGTACATCCACCAGAAGCCTCGGGTAGGAGCGGATGTACAGCCCGTAGAGGGCCGCCTTGCTGAGGACGTGATAGTCGCTCTCGAAAGGCTTCTTGGCAAAGATCACCTTCCGGCCGGCGACCTGAAAACTGTACTTGCCTGAGAGAGCAAGGTGGGGCTCCAAGACCTACGCCAGGATGTCCACGCGCCTTCCCTGCCATCGCCTCAAGGGCGCCCGGCGGCCGCGGCCCTGGGGAGAGCCACTCTCCCGGGAAGCGGAGGTGCCTTCCCCGCCTCCGGCGCCTGATCCGCCCTCAGAGCCCGAAGAAATCTTCTCCAGACCCGGCGGACCGATCGGACCGATGGCAGAAACCGCGTTCCGCTCCTCCGTGCTGCCGGTGTTGAGCGGCACGCTGTCGATACCTTCCACGTTTTCAATGTACGAAGGTCGCGTGAGACGGGTCAATCGCGGCCGCCGCCACCCCGGCGCCGCACCGTCCCGCCTACTCCTGCTGATCCACCGAGCGCCAGGCCCCTACACTCTTGTCCTGCGCCCCGCTGACCAGCTCCGGCGGGAAGAAGTCGGCGCGGTTGAGATACACCACCTCGGCGTGATCGGCCAGGAAGTCGATGCGTGAGATCGAGGCATTGTTGCAGGAGAACCAGACCGGCGCCCGCTCCGGCATGCGCAGGATCCGCCGCAGCAGCTCCTGCAAGAACCCCCCGTGGGTTACGATGGCCACCCCGTGGTCGCTGCCTCCGTGGCGGCGAAGCAGCTCCGCCAGCACCGCCGCCGCGCGCGCCCAGGAAGCCGCTGGCTCTTCGAAGGGACGGTTCCACCAGCCGCTCTGGTCCAACTCCTCTGGAAGCGCCAGCTGCGGCCAGCGGCGTTGGAAGAGGCTGCGCGGGTTGCCGGGAGCTCCTCGTGTCTGCCCGCTCCCTTCGTCGACCACGTAGAGGCCGCCCCGCTCGTGCACCTCCGGCCAGGCCACGGGGGTGAGGCCGGTGTGGCGGGCCACCGCCGCCGCAGTCTCCACGGACCGGACCATCAGGGAGGTGTACAGGAAGTCCAGGCGGTAGCCTTCCCGGTTCTGCTTGTCACCGCGCCGCCGCCGCTTCCCGCCGGCAAGGTGCCTGCCCAGCAGCTCGGCCTGCCTGCGGCCCGTCTCCGAGAGCTCGGCGTCCACGCTGCGCCCGCGGTCGGAACCGGTGGTGAGCCGCAGCAGGTTGTTGGTGGACTGCGCGTGCCGGATCAGGTAGAGCTGCACCGGCCCGCTATTCGTCCCACCGGCCGGCGACGGCCAGGCGCAGGAACTTCACCAGATTCACCACTCCGCCGATCGCCGTGCCCACCACCCCCACCAGCAGCACCCAGCGGAAGAAGGTGTCCAGCCAGGAGATCGAGGGCACCAGCCGGACCAGCGCGAAGGGATACACCTTCCAGATCGTGTAGGCGGCCAGGGCGCTGACCCCGCTCAACAGCGTCTGCACCAGGTGGTGCATCGCCAGGGGGTGGTACACGTAGAGCACTCCGTTGCCCACCAGCTGAAAGACGATCGAGAGGTTCAGCGCCCACAACACCTCTGAAAAGCGCCCGGTAATGAAGACGATGTTCCAGTCCGGTACCTTGTTGACCACGTAGAGAAAGATCCCGTTGAAGACGATGGAAACAATGTAGTTCGAACGGGTGTTCGGAGCCTTGGCGGCGTGACTCCGGGGTTCCGGCATGGTCTCCTCCTTTGTGAGCTCTGGAGCGACTGTAGCAGAGCAGAGGGCAGGGGTCAACGAGAAGGACCGCGCCCGGCGAATCCGCCCAGCCACCTGCCCGAACGGGCGGGGGCCCTACCCGAAGGCACGATACTCTCCCTGCGGCGGTGAGGGTAGCTTTTGTGCATAGAACGCTCTCGAGGAGGAAAGCATGAGCGCAATCAAGGAGCTCTCCGCCGGACTGGCGGCGGCCGTGAAGACCGCCGCGCCGGCCACCGTGACGGTGGACGCCAGGGACGGCTATCCGGCCAGCGGCGTGGCCTACAGGGCGGACCGGGTGCTGACCGCCAGCCACGTGGTGCAGCGAGAGGAGGACATCCAGGTGGTCCTGCCGGAGGGCAGGCTCCTCCAGGCGGTGCTGGCCGGGCGGGACCCGGTGAACGACCTGGCGGTGCTGAGGCTGGCGGAGACGGCGGCCACTGCGGCTGTCACCGCCGAGTCCGCCCCGGCGGTGGGGGACCTCGTCCTGGCCCTGGCCCGGCCGAGTGAGGAGGGCATCCAGGCCAGCCTGGGAATCGTCGGCATCGTGGGCGGCCGCTACGAAGGGTGGCACGGAGC
This sequence comes from uncultured Spirochaetaceae bacterium, assembly GCA_964490725.1. Classification (GTDB taxonomy): domain Bacteria; phylum Spirochaetota; class Spirochaetia; order SZUA-6; family DRHE01; genus CAZBDU01. The sequence goes on along the minus strand of CAZBDU010000081.1, from coordinate 2,177 downwards.
GCCGGTGGAAGGGGTGATGCGCATCGACGCAGCCTCGTTTCCCGGCTTCTCGGGAGGGCCCCTGGTGAACGTGGAGGGAGCCGTGGTGGGGATCAACACCGCCGGCGGCCGCTTCGCGGTCCCCGTGCGGCCTGCCCTGGAGGTTGCCGAGCGGCTGGACCGCGAGGGCAGCCCCAAGCACGGCTACCTGGGCATGCGCAGCCAACCGGTGGAGATCCCGGCATCCGTGTCGCTGGACCGAGAGCAGAGCACCGGACTGCTCGTGGTGGCGGTGGAGAAAGACGGCCCTTCGGAGCGTGCCGGGCTGCTGGTGGGAGACATCCTGGTGGGGTTGGCCGGCGCTCCGGTGGAGGACCACGAGACCCTGCTGGCGCTGCTGGCCGGCAAGGCGGCAGAAACGGTGGAGGCGGAGATCATCCGCGGGGGCAGCACGTTGCGGCTCACCCTGACCCTGGGAGAGGCGGAGGCAGGCCCCGGCCCCTTCCACGGCGCGCACGGCCGCTTCCGGCGCTTCCGCGGCCCACACGCGCACTGGCGTCCCTTCTGGCACGGAGGCTCCGGGCCCTGCTGCTGAGTCGCCCGGCGGCGCATTGACAGCACCGCGCCGGCCCCGGTAGGGTGGAGGCTGAGCCGCAGCCGGTAGCAGCCGGAGCGCGACCCACCGCAGCGCCAACCGCCCCCGGGGCTGGCCCCGGGGGCGGCCCTGCGGCGGCGGGGGCCGGCGGCTCGCCAGGCAGACCATGCACGGAGCGGCTACCGCGGGGCAGAACCTGATCCTCGGCCACGAACTGGACGGCGAGGTGTTCCGGGAGCTGCCTCCGGCGGGGGCGGAGCAGGGGATGGCGGCCGTGGGACCCGACGGGCTGCTGTCGGTTCTTGAGACCGCCCTGGGCCTTCCCGGGGCCACCGAGCCGCAGGCGCTACGCGTTCTGCGCTACGAGCGGGCCCTGGCGGCGCTGGCCGACCGCGGCCGCCCCGCGGGCGAGGGCCGCCCCGCGGCCTCTCCCTTCTATCTGGACTCCTTCCGGCTGGATCCCTTCGCCGCAGCCAGGGTCCTGCTGGCCGCCCGGGACGAGTTGCTCCTGGGCATGCCCGCCGCGGCGGAGCTTGGGGATTTGAGCGACTGCGGCCCGCGGGTGGCGGCTCTCGCCGGTGCGGAGGCCCTCCTGGACCCGGCCGGTTCGATCCCGGGGCTCCCCGACCGCCTGCGCGCGCTCATGGCCCGCCTGGCAGGCGGCTCCTTCCCCAATCCTGTCGCTTCTCTCACCCTGGCGGAGCCGGAAGGATGCTGGGCTCCGCTGTATCTGGAGCTCTTCGGCCTGCTGCAGGCCCGGGGCACCCAGCTGCGCTCCCTGCGGGTGCCGGCCCCGGCGGGGCAGAGGGGGGACCTCCACGCCGCCCTGCGGGCGCTGGCCGCCGGGACGGAGCAGCGGCCGGCCGGGACGCCCGGCCGCCGGCGCAGTGGAGAAGGGGTGGGCAGGCGCCCGCCCGCCGGGGACGGCTCCCTGGTTCTGATGCGGGCGGCCCATCCGGTGGAAGCGGCGGAGGCGGCGGCGGCCTGCCTGGAGCTGTTCCAGCGCCGGGAAGCGGCGCTGCCCTTCGAGGGCAGCGTCGTGGTGATCGACCAGCTGGAGGCGGGACTGCTGGACGCCGCGCTCGGTCGGGCCGGTCTTCCGGCGGGCGGCCACAGTCGCGAGGCCTGGGGGATTGAGCCGCTGCAGCTCCTGTCGCACTACCTGAGCCTGCTGTGGGAGCCGGTGCACCCGGAGTCCATGCTGCAGTACCTGCTGCTCACCGTCTCCCCGCTCCATCGCTCCCTGCGCCGGTCCCTGGTTCGCCTGCTGAAGGAGCTGCCCGGAACGGGAGGCACGGAGTGGAAGGAGACGATCCGCTCCTGGCTGGAGAACTCCGGCCGGCCCCAGGAGCTCCGCCGCCTGGTGGACCGCTGGCTGGAGCCCCTTCCCGTGCCCGGGGACGGCCTCCTGGAGGCGGATCGCGTCGCTCAGGCATGCCGCGACCTGGCCGCGTGGGCTCGCCCCCGGGCCCACGCCGACCCGTCCCTGGCGGAGCCTCTGGGGGCCGCGGCGGCCCACGCGGAGCTGGTGGAGCGAGCCTGCCGCCTGCGGGGGGGAGCCTTCTCCCGGGTGGAGCTGCAGCGCCTCCTGGGGGACCTGGCG
>CAZBDU010000080.1:0-25579 GCA_964490725.1 uncultured Spirochaetaceae bacterium | reverse complement strand
GTGGCTGGAGGCGGATAGACGGGCCTGCGGAGTCTGGCAGGCCGGAGAAACAAGATAAGGTGACCGAAGAAAGCGGGCCAGAGGTCAGCGGCAGCGGCGATTCAGTCCTCAATCCGGATAGATGGCCTTGCCTACGCCGGCCCACCGCTCAACTACGCCCTACGGACTCCTAGCTCGAGCTCGGCCAGGCAGAGCGCGGGGGACGCGCCGGGGGCTGCCGCTACGGCCGCCCCTACGGCTTCAGGGGCAGCTCGAAGCGGAAGGTGGTGCCTTCTTCAGGGGTGGAGGAGAAGCTTACCCGGCCGTGCAGGTACTCCTCGGTGAGCAGCTTCATGCTGTAGGTTCCCAGGCCCCGGTTCTCGCCCTTGGTGGAGAAGTAGCGCTGGAACAGCTGCAGCTGGACCTCTTCCTCCATCCAGGCGGGGTTGTGCACGCTGAGCACCACGTTGTCACCCCTGCGGCGGGAACCGACGGTGACGGCGGCTCCGGGCGGCGAGGCCTCCAGCGCGTTCCTGACCGCGTTCACCAGCACGCGCTTCAGAATGGCCGCGTCGGTCACCACCCCCAGTGACTCGGAGAATCCCGCCACCTCCAGGCGCCTGTCGCGCGCGACATCGTCGTGCCGGAGGAGGGCGATCACCTGCCGGACCAGCTCGCCGGTGACCACCAGATCGTTGCGGATGCTCAGTGTGCCGTTCTCGGCCGCCACCAGCATCTTCTGGCTGCGGATCTCCTCCACCAGCGAGTCGGCGATGGCTTCCAGCTCCGGCAGGTACTCGGGGGCGGCCCCGGCGGCTGCGCCCTTCAGAAGCGAGATGTACACCTTCAGGCTGGCGGCGGTGTTCAGCAGGTCGTGGAAGAAGATGCGTTCCAGGGCGGCCTTGCGCTTCTGCTGGCTGATGTCGCGGAAGCTGACCAGGACGTAGCGCTCCTCCTCCAGACTGAACGGGATGGTGGTTACCAGGAAATTGCAGGCCGTCCCGCGGTCCCCGGTGCGGACGGTCAGCCGGCACTCCCGGGTGGAGGTGCCGCCGCTGTCCTGCGCCTCGAGGATGGCCTGGACCGCTCCGCAGAGCCGGCAGCTGTAGGTGGTGCCACAGCCTGCGGGGGGGGCGGCGGCGTGGATGCAGCCCAGCAGCTCCCCGGGACGCCTGCCCAGGGGGGAGTCGCAGATCCCCTCCACCGCCTTGCTGGCGAAGACGACCTGGCGCTGGCGGTTCACCACCACCACCAGCCCCGCCAGCGAGTCGGCGGGGCCCTGGAAACGGCCCTCCAGGCTCCTGTTCTGAGCCAGGACAACCTCGATGGGAGCGCGCTCGGCCGGCGCAAAGTAGCTCTCCATGTCGCTTGACGAGCGACATGGTAGCCGACTTTGCCCGGCGGGGAAAGGGGACGGCGGGGCAAACCAGCCCGCACGGTTGCGGCTCGCCCCCGAGGCGTCCATCCGGCTCACCCGGTCCTTCTCCGGCGCCATGCCCATGCGGGTCCGCCTCCGCCCCGGCGCCGCGGGGGTGCTTGATTCTCACGCCCCAAATCCCCTATATATGAGTCAAACCAAGAAAGAGGGAGTCTTCTCCGTTTGCGTCGATTCTTCCTGGTGGTGGCGGCCAGCCTCTGCCTCGCGCTCGTGCCGGGCCTCGAAGCTCCGGCTCAGGACCTCGACCCCGCCTTCAGCCGTGCCCGGGACGCAGTATACGATCAGAACAAGAGCGCCCGGGAGATCGACTCCCTGCTGGCCGCCAGCAGGCGCACCATTGTGGAGCTTTCCGACCGCCGGCAGCGGCTGTACTGGCTGGCCAGGCTGGAGTCCCTGGCGGGGTACATGGAGCTGCACGTGACACAGAACATGGAGGCGGCGGAACGGCACTTCCAGGACAGCCTGAGGCTCAGCCGGGAGGCGCTGGAGCTGGGAGAGTTCAGCGAGGGCTATCGGCTGCAGTCCAGCGACATCTCCTACCTGTGCGCGATCAAGGGTACGGGGTACGCCATCGCCAACGGGCCGAAGATCGAGCGCCGCGCGCGCGAAGCGATCCGTCTGGACCCGCACAACGGCAAGGCCCTGATCGTGCTGGCCACCACCGAGATCTACGTCCCCCGGCTGCTGGGCGGGGATCCGCGCAGGGGCATCGAGCTGATGCAGGAGGCGCTGCGCTCGCCGGAGCTGGACAAGGAGGACCTCTTCGACGCCTACTCCCGCATGGGCATCGCCTTCGGCAAGCTGCGCAACTTCGAGAAGGCCAGGGACTATCTCAACCGCTCCCTGGCGCTGTTTCCCAACAACATCCACGCCAACGAGGAGCTGGAGAAGCTATCCTGAAGGGGCGCGCCGGAGGGGCTGAGCCGCCGCCCCGCGGGTGCCCCCGGGCCGGTAGGCGCCGGGACGCGGTTCCACCAGGTCCGCAGCTCCGAGCAGGAGGATTTCAGCATCGTCGAATACCGGCCGGCGGAGGTGGTCACCATGCGGACGGCCCCCAATGTCAGGCCGGGGGTGGAAATGAGGTTCACCTTCCAGCCGTGCCCGGAAGGCACGCAGATGACGGACTCCTGGAAATTGGATTCGAGCCTGCCGGAGCTCATCGAAAAGATGGGCAGGGAGCGGGTAAGAGCCGCGGTGATGCAGAACCTGAGGAAGCTGAAGGAGCTGCTGGAGACCGGGAGCGTGCGGCTCCAGAACGGCAGGACTGGCCGGCTGGAGGAGCGCCGGGCCTCCTCAGGCGTGGGCGGCCAGCATCCGCAGGTAGCTGCGGCTGTAGAGCTTCCACATGGCGAAGCCCAGCCGGGAGGCCAGCCAGTGCAGGGGCCGCGCTCCGTAGAAGTAGCGGTACGCCTCCATGAGCTTGTGCTGCAGGTCCAGGGGACGGATGCGCTGCGGGAGGATCACCGCGTGGCTTCCGTCGAAGTAGTCCCAGTCCTCCACGAAGATGCGCCCTTCCCGCTTCATCTGCTCGTACAGGGGCGTCCCCGGAATGGGAAAGAGGATGGAGAACTGCGCCGTAGTGCTGCCGGAGTCCCTGCTGAAGCGGATGGTGGCGTCGATGGCGGACGCGTCGTCGCTGTCGGCGCCCAGCACGAACATGGAGTGCACGTTGAGGCCGGCGCGGAGGATGCCCGCGATGGACTCGCGGATCATCTCCACCGACTGAGACTTGTTGTAGTCCTTGAGCGCCGCCGGGTTGATGGACTCCACGCCGAGGAACAGGGTGATGCATCCGGCGCGCTTCAGCAGCCTGAGCAGCTCCGGGTCGCGGGCCACGTGGATGCTGAACTGCCCGGACCAGCGGAAGTCCAGGCCGGCGCGAATCATCTTCTCCAGCAGGATCTTGGTCCGTTCGGGGTTGGCGGCGAAGTTGTCGTCGTAGAAGAAGGCCAGCCGGAAGCCCTCCCGGCAGCGCGTGCGCACCTCCTCCATCACCAGGTCCGGGTCCTTGATCCGGTAGCGATGCCCGAACATTCCCGTCACCGAGCAGAAGACGCAGCGGTGCGGGCAGCCCCGGGAAGCCATGATGGGGGCGTGCTTCATGTTGGGCCTGCCGCGGTGCACCCGGAACCCGTCCAGGAGGGAGAGATCCACCGCCGGCACCTCGTCCATGTCCACGTGAGTGCCGTGCACCACGGGATCGCGAACCCCGCCTTCGAAGACCCCCTGCACGACGCTCTCCCCTTCCCCCACCACCACCTGGTCGGCGTGCTGCAGCGCCTCCTGCGGCAGCGCCGAAGGATGGCTGCCGCCCATGATCACCCGCTTGCCGGGAAAGCGTTCCTTGATGGCGTCGGCGATCCGGTAGGCACGCTTCGCCGTGTGGGTGATGGCCGTGATCCCCACCGCGTCGGCGCTCTTGATGTAAGGGTGCAGCGCTCCGGTGCGCCGGTGGTAGACGGGGCGCATGTCCTCCTTGAAGACCCTCACCTCGTGACCCGCCTTCTTCAAGAGGCTCCCCAGGTAGAAGTTGCCCAGAAGCGGCAGCCTCCGCAGAAAAAAATAGAAGTTACCCGGGCCCCGGGGCTCGACGAGGGCAATCTTCATGGCGTGCTCCTTCCACATGCCGCTCCCGCTGGCTACAGGCGAGCGCGTTCGTTGGCCAATGCTTAGCATGACAGCCCCGGGACCGCCGAGGTTGCAGGGCCGCCGCCCCCGGCCGCTGCCGGCCCGCAGGCGGGGTTCTACCGGCGGGCGCTCTCCACCATGGTACACGCCCCCGCCAGCCAGGTGAAGGAACCGGCCTCCTTCAAATAGGCCAGCACCTCTGCGTCGAAGGAGCCAGGCTGCAGCCAGACGTTGGTGCACCCGGTCTGGCGGCATTGCTCCAGGATCCGGAGACTGGCCGCCGGGGGGGTGACGATGTTCACGATGTCGGGCCTGCGGGGCAGCGCCGCCACGCTGGGGTAGGCGGTGTCGCCGTGGACGCTTCCGCGCTTCGGGTTCACCGGCACGACGGCGATTCCCTTGGCCTTCAGGTCGCGGTAGATGATCGAGCCGTATTTCCCCGGGTCCTCCGAGGCTCCCACCAGGGCCACCAGCGTGCCCGGCGCTTTGAGGATCTCTTTCAGGTCCGCCACGCGTTCCTCCGTTCCTCAGGCCGCCGGCACGCCGCGTGCCAGGGTGCTCACCGCCAGGGAGCAGAGCGTCATGATCCCTGTTTCCAGCGCCCCGTCTTCGAAGTCGAACTCCGGGCTGTGAAGGTGCGGGTGGTCCCGGCCCAGCCCCAGCCTCAGGAAGACCCCCGGAACCCTGTCCAGGTAGAAGGAGAAGTCCTCGGCCCCCATGGTGGGCGGAATGTCGTCCACCCAGGCGGCCTCCCCGATGGCCTCCCGGACCACCGAGCGGGCGAAGGAGGTCATCCGCGCGTCGTTCACCGTGGGGATGTAGCCTGGCCTGTACTCCAGGTTGAACCGGGCGCCGGCGGCGGCGCAGACTCCGGCGCCGATCTCCTCGATGCGGGTCCGGATCACCTCCTTGAGGCCGCGCTGGAAGTAGCGGGTGGTGCCCTCCAGCACCACTTCCTGGGGAATCACGTTGCTGGTGTGCCCGCCCCGGACGGCGCACACCGATACCACCGCCGCCTGGACCGGGTCCACCGTGCGGGAGACGACGGTCTGCAGCGCCATGATCACCTGGGCGGCCGTCACCACCGGGTCCACCGCCACGTGCGGCCTGGCCCCGTGGCCCCCCTTGCCGGTGACGGTGATGCGGAATCGATCCGCCGCCGCCATGATGGGCCCGGGTGCGGCGCCCACGGAGCCCACCGGCAGCTCGGGCCAGCCGTGCAGGGCGAAGACGGCGTCGGCCCGCGGCTCGGCCTCCAGCAGGCCGCCGGCCACCATGGTCTTCCCCCCGCCCAGCTCCTCTTCGCCCGGCTGGAACACGAAGCGCACGCTTCCCGGGAGCCGCTCCGCCAGCGGGCTCAAGACCCTGGCGGCCCCGATCAGCATGGCCGTGTGCCCGTCGTGCCCGCAGGCGTGCGCGCGGCCCGACGTCTGGGAGCGCCAGGGCCGGCCGGTGCCCTCCTCCACCGGAAGGGCGTCGATGTCGGCGCGGAGGGTGACGTTCGGGCGCGGCCTGCCGCCGCGGAGCAGGAGCACGGTGTCGGTCTCCAGGTAGGAGGGGAGGCGTTCCAGGGGCAGCCCTTCCAGCCAGCCCCGGATGCGGCGGGCGGTCTCCCGCTCCTCCAGGGAGGGCTCCGGGTGGCGGTGCAGCTCGCGGCGTATGTCGGTGATTCCGGGAAGCGCCTCCCGGACGCGCTCCCGCAGCTCGGCGAGGTCGGGGATCATTTCACTCAAACCATGCTCCTTTCGCGCAGTATGGGCGCCGTTCCGGTCAAGGAGGGTTGCAGGCCTGGCCTCTTGCACCTACACTACGCTCATAGTAAGGAGAATACCGAATTCATGGACAAGCTCAAAGCCTACCGGCGGCCCGCCGAGCCGGTAGTGCCGGAGACCATGCAGGCCGTGGTGCTCTCCGGGGCCGGATGGGAGAATCTGGCCGTCCGGGAGGTCCCGGTCCCCGAGATCGGCGACAGCCAGCTGCTGTGCCGCGTCGACGCAGCCGGGGTGTGCACCTCCAACCTGAAGCTGATTGCCCAGGGAAGCGACCATCCCTTCCTGAACGGCTGGGACCTGGCCAGGTACCCCATCATCCTGGGCGACGAGGGGGCGCTGACCGTGGTCAGAGTGGGGCGGCAGCTCGCTGGCCGCTACCGGGTGGGCGAGCGCTATGCCATCCAGCCGGCGGTGGACGTGGCGCCGATCAACTACCGCGAGCGCTACCGCGACGGGGCGCGGGGAATGACCAAGTGCGCGGTAGGCTACACCCTGGGGGGCAACATGGCCCAGTACATCCGAGTCCAGGAGGAGGTGCTGGAGGCGCAGTGCCTGATCCCCCTGCCCTCGGAGCTGCCCTACTTCGCCGTGTCCATGGCGGAGCCGATCTCCTGCGTCTTTTCCGGGCAGGAGCGCCATGTCCACATGCGCAAGGACGGGCCCATGGGGCGGCGGGAGCCCCGGTTGGGGCTGCTGCCGGGGGGCACCGCCCTGGTGGTGGGCGCCGGCGCCATGGGGCGCATCCACGTCGAGATGGCCATGCGCTTCCGTCCCAGGAACCTGTTGGTCTCCGACGTGCTGCAGGACCGCCTGGACCGGGTGGAGAAGACCCTGGGCGAGAAGGCGAAGAGCCTGGGCATCAACCTGGCGACCGTGAGGGCGGAGGCGCTGGCGGAGCGCCTCGAGGAGCTCACCGCCGGGGCGGGCGCCGACGACATCGTCCTGGCGGTGGGCGTGCAGGCGGTCCAGCAGAACGCCCTGGGCCTGCTGGCCAGGGGAGGGGTGGCCAGCCTCTTCGGCGGGCTGCCCAGGGGCAAGCACATGCTGCAGCTGGACGGCATCGCCGTGCATTACAACGAGATCAAGGTGGTGGGCTCCTCCGGCGGCGAGCCCTCGGATATGCTGGCCACGCTGGAGGCCATCGCCCGGGGAGATCTCAATCCCGGAAACTATGTCTGCGGCGTGGGGTCGCTGCGCCACGCGCCGGCCATCCTGGAGGGGATCAGAGAGGCGAAGGTGGACGGCCGCGCCATCCTCTACCCCCATGCCGGGGTGGAGACCTTCCAGCTGGTCGACGGCTGGGACGCCCGCCGGGAGGAGCAGTTCCTGGCGCGGAACCTTTTCTAGGCAGCGGGAGGGAGCGGCGGTGGCGGGCGCTTCCACGGGCAAGACCTTCGTGGGCTTCGGCTTCGGACCCATCCAGAGCGCCCTCTTCCTCTACGAGGCGCGCCTCTCGGGAAACTTCGACCGCTACGTGGTGGTGGACATCGATCGGGAGCTGGTCGAGGCGGTGCGCGCCGGAGGCGGCAGCTACACCGTGAACATCGCCAGGCCGGACCGGGTGGACCGGTTTACCGTGGAGGGGGTGGAGATCTACGACCCCCGGGAGGCCGGAGAGGCGTCGCGGATCCTCCAGGCGGTGGCCGGATCCGACGAGCTGTGCACCGCGCTGCCCAGCGTGCGCATCTACGGCGCCGGGGGCCGGGCGAGCGTGGCGAGCCTGCTGGCCGGAGGTCTGGCCGCCCGGCGGCGGAGCTTCCCTACGATCGTCTACACCGCGGAGAACAACAACCGCGCCGCGGAAATACTGGCGGCGGAGCTGGAGAAGGCGCTGCCCGAACGGAGCGCCGCCTCCGGCCAGCTGCAGGTCTTGAACACGGTGATCGGCAAGATGAGCGGGGTGATCGCCGAGCCGGACACCATCCGCAGGCTCGCCCTGGCACCCATCACCCCCCGCATTCCCCGGGCCGTCCTGGTGGAGGAGTTCAACCGCATCCTGATCTCCCGCATCGAGCTTCCCGGCTACCGGCGGGGCATCGAGGTGTTCCAGGAGAAGCCTGACCTGCTGCCCTTCGAGGAGGCCAAGCTCTACGGGCACAACGCCGTCCACGCGCTGATCGCCTACCTGGCCGATCTCCGGGGCTACCGCACCATCGCCGAGGCGGGGGCGGACGGGCAGATCATGTCCATCGCCCGGGAGGCGTTCATCGAGGAATCGGGCGCCGCCCTGGTCCGGCGCCACGCGGCGTTGGGGGACCCCCTGTTCACCGAGGAGGGCTACCGGGAGTACGCCGAGGACCTCCTGGCGCGCATGGTGAATCCCAACCTGAACGACCTGGTGGAGCGGGTGGGCCGTGACCACCTGCGCAAGCTGGCTGCCGAGGACCGCCTCTACGGCACCATGACCATCGCCCTCCAGCAGGGACTGGAGCCCCGGCGGCTGGCGCTGGGCGCGGCGGCGGCGGTGGTGTGCCTGATGCGGCGCCGGGAGAACCTGCACCGGCGCCCGGAGCTGTCGCTGCCGCAGGACGCCGGCGGGCTCACCCCGCGGTCCCTCGAGCGGTTCCTGCGGGGGCTCTGGGGGGAGGGGGAGTCCGGGCCCCGCCACGGGGAGCGGCTGGCCGCCCTCACCTGGGAGGGTCTGGGCGAGCTGAGGCGCCGCGGCTTCCTGAGCTAGTCCGGGGAGCCGGGCGGGGCGAGTTTTCTCCTCTTTCACCTTGCGATGATGAGTGAACCGGTAAATAATGAGCCAGCCCAACGGGATGGGGAGGTGGAGGATGAACCATGGCAGGACACTGGGCGCCCTCACGGCCGCGCTGGTCGCTGCGCTGCTGCTCGGCTGCGCCGGAATGCCCCGGCCTGGGAGCGAAGGAGCCAGGGCGGGGGCGGGGGCCGACACGGGGGCGGGGGCCTCTCAGGCGGCGGCGCCCCTTCCCATTCGCTCCGAATACGACCTGTCCACCCTCAGGCGAGCGGTGCTGAGCTACCAGCAGCTGGTGATGAGCTACGACTACTTCGGCCAGTTCCTGTGGGGAGACGGCATCTTCGCGGACTACCTCTACCGGATCTTCGCCTCCGAGCCCGCACCCTACGCGGTAGGGCAGGGAACCGTGCTCACCGTGCGGAGGGAGGGGCAGCAGTTCCTGAGGCTGGAGCGGGCCCTGGTGGAAGTGAAGCCGGACGGCTCGCGCTGGTGGCAGGTGCGGCAGGCCATGCAGAACGGCACCATCGAGTACGCGGTGCTGGTGCATCCCTTCGGCGTGCCCCTGCGCATTCGCTACCGGAACCCGCAAGACGGCCAGGCGCACGAGCGCGTCCCCTTCCTGGCCGAACGCTTCCGGGAGGCGCTGGCCGAGACCCCCGCAGAGGTGCTGGAGAAGGCCGTGGCCCAGGACGTGGCCAGGCAGCTGGAGCGCAGCTCCGGGGGCACCTTCGAAAACCCCCAGATCGTGGGGGAGGAGGCCGTCGAGGTGCCTGCGGGAGCTTTCCAGGCGGTGCACGTCCGGGACCTCCCCGGCTCCGGTACGGTGCAGGCGGACTACTGGCTCTCCCCGGATGTGCCCGGAGGCATCCTGAAGCTGGAGATGGGCCATCCTGGCGAGCCGCCGGAGCTGCAAGGCGTGCTTTCCCGGCTCACCCGGGACAACCGCCTGGAGCTCACCGAGGGCGAGCTCACCCCGGAGCCGCCCGGGATGGCCTCCGGCGGCGTCTACGTTGACGAGGGTGGGGAAGGCGGTCCGGCGGGACCGGCCTCCTCGGAGGGAAGCCCCCAGGATCCCGTGAGCCTGGCGGCGGGCGACTCTCACTACGGCTCGGTGGGCCCCGGCGGCGTGAGCTACTACCGCATCGAGGTGCCGCGGCGGGGGGACATCACCGCGGAGGTGAGCGAGCTGGCGGGCGATGCGGAGCTGTACTTCTACGGGAGCGACTCGACCTTCCAGGACTGGAGCAACGCCTCCAGCGGCAGCACCCTGGACTTCCAGGATTACCTGGTGGACCCGGGGGCGGTTCTCTACTTCACGGTGGTGGACGTGCCGGAAGGCGAGACCGAGGGGGAGAGCTACCGCATCGACGTCCGGGAGAGCTTCGTTCTGGATCGCACCGGGATCCTGATTCGCGGGGACATCTACACCGAGGCCCGGGAGCTTCCCCTGGGAGGCACCGTGGAGGATTCCCTGCGGGAGGGGCTCAACTACTACTCCGTGACCGTCCCCAACGGGCCCACGCTGCAGGTGGTGGCGGAAGGGCTGCCCGCGGGGGTGGAGCTTTCCTGGTTCGACGTGCGGGACGGCTCCTACTCGGGGATGTACGGGTCGGATCACGAGGGGCGCTCGGAGATGGAGATCAAGGGGCTTCAGCCCGGGACCGAGTGCTACTTCTACGTCTCCGGAGATTCCGAGGCGGTGGGGCCTTCCGACACCTTTCGCATCACCGCCCGGGAGCTCCCCGAGTAGGCGGGGCCGCCCTCGACCCCTCGCCGACTGAACGCGACAGCGGACACCGAGCTTGACGCGGCCGGTGCCGGCGGCCAGAATTGAGTCAGAGACTCTAGCTGATGCGCAAGACCAAGATCGTCTGCACCCTGGGACCGGCCACGGAGGACCCCGCGGTGCTACGGGAGCTGCTGCGGAGCGGCATGAACGTGGCCCGCTTCAACATGGCGCACGGCGACCACGCCTACCACCGGGCCATGGCGGCCAGGCTCAGGGAGGCCAGCCGTGAGACCGGCATCCCCGCGGCGCTCCTGGTGGATACCAAGGGCCCCGAGATCCGCACCGGTGAGGTGGCCGGCGGCGGAACGGTGAGCCTTCAGCCGGGAAGGCGGGTGACCGTCACCGCGGGGCAGCGGCCCTGCACCGCGGAGGTGGTGAGCATCACCTATCCGTACCTTCCCGAGCAGATCTCGGCGGGGGGGCACATCCTGATCGCCGACGGCCAGATCGACCTGGAGGTGGTGGCCGTGGAAGACAGCCTGGTCCGCTGCCTGGTCCGCACCGGCGGAGAGCTGGGCCCCCACAAGAACGTGAACATCCCGGGCATCCAGATCCGCCTTCCGGCCATCACCGACAAGGACCGCGCCAACATCCGCTTCGCCGTCCAGGAGAACATGGACTTCCTGGCGGCCTCTTTCGTGCGCAGGGCGGAGCACGTGCTGGAGATCCGCCAGATCCTGGCGGAGGCCGGCTCTCAGATCCAGATCGTCGCCAAGATCGAGGACCAGGAGGGACTGGCGAACATCGACGACATCATCCGCGTCTCCGGCGGGATCATGGTGGCCCGGGGCGATCTCGGGGTGCAGCTTCCCACCGAAGAGATCCCCCTGGCCCAGAAGCGGATCATCCTCAAGTGCCACGCCCGCAACAAGGCGGTGATCACGGCCACGCAGATGCTGGACTCCATGATGCACAACCCCAAGCCCACGCGGGCGGAGGCCACCGACGTGGCCAACGCCATCTTCGACGGCACCGACGCGGTGATGCTCTCGGGGGAGACCGCCGCCGGGAAGTACCCGGTGCTGGCGGTCAGGACCATGGACTGCATCGCCCGGGCCGTCGAGGAATCCCCGGAGTACGAGTCCAGGGTGCGGCGCTTCTTCCGGCTGGAGGACGTCAACCAGGACATAGCCGAGTCGGTGACCCGCAGCGCCTTCCTGGTGGCCAGGGAGATCGCGGCCTCGGCCATCCTGGCCCCGACGCTGCACGGCACCACACCCAAGCTCATCTCCAAGTACCGTCCGCGGCAGCCCATCCTGGCGGTGACCCCCTCGGAGGAGGTGGCCCGGCAGCTGCTGCTGTACTGGGGAGTGGTGCCCGTGCGGGGCGAGCTGGTGAACAACTCCGACGCCATGCTGGACAACGCCCTCCAGGCCGCCGTGGAGGGCGGGTTCGTCCGCGGCGCCGAGAAGGTGGTGATCCTGGCGGGGGTGCCCATCCACTCCCCGATCATGCTCAACATGGTCCGGGTGGTCTTCCTGGGCAACGTGCTGGGCAAGGGCAAGGTGGGATTCGGAGGCTTCCGCTCCGGCACGCTCCTGAAGGCCGGGGACGCCGCGGAGGCCGCCCGCAGGCTGGAGGAGCTGGGGACGCCTGGAGGAGCCGTGCTGTTGACCCGATTCCTCACTCGCGAGTTCGCTCCGCTGATCGAGCGCCTTGCGGGCATCATCATGGAGGAGTCCTCCTACCTGAGTTGGGAGGAGATCCGCAGGCTTCAGCCGGAGATCGTGCTGATCGGCGCGGTTCCCCAGGCGATGGACCAGCTCCAGGACGGGAGCACGGTGTCGCTGCACGGCGACGCCCATGTGATCTACGAGGGAGAGATCACCCCGGGCTGACGGCGCGGTGCGCTTGCGCCGGCTCCGAAGATCCGGAAACCGGCCACCCTGAACGAGCTGCTGATGCAGGCGGACCGGGCCATGTACCGGGACAAGCTGCACCGCAGGGGAGCTCCCCCGCGTTGAGCTCCGCCGCGGGCGGGCCGGAAGCCGCCGCTCAGGCGCCGGTCTTGATGAAGGCACCCCGCCGGTACTCGTCGAAGGCGATCTGCAGCTCCTCCTGGGTGTTCATGACGATCGGCCCGTACCAGGCCACGGGCTCCCCGATGGGCTTGCCCGACACCAGAAGGAAGCGCAGCTCCGACTCGGCGGTGATCTGCACCTCCTCGCCGTCCCCGTAGAGCACCAGGGTGCCGGCGCCGATGCGGCAGTCCCGGTTCAGCTCGAAGTAGCTGGCGGCCACCGCCTCGAAGGCGTAGGGGTCGCGCTCGGGGCTGAAGTAGCCGCTGCCCCCGACGGTGTAGGCGAAGGCCCGGTGGCCCGGCGGGATGGGATGAGCGAACTCGCCGCCCCCAGGGACCCTGACGTCCAGGTACTCCGGCCGCGTCACGATGTCCTCCACCGGGCCGCGTGTTGCGTTCACCTCGCCGGCCACGATCCGCACCGTGGCCCCGCCGGCGGCTCCCACCTCGGGGATCTGCTCCCGGCGCACGTCCCGGTAGCGGGGATCCATCATCTTGTGGGAGGCCGGCAGGTTGGCCCACAGCTGGAAGCCCCACATCCTGCGCTCCCGGTCCCCTTTGGGCATTTCCTGGTGGATGATGCCGCTGCCGGCGGTCATCCACTGCACGTCCCCGGAGCGGATCACTCCCTGATTGCCCATGCTGTCCCCGTGCTCCACCACCCCCTGCAGCATGTAGGTGATGGTCTCGATGCCGCGGTGCGGATGCCAGGGGAAGCCTTTGAGATAGTCCGCGGGGTCGTGGGAATGGAAGTCGTCCAGCAGCAGGAAGGGGTCCAGCTGCGGGACCTGCTGGTACCCGAACGCCCTCCTGAGCCTCACCCCGGCCCCTTCGAGGGTGGGGCGGCTCTCCCACACCTTGGCGATCTTGCGGATTGCCGCCATGGGATCCTCCTTTTCCTCCACAAGCCTAATTCCGCCGGCCCGTTTCTGCAACAGCCGGCGGGAGGCGCCGCCTCTGGGGCCGCGCTTGACCCCGCGCCACATGCGTCTCTATGTTCAAGGCAGGAGACGAGCATGGAGCGACGCAGGTTGGGCAGGCAGGGACTGGTGGTCTCGGCCCTGGGGCTGGGGTGCATGGGCATGTCCGAGTTCTACGGCGCCCGGGACGAGCAGGAGTCGGTGGCCACCATCCAGCGGGCGATCGAGCTGGGTGTCACCTTCCTGGACACCGCCGACATGTACGGACCGTTCACCAACGAGAAGCTGGTGGGGCGGGCCATCGAGGGGCGCAGGGACGGGGTGGTGCTGGCCACCAAGTTCGGCGTGCGCCGCGGGGAGGACGGCAGCCGGCTGGGAATCAGCGGCCGCCCCGAGTACGTGCGCCGGGCCTGCGAGGCCTCTCTCCAGCGCCTGGGAGTGGAGACGATCGACCTGTACTACCTGCACCGGGTGGACCCCGAGACGCCCATCGAGGAAACGGTGGGCGCCATGGCCGCTCTGGTGAAGGAGGGCAAGGTGCGCCACATCGGCCTCTCCGAGGCCTCCCCCGCCACCCTGCGCCGGGCGCACGCGGTGCATCCCCTGTCGGCGTTGCAGACGGAGTATTCGCTCTGGAGCAGGGAGCCGGAGCGGGAGATCCTGCCGGCCTGCCGCGAGCTGGGCATCGGCTTCGTAGCCTACAGTCCCCTGGGGCGGGGCTTCCTGACCGGGAGGATCCAAAGCCCGGAGGACCTGGAGCCCGAGGACTTTCGGCGCAGCTCTCCCCGCTTCATGGGTCAGAACTTTGCCAGGAACCTCGAGCTGGTACGCCGCGTCCGGGAGCTGGCGGAGGGGAAGGGTGTGAGCCCTGCGCAGCTGGCCATCGCCTGGCTCCTGCACCGGGGCCCGGACGTGGTGCCCATCCCCGGGACCAAACGCCGCAGCTACCTGGAGGAGAACGTCGGCGCCGCTGGCGTGCAGCTCTCCCAGGCGGAGCTGGCGGAGCTGGACCAGGCGTTTCCACCGGAGGCGGCCGCCGGGGACCGCTACGCCGACATGAGCGGCGTCAACCGCTAGAGCCGCCTGCGGCGGGAGGCGGCGCTTCAGGACACCACCACGGTGTCCCAGCCCATCATTTCCCCGAAGGTCTCCACGGAGGTGGCGTCCTCCTGATAGGTGAGGGCCAGGTGATGGGTTCCGCCCAGATAGCTGTAGGCGGCCAGGAAGTCCGCCAGGGGCAGCTGCGGCTCGAACCAGCCGTGGACGCTCTTCTCCATTTTGTCCCTGCCCTTCACCTCGATCATCTCCGCCGGAGCGATGATGAGACGGTACTGCTGTTCCCCCAGAGGGGCCAGGTTCACCAGCAGGATGCGCCCCGGCCTGAAGCGCCCGGCCACCAGGGCCGGTTTGCCGGTGTCGCTGAAGTGGTAGTCCATCTCGATCAGCCTGGGCTTGCCGTCGGCCAGACGCCAGTTCATCTCCCCCATGTGGCTGAGATAGATCCAGCCGTTCTTCCAGTCCGGGCAGAACATCTCCGTGAAGCTGGTCTCGGGGTTAACCGCCGCCAGGGCCCCCACCAGGGAGGCGGTGAGCAGGTCCCCCTCGCCGCCGTAGCCGATTCCCTGGGCCATCAGCTTGCTGGCCTCCAGGAAGGGTACGGTCTCCAGCGGCGAGGAGCGGTCGATGTGCCGGAAGTTGAAGGAGAAGGCGCCCAGCCGCTCCTGGGCGATCCACCTGCGCAGGGCCAGGCCGGTGCGCACCGAGCGGCGAACGGCCTCGGGGCTCGCCTTGCTCCAGGTGAAACGCCCCCGATCCTCCTCCTCCTCGCGGGCGGCCTCCTCATCGCTCACCGCCGCCAGGAGGGTGCGGAACACGGAAGGCTTCAGGGGGACGGCCTGCACGCCCATGGACTTGCGCAGCGCCGCGGGGGCGACGTGGAAGTCGCCCATTCCCTCGAAGGGTTGGCCGATGAGGCCCGCCCGCATGCTGCGCATGTGGGCGGCCATGTGGGCGCCGCTCACGTGGCGCGCCACCCGGTCCAGCACGTCCGAGTCCTGCCAGTGGCCGGCCTCCAGGACGAAGGGCTTGTCGTGGCGCAGGAGCAGGTTGCACATGTCCTGCACGCCGTGGATGCCGTGATTGTACATCAGCTCCTCCGGGCTCTGGTCCGGGCCGTAGCCGGCGGCGGGGGTGGTGTCGCAGACGATGACCGGCAGCGGGGTCCTGGCCAGGGCCGGTGCGGACTCCAGCGAGGGGGAGTAGGCCAGGTGCAGGGTGACGATGGCCAGCGCTCCCTCCTGCTCGAAGCGGCGCACCGCGGATTCGAACTCCTCCCGCACCCGGCACAGGGGGGCGGTCACCACCTCCGTCCCGCGGCGCTGCAGCTCCCCGGCGACCTGCCCGTAGAAGCCGTCCATGCGTTCGCGCTTTTCGGGCTCCACCTCGTCGTACAGCTTCAGATAGAGGCCCAGCAGGCCCACTTTCGGATTCATCGGTCTCTCCTCCACCGCTTTTCGAGGAATCGGGTGCGGACAGCCTGCAACAGCGTGGCGTTTTCTCCCGCCCGGGTCAACCCGTCAGCCGCACCGGCTCCGCCGAGCCGCTCCGGTTGGAGGCGAGCGCCGCGGTGTGCACGGCATGGGAGATGCGGGTCTCCTCCGGGGTGACGCAGCCGAACGCCGGCACCCGGCCCTCCAGCTCCTGGAGGTAGCTGCCCCACATCTGGAGAATGGCGTCCGGGAAGCCGAACTCGAAGATGGAGGCGGTGATCCCGGGGATGGCAGTGGCGTAGCCCAGGTCCACCCGGGACCAGGCCTGCTCCTTGCCCCTGGTCTCCAGGTAGTAGAAGGACTTGGGCTCCCTGGTGTTGAAGCGCACCGAGGCCTGGAGGCCGTCCGCCTCGATGTACCAGTTGTTGGTGGCCCCCGGGGCCAGCCTCTTGGTTTCCAGGAACATCGGGAAGGAGTATCCGTCGGGGTGATCCACCCGGCAGGCCAGGGTGGCGTTGTCCCAGGTCTGGCAGGCGGCCGTCCCGCCCTTGCCGTCCGGCCGCTCCGGCACGATGTTGGAGAGCACCCCGTACACCGTCCTGGGAATCCAGCCCATGCGGAAGGGAACGTGCTGCGTGTGGATGCCCAGATCGCCCATGCACCCGTACTCGCCGTTGAACTGAACCATGCGCTTCCAGTTGATGGGCTTGCTCACGTCCATGTCGCTGGAGTGGTGGAAGCCTGCCCGCACTTCCATGACGCGTCCCAGGCGGCCCTCGCGCACCCAGCCGATCAACCGCTGGCAGGCCGGAAAGTAGGGGAACTCGGAGCTGCAGCGCACCACCAGCTCGGGGTGTTTCGCGAGCTCCGCCAGGATGGCGTCGTTGGCCTTCCGGTCGATCCCGAAGGGCTTCTCCCCCATGAGGTGCTTCCCGGAGCGCAGGATGTCCGTGTAGAGGGCCTGGTGGAGATGGTGGGGCACCGCGCAGTACACCGCCTCGATCTCGGCGGAGCCCAGCAGGTCCCGGTAGTCGGTGGTGAGGATCTTCAGGGAGGCAAAGTTGTCCCGGAACCAGCCCTGGGCGGCCGGGTTGGCGTCGCAGGCTCCCACGATCTCAGGCACCGGTCCCTCCCCGGCCAGATGAAACCAGCGCGCGGCGGCGCTGCCGAACTCCCGGCCCATCAGTCCCAGGCCGATGATTCCGAACTTCACTTTTCTGCGCGCCATGTCGTTCTCCTACAGGGACTTGAGGGCGTCGTGCATCTTCGCCACCAGGAAGTCCACCATGGCGGAGGTGGCGGTAAGGGGCAGCTTGGTCAGCGCGGAGGGGGGACACTTGGCCTTGTAGGTGTGGGCGCTGATGTCGATGCAGGCGTCGTTCAGAATCTCGATGAAACGGGCCACCTTCTCCTCGCTCCTGAAGAAGATGGCCGACAGGTGGCGAAGCCCTTCGATGCGCTCCACGGAGTCGCCGTGGCGGGAGGCCAGCCCGGCGAGCTCCGCCGCGTAATAGTCCCCCACCTCGCGGGTGTGCTCCGCGTTGGCCTGGGCGAACTCCATGGTCACCAGGTAGGACAGCGAGGCCAGCTCCTCCTGACCGTTGGTCACCAGGGCGCCGAACTGGTTGAGATTGTCCATGGCAGCGGTGGCCAGGATCCGGGAGGCCGCGTACTGTCCGCCCGGGAACCCCTTGCCCACGGACACGAAGTCCGGCTCCAGCCCGTACTCGCGGAAGAGGAACAGCTCGGGGCTCCAGATGCAGGACTGGATCTCGTCGACGCAGGTCGGCACCCCCTCCTGGTTGCACAGCTCGTGCGCCCGGCGCAGGAACCCCTCTTCCAGGTGGATGCCGCCATAGTTCATCAGGATCAGCTCGTGAAAGAACCCGGCCACCCGGAGGTCGCCCCGGTTGCTTTCGCGGAAGACGGCCTGGAAGTGCTCGGGATCGTTGATGCGCACCCCCCGGATCGCGAACAGGCCCTTCTCCGCGAGGCCCCGGTAGAGCTGCGGCCACATGCCGCGCATCATCTGGGTGAGGATCGTGGTGCCGTGGTAGTTGGCCGTCAGTCCCTCCTCGTTGTCCGCAATGACCAGAAACACCGGGGTGCGGCCCTCGTGCTCGGGGGCGGGCGCGGTCCCGTCCAGCCGGTAGAAGCGCGCCAGCATCATCTTCAGCGCCGCCTCCACCGCCAGGCTTCCGGTCTCCAGGTTGATCACCCGGTTGAGCACGCGGGGGGCCTGGGAGGCGATCCTCCTCTCCAGAGCGCCCCGGTCGCCCCTGGGCAGCCCGCCGGCCGTGCGGACCAGCTCCTCCTCCAGCAGCCGGGTGATGTGGCCGCGGGTGTTGTTGTGGGTGACGTTGGCGATTCCCAGCCTCCTGGCGTTGTCCACCAGGCGGTAGCCCGGAAAGGAGTGGCCCACGGAGGCGTGGTAGTGCTCGCTCTTGGAGACCAGGTAGGCGCGGCCGTCCTCTCCGATGCGGATGAACCCGTAGCCGGCCAGCGGCGCCTTGTTCACCCGGGTGGCTTTGTTGAAGGAGGCGGTGGAAGCCCCCGCCGCGGAGCGCCGCAGGGGCGGGGCCACCTGGCGGCCGACCAGGCGGAGCAGCTCGTCCCCGCGCCTGCGGAACGCCTCCGGGTACAGATCGACTCTCTCGGCCGCCGCCGCCTCGAGGGCCGCCCTGTCCTCGCCCGAGCTGACGGCGCGGGCCGCGATCACGGCATCGATGTACTCCCCCCCGAGCAGGTCGCGCAACGAGAGCGTGGAGCTTGTGAGTGTCTTCACCGCGGTCTCCTGGATTTGTGCATTCGACACAAGTATAGTAAGGTGTATCGCTGAGTCAAGCACGAATTGAGTGTTACGATCAAAGAGGCCGCCTGTGTCCTGCCTGGTTTCCCTTCATTACTCGGCTTTCCTCTTTGACTGGGACGGCTGCCTGGCCGCGACCCTGGATCTCTGGCTGGATGTCTACCGTCGGACCCTGGAGCGCTTCGGGTGCAGCGCCGCGGAGGAGGAGGTCATCCGCGAGCTGTTCTTCGACTGGGAGGGGCCGCGCCGTTTCGGGGTGCGCGATCCGGAGGCGTTCGTGCGTGAGGTGAACGCCCGGCTGGAAGGACGTGCCGGGCAGGTGGCGCTCAACCCCGGAGCCCTCCAGGCGCTGCGGGGGCTGAAGGCGGCAGGGGCGCGCCTGGCCATTCTGACCGCCTCCCGCAGGGCGTTCGTGGAGCCGGTGCTGCGCCGGCGGGGGCTCCTGGACCTGGTGGAAGTGGTCCTGACCGTGGAGGATGTGCGGCGCGTCAAGCCGCATCCCGAGGTGGTGGAGCGCGCCCTCGCCGCCCTGGGGGTCGGCTCCGGCCGGGCCCTCATGGTGGGGGACAGCGACCGGGACGTGGCGGCCGCAAGGCGGGCCGGGGTGGCCGCCGCGCTATACGAGCCGCCCTGGAACCTGCGCTTCCAGGACCGGCGCAGGCTGGCCCTCCTGCGGCCGGATCACCGCATCCGCTCCCTGGAGGAGCTAGTCGGCCTGGCGGCTGCTCCCTGAGTCCGGCCGCCGCGGCTCCCACCGGCACACCCGATTGCGTCCCCGCTGCTTGGCCAGGTACAGGCCGCGGTCCGCGGCGGCCACCGTCTGGTCCAGGCTTTCACCCGGGCGGTAGGCCGCGATTCCGAAGCTCATGGTGACCTGCAGGCGGGTGGCGTCGTGGTGAAACTGCTTCGCCTCCACCAGGCGGCGCAGCTTCTCCGCCGTGAACAGACACCCCTCCTGGGAGGTCTCCGGGAGCATGACGATGAACTCCTCGCCCCCCCAGCGGCTGATCGAGTCCATGCTGCGCAGGCTCGAGCGCAGCAGCGCGGCGACGCCGGTGAGCACCAGGTCCCCCGCCTCGTGCCCGTGATTGTCGTTGATGTCCTTGAAGTGGTCCAGGTCACCCAGGATGAAGCACAGCGGCTCGTGGTAGCGCCGGCTGCGGTTCTGCTCGTATTCGAAGTGCTGAACGAAGGCGCGGCGGTTGCCCAGGCCGGTCATGGGATCGGTGAGCGCCGCCTCCTTCAGCCGGGCCTCGGCTGCCAGCTGGCGGCCCCGCACCCGCGTCAGGAATCCCGAGAGAATCGCCAGGAACAGCGCGCTGATCCCGATCAGCGCCAGGGTGCGCGCCAGCTGCTCCCAGGCGTAGCTCTCGAGCGCCTGCCGTGACACCAGGTAGACCACCTTCCAGAGGTTCTCCTGGGGCAGGGTGCGGCCCTGGTTCACCAGGCGCTCCAGGTTGATCGTGGTGAAGGTGAGCAGGCCGGCGGGTGCCCGGAACTGTCCCTCCCGTCCGCTGGAAATGCGAGCCCAGGCCTTCGGGTAGAGCTGGCCGAAGAAGCCCCGTTTCTGGCCTTCGATGGCAACGGAGAACTCCTGGACGGTCTCCGGCCCCACCAGCCATCCGCCCGCAGAATCCAGCAGGTGGAGGGTCCCCTTGCGCCCGCCGTGCTCCCGGTCCGCACGGCGGACCCGTTCCAGGAGCTCGGAGCTGTCGTAGTCGAGCACCAGGATGCGCCGTTGGGCGCCCTCCCCACCCAGGGGTGTGGCGAAGTGGATCACCGGGCCGGGGAGCCGCGCCTCGCCGGGAGCCATCCCGCCCGGATCCAGCGGAGAGACGTAGATGTCCCCCACCGGAAGCCGCTGCGTGTCCTGCACGTAGGGCCGCCCGGATCGGTCCCGCAGCTCTCCCGGCGGCACCTCCACCGGGCGGGGGCCGCGGAGGTCCACCCGGATTCGCTCCTTCCCGTTCGCACCGAGCAGGGCGGCCTGCCGGTAGATGCGCTTGGCGAACAGGAACGCCGCCAGCCCCTCCGCCAGGGTCTCCCGGTAGCCCGGCTGATCTCCCTGCAGAGACCGGCGCAGCTCGTTCTGGGAGGCCAGAAAGCGCAGGTCCGAGGCCACCCCGGCCATGGCCGACTGGATCGCCTCCGCCTGGGTTTCCACGATGCGCTCCTCGCTCAGCTCCAGGATCCCGGCGGCGCTTTCCATGTCGCGGTAGAACACGTAGCCGATGAGCAGGCTCATGAGGAGCAGGGTGGGGAGGAACACCCTCAGGAACACGAGAACCAGGGATGGATTGCTGCGCTCTGCCGTCACGGGAGCACCCGCAGCGAAGTGTAGGAGATTTGCGCCGGGGCTGACAAGCAGGGGGGGAGGGGCCTATAATCGAGCCCCCATGGACGGTGTGATCGCGCTCGTCAACAGGGCCAATCAGCGCGGGGGAAGGATGCTCTCCGTGGTCGACCTGGTCGAGGCCGGCACCCTCACTCTGGCCCAGGCTGCGTGGCTTGTGGGCAGGGTCCAGGCCGGCGCTTCCTGGCTGGTGGGCGCCCGACCCGGAGGCGCAGGCAAGACAACGGTCATGGCTGCCCTGCTGGCCATGGTGCCCCCGCGCTCCGTGCTCCGCCTCACCGGCCGGGGCGGAGGATGGCAGGCTGCCGAAGCGGGGGAGTATCTGGTGGCCTACGAGCTGAGCCCGGGCTACTACGACGCCTACATCTGGGGAGCCGAGGTGGCCCGTTTCTTCGCGCTGGGGGCCGGCGGCTGCCGGCTGGTGTCGAATCTCCATGCAGATACGTTGGAGGAGGCCCGGCGGCAGGTGGTGGCGGAGTGCGGAGCAGGCTCGGGGGACTTCAACGCCGCGGAGACGTTCATTCCCATCAGGGTGGAGCCGGCGGCGGGCCTGAGACCCGTCGTGGACCGGGTCCACGTGTTCGATCGGTCCGGCTGGCGGACCGTTTCCCGCGATTCCCGGCTGCCCGGGGGTGCGGATGCGGAGGCCGAGTTTCTGAAACGCTGTCTCGCCGAGGGGCTCAGGCGGGTCGAGCGGGTGCGTGCCGCCTGGCTCGACTGGTCCCGGAGGGGGCAGCCGGGAAAGCGCCGGCCGCCGCTTTGACTTCCCCGCCGGGCTGCGATAGGGTTGTTGGCAGCGGAGCTGCGCAGATGTGGTGGCGCCAGATCCTTGCCCGGCTGGGAGTGGCCGGGTCGACGGTCCTAGTGACGGTGGTGGCGATGATCTCCTCGCTGCTTGCGGCTCTGCCGGTGATGCTGCTGTTCACCGGCGGCATCGCGCGGAGCGGCGTGGTGGTGAGCCTGCTGGTGCCTGCCCTGGTCGCGCCGCCTTTGAGCGTGCTGTTGCTGCGCATGCTTTTCACCCTGGACCGCCTGGAGCGGCAGCTGCGGGAAATCTCCTACGTGGACGAGCTGACCGGCGCCTACAACCGGCGCTACTTCGTGGAGCAATCCGAAAAGGAGACGGCCCGCGCCGGACGGTCGGGGGAGCAGTTCTCCATCATTCTCTTCGACATAGACGGGCTGAAGGGCATCAACGACAATCACGGCCATCTGGTGGGCGATCGGGTGCTGCGGAGGGTGAGCCAGGGCTGCCGGCAGACCGTGCGCCGCAGCGACGTGTTCGCGAGGCTGGGGGGGGACGAGTTCGCCTTCCTGCTGCCGCGCACCACGCGCTCGGAGGCGATGCAGTTCGCCGAACGGGTGCGGGAGGTGGTGGAGGCGGCGGCGTTCGCCGACGGGGAGGAGCCGGTGCCGGTGAGCGGGAGCTTCGGAGTGGCCACCCGCGAGGAGTACCTGGGCTCCCTGGAGGAGCTGCTGGAGGAGGCGGACCGCGCGCTGTACGACGCCAAACGGGGCGGCGGCAACCGCATCGTGGTCTCCTGACGGCCCGCGGGCTACCGCAACCATTCGCTGATCAGGTGCCGTTCCTTCACCAGCCGGTAGCGGACGAACTCGTTCAGACAGGCCATGGCGCGCTGGGCGGTCAGGTAAGTGGGAACCCCGCCGGAGTCCATCACCTGTCCGAAGCGGTTGTACACCGCGTCCGCGCCGGAGACCACGTTCACGGACACCACCGTGGGCTTGCGGTGGCGGTGCACCGTCTCCACGATCCGGGAGGCGATGTTGCGCTCGTAGTGTTCGATCTCCCGGTCGGTGGTGTGGAGCACCTGAGCCTGGGGCACGATGGAGATGCACAGGGCGTCCACGGCCGGGGAGCCGAGCATGATGTCGATGCAGCGCTCGAACTGCTCGTCGGAGACCATGGCGGTGAGATCCAGCAGCGGCTCCACATTCACGTAGGGGGGGACCACTTCCGCCAGGCGGGCCTGCGTCCGGGCGTCCAGCTCGGCCAGGGCCAGCTCCGCCAGGCTGTCGGCGGCGTAGGTCTTCTCGTAGCCTGCGTTGGCGATCACCGCCACCCTGTTGCCGTTCACCTGGAAATCGTGCAGGAGAGCAAAGGTCTTCACCAGGTCGCCGTGGTCGATCATGCTGTCGGCCACCACCAGTCCCGCCTGCTTCATCGCGGCCCTGGCCACCCGGTACTCGCCGGCGATGCTGGCCGTGTGGGACAGCGCTGCGCGCTGGCCGGCCTGGGTGCGCCCGGCCTTGTACGCCACGATGGGCTTGCGGCAGCGGGAGGTGACCTCGAAGAACCTCCGTCCCGCCCCGGGGTTGAACCCCTCGATGTACAGCCCGATCACGTCCACCATGGGGTCGTCCTCGAAGTACTGCACCAGGTCGGCGGGATCCACGTCCAGCTGGTTTCCGTAGCTGACGATCACCTTGGGGGAGATGGCGTTGCGCAGGTTGTAGATTTCCATGATCCCCATGGCCCCGCTCTGGCTGAGGATGGCCACGTTCCTCTCCCTGTCCAGGTTGACCTTGAACTTCTCCTCCGGGATGAAGAAGGTGTTCAGCCCCGGGTGGCCGCCCTCACCCGCGTAGACCACGCCCAGGCAGTTGGGCCCCACCACGCGCATGCCGTGCCGGCGGGCCACCTCCAGGATCCGCTCCTCGGCGCTGCGGTCGTTGGTGATTTCGCTGAAGCCGCCGGGAATGAGGAGCAGCACCTTCACCCCCTTGCGCGCGCAGTCTTCCGCCACGGCGGGGGCGGCCGCCGCAGGCACGGTCACCACCGCCAGGTCGATCGGGTCCGGAACCTCCGCTACCGTCCTGTACAGGGGATACTGCTTTCCGGCGATGGTGGCGCGGCCGCCCCGGGAGTTCACGCAGTACAGGTCCTCCCTTCCCAGCCCCGCCAGGTTCCTGACGATGATGTTGCCGGCCTTCCCGTTGTCGGAGGCGCTGATTCCCACCACGGCGACTCCCCGCGGCTCGAACAGGGGCGTGAGAGTCTCCTTGGGCAGCATCTCCAGCCGGGGCGGCAGAGGCTCCCTCTCCTGGAAGGCCGCGTACCCGTCGATGGCCAGAAGCGTTCCGTGCCGGTCGAACACGAAGGGGTTGATCTCCAGCTCGGTCAGCACGAAGCGGGTCGCCGAGGGGAAGAAGCTCGAGAAAGCGGTGGCCAGCTCGCTGAAGCGGACCTCCGTGTCCACGATCTTGGCGATGCAGTCTCCCCTGCCCTCGTCCAGGTACTTCTTCTGAATGTGCGTGGAGGCCTGCAGGGCCGCTGCCCACTCGTGGTCGATGGGCGGCAGGATCAGGTTCGGCGGGGAGAAGTGAGCCGCGAAATGCTCGGCGTCCGCGCCTCCCTTGCTGAAAGAGATCACCGGACCGAAGGCGGCGCTTTCCCGAAAGCCCAGGAGGATCTCGTTGCCCAGCTCCGGGGAGTAGTCCACGTGCTCCACCAGCAGCACCCCCGCCAGGGGAAGCCCCCGCGCGGAGAAGCGCTCCAGCATCTCCCGCACCGAGTAACGCACGAAGTCCAGGTCCTTGTAGACCACCCGGACTCCGCCGGCCTGCCGCTTGTGAGCCACCTCGACGGAGATGGCCTTGAGCACGATGCGCTCGGAGCCGAACATGGAGAGCGTGCCGTGGGTGATGTCGGCATCCTGGCGGGCCACCACGCAGGTGGGCGTGCGGATCTTCAGAGCCGCCAGGATGTCGTAGACCTCGTGCTCGTAGAGCCGGCGGCGGCCGTCGCGGCCGGCCCGCTCCAGGACCGCCTGCACCTCTGCCGCCCACGTGGGATCCATCGCCGGGCTCACCTGCCGCGTCCTCCCCATGCCGGGCCTGCCCTCCGGCCGGCGCGCGGCCGGAGGCGCCTTCCGGCACTGTAGTATGAGCATGCGGTGCCGTCAAGGACCCGTGCCCCGGCTGGCCGAAGGATATTCGACGCGAACCCGGCGTTGCGGGCCAGGCTTCGAAAAAAGCACGGCTTTTCCGGCGCCAGCGTTGACACGCCCTGCGCCTGCCTGTACAATTGCTGGGCAAAGCAGTAAACATTCTGGAGATTCCGCCAGCCTGCCGCCCCTTCAGGGGCGCCGTCGGAAGCCGATAGACGATCCCGGAGATGCCCAGGCATGAAAATGGATGCTGTCAACACGAGAATCCTCAACATCCTCCAGGAGCGGGGTTCCATCACCAACGCCGAGCTGGCGGGGCTGGTGGGGCTCGCACCGGCCACGGTGTTCGAGCGCGTTCGCAAGCTGGAGAGAAGCGGGATCATCAGGAAGTACGTGGCCCTGGTGGAGCCGAACAAGATCGGCAAGAAGATCCTGGTGTTCGTGTTCGTCACCGTCAACGAGTACACCGCGGAGACCATCACCCGCCTCAGCGAGGAGATCAGCACCATGCCGGAGGTGCTGGAATGCTACCGCATCTCCGGGGACAAGGATTACCTGCTGAAGGTCGTGGCGGACGACATACCCGGCTACGACACCTTCGTGTTCAACAAGCTGGCCCGGCTGCAGAGCATCGCCAAGTTCTCCAGCATGTTCGTCCTGTCCACGGTGAAATCCGTCACCAAGATCGAGCTCCCGGAGAACGGCGGGCGGCCGGCCGGCCAGGAGGGCTGAAGCTTCCGGGCCGGCTGCGGACGCCGGCGGCCCGCGGC
>CAZBDU010000079.1:0-25606 GCA_964490725.1 uncultured Spirochaetaceae bacterium | reverse complement strand
GGCCGCCACAGGGACGCCGGCCGCGGGCCGCAGGCCGCCGGGTGTGGCCGGACAGCGGCACTGCGGGGGGTCGGCTCCTGAGCCGTCAGCTCAGATCGAGAAGTCCTGTCCGGAGGACAGCCCGGCGTATTCCGGCCGTTCGCGCCGCTCCATCAGGTCCTGGAGGCTAACGCTCGACAGGTAGCGATCGATCAGCCCGTAGAAGTTCTGCCAGAGGGGCGCAATCGAACAGCTTGCCTTGCGCTCACAGGCGTCGTCCACTGCCTCCGCGCATGGCGCCGGGTAGAGAGGCTCACCCACCGCATCGAGAATGGTTTTGACGGTGATCTCGGTGGGCTTCCGGTTGAGCACGAAGCCGCCCTTGGGCCCGCGGATCGAGCGGATCAGGCCTGCTCGCTTCAACTTGAAGAAGATCTGCTCCAGGAACTCCGGCGAGAGATCCTCCTGGCTGGCGATCTGGCTGATGGAGATGGGCCTGTTGTTCGCACTGGCCGCCAGGTTCACCACCGCCCTGACCCCGTACCTTCCTTTCGTCGTCAGTCTCATTCTACCAACCCCGTATCGATGTGTTTGTGGGACCCATCAGGGAGTATCACAACCACCAGCTCGCCGGCGTTCTCCCTCCGCCGCGCCACCTCCAGCGCCGCCCACACGGCGGCTCCGGAGGAAGCTCCGGCGGGGATCCCCTCAATCCTGAATAGCGTCTGCGCGGTTTGGGCAGCCTCTTGGTCGCCCACCGTCACGATATCGTCGATCAACTCCCGGTTGAGCACCGGCGGCAGAAAGCCCGCCCCGATTCCCTGGATGCCGTGCATGCCGGAGTAGCCGCCGGAGAGGGTAGGGGAGGCGGCGGGCTCTACAGCCACGCACTTCACCGTGGGCTTGCGTCGGCGCAGCCCCTGGCCTACGCCGGTGATGGTGCCTCCGGTCCCCACGCCGGCCACCACCACGTCCACCTCGCCGGCCGTGTCATCCCAGATTTCCTGGGCGGTGCCGCGCTCGTGGGCCTCGGGATTCGACGGGTTGTGAAACTGACCGGGTGTGAAAGCCCTGCGCTCCCCCGCCACGATCTCCTCCGCCCTGGCTATGGCCCCTCGCATCCCCTCCGCCGCCGGAGTCGCCACCACCTCCGCGCCGTGGGAGCGGAAGCAGGCGATCTGCTGCTCCGGGGTGCTCTCGGGCATCGTCAGAATCAGCCTATATCCCTTGACCGCGCACACCATCGCCAGGCTGATTCCGGTGTTGCCGCTGGTGGCCTCCACCAGGACGCTTCCCGGACCGATAAACCCCTGGCGCTCCGCATCCCGGATCATCGCCAGAACGATGCGATCCTTGGAGCTGCCCCCTGGGTTCAGATACTCGAGCTTCGCCGCCACCCGGGCGGCGCAGCCCCGGGCAAGCCTGCTCAGGTATACCAGCGGCGTCCGGCCGATAACGTGCGTGATGTCCGGGTAAATCCGCCTCCGCATACCCGCGCAAAACCTACTTTAGCTGGTAATGTATCATGGAAAACGGTTTTGTGCAATTACATTTCTGTGCGGGTTCGTAAAGTATACCCCGGCGTCCCCGGGCCTAACCTGACCGTGATGACGTGGCTATGCCCGCTCTGGATGCTCATGCGGCGGCGCTGCGCCTGCGCCGGCGGGCGCGCAGCGCGTCCGCCAGGAAGAGGACCAGTCCGAACCCGAAGGCGCCGGCGATCAGCACGTCGCGACCGGTCAGCTTCCCGGCCAGGGCCAGCAGGCCGCCGCCGGTCATGGCCAGGGCGGCCGCGGGCCGGCTCATCGGACGGCCCGTCAGCGCACACACCACGGGAACGGCCAGGCCGCCTGAGAACACAGTGTAGCCCAGCAGGAGCGAGGGAATGATGCCGCCGCTGGCCAGCGCCACTGCCAGGGAGGCGGCACCGGCGGCTACCGTCAGCAGCCGCGCCCGCAGCAGGCTCCCGCGGCGCTCGGTCCCTCCCAGCAGGTCCACGGTGAGGATCGCCGAGACCGTCAGCAGCGTGGTGTCGGCCGAAGAGAGAAAGGCGGACAGCAGCGCCACGAGGGTGAGCGCGGACACCGCCGCGGGCAGCGCCTCCGCGATCAGGGCAGGCAGCGCCGCCTCGGCGGCGGACAGCCCGGGCAGCAGGACGCGGGCCTCCAGGCCCAGGAGGGCCAGCAGAAAGGCCCCGGGAACCAGCACGCACAGCGCCAGCAGGATTCCCCGCCGCGCCGCGGGGTCGCTGCGGCTGGCGAAGAGCCTGGAGACCATGTCCGGCCCCACCAGGTAGGTGGATCCCACCACCAGCAGCAGCAGGGTAAGGTCCCCCATCCCGAAAGCCGGGGAGAGGGGAAAGGAGAGCAGCCCGGGTGCGAGCCCGGCGCGCAGTCCCTCGCCCCCTCCCGCCGACTTCCACGCCACTGCTCCGGCCGCCACCACCCCGGCCACGATGAGCGCCAGCTGCAGCAGATCGGTGCGGATTACCGAGCGCTGCCCGCCGGCGGCCGTGTAGGCGATGAACAGCGCCGCGGCCGCGCAGGTCCACAGGCGGGCCCCGCCTCCCAGGAAGGCCGCCGTCACCCGGCCCGCGGCGGCCGCCTGGGCGCCCACGATGCCCAGCCAGGCGGCCAGGATCAACACCGAAGCGACCTTGCGAACCGCCGGCCCGTACCACAGCCCTACCATCTCGGGCAAGGTGCGGACCCGGCCGGCGCGCACCCGGCGGGCAAGAACGAGCAGGCCCGCCAGCCCCACCGCTCCCACCAGCAGCCACCAGCTGCCGGTGAGGCCCCTGCGGTAGGCCAGGCCCACCAGCCCCACGGTGCTGGAGCCCCCCAGAATGGTCGCGGCCAGGGAGCCGCCCGTGGCCAGCGAGGAGGCGCTGCGGCCCGCCACCAGGTAGTCGTCGATGGACTTCACCTTCAGGAGTCCCCTCAGCCCCACGACTGCCACCCCGACGGTGTAGGCAGCCAGGGCCGCTGCATAGATGACCATGCCGCCAAGGTATCCCTTCCGCCCCCGGCGTTGCAAGGGAGCGCCGGGTACGCGGGGGGGGCTTCGACCGGGTCGGCCGGCGGGACGCCCTGGTGGCGGTGAGCCTGCGGACAAACGGGTTGTTGACCAGCGCCACCCCCTTCCTTATAATCCCCCTAACCGTTCCGGAAAGGGTTACCATGACAGTGCGGGTACGCTACGCGCCTTCGCCGACTGGCTTCCAGCATATTGGCGGCGTACGGACGGCGCTTTTCAATTATCTGTACGCTCGCAGCCGCGGCGGGCGTTTCCTCTTGCGCATCGAGGACACCGACCGGGAGCGCTACCGGGAGGAGGCCCTCCAGGATATCTACGCCACCTTTGCCTGGCTGGGCTTCCGCTGGGACGAGGGACCGGACGTGGGGGGGCCTGTCGGCCCCTACTTCCAGAGCGAGCGCTTCGATCTGTACCGCTCCCACGCCGCAGAGCTGGTGGCCCGGGGGGAGGCCTATCCCTGCTACTGCTCCCAGGAGCGCCTGGCGCGCCTGAAGGAGGAGCAGAGCCGGCGCCGGGGGCCGCTGGGCTACGACCGCCGCTGCCGGGAGCTCACCAAGGAGGAGCGCCTGCGGCTGGAGGGTGAGGGGAACCGGCCGGTGGTGCGCCTCAAGGTGCCCCTGGAGGGCGCCACGGCTTTCGAGGACCGGCTGCTGGGGCGGGTGGAGACCCGCAACGCCGACGTCAGCCCCGATCCGGTGCTCCTGAAATCCGACGGCTTTCCCACCTACCACCTGGCGAACGTGGTGGACGACCACGCCATGGAGATCACCGACGTGCTGCGGGCGCAGGAGTGGCTGCCCTCCACGCCGCTGCACGTGCTGCTCTACCGGGCCTTCGGCTGGCAGCCGCCCCGCTTCTGCCACCTGCCCATGGTGCTGGGCCCGGACGGGCAGAAGCTGTCCAAGCGGCACGGCGCCACCCGGGTGGGGGAGTTCCGCAGGCGGGGCTACCTGCCGGAGGCGCTGGTCAACTACGTGGCGCTTCTGGGCTGGTCCTACGACGATTCCCGGGAGATGTTCACCCTGGCGGAGCTGGAAGGCTCCTTCGCCCTGGAGCGGCTCAACAAGGCCGCAGCGGTCTTCGACTACAAGAAGCTTGACTGGTTCAATGGGCAGTATATCCGGCGCCTCGCCCCGCAGGAGCTGGCCGGGCGGCTGCTGCCTTTCCTGCAGGAGGCGGGCCTGGTGGGGGCGGAGCCCGGCGCGGAGGAGCGGCGCCTCCTCGAGGGGCTGGTGCCCCTGGTCCAGCCGCGGTTGACGGTCCTTGCGGACGTGGTGGAGCTGGCGGCGTTCCTGTTTCAGGGCATCGAGCGCTACGATCTCCAGGAGCTGGTTCCGAGGAGGCTGGACCGCCGCCGCACCGCGGAGGCGCTGGGCGCATTGCGCACGGAGCTGCCCGGCTTCGCGGGGCGCAGCGAGGAGGAGAGCGAGGGCCGGCTTCGCTCCCTGGCGGAGGCCCTGGGCATGAAGTTTGGGGACCTGATGATGTGCCTGCGGGTGGCCGTGACGGGCAGCAGGGTCTCCCCGCCGCTGTTCGCTTCCCTGCTGCTGTTGGGAGAGAGCGAGGCGCTGCGGCGGGTGGAGGGCGCTTTGGCGGCCCTGGAGTCGGCGCCGGAGGCGTGAAGGAGGAGACAACCTTGGAACGAGGCAAGAGGTAGAGCAACGATGGCAAATCCTCAGGTGTCCATGGATGCACTGGTCTCGCTGTGCAAGCGAAGGGGGTTCGTGTATCAATCCAGCGAGATCTACGGCGGGCTGGCTTCCGCCTGGGACTACGGCCCCATGGGCGTGGAGCTCAAGAACCGCATTCAGCGCTTCTGGTGGCGGGAGATGACCCAGCTTCACGAGAACATCGTGGGGCTGGACGCCGCCATCCTGATGCATCCCCGGGTCTGGGAGGCCTCCGGGCACGTGGAGAACTTCAACGATCCCCTGGTGGACTGCCGCAAGTGCCGGCAGCGTTTCCGGGCCGATCAGCTCTCCCCGGAGAACCTCGCCTCCCATACCTGCCCCGAGTGTGGCGGCGAGCTCACCGAGCCCCGGCAGTTCAACCTGATGTTCCGTACTCATCTGGGCCCGGTGGAGGAAGACGCCTCACTGGTGTACCTCCGCCCGGAGACCGCCCAGGGGATCTATGTCAACTTCAAGAACGTGGTGCAGACCGCCCGGGCGCGGGTGCCTTTCGGCATCGCCCAGGTCGGCAAGGCCTTCCGCAACGAGATCACCACGAAGAGCTTCATTTTCCGCACCTGCGAGTTCGAGCAGATGGAGATGCAGTTCTTCATCCACCCCTCGGAGGATGAGAAGTGGTTCGAGTACTGGAAGGCCGAGCGGTTCGAGTTCTACCGGAAGCTCGGGGTGAGGCCGGAGAAGCTGCGCTTCCACCAGCACGGCCGCGAGGAGCTGGCCCACTACGCCAAGGTGGCCTTCGACATCGAGTACGAGTTCCCCTTCGGCTGGCGCGAGCTGGAGGGGATCCACAACCGCACCGACTACGACCTGCGCCGCCACGCGGAGTTTTCCGGCAAGGACCTGAGCTACCTGGATGACGTGCGGGGCGAGCGGTTCGTTCCCTACGTGATCGAGACCTCAGCCGGGCTCACCCGCACGGTTCTGACCGTGCTGGCGGATGCCTACGATGAGGAGGAGGTGGAAGGGGAGGTCCGCACCGTGATGAGGTTTCACCCGCTGCTGGCTCCGATCACGGTGGGCGTGTTTCCGCTGGTCAAGAAGGACGGGCTGGCCGAGCTGGCGCAGAGAGTGGAGCGTGAGCTTCGCGAGGAGTTCACCACCTTCTACGATCAGAGCGGCGCCATCGGCAGGCGCTACCGGAGGCAGGACGAGGTCGGCACCCCCTACGGGGTCACCATCGACTACCAGAGCAAGGAAGACGCCACCGCCACCCTGCGCCACCGGGACTCCATGCAGCAGGAGCGCATTCCCATCTCCTCTCTTGCGGAGCGCATCCGCTCGGCGGTCCGCGAGTACCGCAGGGAGGCCTAGATGGCGGGAGTGCTTCGCACACTGAAAGAGCGGGGCTTCTACAAGCAGTGCTCCGACGAGACGGCCCTGGCCGAGGCCCTGGATCGGGAGCGGGTCACCTTCTACGTCGGCTTCGACCCTACCGCGGGCAGCCTGCACGCGGGGCACCTGGTGCAGCTGTTCGCCATGGCCCACCTGCAGCGCGCCGGGCACCGCCCGATCGCCCTCATTGGCGGCGGCACCAGCCGCATCGGCGACCCTTCAGGGAAAACGGCGATGCGCCGGATGCTCTCCCTGGAGGAGATCCGTACCAACGCGGAGCGCTTCCGGTCCCAGATGGCCCGCTTCCTGGACTTTTCACCCCAGGGGGCGCTGATGCTGGACAACGCCGAGTGGCTGGCGGGGTTGAACTACATCGACTTCCTGCGCGAGATCGGCCGCCATTTCTCGGTGAACCGCATGCTCGGCTTCGAAACCTACAAGATGCGGCTGGAGAGCGGTCTCACCTTCCTGGAGTTCAACTACCAGATCCTGCAGTCCTACGACTTCCTGGTGCTGTTCCGCAACTACGGCTGCCGCCTGCAGCTGGGCGGAGACGATCAGTGGGGCAACATCGTGGCGGGGATCGACCTGATCCGCCGCGTGGAGGGCGGGGAGGCCTTCGCCCTGACCACCCCCCTTCTGACCCGCTCCGACGGCCAGAAGATGGGAAAGACCGAGCGTGGCGCGCTGTTCCTGGACCCGCAGATGGTGAGCCCCTACGAGTTCTACCAGTACTGGCGGGGCGTACCCGACGCGGACGCGGGCAGGCTCCTGCGGGTGTTCACCTTCCTGCCGCTTTCCGAGGTGGAGCGCCTTTCGAGCCTCAGAGACCGGGAGATCAACGCCGCCAAGCAGACCCTGGCGCTGGAGCTGACCGCCGTCGTGCACGGCCGTGAGGAGGCGGAGAAGGCTCGGGAGGCCTCCCGGGGGGTGTTCGGCGGCGGTGAGGGCGCCGACCTGAGCTCGGTGCCTTCTGCCGCACTGGCCCGCGCGGAGCTGGCGGCGGGGATCAACGTGGTGGACCTGTTCGTGCGGGCGGGCCTTGCCTCCTCGAAGAGTGAAGCCCGGCGGCTGGTGGAGCAGGGCGGGGCCTACGTAGGCGGCCGGGCGGCCGGCTCCGTGGAGGCCGTGGTGGGCGCAGCGGACCTCGAGGAGGGCTCGCTGCTGCTGCGGGCCGGAAAGAAACGGTACTTCCGCTTCGTCGTGGAGTGAGGCTCGAAGATGGCGTTGACCGGCTGGCTGTATATCGCTGTGCCTCTCGTGGAGGTGGCACTGCGCCTGGCGGGACCCTTCGGGCTGGCGCCCGAACGGCTGGTGTACACGGACTGGATCTACAACGGCCTGCTTGCCCTGCACGTGTGCGCCGGGATCGCCTTCCTGGCCCGCTCCCGCGGTCGGCTCTCCCAGCCCTTCCTGCAGCGGCGCCTCCCGGAGCTGCTGTTCGTCCTGACGCTGGTGTTGTTCCTCTTCTCCTACATCTACGCCTCCAACGCGAACATGGGCTACGTGCAGCGGTTTCAGGCCTCCGGAGGCTCCCCCGTGCGGCTGGCTCTGGACACGTGGCAGGAGCGTCTGGCCAGCCTGGTGTACTTCCTGCCGCTGCTCCTGCTGGGCCTGGGAGGCTACCTGGCCTGGCGAGACGAGCCGACGGCCAGAAAGGGCGCAGGCACGGACTGGGGCTTGCCGCTGACGCTGCTTTCGGTCTTTCTCGGCACCGCGGCCTTTCCCTCCTTCATCTCCCTGGAGGGGCTGCCTGCCCTTGCCTTCGTGGCGCTGGTGCCGCTCTTACTGGCCGTGGAGCTGTCCACCGCAGGCTGGGGGCTGTTCTACCTCACCACCTTCGGGGTGCTCCAGGGGATGCTCAGCCTCTACTGGCTGGGAACCTACAGCCTGATCACGCTGCAGCTCATGACCCTTTACTTCCTGCTGGCGTACGCGCTGTTCTTCTGGCCGGTACTGTGGATCGCCAGCCGCCTGCCCGCCTTGCGCTTTCTGGTGTACGCGGTGGGGTGGACGGTCTTCGAGTACCTGCGCTCCACCGGCTTCCTGGGCTTTCCCTGGGCGCTGTGGGGCACCACGCAGTATCCCTTCCTGGCGCTGATCCAGGTGGCTTCGCTCGCCGGGGTGTGGGCGGTGAGCTTTCTGGTGGTTCTGGTCAACGCCGGGCTGGCCGCGGCGCTGGCCCCGGTGCTGCGCCGGGAGAGCCCCGTTTCCGGGGTGCGAGCGGCTCTGATCTCGATGGTGCCGCTGGTCTGCGCCCTGGCGTTCGGAGCGGTCAGCCTGTACCTGTACCAGCAGAGACCGGTGGTGAAGGACGCCCGGGTGGCCCTGGTACAGCAGAACTCCGACCCGCGGAAGAACGACTACCGGGAGACCTTCGACACCCTGAAGGGGCTCACCGACCAGGCGGTGAAGACCCACCCCGACCTGGTGGCCTGGTCGGAGACCGCCTTCGTGCCCAACATCCGCCGCTGGAGGCAGGTCAAGCCGCAAGACAGCCCGCTGGCCGCGCTGGTGGCGGACTTCCTGCGCTACCAGAAAAGCCTGGGGGTGTGGCTCGTCACGGGCAACGACGACTACGAGCTGATCCGCGAGGGGGGTCGGGAGAAGCGCTACGACTACAACGCCGCCGTGCTGTTCGCTCCGGACGGCCGGCGGGTGGCCACCTATCACAAGATCCACCTGGTGCCCTTCACGGAGTACTTCCCCTGGAAGGAGCAGCTTCCCCAGGTGTACGAGATGCTGCAGAGCTTCGATGTGTACCTGTGGGAGCCGGGGACCGAACGGGTGGTGTTTCAGGTGCCGGCGTTCCGCTTCTCCACTCCCATCTGCTTCGAGGACTCCTTCCCGGACGACGTGAGACGCTTCGTCGTGGCCGGCGCGGAGGCCATCGTCAACCTGTCGAACGACTACTGGTCCCTCACGGAGGTGGAGGCCAAACAGCACGCGGTGAACGCCATCTTCCGGGCGGTGGAGAACCGCACCCCCTTGCTGCGGGCCACCGCCTCGGGGCTCACCTGCTACGTCAAGCCCACCGGCCTCGTGGCCGCCTCACGCCCCTACTACCAGGCCACCTCGCTGGTGGTGGACGTGGCGTTCCGCAAGCCGCAGCGGACCCTGTACACCCTCCTGGGGGACTGGTTCCCCAAGGCCGGCGGGGCATTTCTGGTGGTGCTGCTGGTGGCGGCGCTGATCCGCCCCTCCCGTCGAAAAGAGTAACCGGCGGGGGCTCTGCGGGGCGGGGAGTAGGGGGCGCTCTTGACAGGACGTCCGGAATTTGATAGTTTCTTATAACATCTGAACTTATTCTTGAGGGATTTCGACGGAGGAATACGTGCCCGGATATGATTCGGCGGCCAAACGGCACCGGCAGAGCCTGAACAGGCGGATGCGAAACCGCATGTTAAAGACCCGCGTGCGCACCGAAGCGCGGCGGTTCCAGGAGCTGGTGGACAGCAAGGCCAGGGATGAGGCGGCCTCGAGGTTCAAAGAGGTGGAAAGCCTGCTGGACAGAGCCGTGAGCAAGGGGGTCCTGCACAGAAACACGGCCGCCAGGAAGAAACAAAGACTGTACAAAAAGCTCGTCGCTCTCGGCTAGCCGGGAAGAAAGGGAGTCGCGGTGGGTGAAAAGCTCACCAAAGCAGAGATCATCGAGAAGATCTATCCAGAGGTGAGTGTGAGCAAGAAGAACATACACACCATTCTGGATCTTTTCTTCAACGAGCTCAAGGAAGGACTCCTGGAAGACAAGGTCATCGAGCTCAGGGGCTTTGGCACCTTCGAGATCAAGACCCGCAAAGGAAGGAAGGCTCGCAACCCCAAGACCGGCCAGAGCGTGATGGTCGGCAACCACGGGGTGGCGGTCTTTCGTCCCGGCAGAGAGCTGAAGCAGAAGGCCTGGTCTCTGAGGAAATAGTTGGAGTCTGCTCCTCTCTCATCCACCCGCCGCAAACGCGGGAGCGCCACAGCCAGGGCCGTGTTGGTGAATCTGGGGCTGCTGGGCGCCTCGGCGCTCCTGTACGCGGTGTCCTTCCCCAGCTTTCTCTCGCGCTGGGGGTGGTTTCCACTGGCCTACGTCTGCCTGACTCCCATGTTCTGGGTGATCCGGCGGGCGAGGTGGGGCGCCGTGGTCCCCTACGGAGCGTTCTTCGGCTTCGCCAGCTACGCTCTGCACAACTTCTGGCTGGGCTCCTTCCATCCCCTGACGCTGTTGATCGTGCCGCCCATCTACTCGGCCTACTTCCTGGCGCTCTTTCCCCTCCTGAAGGCGGCGGACCGCCTGGTGCCGCGCTGGGGTTACCTCCTGCAGACGCTGATCTGGGTGGGCTACGAATACCTGAAGACTCAAGGGTTCCTGGGCTACTCCTACGGAATCCTGGGCTACTCGCAGTACCTGTTCAGGCCTCTGATCCAGATCGCCTCTTTCGGCGGCGTGTGGGCGGTGTCGCTCCTGGTGGCCTTCCCCTCCGCGTTCCTGGCCTGGCAGCTGCGGGACGGGATCGGCGGGCTGGGCAGGCGCCTGTGGCGGCAGCTGCCGGTGGCCGGGGTCTACCTGGCGCTGCTGGCGGGGGCGGTGGCCTACGGCCTGCTCGGCACGCCGGACCTCTCCTCGGCGCGCGCCTGGAAGGTGGCCTTGATTCAACAGAACGTGGATCCCTGGCGGGGGGGCAACCCCGCCTACGAGCGGAGCCTGGAGATCCTCACCCGCCTCAGCCGCCAGGCCTCACGGGAGGATCCGCAGATCGTCATCTGGTCGGAGACCTCGTTCGTTCCGGCCATCCACTGGCACACCCGCTACCGCACCGATCACCTCGCCTACGAGCTGGTTCGCCGCCTGCGGGAGTTCCTGGCCGAGCAGGGAAGGCCGTACCTGATCGGCAACGACGACGGCCGGCTGGAGCGCACCGAGGGAGGCCGGGAGGTGCGGGTGGACTACAACGCCACCCTGCTCTTCCAGGACGGGGAGATCCGGCAGGTGTACCGCAAGCTGCACCTGGTGCCCTTCACGGAGTACTTTCCCTACCGGAAGCTCCTGCCCGGGGTCTACGAGTGGCTGCGCAACGCGGACACTCACTTCTGGAAGCGGGGCAGCGAGCACACGGTGTTCGAAAGCGGAGGCGTGCGCTTTTCCACCCCGATCTGCTTCGAGGACACCTTCGGGGACCTGGTGCGGCGCTTCGTGGGCCGGGGAGCCGA
Source organism: uncultured Spirochaetaceae bacterium (assembly GCA_964490725.1). GTDB lineage: Bacteria > Spirochaetota > Spirochaetia > SZUA-6 > DRHE01 > CAZBDU01. The sequence continues at coordinate 14,372 of CAZBDU010000079.1, read as the reverse complement.
GGTGGTGGTGAACATGACCAACGACTCCTGGTCCAACTCCGTGGCCGCGGAGATGCAGCACATGTCCATCGGGCTGTTCCGATCGGTGGAGAACCGCCGCTCGGTGGTCAGAGCCACCAACGGCGGCATCACCACGGTGATCGATCCCACGGGCAGAATTCTGCGCGTGCTGCCGGCCTTCCAGGAGGGATACCTGGTGGCCGAGGTGCCGGTGTACGCGGGAACCACCACCCTGTACACCCGCTGGGGGGACTGGCTGGCCTTCGTGGTGCTCGCTCTGGCCGCGGCGGGGCTGATTTCGGGACTGGCCCTGCGCTTGGGGAGGGGCCGGGCTCACCAGGATTGACAAGGCCCGGCAAGTTTACGACAATACGTTACGGCGCGAGGGTGCGAATGAAACTAAAAGGCAGAATTCTGATCGTCGATGACGAACCGATCAACCTGGAGTTCTTCGACGTCATGCTGAGCAAGCTGGGCTTCGAGATCGAAAAAGCCGTCGACGGTGAAGAAGCCCTGCAGAAGGTCGTGGACACCGATCCGGACCTGATCATCCTGGACAACATCATGCCCCGGCTTTCCGGCTGGGAGGTCACCAAGAAGCTCAAGCACGACAAGCAGTATCGCAAACACCGGCACACCCCCATCATCATGTTCTCCGCCATGGACGAGGTGAAGGACAAGATCGAGGGACTGGAGCTGGGGGTGGACGACTACATCACCAAGCCGTTCAACTTCTCGGAGGTGCTGGCCCGCATCCGGGCGGTGCTGCGCAACCACGAGCTGGCCCGCCAGGTTTCCCGGCGGGAGCGCCGCATCGCGGTGGTGGAGTCGCTGAACAACTCCCTGATCTTCTTCACCCAGCACGTGAAGCGCCCCATTTCGGCGCTGTTGGAGGAGGCCCGGCATCTGGATGCGGACGACCCCGCCAAGGTCCGCGCGATGGTGGAGCTCGTGAAGAAGGAGGGCGCGGAGATCCTGGCCACCCTGGAGGGGCTGGAGGAGGAGATCAGCGACCTGCAGAGCAAGGGGGACCGGCTCAAGAGGGGGGACCTGTCCCTGGAGGACCTGGAGGCGAAGCTCCAGAAGCACCTGCGCAACTGGAAGAAGCGCCAGGAGAGCGAAGAGGTACCGAGGTGATCACCGAAACGAGGAAGAAGGTCCTGGAGCTGTTTGCCGAGGGCAGGAAGCGCTACAAGCTGATGCAGTTCCAGGAGGCAAGCGTGTGCTTTGCCCGGGCGCTGAAGCTGGACGCGGAGGACGGTCCCTCCAAGGTGTACTTCGCGCGCTGCAAGCACTACATGGACAACCCCCCGCCCGAGGACTGGGACGGGGTGTTCGTGATGAAGACCAAGTAAGCCATGGCCAAGAACAACGAGCACAAGGGAGTGGAGCGCATCACCACCACCCTGGGCCGGGAGACCAACTTCAACGGCGTGCTGAAGTTTCGCGACTCCCTGAAAATCGACGGGCGCTTCGAGGGGGAGATCGAGTCTGCGGGCTTCCTCTACATCGAGAACGGCGCCGAGGTGAAGGCGAACATCAGGGTGGGCTCCGTGGTCATAGGAGGGGCGGTGTATGGCAACATCGTGGCCACCGAGAAGCTCGAGATGCTCACCACCGGCCAGGTGTTCGGCAACATCCGCACCGCCAAGCTCAACATCGCCGACGGGGTGGTGTTCGAGGGCAAGTGCGAGATGATCAAGAGTCCCGAAGCGGTGGACATCTTTTCCGCTGCGGTCGAAGAGATCAAGCGAGCCACGCAGAGTGTCTGACGCGCCGCTCACGGCGGTCCTGCTGTCGGTGGGCACGGAGCTCACCAACGGGGTAATACTCAACACCCACTTCCGCACCCTGGGCTCGGCGCTCAAAGGGCTGGGTTTCGAGGTGACCAGGGCGGTGCAGATCCCCGATGCGGAGGACCTGTTCCGCCGGGAGCTCCTGCGCGCGGTGGGGGAGGCCGGCCTGGTGGTGGTCACCGGCGGCCTGGGGCCCACCTCCGACGATCTGACCCGCGAGGTGATTGCGGGAGTGGCCGGGGTGGAGCTGGAGTTCCGCGAGGAGATCTGGAACGCCCTGCTGGCCCGCTGGAGGGGCCGTCTGGTGGCGGCCAGCAACCGGAGGCAGGCGGACATCCCCCAGGGGTTCACGGTGCTGGAGAATGCCAACGGCACCGCTGCCGGGTTCCTGGGCCGGATCCGGGAGGCCCTGGTGGCAGCCCTGCCGGGGCCGCCCCGGGAGATGGAGCCCATGTTCGAGGAGGGGGTGCTGCCCGCTCTGCGGGGGCATTTCGGCCTGGCCGCAACGGAGGAGACTACTCTCACGGCGCTGCTGGTCCCGGAAAGCGCGCTGGAGGAGGCCCTCCAGCAGCGGGGCGCCGCGGGAGTGCTGTGGGGCACCCGCATGACGGACGACCGGATCGTGGTGACCCTGACGGGCCCGCAGGCGGGCCGCCGGGAGACGGTGGCGCGGCTTCGCGAGGCCTTCGGCGCCTCGCGGATCCGCAGCGGTGACTATCCGCCGGCGGCGGGGCTCTTCGAGCTGCTCCGCCGCCGGGGGCTCACCCTGGCGGTGGCGGAGTCCTGCACGGGCGGATACATCGGGAAGCTCATCACGGACAATCCGGGAAGCTCCGAGGTGTTGTGGGGAAGCATGGTGGTGTACTCCAACCGGGCCAAGGAGCAAATCCTGGGGGTGGACCGATCGATCCTGGAGACGGACGGGGCGGTCTCCCGCCGGAGCGCCGAGGCCATGGCGCGGGGCGTGCTGGAGCGCTCCGGGGCGGATGTGGCCCTGGCGGTCACCGGAATCGCGGGCCCCGGGGGAGGCAGCGCCGAGAAGCCCACGGGCATCGTATGGATCTGCGCCCTGAGCGCCGGCGGGGAGTCCCGGTGTCGCGAGTTTCGATTCCCCGGCGGCCGTGACGTCGTGCGCCGGCGGGCCGCCGTGGCCGCCCTGGTGCTGGCGGAGGGCCTGGTGAGCGGGGAAGAGCCGCTGCCCGCCGAGCTGTGACCGCGGCCGGGCAGCAGTCGAGGGACCGTAAGGCTCTGGTCCACGGCCTCGACAGGGGAGGGATTGCGAGGCATGGCCGTCTTGACACGCCGGGACTGGTTCGCTATATTTATAGTTGAGATTCAGCGTATCCGCTTCGATATCCTTGTAAAGCGAATCCGTCCTCGGATGAGGTAACTCGACTACCTTTGAAAAGTTCCAGAGCGTTCTGGACATGCTGGTTTGTCCCGGAGCCGGAAATCGCACCCGGAGTCACTGCGGCGCGAATGCCCGACAGACCCCGCCAATGGAGTGAGTGGAGTAGCAGATGGCAGTAATCCGACGCAAGACAAGTCCCTCGGAAGGAGGAGGCATGCAGAGCGAAATCCCTTTCGGGGATCCCTCCCAGGAGACGCAACCGGCGCCCGCGGACAGCGGGCGGCAGAGGACGAGCCCCGATCGGCGCCTGGAATCCGAATCTTCCAGGACGCCGCTGGCTTCCGCCGGAGGAGCTCGAGAGGATTCCCAGGCAGGCGGGGCGCCCGCGGCTTCCGGCGGCGGGCAGGCGAGCTCGCGGGGACGCTCTCACGGCGGCTCCGGAGGACATGACGGCGACAGACCCCGCCGCAAGGTGCGGCGCAAGAAGCTGCGGGTGGAGCTGATCAAGGACCCGGAAAACGGGAGCCTCGAGGATATCCAGCCTCAGGATCCGCCGGTGATGACCGGGGAAGAGCGCCCCATCGCCGAGGAGAGCCCGCGCCAGGCGGGGGGCGAGGGGCGGGAGAAGCTCAAGATCAACGATCTGACGGTGATGAACATGCCGCAGCTGCGGCAGATGGCCGGGCGCATGGGCGTCGACCACGAGAGCCTGATCTCCATGAAGAAGCAGGAGATCATCTTCACCATCCTCAAGCAGCACACCAGCCGCAACGGCCAGATCTACGCCGACGGCGCCCTGGAGATTCTTCCGGACGGGTACGGGTTTCTGCGCTCGCCGCACTACAGCTACCTGCCCGGGCCCGACGACATCTACGTCTCTCCGTCGCAGATCAGGCTCTTCAACCTGAAGACCGGGGACACCGTCTCCGGCCAGATCCGGCCGCCCAAGGAGGGTGAGCGCTTCTTCGCCATGCTGCGGGTGGAGAGCGTCAACTTCGATCTTCCCGAGGTGGCGCAGACGCGCATCCCCTTCGACAACCTCACCCCCCTGTACCCGGACAAGCTGCTGGACCTGGAGACCGCCAACGAGGAGACCTCCACCAGGCTGATCAACCTGTTCTGCCCCATCGGCAAGGGGCAGCGTGCCCTGATCGTTTCACCGCCCCGGGCCGGCAAGACCATCCTCATGCAGAAGGTGGTCAACGCCATCACCACCAATCACCCCGAGGTGTTCGTGATCGTGCTGCTCATCGACGAGCGCCCCGAAGAGGTGACGGACATGCAGCGCAACGTCAAGGGGGAGGTGGTCTCCTCCACCTTCGACGAGCAGGCCACGCGGCACGTGCAGGTTGCCGAGATGGTGATCGAGAAGGCCAAGAGGCTCGTGGAGCACAAGAGGGACGTGGTGATCCTGCTGGACTCCATCACCCGCCTGGCGCGGGCCTACAACCAGACGGTCCCGACCTCCGGGAAGATTCTCTCCGGCGGTGTGGACTCCAACGCGCTGCACAAGCCCAAACGCTTCTTCGGCGCGGCCAGGAACATCGAGCAGGGTGGAAGCCTGACCATCGTAGCCACGGCGCTGATCGACACCGGCAGCCGTATGGACGAGGTGATCTTCGAGGAGTTCAAGGGCACCGGCAACATGGAGATCCACCTGGATCGGCGGCTGGCCGACCGCAGGCTGTTCCCCTCCATCAACATCAAGAAGTCCGGCACCCGCAAGGAGGAGCTGCTGCTGCCGGAGGAGACGCTCAACAAGATGTGGATCCTCCGCAAGGTTATCAACCCCATGGACGACGTGGAGATCATCGAGCTGCTCATTGACAGGATGCGCAAGACCAAGAACAATGAAGCCTTCCTGCGCTCGATGAACACCTCGTCGGTGGACGAGATGTAGCGGGAGCGGCTGAAAGGAAACGACCATGAAGGAAGGCATACATCCGAAGTACGAGCCCGTGACCATCACCTGCGTCTGCGGGAACACCATCGAGACCCGTTCGACCGCCAGCGACATCAAGCTGGAGATCTGCTCCAACTGCCACCCCTTCTTTACCGGGAAGCAGAAGCTGGTGGACACGGCCGGACGGGTGGAGCGCTTCAAGAAGCGCTACAACATCAAGGACTGAAGCAGAGTATCCAGCAGGCGCCGCATCGCCTCCCAGTGGCTGCCACGCCAGTAGAGCCTGCCGCAGTCCGGGCACTGCTTGAACGAGCGATAGGCCCGGGCCACGTGCTCGGGAAGCCGTGGGACAGCGCGTTCGCGGGGCACGGGCTCCAGGGGGGTGTTGCAGCGCAGGCAGCGGGTGAAGGGGCGGGCGGCGCCCCGCAGGTCGAAGCGCCGCAGCACCTCGGCCAGCTGCTCCACCGGCTTGTGGGACCGCACCAGGTAGCCATGGGTGACCGACCGGCGCATCAACAGCCCCCGGTCGCGGGTCAGCACGGTGCGCCGCTCGCGGGCGGCGATGTCGCTCAGGGACGAATCGTCCCAGTGGTTCGTGTACAGGGAGTCGAAGCCGAGCATGCGCAGCAGCTTGGCGAGCCTGCCCAGGTGGACGTCCAGCACGAAGCGCGGGTCCCGCAGGGGCTGCGGCCGCACCCGCGTTACCGGGCCGATGTCGAAGGATTCGAAGGTCGGGTAGACGCTGATGCGCTCCCCGTGGCGCAGCCGGTGGCTGAAGGGCACCGATTCGCCGTTCACCAGCACCAGGTCCACCTCGGTATGCGGGACCCCCAGGGCCTCCACCAGGGCCTTGACGGTGTCTCCGGCGTGGAAGGCGGCCGGGAAGCTGCGCTTGCGCAAGGCCGGCGGTAGGAACTCGCCCAGCTCTTCGTAGAAGCGTACCTGGACCTCTCCTCCCTGGGCAGCCATGTTTTCATTATAGCGGCGTTTTGCTACAGTGGCAGCGGACAAGATCATGCACGAGGACGGAACGGCACTTCACCTGGAGCGGGTATCCTGCGCCGTCGGGGGCCAGGCGATCCTGCAGGAAGTCTCCTGGACGGTGCGACGCGGGGAGCGCTGGGTAGTCCTGGGGCCGAACGGCAGCGGCAAGACCACGCTGCTGAAGCTGATCACCGGCTACGGTTTCCCCACCACCGGCACCGCCCTGGTGCTGGGGGAGCGCTTCGGGCGCGCCGATCTGCGCCGCCTGCGCGCGCGGATCGGTTGGGTCCACGCGGATTCCCTGGCGCTGATCCCGCCGTTCATGGGCGTCATGGACGTGGTGCTGGCGGGCAGGGACGGGAGGCTGGTGTTCTACGAGCAGGGAGCCGCGCGGGAACGGGAGAGGGCTCGCGAGAACCTGGCCCACATCGGTGCGGAGCACCTGGGCTCGCGCCGCTTCGCCACCCTGTCCACGGGCGAACGGCAGCGGGTGCTGATCGCCAGGGCTCTGATGGCCGAGCCGGAGCTGCTGCTTCTGGACGAGCCCTGCCTGGGGCTGGACCCCCGCTCGCGGGAGGAATTCCTGGGCTCCCTGGCCGCTCTGTTCACCGCCAGGCCCGATCTGACCATCCTCAACGTGACCCACCACGTGGAGGAGATCACTGCGGGTTACCACGGGGTTCTGGTGATGGACCGCGGCCGGATCGTGGCCTGCGGCCCCCTCCAGGAGACCCTGCGGACTCCGGTGCTCCGCAGGATCTTCGGTGAAGGCTGTCGCGTGGTCAGCTCGGGGGGGCAGTATTCCCTTCGCTTCAGACGTCGTTGAACCTGTCGATCATCACCCGCACGCGGCTGGCCAGGGAGACCAGCAGCCGCCTGGTCCATTGGGGGCTGGCCGCGAAGATGTCCTGGAAGTTGTCCCGGGAGAACACCAGAGCCTCCACCGGTCCCTTGGAGATCACCGTGGCCGAGCGCACGGACTTGTCGAAGAAGCTCATCTCACCGATCAGCTCTCCCTTGCCCAGGGTTGCCAGCACCTTGTATTTGTCGCCGAGCTTGCGTGTGATGTAGACCTCTCCGGAGAGGATCCAGAAGATCTCCTGCTGGATGTCCCCCTCCTTGATCAGAATGGTCTTGTCCCCATAGCGCCGGCCGAACTTCTTCTTGATGTCCTGGTCGATCGCCTCCTCCGCCTGGAAGGCAATCTTCATGATCTCGGTGTAGTCGCTCACGGGTTCTCCCCGAGAAGCCCCAGCCGGTGGCCGAACTCGGCGTTGAGGATGCGCAGCAGCTGGGTGAGGCTGGTGATGGCGTGCAGTGCCAGCTCCCAGGAGACGCTGGAGGCGGTGTCGAAGCTCTCGCGGTCCCAGCGGTAGAGGATCAGCGTCTCCATGCTGTAGGCGCCGGCCAGGCGCGGGCTGTTGTCCAGCAGGCTCTCCACCAGGCCGAACACGGAGTCGGGGAACAGGTGCACCGGGAACACCGAGCCGTCGCTCTGCTCGATCTCCAGGCGCACCAGCCCGGCGATGATGTAGAAGACGGGCTTGGGCTGCAGCGGGTCGCCACTTTCGTAGACATAGGAGCCGGGCTCGACGCGGATTTTTTCCCCGTACTGTAAGTCCTTATCTGTCATCCCTTTATCTTCGAGCCGCCACCATGAATTTGTTGAATTCTTTCCTGATTTCCCATACAATATAGCACCGTTTTCACTTCACTTCCATCGGAGTCAGCAATGGAGGACCTTATCCGCAGCCACCAGCAGGAGTATGGCGAGGAGCCGGAAGTCATTGCCGCCGCTCCCGGTCGGATCAACCTGATCGGCGAGCACACGGACTACAACGACGGCTTCGTCCTGCCCATGGCGATAGATTTTCGCATCAATGTTGCGGTTTCCCGCCGCAAGGACCAGCACCTCAAATTTCGGTCTCTGGACCTTCAGGACCGCAAGCGCGCCAACATTTCGACGCTGCGCTACAAGAAGGAGGACCGCTGGGCCAACTATCCCAAGGGAATCGTGAGCGTCCTGCTGGAGCGCGGCCACAAGCTGAGCGGCATGAACTTCACGGTGAGCGGCAACGTGCCCCAGAGGGTGGGGCTCTCCTCTTCGGCGGCCCTGGAGATCGCCACGGCCTGCGCTGTGGAGCGTCTGTACGCTCTGGAGATCCAGCCTGCGGAGCTGGCCCGGATGGCCCTGGAGGCGGAGAACAACTTCGTCGGCGTTCACTGCGGAATCATGGATCAGTTCGTCTCCCGCCTGGCCAGGGAAAACCACGCCCTCTTTCTGGACACGCGCTCCCTGGAGCACCGCCACGTTCCACTGGAGCTGAAGAGCGCTCAGATCCTGATCACCAACTCCAACGTCCCCCGCAGCCTGGCCGACTCCGAGTACAACCAGCGCCGCGCGGAGTGCCAGAGGTGCGTCTCGGCGCTGGGCTCGCGCAAGGCGGGCGCGGCCCTGCGGGACTACTCGGTGGAAGACCTGCAGGAGCTGATGGGGCTCATCCCCGAGTCCACCCGCAAGAAGTGCCTGCACGTGGTGGAGGAGAACCAGCGCGTCGTGGAGGCCGAGGCGGCCCTGCGGCGGGGGGATCTCACCGCCTTCGGCAAGCTGATGAATCGCTCCCACGAGAGCCTGCGGGACCAGTACGAGGTCTCCTGTCCCGAGCTGGACTGGCTGGTGAAGCGAGCCTGGGAGACCGAGGGGGTGTACGGCGCCCGCATGACCGGCGCCGGCTTCGGCGGCTGCACCGTGACCCTGCTGGAAGGGCGGGCCATCCCCGCCTACCAGGAGCGCATCGAAGCCTACGAGCGGATCTTCAGTTTCCGGGCCGAGACCTTCACCTCCCGGCCCGCCGGCGGAGCGCGGGTGGTCTATGAGAATCCTGCTCACGAATGACGACGGCATCGACAGCGTTGGCCTCCTCACCCTGAAGCGGCGACTGGAGCCGGAGCACGAGGTGTGGGTGGTGGCGCCGGAGGTGAACCGCAGCGGGAGCTCCCACTCCATCACCCTGGGAAGCCCCACGCGCTTTCGGCGCCGCGCAGAAAGGGAGTACGTCTGCGGCGGCACGCCGGCGGACTGCGTCCTGGTGGCGCTGCTGGGCCTGCTGCCGGTGCGCGTGGAGCTGGTGATTGCCGGGGTCAACCTGGGCCCGAACCTGGGAACCGATATCGTCTACTCCGGCACCGCGGCGGCCGCGCGGCAGGGGGCGTTCATGGATACCCCCGCGGTGGCCTGCAGCCTGAGCGCCTTCGGGGCCCCCTTCCACCTCGAGGCGGCGGTGGGTTTCCTGGTGGCCAACCTGGAGGTCTTCCGCCGGCTGTGGACGGAGAGCCACTTCCTGAACATCAACTTCCCCAACCGGGAAAGCCCCGCGGGTATGGAGGTCACCTTCCCCACCCGCCGCATCTACAAGGACGAGCTGGTGACCTTCACGGCGCCCAACAAGGACCTGTACTGCTTCCTGGGGGGGCAGATCCCGGAGTCGGCGCGGGAGGAAGGCTCGGATTTCCGGGCCATCGAGAAGGGGCTGGTGTCGCTCTCGCCCATCGTGATCCATCCGGCCAACCACGACATCGAGGAACGCTACCGCCGCGCCTCCTGGCAGCCGGGCTGAACGCCAACGCCGCGGCGCGCGATCCGGCCCTGCCGGCGGGCGGCGCTACTCCACGCAGCAGCTCATGAGGGACACGTCGCGCCGGAAGGCCTGGGCGGCGCGTTTGATTCCCTCGCTGAAGGTAGGAAAGACGAACAGCGTCTCGATCAGGTCGTCGACGGTGAGGCCGTGCTTCACGGCAAGAGCGCCCGCGTGGATCAGATCGGCTGCGTGCGGCGCCACGATGTGCACCCCCATCACCTTGAGGGTGCGGGGGTGGATCACCATCTTGAAGGCCCCCCGGGACTCGCCGACGGCCATGGCCCTGGGAACCGCGTCCATGTAGACCGTCCGGCAGGAGCAGAGGTTGAACCGCTTCATCTCCTCTTCTTCGGTGAGCCCCACCGAAGCTACCTGCGGGTCTGTGAACACCGCGGAAGGCGCGTGCTGGTACTCGATGGCGCGCACCGGAACGGTCAGCGCGTTTTCTGCCGCCAGAGCGCCTTCCCTGCCTGCCACCGTCTCCAGGGGCATCTTGCCGATGCAGTCTCCCGCCGCGAACACCCTAGGGTTGTCCGTTTGATAGTACTGGTTGACCTGGATGAAGCCCTGCGGGTCGGCCTTCACTCCCCCCTCCTCCAGATGCAACTCCGAGGTGTTGGGACGGATGCCTGCGGCGAGCAGGATCTGCTCTACCTCCAGCCGCTCGTTGCGCTCCGTGCTGTTGTATGCAACCACTTTGGTCGCACCATGGGCAGTCACGTCCTTGATGCGCACTCCGGTACGGATCGCGATCCCCTCTTCCTCCAGGCAGCGCGAAAGCTCCGCAGCGATCTCAGGTTCGTGCCGGGGCAGGATCCGGGGCATGGCCTCCAGCACGGTCACCCTGCTCCCGAAGCGCTCGAACATCTGGGCGAACTCCAGGCCGGAGGGCCCGGCCCCGATCACCGCCAGCGAGGCAGGGAGCCGCTCGAGCTGCAGGGCCTTGACGTTGTCCAGCCACTCCACCCTGTCGATCCCCTTGACGGGCAGCGTTCTGGTCGAGGAGCCCGTGGCCACGAGAATCCGGCCACCCTGGTAGACCTTCCCGCCGGCCACCACGCGGTCTGGACCGGAGAAATGCGCCCTGGCCTCCAGGTAGCTGACCCCGTCCAGGCTCTTCAGAACCTCGGCGTAGTTTTTCCGCCGTGCGGAGGCCACCATGCCGTCTTTCTCCGCCAGGGCGGCGGGAAAGTCGAAGCGAAGGCCATCACCGTTCCGCACGCTCCCGAAGCGCGGGTGCCGGGAAGCGAACAGCTCCTCCCCCACGGCCAGAAGGTTCTTGGTGGGCATGCACCCCACGTTCACGCAGGTGCCCCCCAGGGGCAGGCCGCTGTTGATCATCAAGGCCGACCGTCCCAGGTCGGCCGCCTTGGTCGCCGCCGCGAACGCAGCGGCGCCGCCGCCGATGACGATCAGATCGTAGCTTTCCATCGGTCACTCCTCATGTAAGAGTTTTCCTTGCAGAGAGGCGGTCAACCGGCCGCGGTGGCTTGCGGCCCCATTCCTGTTGCCGCCGTCCTCTCCATCCAGCCCCTTCAGAAGGGGGCAGGGCCCGGCCTCGCAGCGGTCCAGGCAACTCTGAATCACTTCTCTGAGGTCCCTCTCCATCTGCTTCAGGCGCCCGATCATCGCCCTGATGTCTTTCAGCCGGGCTTCGGCCTTCCCGCGCACGCTGCGACGAACCCCGCGCCGTGCTGAGCCTCGATGCGCTCCTGATCCGCTACCGCCTCCAGGAACCAGGGCGGTACGGTTCGGGAAACTCCACGAACGTCGCGACTGCCCCGGCCCGACGGAAGAGATCCAGAGCCGCTTCCACCACGCGAAGCTGCCGGGCGCTATCGCCCGGGGCGCCGACGGGCCGCCCCATGGGGTGGTCGGTGACCAGCACCCTGGGCGGGCTCATGGCCTGCAGCCGCTTGCGGAAGGCCTTGACGGCGATGATGACGGTGGCGATCCCCGCTTCTTCGAGCAGTCGGGCCAAGTGTCCCACGGACACGTGACAGACCGGTCAGGCAGGCACCAGCAGAGCCGCCTCCACGGCCTGCTCCTTCAGCATGGAGACCCAGCGGGGGCCCGTGTGCTTGAGCAGGCGCGTCTGGGCGCAGGCGCCCACGAAGGAGTAGGCCTGGGGAGCCAGCTCGCCGATGGCGCCCCCCCGCTCCAGCTCCTTCAAGGGGTCCAGCGGCAGCACCACGTTGTGGTCCGCCTGGGCGCCGCGGATGTCATAGCCGCCGTGGCGCACCCGGAGCAGCGGCGCGGCTGTGCCCGTCGGGATTGCCGAAAGGGCTGGCTCGGTTTTGAGGAAATCGTCGATTCTGCGGATCGCCTCTTCCTCGCTCATATCGGGAACGCCGAAGGGGCGGGGGTCGTCACCCTCCACGAAGTGGCCGCTCGAGGTGATCAACGCCAGCCTGCTTTCCGACAGCGGCTTCGGGGAGGCCACGAAGGGCCCGCTTTCGTAGGCGAACCGGCCCGGAGGGGAATATCCCTTCGCCTGCCATTCCACCACGTGCGAGACCAGCCGGCCCCACTTCCCGTCGTCCAGGCAGTCCCCCAGCTTCCAGAGCAGCTTCTGAAAGAACCGGGCCGCCGCCTCGTCCTCCAGGCGTGCCAGAAACTTGAAGTTCAGGTCGTTGCGAGACACGTAGGAGAAGGACTTCCTGAACTCCTCCACCGTCTCCTTCGCTTGCTCGCCCTCACTCATGCCCGCTCCTTTCCCGGCCCACTATCTGCCGGTGAACGCCCGCAGCTCCTCGATGTCCCTCACATCCCCATCCGTGGCCACTCTCTGGCCCGGAGGCAGCAGATCGGCGATCTTCTCGTACAGATCGCCGTCCACCCAGACCACGTTGCGCAGGCCGCCGTCCCCCTTCAGAAAGCTGGAGGAGCGAATGTAGCCCAGGGAGACTCCCATGATGCCGTGGCTCTGCTTCCCGCCGGCGCGGTTGGCCAGGGTGGCCCAGGTTTCCCCGGCCGCGGTGACGGCCTGCGAGTGCCGGGACATGATGCCGATCCCCCGCACCTCCTCGATCCAGAAGGCCAGGTTCTGAAAGCAGCCGCAGGAGGTGTGCGGGTAGCCCCGCAGCGAGTGCAGGTACACCTTGCGCAGCCGCCCTCGGGTCATCCGCCTGTAGGCGCGGTTGCAGCCCGCGTACTCTCCCTTGTTGAGATCCAGAACCCTGCCTTTGCGGAAAACGGCCTGCAGCGGCACTCCCTGCTCCGAGCGCCTCTGGTAGGGGAGGCGCGAAGGTCCCAGAAGCGCCGCGGCCTTGACCGTGAAGTAGGTGCGGGAGGCGCACATGGGCACCCGCTCCGGCGTCAGGATGCAGGTGTGCTCCAGGGAAAAGGGACGGCATTCGGTGCAGACGCACAGCTGGCCGGCGGTCTGCTCGGTCATCGCCGCCATCAGGTCGCGCCGCCGCTCCTTGTACCGCCGCACCCCGGCCGCCTGCGCCTGCAGCACCTCCCGATCGTAGACGATCCTGACCCGGATCCTCTTGAGCCGGGGGTAGCTCAGGCGCAGGCCCCAGTGAATGGCCGCGGCGATCCGGCCGCTGTCCAGCGGCGCGCCGCTGCGGAGGGCCAGGGAAAAGGAGCCCTCCTGCTCCTGCGCCTTCACCCCGGAGAGGTAGCTCAAGGACTTGAGGGCCGTTCGCTCCAGGAGCAGCGCCAGATCGTCGCCAAGCCGGGGATGCGCCACCTCGACGAGAATCCCGATCTCCCGGGAGGGCTCGCCCAGCACCTCCACCCCGCTGTCCACCCGCCGCGCGCTTCTCAGGCAGAAGAACGAGCTGCCGCCGCCGCAAACGGCCTCCGCCTCGAAGCTTTCCGCCGCATGAGCGGGGTTGCAGAACTCGGGAAGCCCGATCAGCTCGCCCCTGTAGCGCCGCACCCTCAGATTCGGGAAGTGAAGCCCGGCGTCGATGATCCGCCCGGACTCATCGGCCACGATCCGCCGGCCGTAGGGGAACGGGAAGCTGGAGGGCACCACGGCGGGGGCGCCCAGCTTCATCAGCCCCAGCGCCACCACGAGCTTCAGCGGCTCGAGGCCGCCGCGGATGACGATGAACCCCGGCATATCCCTTTCCAGGAAATGCCCCATTTCGTGGTCGTCTCCGGGGGCGATGCGTCCCCACACCAGGCCGTAGCGAACCATCAACTGGAGAAAGTAGATGGGAGAGGTGGCCCTGCCGCCGATGCAGCAGGTATCGGGAATATCGGGTCTGTCCGTGAAGACCAGAAGGTTCTGGTCCTTCAAACCCTCCATGAGCCCGTCCTCCCGCTCCGCTCCCAGCAGCAAAACCCATCCTGCATGCCATTTGGCGCCGAACACGTAGGACTGAACCGCCTGGTCGGTAATGAAGAACCGCGCCCTGTCCTCCCGTGAGGCCTCGTGCAGCTCCGCGGCCAGAAGGACCGGCTCCAGGAGATCCCTGATGTCGCCGTTCCTTTTTCCCAACAGCTCGCGCCGCAGCAGGCCGGGGCGAAGCTCTGCGGTGCCCAGCAGCGCGCTCTTCACGGGAAGCGGAAAATCCGTTCCCGCAAAGCCGCCTGGCCGATCCGGCAGGAGCTCCACCAGCTCGTCCACGGCCTGCTCCTGCAGGCGGCCGATTTGCTCACCAGCGACGGCAGCTTCCCGCCGCGACCTAGCCCATGTTCAGGGTTGCTTGAGCGGTCTGCGGTGGCAGATACGGCATAAA
>CAZBDU010000078.1:0-25628 GCA_964490725.1 uncultured Spirochaetaceae bacterium | reverse complement strand
GGCCGCAAGCGGGCGGGCGGCCGCTCAGGCAGCCGCTTTCCCCAGCCTGCTGGCTATAACCCCGGAGAGGACCGCCACGTCTTCCAGGGGGAGGAAGTTCACGATGGTATCGCTGAACAGGATGCTCGCCTCCGCAGGGAGCTCCTCGTCTGCCGCGTACAGCACCACCACGGCTTCGATCTTCGGCAGAACGGGAATGCGCACCGACACGTCCCCCAGCTCCGCGGGGCTTCCGCCCAGGGGCCTCGCAGCCTCCGGCAGGCGGCGCACGTCGGCTGCGAAGCGGGCTGCGATCCGCTCCGGCCCGCGTTTCCGGTAGGGACCCTCGTAGAAGGCCGCCCCGGGAAGGTTCTTGAACGCCACCAGCTCGCCCCGGGTGGGCGCCTGGCCCGCGCCCAGCAGGTAGTGCAGGACCAGGATCTTCTCCACCAGAGGCAGCTCCGGCTGGAAGCGCGCCTCCGGCAGGAGGACCTCGCAGCGCGCCCCCAGATAGGGCAGCACCAGGCGCTGCCCGTTTCCCTGGGCGCCGCTGCGGCGGCGCACCTCCTGGAGGTCCGCCCGCCGGAGCTGCGCCCTGGCCTGCTCCAGGGCGGTGTCGTAGCTTCCCTGCAGGTGGGAAGTCCCGTCCGCGGCGCTCACGCCCACCCTTCCGCGGCCGGGGAACAGTCCGGGATCACTCTGCCTCCCATGCGACGCAACTCCTTCGGCTGCAGCCATCTTAGTGGCCGGCGGCGGTCGCATCAAGGGACCGGGCGGGCAGGCTGGGGGAGGCCCGCCGGCTTGATCTCACCGGGGCGGGCATACTACCCTCAGAGGACAATGGACAGCCTTCTGCGCCTGTACGTGGGCGCCACGCGGCAGAACGACGGCAAGACCACGGTGGCCCTGGGGCTGCTGCAGGCCATCAGCGAGCTGTACCCCAGGATGGGATACATGAAGCCCGTGGGCCAGCAGGTGCGCCTCATCGGGGCCCACCAGATCGACAAGGACGCCAGCCTCATGAGGGAGGTCTTCCACTTCGGCAGCCAGCTCTACGACATGAGCCCGGTGGCGGTCCCCCACGGGTTCACCGAGGAGTACATCCTCCACGGTGACTCCGGCGAGCTCCGGCGCCGCATCGAGGAGGCCTACCGGCGCGAAAGCCAGGGCAAGGAGTTCATGATCATCGAGGGCACCGGGCACGCCGGCGTGGGCTCCGTCCTGGACCTGTCCAACGCCACGGTGGCCAGGATGCTGGACGCGCCGGTGGTGATCGTCACCTGCGCCGGCATCGGACGGCCCATCGACGAGGTGACGCTGAACAAGGCCCTCTTCGACAACAACGGCATCGACGTGCTGGGGGTGATCGTCAACAAGGTGATGCCCGAGAAGTACGAGAAGATCGAGCGGCTGGCCAGGCTGGGGTTCAGACGCAAGGGGATCGAGGTCTTCGGCGTCATCCCCTTCTTTCCGCTCCTCTCCAGCCCCACCCTGAGGCAGCTGCAGGAGGACATCAAGGGGGAGCTGCTGAGCGGGGAGGCGGGGCTGGACCAGGTGGCCAGCAGGATCCTGGTCGGCGCCATGCCCTCCCACGAGGTGTTCGACTACCTCAAGGGGGACGTGGTGCTGGTCACGCCGGGCAACCGGGAGGACCTGATCCTCGCCGCGGTGGCGGGAAACGCACCGGGGCTGGAGGAAGAGTTCCGCGTGAAAGGCATGATCCTCACCTGCGGCGTCTGGCCCAACCACACCGTGCTGAAGATCCTGAAGCAGACCGCCACGCCGGTGATCCTGGTGGAGGACGACACCTTCGCCACCGCGCAGAAGATCACGAACCTGATCATCAAGATCCGGGCCGAGGACCGGGAGAAGATCGAAACAGTGAAGCAGATGGTCAAGGACTACGTGGACATTCACGCCCTGGTGGAACGCCTCAAGCGGCGGCGCGCAGGCTCCGCCCGCTAGGCGCCCCTCCCGGCGCTGCTCGGCCGGGTCAGAGGCTGTAGGAGGAGAATCCCCCGTCGATGGGCACCAGGGCGCCGGTGACGAAGCGGGCGGAGTCCGACAGCAGCCAGATCACCGCCCCCACCAGGTCGTCGGGCTCCCCGTAGCGCCCCATGGGAGTGTGGGCAACCACTCTTTCAGCCCGTGGGGTGAGCCGGCCCGTGCTTTGATCCACGTGCAGGAAGCGCAGCTGCTCGGTCATGAAGAACCCCGGCGCCAGGGCGTTCACGCGCACCCCGGTGTGCGCGAAGTGGACGGCCAGCCAGCGGGTGAAATTGGCCACCGCCGCCTTGGCGCCGGAGTAGGCGGGGATCTTGGTGAGCGGGGTGAGGGCATTGAGGGAGGAGATGTTGACCACCGAGCCGCTGCCCCTGTCCACCATGCCCCGGGTGAAGACCATCGTCGGCAGCACGGTGCCCAGGAAGTTCAGCTCGAAGGTCGCGCGGAAGCCGGAAAGCTCCAGGGCAAAAAAGTCCTTCACGGCGGCCGAGGCGGCCCTCTGGCTGCCGGAGCTCCTCTCGGCGAACTCCACCTCTGTGCTGCCCCGCGGATCGTTGCCCCCGGCGCCGTTCACCAGGAAATCCGGGCTCTGCCAGCGGGAGCAGATCCCCTGGTAGACCCGGCGCAGCTCCTCTTCCTCCAGCACGTTGCAGGGGTAGGCCTCCGCCTCCCCGCCTTCGGCGCGAACTGCCTCCGCCGTCACCGCCGCTTTCTCCGCGCCAAGATCCAGCACCGCCACCCGCACGCCCAGCCCGCCCAGGGCCCGGGCCATGTGTCCGCACAGTCCCCCCCCGGCCCCGGTGATCACGGCCACCTTACCGGCCAGGCCGAAGTAGCTCTCCAGGCTTCTAGCCATCTGCATCCTCCCCGCCCAGAAGGGCCATCAGCTCGCCCGCCTCGCGGCAGTAGTCGTCCACTTCCTCCCTGTAACCTTTGAGGAACGAGTTGTCTTCCGGCTTCCCCCAGACCGCCTCCATCTCCCGGGCGTTCCTGAAGGTCGTCTGCCGGAAGGGGTTTTCGAAATCCTTGCGGCGCGACGCTTCGGCCCGCTGCAGCAGCTCCCGGGAGACGGTCACCGACTCCTGCAGAGACTGCCTCAACAGGGCCGCGTCGAGCTCCCCCTCCTCCAGCGAATGGCTGAGCAGCAGGCAGAACAGCGCGTGGCTGCGCCTCTGGCCCGGGTAGTCCGCCCAGGCCTTGCGGTAGGCCTCGTGCACCTGCTCCCAGGAGGAAAGGCGGCCGGCTGTCACGCCGTCCAGGATCTCCCGCACCACCGGCTCGGGAACGATCTGTCCGCCGACGTTCTCCCAGCTGCGAAAGGCCCCGGCGCGCCGCGCCCGCACCGCCTCCAGCGCCCGGAAGACCGCGCCCTTCCCGTTCCCCGGGCCCGCCAGCGCCTCCTGCACGATCGACTTCAGCTCCCGGGCGCCGTAATAGCGGAGCATGGTCCGGTACCAGCGATAGCCGCGCAGAGGGTGCAGGATGGCCGCCGGCCGGCCGGCGGCCATCCCCGGAAGCCGCAGGTCCAGGGCGGCGTCCAGCTCATCGGCGCGCTCCAGGTCCGCCTCGGTGAGCGCGCGGCCCAGAGCCTTCTCCACCCCGGCGCGCAGGATCTCCAAGCCGCGGATCATCTCCTCGGCCGTATCCGGCGCCAGGAAATCGTACTCCACGGGTTGCTCCTTCACCGCCCGTTTGTCCCGGGCGCGGTACTTGCGGGCGTTGCGCACCACCGCATACATGTTGTGCTCGAACCAGTAGGCCGGCATCACCTGGATCGTCTTCTGGTCCTCGGTCATGCTCACCAGGGAGAAGGGCAGCGTGATGTTCAGCTCCCAGGGGTAGCTGCCCTTGGCGGCCAGCACGTAGGAGGCGAAGCGTGAGGAATGCTTGAAGCTGGAGGCCAGCCCCGGCCAGAATCCGCGGCTGGCCAGGATCTCCCCGTCCTGGGCCCGGGAGTTGTGGTTGGAGCCAATGGTGGCCGCCGCGGCGATGTTGGACTGCCCCAGCAGGGTGGAGGCGGTGAGGAAGGAGTTGTTGTGATGCTGCTCGTGAAAGGGGAAGATCAGGTTGTTCAGCAGCTCGCAGCAGGAGACCGTGGAGTTGGCGCCCAGAAAGGAGTTGAGCAGCCTGGCGCCGTACTTGACCTGCACGTTCCGCCCGGTGAGGAAGCGCACCGCCTTCACGCCGTAGAAGATGCGGTTCCCGTAGCCCACGATCCCGTTCACCAGCTCCACCCCCTCACCGATCTGGCTCGGCTCCTCCGCCGAGGAGTTGATGGTGAGGTTCTTCAGCTTGTTCGCCCCCTTGAT
The DNA here is from genome assembly GCA_964490725.1 of uncultured Spirochaetaceae bacterium. GTDB lineage: Bacteria > Spirochaetota > Spirochaetia > SZUA-6 > DRHE01 > CAZBDU01. The sequence goes on along the minus strand of CAZBDU010000078.1, from coordinate 21,336 downwards.
GTAGCAGTCGCTGCCCACCAGCACGTCCTTGATGATGCGGCAGTTCTTGATGACCGACCGGTCCCCCACCATTCCGTAGTACCCGCGGCGGCTGTCCACCAGCCGGTCCGTCATGGCCCGGAAGCGCTCCACCAGCTCGGGCTCCTCACGGTAGCGCGACCAGAGGTAGGCGTCGGCGGGCAGCATCCCGTCGAAGGGCAGGATCTTCCGCCCTCCGTTCTCGTTGCCCACCTCCAGCCAGATGCGCACCGACTCCGGCTCCCCTTCTTTAAGCACGCCGTTGCCGAACTTGGCGTGGTTCACCGCGTGCATCTCGTCCAGGTTGAACAAGACCACCCGGTCCCCGATGATGTAGTGGGCCAGGTAGCGCACGTTGTGGACCGCCGCCTCATCGCCGATGTCGCAGCTGATGATGGTGCTGTCCGAGAGGCCCACGGGCAGCCGCATCTCGTGGTATTCCAGGAAGCTCGGCGAGAGCTTCCCGATCCGCACCAGCCCCCAGAACTGGCAGTTTCGCACCAGGCGGGGATCGAAGGCTTCGGTCACCAGCACGCTGTCCCAGTCTTCGGCGGTGTTGTTGTTCTTCACCAGTATTTCGATCTGGTCGGCCCTTAGCGAGCGGTAGCCTTCCCGCCGGCTCTGCTGGAAGCGCAGGTCATCCTCGCCTCGCCCGTCCCGCCGGTACTCCGCCGGCACGAACCCCTTGGAAAACTCCGAAATGTGCCCCACCGTGATCTCACTCACCCGCCTGCCCTCCTTCATCGTCGGCCAGTACGGTCATGGCCGGCGAGCGCTCCCAGGGCTTCCCGCTCTGCCAGGCGTCGATCCACGCTTGCGGCATCACCAGGCTGAGGCCGGCGACATCCCCCAGGTACTGGTCCAGCTCGGAACGCTTGAACGCCACCCCGCCGGTCAGGGGGGCGAAGGTGCTGTAGAAGTCGCCGGTCACCAGGGGCTCCAGCACGTCCCAGCTCTTCATGACCCCGCCCCCCAGGATGACCAGGCGGCTGTCCAGGAGGCTCACCGCGTTGTGCAGCCCCCGGGCAAAGATGACGGCGATCTTCTGCACCACCGCCCGGGCCGCAGGCTCCCCTTTCCGGTAGCGCTCGAAGACCTCCCGGGGCGAGGCGCCGTACTCCCGCGCGATTGCCGGGCCGGCCGCCAGCGCCTCCAGGTGCGCCCAGCCGCCGCAGCCGCACTGGGGCTGTCCCTGGTAGTCCCAGTTCATGATGGTGTGCCCCAGGTGCATGGCGTTGTCGTTCTTCCCCGTCAGCAGGTGGCCGTCCACGAACGCCCCCGCTCCGATGCCGGTGCTCCAGGTGACGTAAAGCATGTCGTCCTCACCCCGCCCTGCGCCGAAGCTGTGCTCCGCCACGGCTGCCGAGATGGCATCATTGCCGATGGCCAGGCGCGGGTAGCGCCCGGTGAGCTCTTCGGCCAGAGGGATTCCGGTCCAGTCGTTGGGCTGGAGGCGGCCCTCGCCGGCCAGCCCCCCGCAGATGTTGGGCGCGGCTACCACCAGATGCTCGCCTCTCTTGGCGAAGGGGCTGCAGGTGCTGATGCCCAGGGCGGCGATCCGCCGGCGGTCCCCGTCCGCCTGCCGGCAGGCCAGGCCGATCAGGTACTCCACCTGGCGGGGGATGGTGCGTTCGTCCCCGCGCTTGCGCGTGGCCTGGTACACCCTGGCCAGGATCCCCTCCTGGCTCGCGATACTGGCGGTGATCTTGGTACCGCCTATGTCCACCGCCGCCAGCAGCTCGCCGCTCATCTACTGGCCCCGATAGATGTTCCCGACCTTGCGGGCTCGCCGGGGCTTGTCCAGGTCGATCCCCAGGGCCGTGCCGATCTCCACCAGCAGGTTCCACCCCGCCGCGATCTCCACGTAGGCCTGGCGGGCGCCCGCCTCGGGGACGACCAGGGTGGGGAAGGAGGTGCGCCGCGCCGCGATGGAGGCCACCTGCAGGCCCACTCCCTCCACCAGAGTCTCCCGCATCTTGGCCTCCTCCGGCTCGAAAGGATCCACCGCCACCACCAGCTCGGAAGGCCCCATGACCTCCTCGATGCCGTGCACCGCGTAGGTCCCCTCCAGGAAGTCCGCCTTCTTGCGGGCGATCTCGCATGCCTTCAGCGTCAGCTCCTCGGCTACGCCGTTGTTGCGGCCCGAGAAGTAGATCGTAGTCGCTCTTGCGGCCGCCTCCACCAGGGCCGGCTCCACGGGCTGGGTCAGGGCCTGCTCCACCATGTCCGCCAGAGCGCCGAGGTCCCCCATGGATTCTCCCCGCAGCGCGCACAGCAGGCTGTCGTAGAACAGGGCCTGCTCCACCACGCTCTTGGTGGCGGCCACCGCCTCCTCCTTGCCGCTGGCCAGGATGTGGCTCCTCACCGCCAGCTCCTCCACGGGTGATCCGGCGGTGGCGGTCAGACCGAAGACCGCCTCGTGGCCCGAAGCTTTCAGCCTCTTGAACAGCCGCACTACCTCCTTGGTCCTTCCCGAGTTGGAGGCGCCGAAGACGGCCAGGCCAGACAGGTCGTACTCCAGGGCCTGGGTGGCCCCGTCGGTGACGATGCGGAGGGGATCCGCCCGGCGCAGCGAGTCGTACAGGGCCCGTTTGGCGGGAAAGATGCGGCTGGAGCCCTCGCCGGTGAGAAAGAGCCCACTCCTCCCCCGCAGCGCCGGAACGAAAGCCCCGGCCGCCTGCGGATCGAAGCGCCGGATGATCTCCGGCGTTTCCATCATCTCCCGCACCAGGGCGAATCGCGAGTAGCGGGACTCCTTCAAGTTCATGATCGTCCTCCTTGGAACCTCTACAGCGACACGTACTCCGGAAGCTCGCCAACCAGCGGCCGCAGGTACTCGTAGAAGGCCTCGGTGACGAAGTTCCCCGCCCCGTTGATGAACTCGTCGGGCATGGGCTTGCTCTTCACCGCCACCTCGGACAGCGGAGCGGTGCCGAGCTCGATCCGGTAGGGGGCGCCGGGCCTCCTCTCGATGGTCACCATCACCCCGGAGCGGCCCTTCCCGGCCAGCTCCACCGCACGCTGCCCGCAGCGCCACGCCTCCTCCACGTCCTGCTCCACCGCCCGGTCCGCGGCGCTCATGACCAGGCTCTCGGTGATCTGGAACTCGCCGCGCAGGCCCAGCGCCTCGTGGATCATCCGGTGCAGGGTAAGGGCCACGCTGGCGCCGGCCATGGCGCCGAACTCCACGTTGCCGAACCTGTCGGTGGTCCGGGAGGCGCTGACCGGAGTCCCGTCGGCGTACTGGAGCCCTTCCCCGCAGGCGATGGAGACCCAACCGTAGCGGCCCAGGCAGTCCTCCACCTCCGCCAGGAACCGTTCCCGCTGGAACGGTCTCTCCGGGAGGTAGACCAGGTGCGGGGCCTCCCCCTCCCGCCGGCGGGCCAGGGCCGTGGATGCGGTGAGCCAGCCGGCGTCGCGCCCGATGGACTGATAGATCACGTAGCGATCCACCCTCTGCATGTCCCGCGCCAGCAGCCCCGCCTGCAGCACGTTGAGGACGTTGCAGCGGGCCGCCGAGGGGAACCCCGGCGTGTGGTCGGTACCGAAGAGGTCATTGTCCACGGTCTTGGGGATCCCCACCCCGAACAGCTCGTAGCCTTCCCTGCGGCACCAGCCTTCCACCCGATGAATCGTGTCCATGGTGTCGTTGCCGCCGATGAGAAACAGGTAGCGGATGTCGTGCTTCCTCAGCACCTCCAGGATGCGGGGAAAATCCTCCTCCGCGGTCTTGTGGCGCGAGGAGCCCAGCGCCGAGGAGGGGGTGCGCCGCAGCTTCTGCAGGAACGTCCGGCCTCTGCCCCCCAGGTCCACCAGGAGATCCTCCATGAACCCCTCGATCCCCCAGCGCATCCCGAACAGGCGCTCCACCGAGGGGCTGGCCTCCGCCGCTTCGATCACGCCGGCCAGGCTGCTGTTGATCACCGAAGTGGGTCCCCCGGATTGGCCCACCGCCGCGTTTGCCTTCGCCATCTCCACCTCCCGCACTGCGCTCGACCGCCGCCCGCCTCTCCTCGCACCAGCCGGATCGACCCCTTAGGAATAGCACAAAGCCTCCGCCATGATCAAGAAAACGCCCCGCCGGTGCCTGCGGGCGTGGCCCCCGGGCAGCCAGGCGTGCTATAGTCCGGGAGGTGGAGAAGACACGCACTCTGTGGCTGGCGGGGGTGGATTTCGGCGGAACGGCCGCGAAGGTGGGCATCCTGGACCAGGGCGGCCGGCTGAAGGGCAAGCGCCGGCTGGAGATCAACCCGCAGGCATCCTACGAGGAGATCTTCGCCGCCGTGGCCGCGGAGATCCGCCGGCTGGCGCAGGAGGCGGGGGTGGACCTCGCCGCCGTCGGCGTGGGGGCTCCCGGGTTCATCGACTGCCGCGAGGGACGGGTCCTGCAGGGCTCGGAGAACCTGCCCGCCTTCAAGCAGCGCTCCCTGGTGGCCTACCTGGCCGACGAGTTCGGCCTTCCCGTGTTCGCCGACAACGACGCCAACTGCGCCGCCGCCGGGGAGCTGAAGTTCGGCATGGGCCGCGGCTATCGCCACTTCGTGATGCTCACCCTGGGCGCCGGAGTGGGAGGAGCGCTGGTCGTGGACGGCCGCATCCACCGCGGCAGCCGCGGGCTGGCCGGAGAGCTGGGGCATATGTGCCTGGATGCCGAGGGCCCGCCGTGCAACTGCGGCAGCCGGGGGTGCCTGGAGCAGTACGCCTCGGCGCCGGCCATCACCGCCGCATACCTGCGGGAGCGCGCCGCCGCCGTGGACCCGGCGCCGCAGGGAAAGCCGATCACCCCGCTTTCGGTCTTCAGGCTTGCAGCCTCCGGTGAGCCCTGCGCGCGGGAGGTGGTGGAGCGCACGGCCAGCCGCATCGCCCAGGCGCTGGGCACCCTGGTCAACCTGATGGATACCCAGGCCTGCCTGATCGGTGGCGGGGTTTCCATCGCCGGGGAGCTGCTCCTGGAGCCGGTACGGCGCCACCTGCCGCGGTTCGCCTGGCCCCTGCCACTGACGGGGGTCCAGCTGCACGCCGCCGCCTTGAGCAACGACGCCGGCATCCTGGGCGCCGCCGCCCAGGCCTGGGAGCGGCTGGAGCAGTAGGGCGGGCCCCGCCGGGCCTCCCGCCTACAGGCGTCCGGTCCAGACCAGAAGGTTGGCGAAGAAGCGGGCGTAGTGCTCCCCCACCTCCACCTCGCGACCGGGCTCTCCCGCCCGCACGCGGCGCTCTCCCCAGTCCACGAAGCCCCCCACCCAGTGCGGCGCCACGTCGGAGGCGAAGGCGGCCACCCGGCCCCGGCCGTGCTGCCCCACCACCAGCAGCGGGTCCCGCCCCTCCTCGACGAAGCTGCAGGCGCCCTCCTTGAGGCTGGGGCGGAAGCGCACGGCGGACAGCAGCCGCTCGCAGCCCGCCCGGACGGTGAAGCGGTTGTACCCGCCGATCCCCGGCGGCGCGGCCAGGGGGAGCCCGTCGGTGATGGGGTGCTGCCCTTCCTTCCATACCAGGCAGGGGAAAGGCCAGTTCACCCGGTCGTCCCCGGAGGAAAGCTCCACCGGCAGCAGCTCCCCCACCCTGGTGCCCCGGTAGCCGCCCCCCAGCCCCTGGAAGGAGTCCCAGCCGCCGATCATCAGCAGCCCGGTCCCCGCGCGCACGCGTTCGGCCAGCAGGTCCGCCTGCGCCGCAGCCAGGTTGGCCGCCGGGTAGTCGCTGAGCACCACCAGCCGGTATTCCCCGCGGAGGAGCCTGTCCTCCGCCCTGCGGCCGGAGCCCAGGTGGCGGTAGCCGATCCGGTGGTGGCTCATCACGCCGGCAAGATAGGCCGCCGCGCCCTCCAGGCCGTCGTCGCCGAGATAGAGAACTGGTTTGCCTGCCCCGGTCATCGCTGGCCTCCTTCCAGGCGGCTGCGGATTTCAGGAAAGCCCCTCTGCGAGCGGCCGCAGCCTCATGGTAGTACGGTAGGCGGCGGAAATCCACACAACGCCCGCGGCTCCCCGCCGGGCCGGCCTGCCCGGGCGCACCGCGGCCGGGCAGGCCCATCAACCTCCGTATCCCGGCCGGTGCCGGACGTCTCCTCGCAACCATATATACTGGAACGATTTATGTCCTCCCGCGCGGCGGACCCTGCGGCCGGCGATTGATCCGGGTCCGCCTCACGCCGTCTCCACAATCCCTTACGCAGAAAAGAAAAAGAAATCAAGGAAGTCTGGCACCGCTCTTGCTCTGCAGATGTCCATGGACGTGTTGTGCGGCAGCAGGACCAGATTCGTGCTCTGGGCGGAGGTGCTGGCCAGCGTGTTTCCCTTCAGCCTGACAGCGCCGGCAGCCCCCAGCCTGCCCAGGCCGTGGCCGGCGCCGAGCACGCTTCTGCTGGTGCCCCTGGAGACGGTGCAGACCGGTGGGGGAAGGCCCTTCGGTACCTACGAGCTGTCCCTCAGGGAGGTGGATGAGTGCATCCGGCTCCAGCCCCGCTGCGGCCGCTTCAGCGCCCTCAGGAGGCTTCCGCCGGGACGGTACACCATCACGGGCTGCCACTTCCTCTTCAACCGGCACAGGGGCAGGGAGGTCCCCCTGGAGCTGTCCTTCTCGCTGCGGTGGGGCTCGGTCAGCCTGCTGCGGCACTGCTTCGTCCTGCATTGCTCCAGGGAAGGGGGGAACACCTGGCAGAGCTGGCAGATCAGGGAGCTATCCGGGTCCGAGGTGGAGGCCCTGTGGAGGGACCTCGGAACCTGGACAAACTTCGAGCTGTGGAAAAGGGGGAGAGAATGAACGCGAAGATGAAGGCAGTGGTCTTCCTGAGTGCGGCCGTCCTCGTGCTGGCTGCGAACGGATGCGCGATCATCACGCGCAGGGCCTTTCCCAAGACCACAGGATCGGTGACCCTCCAGGGCATCCAGGCGCCCGTGGAGGTGAGGCGGGACCGCTACGGCGTTCCCCACATTTACGCCCAGAGCGCGGAGGACCTCCTCTTCGCCCAGGGCTACGTCCACGCGCAGGACCGCTTCTGGCAGATGGAGTTCCAGCGGCGGGTTGCCGCAGGGCGCCTTTCCGAGCTTTTCGGCAAGAAGCTGCTGGAAACGGACATCTTCCTGCGCACGCTGGGCTTCCAGCACGTGGCCGAGCAGGAGTACCGGCTCCTGGACCCGGAGGCCAAGCGCTTCCTGGACTGCTACGTCGCCGGGGTGAACGCCTACATCCGCGGCCGCAAACCCGGGCGCATCAGCGTCGAGTACGCGCTGCTCAAGCTGCGCGGCACCGACTTCCAGGTGGAGGAGTGGAAACCCACGGACAGCCTGACCTGGGCCAAGATGATGGCCTGGGACCTGGACCAGAATCTGGACATGGAGCGCCTGCTGCTGGAGGTGGTGCGGACAGCGGGACTGGAAGGTGCGCGCCGTTTCTTCGCTCCCTACCGGCCGGACATGCCCACCGTGCTCTCAGGGGAGGAGGTGGGCCTGGAGCCATCCGCACGGCTTGCCGAGGTGGCGTTGTCCCTCTACGCGGGGCGGGACAGCGGAGTCGGCTCGAACAGCTGGGTGCTGTCGGGAGAGCGCACCGAGAGCGGCAAGCCCATCCTGGCCAACGATACGCACCTGCACGTTCAGATGCCCTCCATCTGGTACGAGGTGGGCCTCCACACCGTGGACCGGAACGGGAATCCCGTGGAGTCCCGGGACGCCCTCAACGTCAGAGGGTTCTCCTTTCCCGGCCATCCTCTGGTGGTGATCGGGCACAATCCGCGCATCGCCTGGGGGATCACGGACTTCCCCGACGACAGCCAGGACCTGTACACCGAGCGGATCAACCCCCTGGCCCCGGACCAGTACTGGCAGGACGGCGCCTGGCGGGAGATGGAGATCATCCCCGAGCGCATCGACATCCAGGGCCAGAAGGAACCCTTCGTCCATCTGGTGCGCAGGACCTCCCACGGACCTGTCATCAGCGACCGCGGCGGCTACAAGGCCCTGGAGAGCTTCGGCTACTCGGGACCGGTGGGCCCGCCCGAGGGCGTGGAGCTCACCACGGTTTCGCTGCGCTGGAACGCCCTGCTCCCCGGGAAGCTCCTGCGCGCCCTGATCGACCTGGATCGCGCCGGCAGCTTCCAGGAGTTCCGCAAGGCCCTCAGCGCATGGAGCTGCCCCGTGCAGAACATCATCTACGCCGACGTGGAGGGCAATATCGGCTACCAGGTGGCCGGCCTGGTGCCGGTACGCGCCAGGGGCGAGGGGGAGATGCCGGTGCCCGGCTGGACCGGGGAGTACCAGTGGACCGGGTTCGTTCCCTTCGACGCGCTGCCCCATGTCCTCAACCCCGCCAAGGGCTACATCGTCTCCGCCAACAACCCGGCCGTCGGCCCGGGTTACCCGTACTTCCTGGGCATGGCCTCGAGCTACGGGTACCGCGCCCGCCGCATCGTGGAGATGATCGAGGCTCAGCGGGACGGGATCTCCGTCGAGGAGGTGAGGACCATGCAGGCGGATACCTACGACCAGGCGGCCTGGGAGATCGTGCGCCGCCTGGAGGGCTTGGACCTGCAGGCGGGGCAGCCGCCGGAGATTCTGCGGGAAAAGGAGCCGGTGGGTCGAAAGGCGCGGAAGAAACGGGAGAAGCTGGCCAGGCAGGTGGAGGAGGCGCTGGAGCCGGCGCGGCGGAGCCTGCTGGACTGGGACTGCCGCATGGAGATGGACAGCAGTGAGGCGGCCCTCTACGGGTACTTCTTCCTCAGCCTGCTGGAGGAGACCTTCCGGGACCAGTACCCGTACCAGCGCTGGGGCAAGATCAGCGAGGGAAGGAGCCAAAACGCGCTCTTCTACCTGCTTCAGGATCCCGCCAATCCCTGGTGGGACGATGTGCGTACCCCCGAACTCCACGAGAAGCGGGACGACATCCTGGCGCGCGCCTTCCGCAAGGGGCTGGAGAGGGGAATCGAGAAGCTCGGCGCCGATCTGCACAAGTGGAAGTGGGGGAAGGTGCACCACACGGAGTTCCGCAACGCCACGCTGGGGGAGTCGGGGATCAAGCTGATCGAGAACATCTTCAACCGGGGACCCGTGGCCACTCCCGGAAGCAGCACCACCGTCACCGTGGCCAGATGGGATAGAGAGAAGCCCTTCGACGTCTACCACATCCCGGCCATGCGCCAGATCATCGACCTGGGCGACCTGGACGCCGCCCTCTCCATGCACGTCCCGGGTCAGAGCGGCCACGCCGGCCACAGACACTACGACGACCTCATCGACCCCTGGCGCCACGTGGAGTACCATCCCATGATCTGGAGCCGCGATCAGGTGGAGGCCAACCAGAAGGGCAAGCTGGTGTTGAAGCCCGCCGCGGCGGAGTGACAGGTCGACAGGGCGCCGCGCCGCCCCCGGGGCCCGGGGCCCGGCCCCGGCGGGGGGGGGGCCGGCCGGGCGCCTGCCCAGGGCGGGGGCGGCCGCTCCCGCCCTCCCTTCCGGCCACCCCTCCCATACCGCTGCCCCCCTCCCACGCGTCTTTCTCTTGACGGGCGGCGCTTTTCCACAGGCCCAGGGCGAAAGGTTCTACGGAGGCAATCCCCTCCCCGTGCTGCACACACCACCAATCTCTCCGCTGTCGGTCTCATCTCGGGACTGTCGCGCCAGGACATGGATGCCGGGGCGGCCTTGAGCTTCCTGATCGGCGGCGCGGTCACGACCATTCCGGCCATGTCCGCGGTCTTCGGCGTGGTCAAGCCGCGGGTGTTCGATCTGTACGTGGGCTTCGCCGCGGTGGGCTCCCTCCTGGCAGGCTACGCCTTCAGGCTCGCAGACCTGTAGCTTAGGGTTCGCGCCCGCCCCGGCGGGCGCGAACCGCCCTACAGCGACAGGCGCGGAGAGGCGGCGGTGAGCACCGCCCGTTTCCCGGGCTGCTGCCAGAGCGCGGCGATCTGGGCGGCCAGCTCCTCCAACAGACGCGGCACGTCCCGGGGAGCCTCCTGGTGGTGCCCCTCGCTCACGATCAGCACCCGCCGGGTGGCTTCGCTCACCGTGGACAGCCGGCTCTGGCGGAAGGTCCAGCGGCGGGCGTGAACGTTCTCCGCCGCGTCGGCAAAGATCACCTCTCCCGGCTCCGGCAGCTCCTCCTGGCCGCTGAACGCCAGGTAGCGCTCCCTGCCGTGGGCCCGGCGCACCTCCAGGAAGCCCTCCACCTGATCCAGGTCGAATACCGCCACCGGCAAGGCGAAGGCCAGGGAGGCTGCGTTGCAGAGGTCCACCAGAGGGTGCAGCCGGGGCAGAGCGCCCTCCCTGCGGAAGCGGCGCAGCAGCGCCTCGGCGGCGGAGCGATACTGGGTGGGCTTCAGGCCCATCTGCGAGTAGACCCGCCGCCAGGCCGCCACCTCGGGCATCTCCCCCTCGCTCGACTGGCTCAGCCGGGCTCGCGCCCGCTCGTACCAGCGCTCCAGGGGCTCCTCCACAGATGCCCCGGAGGCGACTCCCTCCACCGCCAGCAGTCCCGGCACCAGCCGGGGGAAATCCGCCCAGATCTCCGCGGCGTGGCAGAAGTGCATGCTGCCCTCAGCCGGCCCGCCCGTAGGGGCACGCGTACAGGCACAACCCGCACACCGCCAGCTCCCCCTTGTCGGTCATGGCCTGGAGGTGGCGCTGGCATTTCCGCGCCTCGTAGCGCTCCGACCGCGGCTCTTCCTCCCGAAAGGGCCGGCCCGTGAACGCCCGGGCCGGACAGATGTCCACGCAGGCGCGGCACTCGCCGCAGCGCTCGGCCGACGGGCCCCCGGTGGGTCGCAGAGGCGCGTCGGTGAGCACCGTAGCCCAGCGCACCCGCGGCCCGTAGCGCGGCGTCACCAGCAGACAACACTTGCCGATCCAGCCCAGCCCCGCCAGGTTGGCGCCGAGCTTGTGGGAGAAGACCGCGCAGATCCGCTCCTGGTCGACCTGCCTGGAGGCGGGAACCGGCAGGGCCCGGTGCCCCCGCCGGTGCAGGACCGAGCTCGTCAGGGAAGCCGCCAGGTCGAGCCGCTGATTGATCACCTCGTAGGCATGGTGGCGGTAGCTCACCCGCACGGAGTGCTCCTGCCCGCGCGGAAGGGCGTCCACGATCGGGTCCGGAAGGCGGATGCCTATGCTGACCGACCGCGGGTAGCAGGCCACCTCCTCCCCGCCCTGCCCGCGGATGAACTCCCGGGCGCGGGCCAGGTCGGCCGCTCCCCAGAGGTCGATGTGATGCGCCGCCGCCATGCGGCGCAGTTCCCGTTGCAGGCTCATGGCGTCCTCTCCCCGCGCACCCGGCCCCCGGGCGGGACTGCACGCTCCAACAGAGATTGTGAGGATTGTCCGCAGTCTGTCAAGGTGGCTCCCCCGCGGTCCATCGGCACGCTTGCCCTTGCGAAGCCCCGGCATCTTCGCCGATGATGAAGGCGTGAGGACCTTGCCGCGCCTGAGGTCGCCATGACCGGCCGAGAACGACTCCAGGGAGCCATTCGCGGCGAGCCCACGGACTCGCTGCCCCTGATCCCGATTTCCATGATGATCGCCGCGGACCACATCGGCGAGCCCTACGGGCGCTATGTACTGGACGCCCGGATCCACGCCCGCGGACAGGAGGAGTTCGCCCGCCGCTACGACGTGGACCACGTGTCCGCCATCAGCTGCCCCACCACCGAGGCGGCGGACCTGGGGGCCGCCATCATCTACTACGGCGACCAGCCGCCCGCTGTGGACGAATCCAGGGCGCTGCTGGCCGACAAGTCCAGGCTGCGCTCCCTGAAGGTACCCGATCCCGGGGCGGGGCGCAGGATGAGCAAGCGCCTGGAGACCATTCGCCTGCTGAAGGAGGCGGTGGGCGCGGAAAAGCTCGTGGAGGGCTGGATCGAGGGGCCCCTCGCGGAGAGCGCCGACCTGCGCGGCATCAACGCCGTGATGCTGGACTTCTACGATGACCCGCAGTTCCTGCGCGATCTGATGGCGTTCGTCTTTGAGATGGAGATGGACTTTGCCCGGGAGCAGGTGAAGGCCGGCGCCGGCATCATGGGCGTGGGCGATGCGGCGGCCTCACTGGTGGGTCCCGCCCTCTACCGCGAGCTCGTCTGGGAGCAGGAAAAGCGCTACCTGGAGGAGCTGCACCGCATGGGGGTGGCGGTGCGCCTGCACATCTGCGGCAACACCACGGCGCTGCTGCCCATGCTGGGGGAGCTGGGGGCGGACATCCTGGACCTGGACTGGATGGTCTCCCTGGCCGAGGCGCGCCGGCACACCGGCCGGCGGCAGCTGCTTTCCGGGAACATCGATCCTGTGCGGGTGGTCCACGAGGGCACTCCGGAAGGGGTGACCGCCGGGCTGGCCAGGTGCCTGGAGGAGGCGGGAGGCCGCCACTACGCGGTTTGCGCCGGCTGCGAGATCCCCCGCGGCACGCCGCCGGAGAATCTGGAAGCCATGCGGGACTTCGCCCGATCGCACCGGCCCGAGTAGCCGGCCCACCGTCGGTGGGACGGCCGGGACCGGCGGCGCTACCTGCCAGGGCTCTCCGCGCCAGGGCTCTCCGCGCCAGGGCTCTCCCCGCCGTCCTGGAAATCGTAGAAGCGGTCGAAGTCCTCCAGGGAGATGTCGTTCACCGCCCCTCCGGGGGGAAGCTTCTCGCTGCGCATGTACTCCGGCAGGCGGTCGTGGGCGCGGGTGAAGCCGGCACGGCGGTTGAACTCCCGTTCCACCAGGAGCGACTGCCGCGCCTGCTGCAGCAGCTGCTCCCAGCCGGCCCGCCGGCCGGTCACCGCTGCCAGCGCCTCCTCCACCAGCTCGGTCCTGTCCAGCGACACCCGCGCGGTGAATATGCACAAACCCAGGCTGTCCAGCACCATGGTCTGGACGTTCAGCTCCCGCACCGGCTCCAGCTGGACCGCGGGGTCCGAGTGGTCCACGGCCAGCACGATGGCGTTGCCCGCGGTATGGTCCGCCCCCATGGGGGACAGCGCGTAGGTGAGCCCCATCCCCTTGACGGCGCGAGGGTCGTAGGCCGCCATCCCCTGCCCCTTCACGGCGGGCACCCTGCGCACGCCGTAGGCCTTGCCGCAGGCCACGCAGCCGCAGCCCACCAGGCGCCCAAGCGGCGTGCCCCGTCCCACCTCTTCCACCAGGGCCCTGGCCTTCTCGAAGTCGCCGAAGGGCAGGACCCCGCCTTCGGCCAGCACCCCCAGGGCCGCCCCGGTCTCCATGGTGTCGATCCCCAGGTCGTTGCAGCGGCGGTTCAGCTGGGCGATCTGGTCCAGGTCCGCCAGGCCGATGTTGGAGCCCAGCAGGCAGATGGTCTCGTAGTCCAGCGAGCCCACTACGGGGCGTCCCCCGGCGTCCACGTACTTGTTGGAGCAGCGAATCACGCAGCCGGGCATGCACCCGTGGGCGTACAACCCGCCCCGGCTGGAGATGGTCCGGTACAGCGCCTCGCCGCCGATCCTCTCCGCCTGCTCGAAGACCCCGCGGCTGAAGTTGCGCGTGGGAAGAGCCTCCAGGGCGTTCACGGCCAGAAGCGTCATGCAGGTGCCGTAGCGGGCGAACTTCTCTCCGGTCACGGGGTGGGCCTTCAGCGCGGCGGCGAAGCGCCGCACCGCCGCCTTCACCGCCGGATCGCCGGCCGCAGGGGACGTTGCCCCCGCATCGTCGATCACGATGGCCTTCACCCCCTTGGCGCCCATGACCGCGCCCAAACCGCCCCTTCCCAGGTTGCGGCAGGGCTCGCCTTCGGGGTCGGTGACGTCGATGCAGGCGGCCGGCAGCCTCATCTCCCCGGCCGGCCCGATCAGGATCAGCGCCGTCCTCTCTCCGAAGCGCTCCCGCAGGCTCCGGGCGGCCGCGTAGGCCCCCTGTCCCCTCAGGAACCCCAGGTCCAGCAGGGAGGCTCCCTGGGAGGCGATGCGCAGACCCAGCAGCCCCTGCCCGGGGCGGCGCTCGCCGCGCAGCACCACGGCCTTGATTCCCAGCCTGCCCAGCTTCAGGGCCGCCGTACCGCCGCTGTTGGCCTCCTTGATGCCGCCGGTCAGGGGGCTCTTGGCGCCGGCGGAAAGGCGGTTGGCGCTGGACAGGGCGGTGCCGGCCAGAAGGCCGGGGGCAAAGACCAGGACGTTGCCCGCGCCGAGGGGATGGCAGGCTGGCTCCACCTCCCGGCCGACGATGGTGGAGGTCAGCGCCCGCCCGCCGAGGTGACGGTACGCCTCCGGCGCCGGAGAGGACTCCACGGAGCCGGTGGAGAGGTCCACCTCGATGATCGTGTTCGCCACGGCGTTCCTCCCTGGGATTTCCCTCTGATGGCGGGCCTCTGGAGGGCCTCGATCTCTCGGGCTCCTGCGGCCCCGGGGGTGGAGGCACCCGCCCGCCTCCCCCCGAGCCCGCTACTTCAGGATCGGGTGGGACTCCGGCTCGGTCACCACGTCCACCACGGCGGGCAGCTCCTGAGCCAGCGCCCGCCGCAGCGCCTCGCCGATCTCCCCGGGCTTCTCCACCCGGAGCCCGAACGCCCCGAGCTGCCGCGCCAGGGCGGCGAAATCCGTGTCCCGGAACCGGTACTGATCCTGCTCGCGCCCCTTCTCCTGCTGGTAGGCGCGGCGGATGCCCAGCTGGCTCTGCCCCAGCACGCCGTTGTTGTTGATCACCGTCACGGTCTTGATCCCCCAGCGCAGCGCGGTCTCCAGCTCCGCCAGGTGGTACCAGAAGGCGCCGTCGCCTGAGAAGCAGATCACCGGCCGCTCCGGGAAGGCGCACCGCGCGCCCAGGGCGGCGGGAAAGGCCCAGCCCAGGGAGCCCGCGGCGCGCAGAAAGCGCTGTCGCGGGCTGGTGATGCCGATCAGCGTCCCGGCCCAGATGGCCGAGTAGCCGGTGTCCGCCACCACGATCGCGTCCTCCGGCAGCGCAGCGGTGATCTCCCGGCACAGCCGCTCCGCCCGGACCGGCACCGCCTCCGAGGAGGCATGGGGCTCGACGGCCTTCCAGTAGTCCGCCAGCAGCCGCCGGGCCCGTTCGGCCCAGCCCTGCTTGCGCGCGCTTCCTGCGAGCTGCCCGTTCAGCGCCTCCAGGCCAACCGCCGCGTCTCCGCACACTCCGACCGCGCCCGGGTAGTTGCGCCCCACCTCCGCCGCATCGATGTCCAGCTGGATCACCGGGGTGCCCACCGGCGGGAGCGTCCAATTCCCGGTCACCTGGTCCCCGGTTCCGCAGCCGATGAAGAAAACCAGGTCCGCTTCGGCGACCACCTGGTTGGCGCAGGGACGGTTGTACGTCCCCACCGGCCCGATGTACAGTGGGTGCTCCTCGGGGATGAGCCCCTTGCCGTCCATGGAGCTCACCACCGGCAGGCCCAGCGACTCCGCCAGGGCCTGCACCTGCGCGGCCGCTCCGGACACGACTGCTCCCCGCCCCACCACCAGCACCGGCCGCAATGCCTGGCGCAGGGCCGCGGCGGCCGCGGCAACCTCCCCGGCCGGCGGCGCGGGGCGGCGCGCCGGAACCCGCGTGTATGGCTCCTCCACCACCACGGTGAGCTCGCCCTCCGCCTGGTCGGTGAGATTGCCCTCGTAGCCCAGGAAATCGACGTGCACCGGCCCGCAGCTCCCGGTGGTGGCGGCCCGGAAGGCCTGCGCCAGCAGGTGGGGCAGCTGATCCAGGGTGTCCACCTCCACGTTGTAGCGTGTCACCGGCTGGAACATGACGTTGTGGTCGATCTCCTGATAGGAGTTGCGGTACCGGTGGAGTGGAGGCTTGCGCCCCGTGAACGCGACCACCGGAGAGTGCCCCAGGCAGGCATCCTGGAGCCCCGCGGCCAGGTTGGCCGCTCCCACCGACTGCGCCATGCAGAGGGCCGGGCGGTTGGCTGCCCGGGCGTAGCCGTCCGCCATGTAGGCGGCCGCCTTCTCGGAGTGAGCAAGGACCCGCTGAATCCCGAGCCTCTCCATCTCCACCAGGGTGCGTCTCAGGATCGCCTCCACGTAGAAGACGTGGGTGATCCCGTATCCCTTGACGATCTCCGCCATGTAGCGGGCGCCGGTCATCTTCGACATCTTCCTGCCCTTCCTCCGTAACCCTTGGGCCTGCGCCGTCCCTGCCCCGGCCGGCTCCCGGCGGCCGGGGCAGGAGCGCCTTCGACGCACCATCCCCGCTGTCCGCCGCGACATGGCCGCGGCCGCAAGGGGAGCCGGGCGGCCTACTTGCGGAGGACGTTGCCCAGGTGGTGCTTGATACTGGCGATGTGCTTGCGCACCACCACCGCAGCCTGCATGGGGTCCCCGGTGCGGATGGCCTCCACAAACACCCGGTGCTCCTGCAGAACGGCGCGGATATCTGCGAAATCCTTGTGTGACTTCTCGATCTCCTCGTAGGTGAACGAACGGAGCACCTGGTAGATGGCCGAGAACAGCTGGTTGCGCCCCGCGGCGATGACGGTGCTGTGGAAGTCGTAGTCGGCGGTGGCCAGGTGCACCGGCTCCGAGGCGGCGATGGCCTGGTCCATTTTGCGGATCTGGGCCTCCAGGCGCTCCAGGACCGCCTTCACCCCTTCGGGGTCGGTGCGATAGCGCTCGGTGATCGCCATCATGCACCACAGCTCGACGGAGCCGCGCATGTCGATGAGCTCGTAGTAGTCGTCCCTGCCCAGCAGGATCGACCAGGTGAGCGCCTCCGAAGAGATGTTGGACCGGTCGCAGACGTAGGTGCCCTTGGCCGTTCGCGATTCGAGCACGCCGAGGTAGTTGAACACCTTGATGGCCTCACGAATGGAGGAGCGCCCGATGCCGAACATGGCCGCCAGCTCGCTTTCGGTGGGGATGCGGTCCTTCGCCTGGAACTGCCCCGAGGAGATGAGCTCCCGGATCTTGTCCATGACCTGCTCCACCACCGTCTTCTGCCGGATCTTGCCAACCGAGAGATTGTTGTCGCCCATTACTGCCCTTCCGTCTCGTCCTGCGACCCGAATTGTGTATTCATCTTACAATATTACTTTTTTCCTTTGCGTGACAACCGTCAAGAAGCATGGTTCGCGGCTCCCCTGCACACCGAACGGATTGCCTCTCTCCTTGATCCAGATCAATGCCGTCGGGTGGCGCCCCCACTACCTTGGAGCGTAGACTGAAGGAAGGGGCGCCCGCTGCGAAGGGGGCGCGCCGGCACAACCAGCACTCAGGGAGGTCGCGATGGCAGCCGGATTGGGCAAGGAAGGCAAGAAGGAGGCGATGAAGGATATCATCCTCCAGCTCCACCGGGGTCTTTCGGTGGAGCAGGCCAAGGCCAGGTTCCTGGAGGAGGTGGGCAACGTCAGCTCGGTGGAGATCGCCGAGATCGAGCAGTCGCTGATCGACGAAGGACTCCCTGCGGAGGAGATCCGCAAGTTCTGCAACGTCCATGCGCTGCTTTTCGAGTCCTCCCTGCGCGAGCAGGTGGCCCGGGAGGAGTCACCGGCCCACCCGGTCTACCTCTTGCGGGCGGAGAATCGGGAGATCGAGAAGCTGCTGGAGGCCCTGAAGGAGGCCGCCGGCACGCCGGGAGGGCTGCGCCGCCGGGTGGGCGCCCTGTTGGAGCGCCTGCGGGGCATCGACACGCACTACACCCGCAAGGAGCAGGTCCTGTTCCCGTACCTGGAACGGCATGCGTTCATGGGTCCCTCCACGGTGATGTGGGGCAAGGACGACGAGATCCGCGGCCTGCTGCAGGATGCGCTGGCGGGGCTGGCCTCCCTGGACCGGGCGGGGGAGGCGGAGCGCTACCGGGCCGAGCGCCTGGAGCCGCTGATCCAGGAAGTGGAGGGAATGATCTTCAAGGAAGAGACCATCCTGCTGCCCACAGCCCTGGAGAAGCTCACCGTGGAAGAGTGGGCGGCGGTGCTCAAGGAAAGCGAGGAGGTGGGCTACGCGTTCATCGAGAAGCCGAAAGAAACCGCGGCGCTGGCGGACCAGCTGCTGCGCGCCTACACCGAGGAGCCCACCGCCAGCGACCCCGGCCACCTGCGCCTGGCCTCCGGGCAGCTGTCGGTGGAGCAGCTGGTGGCGATCTTCGACACGCTGCCGGTGGACATCACCTTCATCGACCACGAGGACAGGGTTCGCTACTTCTCCGAGGGGCCCGAGCGCATCTTCCTGCGCACCCGCTCGATTCTGGGCCGCAAGGTCCAGAACTGCCATCCGCCCAAGAGCGTGGAGGCGGTCAACCGCATCCTGGAGGCCTTCCGCAGCGGCACCCGCAGCAAGGCGGAGTTCTGGATCCGAATGCAGAACAGGTTCGCCCTGATCCGCTACTTCGCCGTGCGCGGCCGCGACGGCACCTATCTGGGCACCCTTGAGGTAAGCCAGGATATCGCGCCGCTGCGGGAGCTGCAGGGAGAGCGGCGGCTGCTGGACTGGAAGTAGAGGCGGGGCTTCAGCCCTCAGCGGGAGCGGCCCCCGCACCCGGCGCGGGCTCCCCGCCGCCGGGGACGTTTCCCTGCGTGCCGGAAGGGCTTTCCTCCCTGGCGGGCAGGAGGTCCCGCAGCAGCCGTGTGAGCGCCTCCAGGTCGAAGGGCTTGGCGATGCACCCGGAAAAACCGTGCTCCCGGTGCCTGGACAGAACCGGATCGTCCGAGTACCCGCTGGAGACCACTGCAGTGACCCGGGGATCGATCTCCCGCAGCCTCTCCACGGTTTCCAGCCCGCCCATGCCTCCCGGTACGGTCAGATCCAGGATCACCAGGTCGAAAGGCCGGCCCTGCTCCGCGGCCTCTCTGTACAGCCGCAGGGCCTCCCGGCCGTCCAGAGACTCGCTGGCCTGGCAGCCCAGCCTGGCAAGCATCCTGCCCAGAAGGTGCCGGATGACCGCCTCGTCGTCCATGACCAGTACCCTGCCGGAGAAGCGCACCGGGGTCGAGCCGGTCTCCTGCGGCTCCTGCGGCGCCCGCGCCTCGGCCGCGGGCAGGTAGAAGAACACGGTGGTGCCCTTCCCCGGCGCGGAGCGCAGATCGATGGCGCCGCCGTGGGCCCTGACGATCGAGTAGGCGCTGCTCAGCCCCAGCCCGCTTCCGCCCGGCTTGGTCGTGTAGAAGGGATCGAACACCTTCCCCTGCCGCTCCGCGGGAATGCCCACGCCGCGGTCGGCAATCGACACCCGCACGTAGCGACCCGGCCGCAGCGCTCCGGGATGGTCCCGGTCCACCACCTGGTTGTCCGCCGCCACGCTGACCGTCCCGCCGCCCGGCATGGCCTGCGCGGCGTTCAGCACCAGGTTCTGCACCACCTGACCGATCTGGCCTTCGTCCATGGACACGGTCCACAGGTCCGCCGGGAAATGGAAGGAGCAGGTCACGTTGGAACCACGCAGGCTGAACACCGCCGCCTCCCGCACCAGCTCCGATGCTGAGGCCGGGGTCCGCCTGACCGGATTGCCCCCTTTGGAGAACGTCAGCAGCTGGACGGTCAGCCTCCTGGCCCGCAGGGCGGCGCGCTCGGCCTCTGCGATCAGATCGCCCAGGCTCACCCCCGCAGGCACGTCCTCTCTTGCCAGCGAGAGGTTCCCGATGATCCCGGTGAGGATGTTGTTGAAGTCGTGGGCGATGCCCCCCGCCATCACCCCCAGAGATTCGAGCTTCTCCGCCCGGGCCAGCTCCCGCTCCAGCTTGCGCCGCTCCGTTACGTCCTGAAACACCAGGATGGCTCCCAGAAGGCTCCCGTCCTCACCCAGGATGGGAGCGGAGGTGTCGGCAAGCGCCCGCTGGCGCCCGTCCCGGGCCACCAGCATCCCCCCGGAGCGCAGGCCCACGGGCTCCCGCCGACGCAGCGCCTCCTCCACCGGGTCCGGCAGCGGCTCCGCCGTGGATTCGTCCACCAGCCGGAACACCCGCCCCACCGGCAGCCCTGCGGCCTCCCGCTCCGGCCAGCCGGTGAGCTCCTCCGCCACCCTGTTCAGCAGCGTCACCCGCCCCTGGGCATCCGTGGTGATCACCCCGTCGCCGATGCTGCGCAGGGTGACGGCCAGCCGCTCCGTCTGCAGGGACAGCTCCCGGCGTGCCCGGGTCAGCTCGGTGACGTCCACGTCCAGCTCGAAGCGTACGTCCCTCCCGTCCGGCCAGCGGATCAGCCGGTTGTAGATGATGTAGTCCCGGCCGTTCACTGGATTGTGGTACTGCCACCGGTAGGCCCCGCCGCGCTCGCGCAGGATGATCGCGTTGGTGCAGAAGGGGCAGGGCTCCTCACGCTTCTGGAAGACCTTGTAGCAGGTCTTGCCGACCAGCTCGCCCCCGGCGCCGCGCTTCGCCTGCCCGTTGGCATACAGTATCTCGTAGGTCTCCACGTCCGAAACGTAGATGGCGTAGCCGATGCTTTCGAAGATCGACAGCAGCTGGGCGCGCTCCTCCTCCAGAAGGCGCAGGGCATGGCGGCGCTCAAGGTACGCCTCCAGCAGCTCCGCCGCGGTGCGCAGCAGCCGCACCTCCTGGCCAGTCCACTCGCGAGGTCGCTCGGTGTCGTCGAAGCCCAGGAATCCGGTCAGAACGCCGTCGCGAAACATGGGGACCAGGATGTAGGCCTTCACCTCCTGCGCGGCCAGGAAGCGCCGCTCGAA
This sequence comes from uncultured Spirochaetaceae bacterium, assembly GCA_964490725.1. Classification (GTDB taxonomy): domain Bacteria; phylum Spirochaetota; class Spirochaetia; order SZUA-6; family DRHE01; genus CAZBDU01. The sequence goes on along the minus strand of CAZBDU010000078.1, from coordinate 799 downwards.
GTCGGCCTCCGGGGGAAGGGCCTCCAGGTCCGCCACCGCCAGGGTGCGGTTTGCGCGCAGCATCTCCATGGTCCAGCGGGACTCCGCCGTATCCAGATCCTGAAGCCTGTCGATCTGCGGGCTCGTTCCAGGGGAGCACCACTCGTGGGTGTTGTCCATCCTGCCGCCCTCGGCACGGAGGCGGAAGATGTAGCAGCGATTCACCCGCACCGCCCTGCCCAGGATGGCCAGAACCCGGCTCAGATCGACCTCGCCGCCGGAGGACAGGAGGGTCGAGCAGCGCGCCACCGCCTTCTCCACCGCCACGCGCTTCCGCTCCGGCGGGTCCCCGGCGTCCAGCGCCCGCAGCAACACCCTCACCGCGCCGTCGGACTCCGCCAGGAGGATCAACTCCGCGTCGAAGTGCTTGCCCTGGCTGCGCCGGAACCGCCAGCGGAGGCTGCGGGGCTCTCCCGGGGCCAGGGCCGCCAGGCAGTCGGCGGCCAGCCGGGCGGCATCGGCTCCCCCCGGCTGCACCGGAACAGACCCCGGAAAGGGAACGCTCCCCACCACGGAGCTGCGGGGCCGGCCCAGAAGCTTGGCGGCCCGCTCGTTGCAGGCCACCACCCTTCCATCGGAAACGAGCAGCATCCCCAGGGCGCTTCCCGCGGTATGGGAGATCGGTTGCACAACGCCCAGGATAGCATCGAAGCAGGCCCGGTTCAACGTTCGCCTCGACGGCTCCAGGCCGCCGGGGGCCGGAGCCGGGGGGGCGGCCGCCGCGCGCACCCGTCCCGGGCTTCGAACCGGCAGGAGGCCG
>CAZBDU010000077.1:0-25686 GCA_964490725.1 uncultured Spirochaetaceae bacterium | reverse complement strand
CCCCGACCCCGGCGCCGCCGCGCCGCCCCGACCCCGGCGGGCGCAGGCGACTGCCCCCGGGGGCAAGCGACCTTTTTTCGTTGAAACGCGCCCGGGAACGATCTATCATGGTGGATACCACCATCAGGAGCGGAGAATGAGCGACGCGGTGAACCCGTACCAGGCCCCGACGGCGGAGCCCGACCAGTCGGGCGCTCAGCCCCTCGAAGGGGTGAACGTCACCACCACCATGATCAACCACCTGAGGCAGACCCGGCCCTGGGTGCGCTTCCTCTCGGTGCTCGGCTTCGTCACCCTGGGGCTGATCTTGTTCACCGCCCTCTCCTTCGTCATCGCCGCGCTGGCCGGAGCCGACCTGGGCGAGGGGTTCCCGGCGGTGATAGTCGGAATTGCCTACATCGGCCTGGGGGTGGTGTACATCTTTCCGGTGCTGTACCTGAACCGCTTCGCCGGCTCTCTCAGGCGGCTGCTGGCCCAGGGCACCGTCCAGGCCATGGAGGAGGCTCTGGGGCATCAGAAGGCGTTCTGGAAGTTCGTGGGCGTGCTGACGCTGGTGCTCATCGGCCTGGCGGTGATCGGGATGGTGGTGGGTATTGCCGTCGCCATCGCCTCCTGAGCGCGGGGTGGGGGAGCGCTTCTTCGACACGGTCCATCGCGTCGAGTCGCCGGAGGGAATCGTGCTGGAGCTCCATCCCGCCGGCCCCTACGTGCGCCTCTTCGCCTGGCTGGTGGACGGGGCCATCCGCTCGGCGGCGGTGCTGATTCTGCTGGTGGCCGCGGCCCTTCTGGAAGAGTTCGGCCAGGGGCTGTTCGCCATCGCCTTCTTCGCCCTCAACTGGCTGTACCCGGTGGTCTTCGAGCTGTTCGCCGGCGGAGCCACGCCGGGCAAGAGGCTGTTCGGCCTGCAGGTGGTGAAGCTCAACGGGACCCCCGTGGACCTGGCGGCCTCGCTCATCAGGAACCTCCTGCGAGTGGTGGACTACCTGCCGGTGTTCTTCGTTCTGGGCCTGGTGAGCATGCTGGCGAGCCGCGGCTTCCGCCGCATCGGGGACCTGGCCGCAGGCACGCTGGTGGTCTACGGGCGAGGCTCCACCATCCCCGGTCTCTGGCGCGCCGCCGTGCCCGCGATCCAACCGGTGGTGCCGGCGGTGAGCCTGGATTTCTCCGAGCAGCGGGCGCTGGTCGGCTTCGCCGGACGCGCCGCCTTCCTGGGGCCGGCCAGGGCGAAGGAGCTGGCGGAGCTGGTGGCTCCCGCCGTGGATCACCGCCCGGCCGCCGCCGCCGATCCGGTCTCCTCGCTGGTCGGCGCGGCCGCCTGGATCACCGGGAGGAGGACGTGAGACAGGAGACCTTCCGCGCCCGCTGCCAGGCGCGCTGGCAGGAGACGGAGACGCTGGTCGAGGAGCTGGATCGCGGCAGGAGGGAGGCTGCGGGGCGGTTTCCCGAGCTGTACAGGCAACTCTGCCACGATCTGGCCATTGCCCGTGACCGCAGCTTCGACGCCCCGCTGGTGGAGCGGCTGAACCAGCTGGCGCTGCGCGGCCACCAGCACCTGTACCGCGGCAAACGCTTCTCCCTGCTGCAGGCCTCGACTTTCTTCAGACAGGCCTTGCCGCGGGCGTTGCGGGCCGAAGGCGCCGCGGTGGCGCTGGCCATGGTGCTGCTCCTGGGAACCATGCTGCTGACGGCCCTCCTCATCCAGTCGCATCCCACTCTGGTCTACTCGGTGATGTCCGGCCAGCAGGTCCGGCAGCTGGAGGCGATGTACGACCCGGGCTCCGAGCACTTCCTGAAGCCCATGGCGGAGGGCTCCCGCTTCGCCATGTTCGGCTTCTACATCCTCAACAACCTCAGCATCGCCTTTCGCGTCTTCGCGGGGGGAATGCTCTTCGGGATCGGCAGCATCTTCCTCCTTCTGTACAACGGCGTGCACCTGGGGGCGGCCGCCGGACACCTGGTCCGCATCGGCTACGGCGGCACCTTCTTCGGCTTCGTCGCCAGCCACAGCGCGCTGGAGCTCACGGCGATCGTCCTGTCGGGAGTGTGCGGGCTGAGGCTGGGCTGGTCGCTGATCGCCCCGGGAAGGCTGCGCCGGGGGGAGTCGCTGCGGCGCACCGCCCGGCGCGTGCTGCCCCTCCTGTACGGCGCCGCGGTGATGCTGAGCCTGGCCGCGCTGACCGAGGCGTTCTGGTCGCCGCTGCCGCTTCCCGCCGCCGCCAAGTACGCCTTCAGCCTGTCCTGGTGGGCGGGCCTGTCCTGCTACTTTCTGCTGAGCGGCCGTTAGCCAGATGGACTACCGCAGCGTCACCGTGGCCATCAGGCAGCGCACGGAGCTGGAAGCGATCGACCTGGGATTCGCCTGCGCCCGCCGCTGGTTCCCCGCCCTGGAGGCGGGTCTGGCGGCGGCGAGCCTGCCGGCGGCTGCGCTGCTGTTCTTCACCCTGCCGGGCCAGCCTCTGATTGCGGCGGCCCTTTTCTGGTGGCTGAAGCCGCTGTACGACCGCCTGCCTCTGTTCTTCATCAGCAGGGCGCTCTTCGGGCAGGGGGCCTCCCTGTCCTCGCTGCTGGAGATTCCCCGCTTCGTGGGCGCGCACCTGGCGGGGGACCTCTCCTATCGCCGCCTGGCGCCCTGGCGCTACTACACCGCGCCGGTCCGCCAGCTGGAGGGCCTCCGGGGCCGTGCGCTTTCCAGGCGCACCGCCGCCGTGGCCGCTTCCGGCAGGCTCGTGGCCGCCCTTCTGGCCCTGGTCTGCCAGCTGTTCACCTTCTTCCTGGCCTACGGCCTGTACGTCTTCTTCGACGTGATGCTGGGCTCGGGTTCCTTCCGGGAGTCCATGTTCATCCTGTTCACGGACCCCTCCAGCCTCAGCCCCGCGGCGGGCTACTGGCTGCTGGTGCTGGCCACTGTGTTCGTGGAACCCTTCTGCGTGGCGGCAGGATTCGGCCTGTACATCAACCGCCGCATCAACCTGGAGGGGTGGGACATCGAGCTGGTCTTCCGCAGGCTGGCGGAGCGGATCGGCCCGCCCAGGAGGAGGGGCGCCGCCCTGCCGGCGCTGCTCCTGCTCTGCCTGGCGGCGGGGGCCATCCCCGCGCACGCCCAGGCGGCACCCGGCTCCGGGGCCCAGGAGCCGGCCGGGGCGGAGCCGGCGGGGAGGGCCCGAATCGAGGAAGCGGTGCGGGAGGTCCTGGCCGGAGAGCAGTTCGGCCGCTGGGAGCAGCGCACGGTCTGGGTGCCCCGCTGGCAGACCGGGCAGAGGCGCCGCAGCTCCCAGCACGACGGTCCGGGAGCTCTCTCCGGCGTGGCGGCGTGGCTGTCACGGGCCGCACCCTGGGTGCTGGGCGGCGGGGCGCTGATCGCGATTCTCTACCTCCTGGCCCTGCGCTCCGGGCGGCGGCCCGGGGGCGCGCCGGGGGGCCGGGGGAGCGCGGAAGAGGAGCAGGCCGGCACGGCCGGGCCGCCGGAGGAGCCGCTTCCGCGAGACTGGGTCCAGGCGGCCGAACGGCGCTGGCGCGCCGGGGAGCCCCGCGCGGCCCTCAGCCTGCTGTACCGCGGCACCCTGATGCACCTGGTCCGGGCCGGGGGGGCGGAGATCCCCGACAGCGCAACCGAGGCGGAGTGTGTGGCCCGGACCCGCCGCTCCCTGGCCGGCGGGGGGCGGGAGGAGCTGGCGGGCCTGCTGGAGAAGGTGGCCCGGCTCTGGCTCCAGCAGGCCTACGCCCAGCGCCCGGTGAGCCAGGCGGCCTTCCGGGAGCTCTGCGAGCTGAGCGGGACACTGGTGGAGGACGGCCGTGCGAGCCGGGGGTAGGAGCGCCCTCGGTGCCGCCGTGACGCTGGGGGTTCTGGGCCTCCTGACCGCCGCCTTTCTGGCCGGCTTCCGCCGGGAGAGCAAACAGGTCTTCGCCGGCCCGGGGCCGGAGGCCATGGGGAACGACTTCCTGGCGGCGGCGCTGCTCCTGGAGCGGCTGGGCCTGACGGTGAGCCCGCTGGAGGGCCCCTCCGGGCTGAGCCCGCTGCCGGACCCCCCGGGGACGGTGATCGTGCCGGTTTCCCGCCGGGTCTTCCCGACGGAGCTGTCCCGGGAGCTGCTGGACTGGGTGGAACGCGGAGGCAGCCTGGTGGTGTTGGCCGCCGACCCGCAGGAGGATGCGGCGCAGGAGGACCCGCTGCTCGCCCCCTTCGGCGTCCAGGCCCGTCCAGTCTCCGGGACGCAGGAGGAGTGGGCAGGCCCCTGTCCGAAGCTGCTCCGCATCGAGCTGCCGGACTCCGAGAGGGAGGGGCAGCCCCAGGCGCTCGCGGTGGGGCTGGACATCGGAGTGAGCCTGGTGGACGGGGGCGGGAAAGCCTTCCTGAGGACGCCGCCGAATCGGCCCAGGCTGCTGCGGCTCGCACACGGGCGGGGGGTGATCACCGTGCTGGCCGGAGGCCGCTTCATGGCCAACGACTGCATCGGCGCCGGCGACAACGCCGCCCTGCTCTGGTTCCTGGCCGGCGGGCCGGCCGCCGGCGGCCGGGTGCTGCTGGTGTACGGGGAGGAGTACCCTCCCCTGACGGCCTTGATCCTGCGGCACGGCTGGCCCCTTCTGGCCAGCCTGGCGGCCCTGATCGCCGCGCTGATCGGCTTTGCCGCCCCGCGGCTGGCCCCGCCCGCCGCCCCGCAGGAGCCGCCCCGCCGGGGGCTGCTGGAGCATCTGGACGCCAGCGGGCGCTTCCTCTGGCGCCACGGACAGGCAGGCGCTCTGGTGGAAGGGATGCGCCGCACCCTCTGGAAGACCCTCCTGCGGCGACACCCCTCCTGGACCCGGCTGGGCGCGGCCGGGCAGACGGAGCGGCTGGCGGAGCTTTGCGGCCTGAGCGGCCGGGAGCTCGAGGAGCTGAAGATCGCGGCCGGCAGGGAAGGAGCCGTAGCCCTTCGGGACGAGAAACGGTTCATCCGGACGGTGGCCGCACTGGAAAGGATCCGATCGAGCCTATGAGCGAGCAGGAACACCCGGTTCAGGGGGAGCTCCCGCGGTTGGCCGAGACTGCCAGGACGATCCGCCGCGAGATCTCAAAGAGCATGGTGGGGCAGCAGCAGGTGATCGACCTGGTGCTGATCGCCCTGGTGGCCTCCGGGCACCTCATCGTCGAGGGCCTGCCGGGGCTCGGCAAGACCCTTCTGGTGCGGGCGCTGGCCAGGAGCTTCGGCGGCAGCTCCGCCCGGGTGCAGTTCACCCCGGATCTGATGCCCAGCGACATCACCGGGCACGTCCTGTTCAATCTCCAGCGGGGAGTCTTCGAGACCCGCAGAGGCCCGGTCTTCACCAACCTGTTCATCGCGGACGAGATCAACCGCGCTCCGGCCAAGACCCAGGCGGCCATGCTGGAGGTGATGCAGGAGCGGCAGGTGAGCCTGGAGGGGGAGAGCATCCCCCTGGAGCCTCCCTTCATGACCCTGGCCACCCAGAACCCCCTGGAGCACGAGGGCACCTACCCCCTCCCGGACGCCCAGCTGGACCGCTTTCTGCTCAAGATCCAGATCGGCTACCCCGGCGTGGAGGAGGAGGCCTCCATGGTGGAGCGGGTCACCGGAGGGAGGATCGGGGATTCCCTTCCCCTGGAGAGCGTCCAGCGCGTCGCCGGGGTGAGCGACGTGGTGGCGCTCCAGGAGGCGGCGTCCCGGATCAGGACCGACAGGCAGGTGGTGGACTACGCGGTGCGCATCGTGCAGGAGACCCGCGTCTGGCCCGGGGTGGCCACCGGGGCGGGGCCGCGAGGCAGCCTGGCGTTGATCCGCGCCGCCCGCGTGTGGGCGCTGCTGGAGGGACGGGATTTCGTGATCCCCGACGATCTCAAGCAGGTCGCTCTGCCCTGCCTGAGGCATCGACTCTCCCTGTCGCCGGAGCTGGAGATCGAGGGCAGAAGGGCGGACGAGATCCTGCTGGAGGTGCTGGATTCGGTGAAAGCTCCACGGCAATGAGAGCCACTCCGCGGCTGCTCCTGCTGCTGTCCCTGTGGAGCGCAGCGGCGGCGGTGACCGTGCTGGCCGGGCTTTCCCTCTGGGGGTGGGGTGCCTGCGGCGCGTTGCTGCTGGCGCTGCTGCTGGCCGACCTCCTCTGGGCCGCCCTGCTTCCCGCCCCGGCCATGGATCGCCGCTGCCAGAAGGTGCTGGCCCTGGGAGTGACCTCTGCGGTGGAGCTGCGCATCGCCCACTCCGGCGCCCGCTCCCGCCGCCTGCTGGTCCACGACCATCACCCCCCCGCCTTCCGCGCCGATGGGCTGCCGCTCCCGGCTCGCCTCCCCGCCCGGGGGGAGACCAGGCTGCGCTACCTGCTTACCCCCACCGAGCGGGGCGACCATCGCTTCGGCCCGGTGGCGGCCTGGATGAGCTCGCCCCTGGGGCTGTGGCAGCGCCGGGTGCGCGGCGCCCGGGCGGAGTCGGTGCGGGTCTATCCGAACTTCCGCGCCCTGGCCCGCTACACGCTGATGGCCACGGGCAACCGGGTGGCGCGGCTGGGCATCCACCCGCACCCGCGCCGGGGGGCGGGGCTGGAGTTCCACCAGCTGCGTGACTACCGTCACGGGGACTCGGCAAACCAGATCAACTGGAAGGCCACCTCCCGGCGATTGAAGCTGATCTCCGCGGAGTACCAGGACGAGCAGGATCAGCGGGTGGTGCTGCTGCTGGACTGCGGCCGCCGCATGCGCTCGCGGGACGGGGAGCTGTCCCACTTCGACCACGCCCTGAACGCCGTGCTGCTCCTGGCCCACATCGCGCTGCGCCAGGGGGACAGCGTGGGTTTGAGCACTTTCGGCGGAACCGAGCGCCACCTGGCCGCCCGCAAGGGGATCGGCACGGTAAACGCCCTGCTGAAGGCCACCTACGACATCCAGCCGTCGGTGTTTGCCTCCGACCTGGCCCAGGCGCTGGAAGACTGCGCCCGGCGGGTGAGACGGCGCTCCCTGATCGTGCTGGTCTCCAATCTGAGCGACCAGCAGCCGGAGAACCTGGCCCACGTGCTGGCCCTGGTGAGGCGCCGCCACCTGGTGTTGTTCGCCAGCCTGCGCGAGGAGGCGCTGGACCGGGCCCTGGACACGGAGGTCGAGGATCTGGACACGGCGCTGCGCCTGGCGGCCGCCCACGATTTCCTGCAGCGCAGGTCCGGACAGCTTCAGAGGCTGCGGGCGGAGGGCGCGCTGTGCCTGGACAGCCTGCCCCGGGAGCTCGCCCCCGCCCTGGCAAACGCCTATCTGGAAATCAAGGCCGGCCGGCTGCTGTAGCCCGATTCGCCGGGGGCCCCGGAGAATGCCCGGGGGGACGCCGCAGCGGCGCCCCCCGCTTGAGGCGTTTCAGCTCTCGCCTGGCTCCGCTGCCAGGCTTTCCCGCACCGCGCTCAGCTCCGCCTCGGAGAAGATGCGGTCGATCTCCAGGACCATGACGAAGGCTTCCCCCGCCCTGGCCATCCCCTTGATGAACTCCACCCGCATCCCGGTGCCGATGGTGGGGGCGGGCTCGAGCTCCTCGTCGGGCAGGTCTATGACCTCGCGCACGGAGTCCACCATGGCGCCCAGGGTGACCGGCTCGCCGTCGGCCACCACCTGCAGCACCACGATGCAGGTGTCCACGGTGGCTTCCGCGACGGTCATTCCGAACTTGCGCCGCATGTCCACCACGGGCACCGCCTTGCCGCGAACGTTGATCACTCCCAGCAGGTGCTCCGGCGTGCGGGGAATGCGGGTGATGCGGCTCAGCTCCAGCACCTCCAGGACTCGCGCCACGTTCAGGGCGTAGGTCTCCTCGGCCAGGCAGAAGGTCAGGTACTGGCTGAGCTCTGCCACGGCCGCCACCTCGCCGCCGCTGTTGGCCTCCAGGAGGCCCGCCTCAGAAGCTCTCGAACTCGGCATCGCTGTCCTCCTTGCGCTCCTCCTTCTCGGTGAGCAGGGTCACACCGGTCCTGGCGCCCCGCTCCGAGCCGTTGCCTCCGCCCGGTGCCGGCCGCCGGCCTGCCTCTGCGCCGACCGGGTGTCCGGCAGTCCCGGTGCCTGCCCGCGGCCCCGATGCCGCGTGCCCCGCGGCCGCCGGCCTGCCGCCGCCGTGGCCGGAGACGTAGGTCAGCATGCGCCGCTCGTGGCCATCGATCTTGAAGAACTCCATGCTGGCCTGCAGCTGCTCGGCCTGGCTGGAGAGCTCCTCGGAGGTGGAGGCCAGCTCCTCGGAGGCCGAGGCGTTCTGCTGGATCACCTCGTCGAGCTGGGCGATGGCCCGATTGATCTGGTCCGCCCCGGAGTTCTGCTCGTTGCTGGCGGCGCTGATCTCCTGCACCAGCTCGGCGGTCTTCTTGATGTCGGGAACCAGACGGTTCAACATCTCGCCGGCCCGCTGGGCGATGGACACCGTGTTTCCGGACAGCTCGCTGATCTCCGCCGCCGCAGCCTGACTGCGCTCGGCGAGCTTGCGCACCTCCGAGGCCACCACGGCAAAGCCCTTGCCTTGCTCTCCCGCCCGGGCCGCCTCGATGGCGGCGTTCAGGGCCAGCAGGTTGGTCTGCCGGGCGATCTCCTCGATGATCGAGATCTTGGCGGCGATCTCGTTCATGGCGGTCACCGCCTCGTTCACAGCCGAGCCGCTGTCCTGAGCGTCCTCGGCCGCCTTGAGGGCGATCTTCTCGGTCTGGAGGGCGTTCTCCGCGTTCTGCTTGATGTTGGAGGACATCTCCTCCATGGACGAGGAGACCTCTTCCGCGGAGGCGGCCTGCTCGGTGGCGCCCTGACTCATCTCCTCGGAGGTGCTGCTCATCTGCTGGCTGCCGGAGGCCACGTTGTCCGCCCCGGTGCGCACCTCGCGGATGATCTGGCTCAGGCGCTCGAACATGTTCTTCAGGCTGGCCAGCAGCAGCCCCACCTCGTCACGGCGGCGCGCCATGCGCTCGCTGATGGTGCTGGTCAGGTCCCCGCCGGCCATCTTCTCCATGATCCCGACCACGTGGTTGATGGGCCTGGAGATCGAACGGGCGATCGCAAAGAACACCAGCACGCCCAACAGCACCCCCACCGCCATGATCACCAGCACCGCCAGCACCAGGTTCGAGTAGGCCCGGTCGCTGCGGGCGGAGGCGGCGGCCATGACCTCCTGGATGAGCGGGTCCACCTGGTGGACGGCGTCGCGCATGGCGCCCTGGAGCCCCTGCTCCTCGGTCATGCCGATCCTGCGCTCGCCCTGCAGGTAGCTGTTGAAGGCCGTCTCGTACTCGGCCAGCGCGGCCGTCACTCCGCGGCTCTCGGAGGCCCCGAACAGGCGCTGGGAGTCCTCCCGGAGGCGCGCCAGGTCCTCCCGCACCGCGGTAACGTACTTCTCATCCCCCCTGAGGAGGTAGTCCTTCTCGTCGCGGCGCAGCTGCAGCATCTCCGCGAGCAGGGCGAGCTGGCCCGTCCCCTCCAGGCTGGCCTCCACGGAGTGCACCGCCGCCCGCCACTTTCCCTGGATCCCCCAGTCCTCGTAGCCGATATCCCGGTAGGCGGCCACCAGGTCCGCGAAGGAGCTCTCGTAGGTGTTCAGAGCCGCCGAAAGGCTGGCCAGCTCCTCGTGGCCCACCTGGCCCAGGGCGTCCAGGGAGGACATGCCCTCCCGGACCGCGGCGATCGCCTGGGCGTGCTTGTCCAGGTAGGAGGACTTGCCGCTCTGGTAGAACTCACCGTTGGTGAGCTCCCTGAGCATGAAGTCCTTCTCCGACTTGCGCGCCTCCAGGGTCTGTACCAGCACGTCCTCCGCCAGCACCTTGGCCTGGTTGGCCTTCTGGTTCAGCCCCACGAAGTACAGCATGGTCACCAGCCATAGCACCCCCAGGGCTGCGATGATGGCCAGGCCAGCCACCAGGAGCTTGGCCTGGATCGAAAACATACCCCTCTTCTCCATCTCCGTCCTCCTTGCGCTTCAGGCTTGAGCCCGTTACCGGGCGGCCGCAGCGGAGGCTGCGCCGTCCGCCCCGGCCGTGTCGGTCAGGCGGCCGAGCAGCCCTGGCAGCGCCGCCAGGTCCCTCGACTTGTCCAGGAAGTAGTGCGCCCCCAGGCGCAGACACATCTCGCAGAGCCGCTCCGAGGCGAACTGCGTGAACACGATCACCCGCGGCGGGTGCGGCAGCCCGCGCAGGGCCAGCAGCGCCTCCGCGCCGCTGCCGTCGGGCAGGCGCAGGTCCAGGATCATGGCGTCCGGACGCAGGCTGCCCACCAGCTCCGCCGCCTCCGCCACGCTGCCCGCCTCTCCGCACAGCTCCACGCCGGGAAGCCCCGCTACCAGGGCCCGCAGGCGCGCCCTGATCTCTGAAGAGTCCTCCACCACGCAGAGACGCAGCGGGCGTCCCCCGGCGCCGGAGGCCTTGCTGTCCGCGATCATCGCAGACAACTGTGCCGCGGGAGGGCAGGGCTCTCCGTCGGCGCTTTCCGCAAGAGTCTGTGGGAACAGAGCCTATTCGAGTGTGGGATGCGCCCTACGGCTGTAGGACGGAGCCCTACGGGGAGCCCCTGCGGCTACAGGTTCAGTCCGTGCTCGTACACGTACTGGATCAGCTGAGCCGTGTTCTCCAGGTCGAGCTTGGCGAGGATGCGGGCGCGGTAGGTGCTCACGGTCTTGGCGCTCAGGAACAGCTCCGCGGCGACGGCCGAGGGGGACTTGCCGGCGGCGGTGAGCATCATCACCTGGAACTCTCGCTCCGAGAGGCGCGTGTGGGGGGCGGCCGGCGCCTCTCCGTCCAGGGAGAGCGCCAGCTCCTCGGCCAGGGAGGCGCTGAGATATCTCTTGCCGCCCGCCACCCTGCGCACCGCGGCCAGCAGCTCCTCCGGCGGGGCGGACTTGGACAGGTAGCCGGCGGCGCCGGACTTGAGGATGCGGAGGGCGAAGTGCTTCTCCGGGTGCATGCTCAGCACCAGGACCGGAAGGGTGGGACGCTCGCTCCGCAAAGTGGAGAGGAGCTCCAGGCCGCTTCTGCCCGGCATGGACAGGTCCAGGATGGCCACGTCGTAGCGGCCCTGGCGGATCTTGCCGATGGCCTCCTCGCCGTCGGACGCCTCGCCGGCCACGCAGATGTCCCCCTCCCCGCCCAGAAGCTGTCCCAGGGCCTTGCGCACCATGGTGTGGTCGTCCGCCAGAAACACCCGTATCAACGCTGTCCCGCCTCTTCCGGAAGAGGAATCACCAGCAGCACCTCCGTGCCGCCGCCCTCCGGAGCCCGAAGCTCCAGGCTCCCCTCCCAGATCCTGCACCGTTCCCGCATCCCGATCAAGCCCATGGAATCGGAGGCGGCCGCCTCTTCAGCCCCGATGCCCACACCGTTGTCCGAGACCCGCAGGATCACCCGCGCGGGCTCGCGCCGCAGGAGCACCTGCACCTGCGTGGCCTGGGCGTGCCGGGCCACGTTGGTCATGGCCTCCTGGAAGATGCGGAACACCGTGGTGGAACGCTCCCGGTCCAGCACGATCTCCGCGGGGTCCAGGATGACCTCGGTGCGGATTCCTGTGCGGCTCTGGAACTCCCCGGCTTCCCACTCCACCGCCGCGGACAGGAACAGCGAGTCCAGCAGGCTGGGGTGCAGCTCCGTGCTGATCCGCTGCACCGTCTGGATGGCCCCGTCGGCCAGGGCCAGGATTGAGCCCAACCGCTCCAGGGCCTGCCGGTCGGCCTGCGGCAGCTCCCGCCCCAGCATGAAGGCGTCCATCTTGAGAGCGGTGAGCTTCTGGCCCAGATCGTCGTGGACCTCCCGGGCGATGCGGGAGCGCTCCTCCTCCCGCACCGACTGCAGGTGGCCCGCGAACCGGCGCAGCTCCTCGTTGGAGCGGCGCAGCTCGCGTTCCGCCTCCTTGCGGGCGCCCACGTCCGTGAGCGACAGGAGCAGCGGCCAGCCCTGCTCCCGGGCCTCCAGCGCGGCCAGCCGGAACTCCAGCTCCAACGGCTCCTCCGAGCGGCCCCGCAGCGTGATCTCTCCGCTCAGGGTGCGCCGGCCTGCAGTCAGCCCCGCCAGGGCCTCCCGCAGCGGCGGCAGGGACGCCGGCAGCAGAAAGGGCGCCAGCCCCCTTTGCAGGAGCCGCTCCTTGTCGGCAGCTCCCAGGAGGCGGAGGGCCTGCTGGTTGGCGTCGGTGAGGCGCACCAGCTCCAGCAGGTTGCGAGCCCCTGGGACGGCTCCGGCCCGCCGGCGCCCGCCGGCCGCGCCGTGCGCCGGGGGGGAAGCCAGCCGTTCGCGGAGCAGCGCGCCGTCGGCCTCCAGGAGCGCCCCCGGCGAGTTCTCGAACAGCCCCCGGTACCGGCTCCCCGCCCGCAGCAGGCTGTCCACGGCGGAGGCCTGGAAGCTCGCCGCCACGTAAGCAATGAACAGCGCGCTCAAGGAGGCGAAGAAGATCGTGAACAGGTGCGACTCCCACACCGTGATGTCCGGATAGAAGGCCTGCTTGATGAGCTCGTAGCCGGTCATGAGCGCGGCCGCCGCCAGCATGGAGCCCAGCGACACCGCCACGATCCGCCTCCTGGCGACATCCGCATCCCTGACCTCCGCGAGGCCCCCCGCCGACAGAGCGCCCAGCCGTCTCTGGAGAAGCTCGTAGAGGCGCGGCAGGCGCCCCACCACCAGCAGGCGGAAGGCCGCCACGAACACCGCCGCGCCGGCGACGAGGACGGCCACGTGACGGGCCCACGGGGGCAGCCAGAAGAACAGCAGCGAGGCGGCCCTGTCGTGCCAGATCACCAGCGCGGCGAGCAGCGCCAGAAATCCGGCGCCCACGGCGAGGGCGCGCAGCCGCGGCAGCTTCCGCCCTCTCGGCGAGGCGGGACCTGAGCGTTTCGACCTGGCACAGTTACTCATGGCGGCGATAGTTACTTTTCGGCCGGGAGGGTCCCCGAGTAAAGGAGACCCGGCCCGCCTCCCGCGGCGGCCCCGGCGGGGGCAGCCTCGCCGCGGGCGGCGCCGGAGCGGGCCGGCAGCGGCCCCTTCTCCCGCTTTCTTTCAGTTCTGTAATTGCCTCGTAAGCGCCGTGTAATCCTCCCTCCCTAACTTCTAGAAATCAAAACCAGTACGAAGCGCCTCCCCCGAGGGGCGCGAGGAGGCTTTCTGATGAAGAAGCTATCGGTTCCCATCGTCGCGACGCTGTTCATGGCGTCCGTGGCGACCGCCTTCGCCGGCGGCTCCCGGGAGAGCACCCCGGCCAAGAAGACATACAAGATCGCCACGGTCTTCAAGGTCACCGGCGAGCCCTGGTTCAACCGGATGGACCAGGGCGTGAAGGAGGCCGGCAAGGAGCTGGGAGTGGACGCCTACGGCCAGGGGCCCACCACCGCCAGCGCAGCCGACCAGGTGCGGGTGGTCAACGACGCGCTCAGCGCCGGCGTGGACGCCATCTGCGTGGATCCCGACGACGCCAAAGCCCTGGTGCCGGCGTTCCAGCGCGCCCAGAAGCAGGGCGTGGTGGTGGTCACCACCGAGTCTCCGGGCCAGCCCGACGCCAACGTGGACCTGGAGCAGATTTACAACCAGGAGTTCGCCAAGGCTTTCTGGGATCGGCTGGTCAAGTACATGGGCGACTCCGGCGACTACGCCATCTTCGTGGGCAGCCTCACCGTTCCCCTGCACAACCTCTGGGCCGACACCGGGCTGAAGTATGCCAGGGAGAAGTATCCCAACCTCCACCTGGTGACCAAGCGTCTTCCCGTCGGCGAGGATCAGCAGAAGGCCAAGCAGGCCACCCTCGACCTGCTCGCCGCCTACCCCAACCTCAAAGGCATCATCGGGTTCGGCAGCCTCGGACCGCTGGGCGCAGCACAGGCCCTCCAGCAGACCGGCAACGTCGGTAAGGTCTTCATCGTCGGCACGGTAGTGCCTTCTCAGGCTGCCCAGTACATCAAGGACGGCTCCATCACCGAAGGGATCGCCTGGGATCCCAAGTGGGGCGGGTATGGAATGACCTGGCTGGCCAAGCAAATCCTGGACGGGGGCAAGATCACCAATGACATGGACATCCCGCACATCGGGAAGGTCACGCTGAAGAAGGACGTGCTGCGCTACAACGGCATCATCTACGTGAACAGGGACGACATCGACAAGTACATGTCCTTCTGAGGCAGGCCCCCCCTCGGGGTACCTGGAAAGAGGGGATGGCCCGCCGGGCCATCCCCTCCCCTCCCGGCAAGCGGCAGTAGCGTTGGGGGAGGCGAGGCGTTTTGGACACCCTTCTGGGCATCGACATCGGCACCACGGCGGCCAAGACTTCACTCTTCCGGCTGGACGGCCGGCTGGTGGGCGCGCACAGCGCGGGCTACCCGGTGCTCAGCCCGCAGGAGGGCTACGCCGAGCAGGACCCGGGCCGCTGGTGGCAGGCCGTGGTGGAGGGCTGCCGCAGCCTCCAGGCGGAGCACCCCGCGGAGCTCGCGGCCACCGCCGGCGTCGGCATCTGCGGCCAGATGCACACGCAGGTCTACCTGGACCGGGACCGCCGGGTGCTGCGGCCGGCCATCCTCTGGATGGACCAGCGCTCCGCGCCCATCGTGGAGGCGCTGCAGGGACGGGCGGAGGCTCGGGAGCTGGTCTTCCGCGAGTCCGGCAATGCCGCCACCACGACCTATACGGCCCCCCAGGTACGCTGGGTGATGGAGCACGAGCCGGAGCTGTGGCGGACGGTCCAGACCGTCCTGGTGGCCAAGGATTACCTCAAGCTGCTGCTCACAGGCAGGGCGGTGATGGACTACTCGGAGGCCAGCGGTACGCTGCTGTTCGACGTGGCGCGCAGGAAGTGGTCCGAAGAGCTGTTTCGCCTCTTCGGGATCCCCCGCTCGCGCTTTCCCGAGGCGCTGCCCTCGGGGGAGCTGATCGGCCGGGTCACGCCCCAGGCCGCCCGGGCCACCGGGATCCGGGCCGGCACCCCCGTAGTCAACGGCAGCTCGGACAACTCCGCCTCGGCCCTGGGGGCGGGCATGGTCCACCCCGGACAGGCTACGCTGATCGTGGGCACCGCCGGCGTGGTCTCGCTGTGCTCGGACCGCCCCGTCCCGGATCCCCTGCGGCGCACGCTCTGCTGGAGCTACTGCCTGCCGGACCGTTGGGTGCTGCTGGGCATCACTCAGACAGCCGGCGAGTCACTCGACTGGTTCCGCGCCGCCTTCGACCGCACCGGCGGGCAGGGAGGGCCGGATCCGTTCGCCCGCTACGAGGCCGAGGCGGGGAAGGTCCCCCCGGGCTCGGAAGGGTTGATCTTCCTGCCCTATTTGAACGGCGAGCGCACCCCCTACTGGGATCCCCGGGCCCGGGGAGTCTTCTACGGGGTGGGCCTGTCCATGCGCAAGGGCCACTTCGTCAGGGCGATCATGGAGGGAGTGAGCTACGCGCTCCGCAACAACGTGGAGACCCTGGAGTCTCTGGGCCTGCCGATCGCCCGGATCACGGCGGTGGGCGGAGGCCTGAGAAGCCGGCGGTGGCTGGAGATCCTCGCCGGGATTCTGAACAGGCCGCTTTCCACCGCGGCCCAGGCGGACACGGCCAACCTGGGCAACATCCTGCTCTGCGGCAACGCCCTGGGCATCTACCCTTCCCTCGAGGAGGAGGCGGCCCGGATGGCCGGCCCGGGGGAGGCCGTGGCCGTTCCCGAGGGCACCGGGATCTATGAAGACCGGTATCGGCTCTTCCTGGAGCTGTACGAGAGGCTCCGGGATACCTTCGGGCGCTCCGCCAGCGCGGAGCGGCCGACATCAAACGAGAAGAGGTGAGCAATATGCTGTTGGAAGAGGAACGATCCACCATCGTCCGGTACGGCAGAAAGCTGGCGGAGAAGGGGTTGACCCGGGGAACCGGCGGCAACCTGAGCATCTACCGGCGCCAGGAGGGCATCCTGGCGCTCAGCCCGAGCGGCATGGACTACCTCGCCATCACGCCCCGGGACATCCTGGTCATGGATATGGAGAAGAGGGTGCTGGAGGGGGAACGGGTGGCCTCCAGCGAATACTTCATGCACCGGGCGCTGTACCTGGGCAGGGAGGACATCGACGCGGTGATCCACACCCACTCCACCTTCGCCACCGTTCTGGCCTGCCTCCACTGGGAGATCCCGGCGGTCCACTATCTGGTGGCGCACGCCGGGCTCAACGTGCGCTGCGCCCGCTACGCCACCTACGGGACCGCGGAGCTGGCGCAGAACGCCTTCCAGGCCATGCGCGACCGCAAGGCGGTCCTGCTGGCCAACCACGGGCTCCTGACCGGCGGAGCCGACCTGGAGACCGCCTTCAACGTGGTGGAGCAGATCGAGTTCGCCGCAGAGCTCTACTACCGGTCCAGGCTCTCCGGCGACCCCGCCATCCTGCCCCAGGAAGAGATGCTGGCCATGATCGAGAAGTTCAAGACCTACGGCCAGTACGCCGACGCCTGAGGGGGCTTCGCCGCTTGCGCCCGCCCCAGGAGCCAAAGGAGAAACCCGGTATGGCAGAATCCGCGGCCTTCCTCGCCATGGAAAAGATCAGCAAGCGCTTCGTGGGCGTCCAGGCCCTCGACGGAGTGGACTTTCACCTCAACAGGGGCGAGATCCACTGCCTGGCCGGGGAAAACGGCTCCGGGAAATCGACCCTGGTGAAGATCATCTGCGGGGTGGAGCATCCCGAGCCGGGAGGGCGCATCCTGGTGGAAGGCATGGAGATCCCCGGCTACCGGTCCATCGACGCCGTGCACAGGGGCATCACGGTCATCTTCCAGGACCTCTCCCTGTTTCCGAACCTCTCCGTGGCGGAGAACATCGCCCTCAGCCAGACCATCGCCTCCCCGGGGGCCTTCGTCAGCTGGAGGGAGATCCGGCGCGTGGCGGCAGAGGCGCTGAGACGCATCCGCATCGACATCCCTCTGGACAGCCGCGTCGCCGACCTGCCACTGGCCGACCAGCAGCTGGTCGCCATCTGCCGGGCCCTCACCAGGGAGGTGAGGCTTCTCATCATGGACGAGCCCACCACGGCCCTCACCCGCAGGGAGGTGGACACTCTCTTCGAGGTGGTCCGGGACCTGCAGTCCAGGGGTATTGCGGTGCTGTTCATCAGCCACAAGCTGGACGAGGTGCTGCGGATCGCCGAGCGGGTCACGATCCTCAGGGACGGGCGCAAGGTGGGCACCTACCCCGTAGGGGAGGTGACCGAACGCCGGCTGAGCGAGCTGATGACCGGCAGCTCCGTGGAGGAGGCGGCGGGGCGGCGCGGGGAGCCTTCACGGCAGGCGCTGCTCCAGGTGCGCGCCTTGAGCAGGGCGGGGGAGTTCCGGGACGTGAGCTTTACCCTGCACCGGGGCGAGGTCCTGGGCATCACCGGGCTTCTGGGCTCCGGTCGAACCGAGCTTGCCCTGACGCTGTTCGGGATCAACAAACCCGGGGCCGGTGAGATCCTGATCGAGGGGGAGAAGGCCAGGACGGGCTCCGTGCAGGCGGCGATGGAGGCGGGGATCGGCTACGTGCCGGAGGACCGGATGACCGAGGGGCTGATCCTCCCTCAATCGGTGGGGAACAACATCGTCCTCACCGTGATCGGCAGACTGGTCTCCGCGCTGGGGCTGGTGGACCGGCGCAGGAGCCGCCGGACCATGGAGAGGTGGACTCAGGAGCTGGAGGTGAAGGCCCCTTCGGTGGACACCCCGGTGCAGAGTCTCTCCGGGGGAAACCAGCAGCGGGTGGTGCTGGCCAAGTGGCTGGCCACCCGCCCGCGCATCCTCATCTTGAACGGCCCCACCGTGGGAATCGATGTCGCGGCCAAGCAGAGCGTGCACCAGCTGATCCACAGGCTGGCCCGGGAGGGCCTGGGAATCATCCTCATCTCCGACGAGGCCGCGGAGGTGCTGTACAACTGCCACCACATCCTGATCATGAGCAGGGGCCGGATCACGGACCGGTTCGACGGCGGGGCGGCGAGCGAGGAAGAGCTGCGGCGGGCCATCACCAACGGGAAAGGAGGATGAGAGCATGAAACACCTGAGACGCCTGCTGCGCTACCAGGAGAGCTACGTCCTGCTGGTGATCGTTCTGGCCTCCGTGGTGATCACGGCGGTCAACCCCGCCTACTTCACGCTGCGAAACCTCTTCCAGCTGCTGGAGAACTACTCCTTCTGGGGAATCCTGGCCGTGGGGGTTCTGGTGGTGCTGGTGTCGGGGGGGATCGACATCTCCTTCACCGCCGTGGCCACCGTGGCCGAGTACATCATGGCGGCCACCATGATCGCCCACGGAGGCAATATCGTCACCGCCTTCCTCACCGCGGCCGCGGTGGGGCTGGTTCTGGGGTTGATCAACGCCGTGTTCATCCACTTCTTCCGCATCCCCACGATCATCACCACCATCGCCACGCTCAACATCTACTACGGTGTGCTGATCACCATCACCAGCGGCAACATCCTGCACTCCTTTCCGGCGTGGTTCAACCGCTTCGCCTCCCTGGACCTGTTCACCTTGAGCGATGCCCGCGGCACCTACGGGTTCTCCGCGCTGGTGCTCATCTGGCTGGTGGTGATCGTGGCCGCCTGGCTGCTGCTGCGCCGGACCAAGCTGGGCCGGGGGATCTACGCGCTCGGAGGAAGCCCCGAGGCGGCCCGCAGGGTGGGCTTCGACATCCTCGGGATGCAGATGTTCATCTACGGATTCATGGGCCTTCTGGGCGGCATCGCCGGGTTCGTGCACGGCCTGGAGATCGGCGCGGCCGAGCCCAACTCCATCGTGGGGCACGAGCTGGACGTGATCGCCATGGTGGTGCTGGGGGGAGCCAGCCTTTTCGGAGGGACCGGCACCCTGCCCGGGACGCTCCTGGGGGTGGCCCTCATCGCGGTGCTGGACAATGGCCTCACCCTGATGCGCGTCTCCTCCTACTGGCACGACCTGTTCGTAGGATTGATCATTCTGGTGAGCATCAGCTTCAGCGCCTACCGGCGCAGGCTCGGGCTGAGGACGGTCCTGCTGGAGCAGAACAGACGGGGCGGCGGCGCGGCCGGGGAGGGAAAGGGGGAATCACCGTGAGGAAGACCCAGCTCCTGATCCTGGCGGTCATCCTGGCCGTGGCGTTCCTCGGCATGTGGGCGCTCAGCCCCGGCCAGTTTCTCACCCTCAACAATCTGCAGTCCATGGGCTCCCAGATGGGGATCATCGGACTGCTGTCGCTGGGGATGATGGTCACCATGATCACCGGCGGCATCGACCTGTCGATCATCGCCTCGGCCAACCTGACAGGGATCGTCACCGCCTTCGTGCTCGGCGCGGGGGGCGGCCAGTCGATCCCGGGTGGCCTCACCCTGGTGGCCGTTGTGGCCGGGCTGGCCGCCGCGGCGATGGTGGGTCTGGCCAACGGTGTCCTGATCACCACCGTGGGAGTCTCCCCGATCCTGGCCACCCTGGGGACCAAGATCCTGGTCGGCGGCTTCAACGTGGCGGTCACCGGGGGAAGCACCATCTCCGGCTTCCCGCCGGCGATCCTGTTCCTGGGCAACGGCACGGTGGCGGGGGTGCCCATGGCCTTCCTGCTGCTGGTGGTTCTGGCCCTGGTCCTGGACGTGTTGATGCGGACCACCCCTTTCGGATTCCGGCTCATCATGATCGGCACCAACGCGGTGGCCACCAGGTTTTCCGGGGTGAGCAACACCCGGGTGCTGCTGGGCACCTACATGCTTTCCGCCCTGTACGCCGGCCTGGCGGGCATTCTCATGATCTCCCAGTACAACTCGGCGCAGGCCGGCTACGGCTCCTCCTTCCTGCTGCTCACGATCCTCGCCGCGGTCCTGGGCGGCACCAGCGCCACCGGCGGCGCCGGGACGGTGCCCGGCCTTCTGCTGGCTCTGGTGATCCTCCAGGCCATTTCCAGCGGTCTGAATCTGCTCGGGGTGAACACCTTCATCACCATCGCCATGTGGGGGGTGATCATCTTCCTGGTGATGGTTCTGAACTTCATGGCCGCCAGCAGGAGGCAGCGCCTGAAGAAGGGAAGGGGAGAAGGCGGCGGCTAGCCGGCGGAGGGCACTGGCGTGCGGCTATCGCCGCGGCACGCGGCGCCGTCTGCTCACGGTGCCCACGAACAGACCGATCACGATGCCCGCGATGAAGGTCAGGAGCATCATCAGGGCCTGGGACGTGGTGAGCGTCCAGGCCAGGAAGCGGATCTCGGCCATGCCCGGATTCTGGGCAATGAAGACGATGGCTACGGCACCGATGACGATGCCGATGATGAGACGAACCATCCTGGTCTCCTTTACGGATTATTTCTATACTAGGTAATGTACTGTGCGCCGAATCGCGGGGTCAACCGAAAGCGAGCGGCGCGCACCGCGGCAGGCATGATGTCCGGACAGAGCAGGAGCATACGATTCATCATCATGGTCTCTTTCCTGGGCGCGTTTCTGTTCATCCGCCTGTCCGTGTTCCTGGCGGGGGCGGCCCACACCGAGTTCGCCCGGGCCGCCCAAATGGGGCTGCGTCCGGACGCGCGCTTCCACATCGGCCGCAACATCATCCTCTTCGGCTATCACATCCACCATTTCTACTTCGGAATTCTGCTGATGGGAGCCGCCGGATGGATGGCCCTGGTGGACTCGCGCCTGCTGCCCCGGCGCCTGCAGGCGGTGCTCTACGGCGCCGGTCTGGGGCTGTTCATGGACGAGATCGGGCTGCTGCTGACCTGGGGAGACTACTACAGCAGCCTCTCCTATCTGCTCACCCTGCTGCTGGCCGCCCTGTTCCTGAACATCATCTTCTTCCCGGGCTTCTGGTCCGAGATGAGAAAGACCGTGGTGCGCCACGGAAGCGGCGCCATCCTGGAAAAGGGGATCTCCCGCAACCTGCTCCTGGTGCGTGTGGCGGATGCGCTGAGCCGCTGGATCGGCACCAGCGAGCGCGCCGCCCTGGCCTTCACCGGAGTGCTTTCCCTGGGGGTTTGCTCCCTGGTGCTGCTGCTGCCGGGATTCGCCGTCTATTGGGTTTCGGGGCTGTTTCTGATTCAGGGGCTCACCGACGTGCTGGGCGCCCTGTCGAGAGGAGGAGAGATGAAGGCGCGCGTTCGCATCAGCCTGCTGCTAACGGGGCTGCTCTACCTGGCCGCAGGGGCCTTGATGCTGTTCTACCACAGGCTGCTGGTCTACTGGCTGGCGGCGGCGTTTCTCATCCACGGAGTCTCCTCCCTGGTCCGCTCGCTGCGCGGCGGCGAGGCGCAGCGGGCCGAGCCGTCGCAGCCGGCCGCCGGCAGCGGGCGAACGGAGTCCCCATGAACCGCCGCGGGGCAGGAACGCCCCAGAACCTGACCATCACCGTGCGCAGAGTGGATCTGGACTACCTGGCCCCCATGCGGGAGAACCGCTTCTGGCACAGGGACGGCCCGATCGCCACCCATTTCCTCAACGCCCTCCAGGCGATCTTTCCCGAGGGAGAGCGCTTCTTCATTGAAGCCGCCCGGGACGGCGTGAAGCGGTTGAAGAGCCGCGCAACGCTTCCGCAGCGGCTGGAGAGAGACTGCCAACGGTTTCTCCAACAGGAGGGGGCTCACAGCCTGCAGCACACACGCTGGAACGCCGCCCTGGTCTCCACGGGCTACCGGCACATGGAGCGCTACGACGCCCAGATGCGGTGGCTGCGGCGCTGGCTGCGCGAGCACCTTCCGGCCAGCACCCGGCTGGGCATGACGGCCGCCGCGGAGCACTATACCGCCACCCTGGCCCACCTGCTGGTCCACGGCAGGAAGCGCCTCCTGCCCGGCATGGCCAGGCCTTTCCAGACCCTCCTGCTCTACCACGCCATGGAGGAGGTAGAGCACAAGGCGGTGTGCTACGACCTCTACCAGGCCGTCTCGGGGAGCTACCCCCGCAGGGTGCTGACCTTCCTGTTCATCACCCTGGACATCTGGATCAACGTGTACCTCCGCAATCGCTACCTGCTGTGGGTGGACGGGCTGGCCGACAGGAAGCACCGCGGCGGGATGCGCGGCTTCTACTGGGGCCGGCAGGGGCTGTTCCGCACCATCCGGCCGCGTATCCGGGCCTACCTGAGCCCCTCGTTCCACCCCTGGCAGACCGACGAGCGCGGAGAGATGGAGCGGGCCTACGGAGCGATGCGGCGGGAGCTGGGCATCCCCGCCTTCGGCTAGCTCCCCCGGGCGCCTGCCGGCGCCTGCCGGCGCTCCAGCCGCTCCAGCCCCTCCAGCCCCTCCAGCCGCTCGAAGAGTTTGACCGCTGCGGCGCCCGCCGTTATCCTGGCGGTGACATCACCTTCCAGGAGGTACAGATGAACTTTCAGGAGCTGATCGCCAGACGCTACAGCGTGCGCGCCTACAAGCCGGATCCCGTGCCGGAGGAGGCGCTGCAGGCCGTGCTGGAGGCGGCCCGGCTGGCACCCACCGCGGCCAACCGACAGGAGTTCCGCCTCCTGGTGGTCCGCACCGAGGGACGGCGCCGCGAGCTGGCCCGCATCTACGGCCGCGACTGGTTCGTGCAGCCGCCGCTGGTGCTGGGGGTCTGCAGCGTCCCGGACCGCACCTGGGTGCGGCGGGACGGCAAGAACTACTGCGACGTGGACGCGGCCATCGTCATGGACCACATGATCCTGGCCGCCACCGAGCTGGGTCTGGGGACCTGCTGGGTCGGGGCCTTTGACCCAGCCGCCGCCCGGGAGGTCCTGTCCCTTCCCGCCTCGGTGGAGCCGGTGGCGTTCACGCCGCTGGGATACCCTGCGGACACGGCCGGACAGAAAAAGAGAAAGCCCCTGGAGAAGCTGGTCCGCTACGAACGCTGGTGAGTGAGCGGGGCCGGTAGGGCGCGGGGGCGGCGCAGGGTCCGGGCGCGCCTCAGGAAAGCAGCAGCTCCAGGTCCTTGCGGGTGAGCGTGCCGATGAGCCGGTTGTCCGCCGTGATGATGGATTCAGCCAGCTCCCGCTTGGCCTGCTGCAGCTCCAGCACCCGCTCCTCCACGGTGCCGCGGGCGATGAGCCGGTAGGCGAACACCGTGCGGCTCTGGCCGATGCGATGGGCCCGGTCCACCGCCTGGGCCTCCACGGCGGGGTTCCACCAGGGATCCAGGAGGAACACGTACTCCGCGGCGGTCAGGTTCACTCCTACTCCTCCCGCCTTGAGGCTGATCAGAAACAGCGGGCAGCCCGGATCGTTCTGGAACCGTTCCACCCGGGCGGAGCGGTTGCGCACGCGGCCGTCCAGGTACTCGTAGGGAATCTGCCGCTCCTCCAGGGCATCCCGGACGATGGCCAGCAGGGTGGTAAACTGGGAGAACACCAGCGCCTTGCGTCCCTGGGCGAGCACCTCCTCCAGATGCTCCAGCAGCATCTCCAGCTTGGCGCCCGGCCGCCGGCGTGCGGCCTGGTCGATGAGGCCGGGGTGGCAGGCGGCCTGGCGCAGCCGCAGCAGGGCCTCCAGGATGTCCATGCCGGCCCCGGGGAAGCCTGCATCGTCGATGCGCTGGGCGAGGGAGAGGCGGTAGGCGTCGCGCAGCTCCCGGTAGGCCCGGCGCTCCCACGGCTCCGGCTCGCAGTACAGCACCTGCTCCACCTTTTCGGGCAGCTCCGGCGCCACCTGCTCCTTGGTCCTCCTGAGGATGAAGGGCCGCAGCGCCCTGGCCAGCACGGCGCGGGAATGAGCGTCCAGCCCCCGCCCTCCCGCCAGATGCCGCTGGAAGACCCGCAGCCCCCCCAGCATGCCCGGGTTGAGGAACTCGAACAGGCTCCAGAGCTCGCCCAGGTGATTCTCCACCGGCGTTCCGCTGAGAGCCAGCCGCCGCCGGCCCCGGAGCAGGCGCACCGCCCGGGCCGCCGTGGTGCGGTGATTCTTCACCGCCTGGGCCTCGTCCAGGATCACGTAGTGGAAGGCCACGCTCCGCAGCACCGAGATGTCGTTGCGCAGGGTTCCATAGGTGGTCAGCACCACGTCCCAGGGCTGAAGCGCCTCGGGCGAACGAGGGCGGGCCCTGCCCGTGTAGTCCAGCACCCGCAGGCGCGGGGCGAACCGCGCGGCTTCGCGTTTCCAGTTGAACACCAGGGTGCGGGGGACCACCACCAGCGAGGGGCCGGCCGGGGGTGCATCAGGGCGGGGGGCCGCCCGCCGGGCGTTGCGTCCTGCCGGCGCGGCGGCTAGGCGCAGCGCCTCCAGCAGGGCCAGCACCTGCACGGTCTTGCCCAGCCCCATGTCGTCGGCCAGGCATCCCCCCAGGGCGAACTCGTCCAGGAAGCGGAACCAGCCCAGTCCTTCGCGCTGGTACTGGCGCAGCTTGCCCGCGAAGGTGGGGGGAGCGTCCAGGGCTTCCACCCGCTGGAATCCCGAAAGCCGCTCCCGCAGCAGCCGGAACCCCTCGTCCACCTGCGCCTGCTCCTGCTCGGCCAGGAGCGCGTCCAGCAGGCTGGCCTGCGCAGGCTGGAAGCGCAGGGCTTCCCCCCGGGCTTCTCCCAGGCCCGCGAGAAGCTCCCATCGCCGCCGCCAGCGCTCGGACAGGGTCCCGAAGCTTCCGTCCGGCAGCGGCAGCTCCCCGCCCCCGCGCCGCAGCGCCCGCAGGAGCTGGGGCACCCCCACCTGGTGCTCGCCGAAGGACACTTGCCCCCGCAGCTCCAGCCAGTCGGCGCCGGAGCGCACCTGCAGGGAGAACCGCCCGGCCCCGCGGTGCAGGCGCCCGTCGATCTCCACCCGCCAACCGCTCTCCAGCAGCTCCTCCACCGTGTCGGCGAGCCGCTGCGCGGCCAGCGAGTACAGCTCACGCCGCTGCCTCCCCGGGCCGAGAGGCCGCAGGCCGAGCTCCGCCAGCCGGTCCCGGGCGGCCCGCTCCCCGCCCCGATCGTAGAGCCTCAGCAGCCCTTCCCGCTCCCGGTACAGCCCGGCAAAGCCCTCCGCCGCCGGCAGGGGACCCTCCCCGTAGTCGAAGCGAAGCTCCGCCTCCAGGCGCCCGCCCCCTCCCGCCCGGACCTCCAGGAAGGGCGCCGGCTGCAGTCGCTCCACCCGCACCCCCAGCTCGTCGGCCAGAAGGAGGGGGGGAAGCGCCGGCAGCGCCGCCAGGCGGCGGAGCAGATCCGGGAGCTCCCCCCGCGGCACCGGGATGGCCTCCCGCTGCCGCAGCAGGCCGATCCAGGAGAAGCCGCCGGAGTCCTCCAGAACGCCCACCCCCTCACGGCCCACCACCAGCCCGCAGTCCAGCAGCAGGTAGGGTTCGCGAAGGGGCACCGCCCGCCCGCCGCGGCGCAGGACCCCGGTCAGCGCCAGGGAGCCACGCGGGCCGGCCGGTTCGACCTGCAGGCAGAACTGCCACGCCGGCCCCTCGTCCCACCCCAGCGGCACCGGCTCGAACCGCTCGCCCTCGGTGAGCTTGAGAGCAAAGGCGCCGGCGGCGCACATCTCCGGGAGAAGCATGCGCAGCAGGTCCTCCCTCAGGAACAGATACTCCGGGATGCGGTCCTCCGCCTGCCGGTAGCGGCGCGCCCCCTGGTCCACCACCGCCGCGCGCAGCAGCGCCAGTATGCGGCGCTGGCCGTCGTCGGGCAGGAGGGACAGATCGCCCACCGCCGGAGCGTGGGGGCGCAGCTTCCCCGGGCCGGACTGCCCTGCCGCCCTGGTGTACAGCCTCAGGACCGCCCGCCCGGTGTGGAGAGGGTCGGGCACGGCCAACACGTAGACCGGCTCCCGGGCGGGGGGCCAGACGGGCTGCGCCGGGACGCGCAGGCGGGGCGCCCCGCCTGCCGCTCGCTTGACCGCCAGCCTC
>CAZBDU010000076.1:0-25704 GCA_964490725.1 uncultured Spirochaetaceae bacterium | reverse complement strand
GGCTGCACCGCGGCGCAGGCAGCCAAGCCGGCGCCCGGGTGAAGGGGCCGTTGCAGGCGGGGCCCGGGGAGGTCCTGTACGGGCGTTCACTGCAGACCTTGGGGTTTCGGCGGCCGTGGCAGCGCTGGCGGGCGGCGCTGCTCGAGGATGCGGAGCGCCGGCTGGCGAGGGCGGGTCCGGAGGACGGAGCCTTGCTGACGGCGCTGCTGCTGGGTGACCGCCGCGGTCTGCCGGCGGCGGCCATGGAGGGCTTCCGCAGCAGCGGGCTGTTGCACCTGCTGGCCCTTTCGGGCCTGCACGTCGGAATGGTCTATGCGCTGCCCTTCGCCGTGGCACGCTTGCTGGCGGGCAAGAAAGCCGCCGCGGCCGCCGGTGCGGCGGCGGTGCTTTTCTACCTCTTCGTGGCGGGGTGGCGGCCGTCGCTGGCGCGGGCGTCCATCATGCTGGCAGGAGCCTCCCTCGGCACCGTGGCTGACCGCCGGGGCGAGCCGCTCAACCTGCTGGGCCTTGCCGGCGCGGCGATCCTGCTGGCCGACCCGCCGGCGGCCCTGGAGCTGTCCTTCCAGCTGTCTTTTCTCTCGATCCTGGGAATCGTGGTGGCAGGCCCGCCCCTGGCGCGGCGGCTGCGACCGTGGCTGCCGCGCTGGCTGTGTGAATCGCTGGCCTGCGGGGTCTCCGCCCAGCTGTTCACCGCGCCACTGCTGCTGGCCCACTTCGGGCGCATCTACCCCGGGGGTGTGCTGGCCGGGCTGGCCGCGCTGCCTTTGGTGGCGGTGATGCTTTGGGGCGGGATCGGCCTCCTGGCGGTGGGGGCGCTTCCCTGGGCCGAGGGGGCGCTTCTCCTGGTACTGGGCACGGCGGGGGGCCTGCTGCGGGCCGTGCAGGAGCTGTTCGGCCGCATTCCGTCGCTGTCCCTGTTCGCGGTGGACCCATTGTGGCTGGCCGCCGGGCTGACGGCGGCGGCGGGCCTGGGGCTTTCCCTTCTGCGGCGGGAGGGCAGGCCCCCCCTGCCGGCGGCCCTGCCGTGAACCACGACTCCCCCGCCGGAATCTGCGACCTCCTGCGGGAGCTGGGCGTCACGCTCAAGAAACGGTGGGGCCAGAACTTCCTCATCAACCGCTCCGCCAGGCTGAGGATCGTCGAGCTGGTGAGCCCTCAGCCCGGTGAGCTGCTGTGGGAGGTGGGTGCGGGGCTGGGCAGCCTCACGGAGCTGCTGTTGCCGCGGGTGGAGCGGCTGGTGGGTTTCGAAATCGATCGCGGCCTGGCCCGCTATCTGGCGGGGCGGTTCGGCGGTGACCCCCGCTTCGTCCTGCAGGCAGGGGACGTGATGCGGGTATGGAACCGGGCGCTGGGCATGTTCGGTCCGCCCGCGGCGATCGTGGGTAATCTGCCCTACGCCACCGCCTCGGCCCTGATCGCAGTGCTTGCCGAGGGACGGCTCCCGGCGGGCCGCATGGTGTTCACCGTGCAGCGGGAGCTGGCAGCGCGCATGACGGCCCGCCCTGGCACCAAGAGCTACTCCTCGTTCTCCGTGCTGTGTCAGGCGGCCTTCCGGGTTCGGGAGCGGATGCAGCTCAAGCCGCGCTCCTTCTATCCGGCCCCGCACGTGGTGTCCACGGTCCTCACCCTGGCGCCCCGCCTCACCGCGCCGGGGCGCAGGGCGGAACGCCCGCCGGGGGGGCTGTTCCTGCGCCTGGTGCGGGCGGCCTTTGCCGCTCGCCGCAAGACCCTGCGCAACAACCTGCAGGCGGGGTTCCCTCCCGAGTGGCAGCCCGCCCTCATGGAGGCGCTGAACGCCGAGGGGATCGATCCGGGGCTGCGCAGCGAGACGCTGCCGGTGGAGCGGTTTCTGGCCCTGGCCGACCGTCTGGCCGGGCTAGCCGATGACCTGGAGCTTCCGCAGAGCTGAGGTCAGGGAGTCCCTGCTGGCCTGCGCCAGGGGACACATGGGCAGGCGGTAGCGCTCCTCCAGGAGCCCCTTCATGGCCATGGCGGCCTTGATGGGGATTGGGTTCGTTTCGATGAAGATGGCCTTGAACAGAGGCAGGAGGCGGTAGTGCCACTCCCGCGCCTCCTCCCACCGTCCCGCCAGCGCCGCCTTCACGAAGGCGCTCATCCGATCCGGGACCAGGTTGCTGGCCACCGAGATCACCCCTTTTCCCCCCAGGGCCATGAGCGGAAAGACCAGGTTGTCGTCCCCGGAGAGCACCACGAAGGAGTCCGGCTTCTCAGCGATCAGGTCCATCATCTGGGGGATGCTGGCGCTGGCCTCTTTGACCGCCACGACGTTCCTGTGGCGCGCCAGGCGCAGCATGATGGGATTCTCGATGTTCTTGCCCGTGCGGCCGGGGATGTTGTAGATCACCATCGGCAGTTCCACCGCCTCCGCGATGGTGTGGAAGTGCTGGAAGAACCCCTCCTGGGTTGGTTTGTTGTAGTAGGGGGCAACCTGGAGGCTGGCGGCCGCGCCCAGCGCCTTGGCCTTTTCGGTTGCATGGATGGCCTTGGAGGTGCAGTTGGAGCCCGTGCCTGCGATCACCGGCACCCGGCCCTTCGCCTGATCCACGACGACGTGGATCACCTGCTCCGCCTCCTCGGCGCCGAGGGTGGGGCTCTCTCCGGTGGTGCCCACCGGCACGAGTCCGTCCACGCCTCCTTCGATCTGGAAATCTACGAGTCTGCGAAGCGCCTTCTCGTCGATCCTGTCGTCTTTGGTGAAGGGGGTGACCAGGGCAGTGTAGACGCCTTGAAACATGGTTGCCTCCTTGCGCACATCGCCTGCGGCGGCAGGGTAGTTGGTGCTCCGCCCGCCCGCCTGGACGTCCCTGCGGCGGGCCGTCGGGCGAAAAGGCGGAAGGGTCCCCATAGCGGACAGGCTTCCATCATAGAAGGTGTGAGCGGCGGAAATCAAGCGAGGCACGGGCGGCGCCGCGCTTGTGCATTTGCGGGAAACTCCTATAATGGGAGCGCAACAGTACTGGGAGAGGTCCAGCATGGTGATAATCTACGCAGAAAGCGACAACGTCTTCCGGCGGCTGTCCGGAAGCATGGCAGCCAAGCCGCGCCGGGTGCGCAGCCGGGAGGAGCTTGCCGCGGAGGTGGTCCACGGCCCCGGACCGGACTGCGTGCTTGTGCAGCTCGCCACCGTACAGCCGTCGTGGCAGCGGTTCCTCTCCGCGCTGAAGCGCAGCTTCGGGCTGCTGGAGGTCTGCCTGACCGTCGACGACGCGGAGGCGGATATCCCGGGCGTCCGCGTGCTGACCGCGGAGCAGCTGAGAGACGGGGGGGCGCTGGCCAGGCTGCTGAAATCGTTCAGGAAGAACCGCCGCAGGCGGCAGCGATTCGACTGGCCGCTTCAGGGAAGGCTGACCGCTCCCCACGTGCTGGACGAGCGGTTCAGCGTACGATCCATCAGCGCAAGCGGCGCCTTCCTCTCCACCCCGCCCCCCGCCCCGCCGGAAGGCAGCACGGGCTCCATCCGCATCGAGTTTCACGACTTCTACCTGTACGCCGATTGCCGCATCCTGGCGAGCCGCCCCGCCGCCGGCAACCTGCCCGCCGGGTTCGGGATCGAGTTCAGGGACGTGACGGGTCCCTCAGAAGACGTCATCGACAGGATCGTCGCAGACGAGCTCCTGCGCAGCATTCTCCAGCCGGACCAGCCCCCCAATCCTCCGGCCATCGCGGGGGCTCCCGCGAGGGACTGACTGCTCCCGCCCGCTGCCGGGGGGCTGCCCGGCGGCTGCGGGGCCTGGAGGGGAGGACGCGCGACGCCGCGGGGCGGCGGGCGCCTCAGCTGGCGGGCGTGCGCCCGGCGCCGCGGGCCCTTGTTGCTAGGGGGCGGGGGGTTCTGGTAGTATGGCACGGACCAGCAAGGAGTTGCCTATGGTGCGAGTCATCATCCACGGCTGCAACGGCAGGATGGGCCGAACTGTCGCCTCCGTGGCTGCGGGGGCGAAGGACATCCGGATCGTGGCCGGCGTGGATGCCTCACCTGCAGCGGAAGAGCTGCCTTTCCCGGTGTGCGCCTCCCTGGCGGAATGCCGCGAGGAGGCGGACGTGCTGATCGACTTCTCCTCCCCCAAGGCCCTGGAGGCTCTGCTGGACTGGGCCGGCGGCGGAACGGCCGCCCTGATTCTGGCAACCACCGGCCACTCTCCCGAGCAGAAGGAGGCCATCTCCCACCGGAGCAAAGAGGTGCCCATCCTGGTCTCCGCGAACATGTCCCTCGGGGTCAACCTGATGGCCGAGCTTGCCCAGAAATCGGCGGCGGTGCTGGGCGGAGCCTTCGACATCGAAATCGTGGAGAAGCACCACAACCAGAAGAAGGACGCACCCTCGGGCACGGCTTTGGCGCTGGCGGAAGGGATCAACCGGGCCCTGATGGGGGCGAAGGAGTACGTGTTCGGCCGCCAGGGACAGACCGGCGCGCGCAGGCCCGAGGAGATCGGTATCCATGCGGTGCGGGGGGGGACCATCGTGGGGGAGCACCAGGTTCTCTTCGCGGGCAAGGACGAGGTCCTGGAAATCAGGCACAGCGCCTTCTCGCGGCAGATCTTCGCCGCGGGGGCCCTCGAGGCGGCCCGCTTCATGAACGGCAAGCCCCCGGGCCTGTACACCATGAAGGATATGGTGACGGCGGGGGCTGCCGCGGTGACCAACCTGTACGTGGACACCGAGGAATCGCTGGTCTCCCTGTACGGCGTGCCTTTCGATTCGGAGCGCATCACAGAGGTGTTCCGGCGCATCGGGCAGGAGGGCGTGCGGGTGGATCTGATCAGTCAGACCGCCCCGGTGGGCCGGCAGGTCAGCATCTCCTTTACCGTGCCCCGTTCCGAGGTGCAGAAAACCAGGGCCCTGGTCACGGAGCTGGTGGGGGTGATGCCCGGGCTGCAGGTGGACGCCGCTGAACGGATCGCCAAGATCACGGTGGAGGGAGTGGGGATGGAGACGCAGTCCGGAGTGGCGGCCCGGGTGTTTCAGGTCATGTCCGACGCCAGGGTCAATTTCCACTCGGTGTCCACCTCCGAGACCAAGATCTCCTGCATCGTCGACCTGGCGGATGCGGACAGGGCGGTGGCGGCGTTCCGGGAGACCTTCGGACTCTGATGCAGCCTGCTGAGGTCGGCGTCTACGGCCTGGGCCGGTTCGGCACCTTCTTCTCCGCCCTGCTGGCGCGGCATCTGCCCGTGGTGGCCTGTTCGCGCAGTCCCGACCGGGCGGCCCCGCCGCGTGTGCGGTTGGGGGACGAGCGAGAGGTGGCCTCCAGGCCCGCGGTGATCCTCTGCGTGGCCATCTCCGCGGTCCCGGAAGTGCTGCGGCGCATCGCGGTGCACCTCCTCCCGGGGGCGCTGGTCATGGACACCTGTTCGGTCAAGGTCGCCCCCGTCCAGTGGATGCGCGAGATCCTCCCCGCGCACGTGGATATCCTGGCCACCCACCCGATGTTTGGCCCGGATTCCGCCCGGGGCGGCGTCCAGGGCCTGCCGATGGTCCTGGCGCCCGTGCGCATCAGGGAGGAGCGGCTGCAGTGGTGGGAATCGTTCTTCGGCTCTCTGGGGCTGGAGGTTCAGCGCATGGACCCCCACTTCCACGATCGGGAAGCCGCCTTCACCCAGGGGTTGACGCATTTCATCGGCCGGGTGCTGGCGGAGCTGCATCTGAGGCCCTCCGCGATCGCTTCGGTGGGCTACCGGAGGCTTCTGGAGATCGTGGAGCAGACCTGCAACGACTCCTGGCAGCTGTTTCTGGACCTGCAGCGCATCAATCCTTACACCCGGCAGATGCGACGGGTGCTCAACCAGGCTCTGGCGGCCGTGAACGAACGGCTCGACGAGGGCGGTGAGGAGGGCGCGCCGGGCGAGGCGGGACCCGCTCCTTGACACCCCTTGATCCGGTGCGGTACGCTACCCGGGTGAGGGGGGGGACCCGCTCGCGCAGATACCTGAGCAACCGGAAGGCCCATCATGCGGGAAGTGCGCATCGATCACATTGACGAGAACGAAATCGACACCGTCCTGGCAGAGGATATCGACTTCTCCGGCGTCCTGACCTTCGAGAAGCCCCTGATGATCAAGGGCAGATTTCAGGGGGAGATCAAGGCGTCCTCGGACCTCTACATCGGCGAGCGGGCCGTGGTCAACGCCAGGATCGAAGCCGGCCGCGTATCCAACAAGGGACGGATCTACGGGGACGTGGTGGCGCATTCCCGGGTGGAGTTCTTCTCCACCGCGCTGATGGAGGGAGATCTGAGCACTCCCGAGCTGGTCATGGAGAGCGGATGCATCTACAACGGTCGCTGCATGATGAGCAAGGACGGCGGCCAGGAGGCGGGAAGTGAACAGTAGGCTGGTACCCGCGCTGGCGCTGCTGCTGGCGATGCTGGCGGCGGCAGGGGCCGTCGCACAGGAGAAGGAGGACGCGCTGGATCTGTACCGCAACGGCCGCTACCTGGAGGCCATTGAGGTGTGCGAAAAGGAGCTCTCGGAGATGCCCAACAGGATGGACGCCCACGCGGTGCGGGGCTGGAGCCTCCTGCGGCTGAAGCGCTACCAGGAGGCGCTGACGGGCGCCCAGGAAGCGCTGAAGATCTCCCGCTACGATCCCCGGATCATCGAGATCGCCGCGGAGGCCCTGTTCAGCCTGGGCCGGCTTCAGCAGGCCAAGGACTACCTCGAGGAGTACGCGGCCATCGCCCCCACCGGCGGCAGGATCGACAGCGTCTACTACCTGCTGGGGGAGATCTTCATCCAGGAGGGGCAGTACAACAACGCCGACATCGCTCTGTCCACGGCGCTGTACCATTCGGAGAACAACGCCTCCTGGTGGGCCCGCCTGGGCTACGCACGGGAGAAAGCCTCCGACTTCCGCTACTCCCTGGAGGCCTACGAGAAGGCGCTGACCCTCAATCCCAACCTGGTGGACGCACAGCGGGGCAAGAGGCGGGTTGAGCAGGCGTTGAGCGGCGGATGAGGGCCGCCTTTCACACGTTCGGCTGCAAGCTGAACCAGTACGAAACAGAAGCCCTGGCTTCGGCGTTCCGGAGCCGGGGCTTTTTTCTGGTGCCGGTGGGGGAGGAAGCCGAGCTCTATCTCATCAACACCTGCACCGTCACCTCCCGCAGCGAGCAGAAGGCCCGCCGTCTGATCCGGCAGGTGGCCCGCCGCCGGCCGGCCGCGCTGGTGGTGGTCACCGGGTGCTACGCGCAGCTGAACCGGCGGGAGCTTGCCGGATTGGGCGCGAACGTGGCGGTGGTCCCCCAGGAGGTGAAGGACCGGCTCCTCGAGCTGCCCGCCTTCCTGGCGGCGGGCAATGCCCCCGGGTGGCTGGAACGGCTGCGGGGCAAAGGCGGCCGGGGCCATGGGGGGGGCGCCCAGGCCGCCTTTGGGCCTGGCGATCCGTTCGCCTACAGCGTCGAGCGGTTCAGCTTCCACTCCCGGGCGTTTCTCAAGGTCCAGGACGGGTGCGACTATCGCTGCTCCTACTGCCGGGTGCCCCTGGCCAGGGGCGGCGCGGTGAGCCTGCCGCCGGAGGAGGCGGTGCGGCGGCTGGGGTTGCTGGAAAGGGCCGGCCACCGCGAGGTGGTGCTCACCGGAGTGAATCTGAGCGCCTATCGATACGGGGAGAGAAGGCTGCCGGAGCTGCTGGAGCGGCTGCTTGCGGCCGGCTCCGGCGCACGGCTGCGCCTGAGCTCCCTGGAGCCGGAGACGATCCGCCCCGCCCTGGCGCGAGTGCTCGCCCACCCGCGGATCTGCCCGCACTTTCATCTTCCCGTGCAGTCCGGCTCGGATGCGGTGCTGCTGGCCATGCGGCGGCGCTACCGGGCGGCGCGCGTGAGAGAGGCCGCGGTGCTCCTGCGGAATGCCAGGCCCGAGGCGTTCCTGGCCGCCGATGTGATCGTCGGCTTCCCGGGGGAGACCCGGGAGGACTTCCTGGCGACGCGGGCTCTGGTGGAGGAGCTGGCCTTCGCGCGCCTGCACGTGTTTCCCTTCTCGCCGCGGGGGGGAACGCGGGCCGAGGGGATGGCCGGGAGGGTGCCTGAGCGGCAGCGGGACGCCCGTGCTGCGGAGCTGATCGCTCTCTCGGAGGTCCTTCATGCCCGCTATCGCGGAGGCTGGGTAGGGCGCCGGGTGGAGGCCGTGCTGGAGCGCAGCGGATCGGGCGGCCTGTGGAGGGGCCTGAGCCAGAACTACCTTCGCCTCTCGATCCGGGGAGTGCCCGCGGAGCTCGGACGGCCGGGGGAGCTGGTGGCCGTGCGGGTCGAAAACGATGAGGACCCGGCTGCGGCCCTCTTCGTGGGAGCGGTGTCGGCTCCACCGGGCTGCCCGGCGCCGGCCGGGGGCTGATTGTTTTTTTGGCGCCCAGGTGTATATTGGTGTTTGTGGCCCAGCAGCCCTGGCCCAAGCCGGCCGGCGGCCACTGGCCCGAAGCCGCAGGTCGGTCCCGGGCGGCGGCGCGCGGTACAGGCTGGCTGCGGCCAGCAAGCCGACAAAGCGATGAAACGCATGATGGATATTTGGAAACTGTGGAGGTTCACAGTCATGAAAAAGGCGATCCTGTTCGCGGCGGCGGCCTTCCTGCTGGTATTTCTGGGCGGATGTGCCCAATTGTTCGAGTTCAACCTGTTCTCCGCCCTGGACGGCGTGAGGCTTCCCGACAAGGCCAGCCTGGAGGCCATGCCCACCGGCGAGGCGCTGGATTACCTGGAAGAGCAGCTGAGCTCGCCCAAGTTCACCGACGCGCTCGTGAACGACCCGGACGCCTTGGGCGATGTGACTGCCTACCTGGATGAGGCCCGGGGCAACGCGGACACGCCGGAGGAGCAGAGGGCCACCGTGCTCTACGCAGACCTGAAGCTGAAGACCACCGGGGGTGAGGAGGTGGTGAACAACGTCACCTCGCTTCTCACCGGGGATATCGGCAACCTGAACTTCTCAGATCAGACCTCGGTGGAGGACTTCCTGAGCAGCATCATGGGGACCATCATTCCTCCCGATCTTTTGGACAGCAGGGCGGCGTTCGACGAGTTGCTTACCGGCTTCCAGGATGCCTGGGGCGCCTACGATCAGCTGGGCGCCAACTTGCCGGCCAACCCCCCGCCCGACAGCATCAACATGGGCGACGTGGCACAGAAAGCGCTCTTCTCCTTCCTGGTGGCCGAGGCTTTGACGGACAACGGCCTGTACGCAACCGAGGCGGATGCCCGCGACGCCCTGTGGGACATGGCGAACGGCGTCACGCCGACCGCTCCCGCGGGAGCGGGCACGTTCTCGGACCCCTTTGCCGCCGGTTCTTCGATGAACAACATCCTGGACACCGCCGGCGTGAGCTTCACCAGCTAGGGCACTGGCAGGAGGCTAGGCGATGAGGAGAAAGCTACTACCGATCATAGCGCTGGGCCTGCTGACTGCAGGCGTCGCAGGGGCGCAGAGCACCTTCCTGGAGGAGCCCTTCGTACCGATGAGCCCGGAGGTCATGGGGCAGGGCGGCTCCTTCGTGGCCAACGCGCACGGCTACAACGCCCTGTTCTACAATCCGGCAGGATTCGCAGCCCAGGAGGGCTCTCTCACCGTTGCCAGCGCATCGAGCTGGGTGTATGCAAACCCGGCCCGATTCATGACGGCGCTGGGAGAGAGCGGGCCGGATGCCCTGGCGGGCTTCGTGGAAGACGAGATCACCAGGGGAGGCGTGGGGTTTGGCTTCTCTTCGGGCATCGGCTTCGTGGGCCGCGGCCTCGGGCTGGCGGCGGTCATGGACGTGGACTCCTATCTGTGGGGACCCACCATCTTGGGCGCCAGCGGTGAGGCCAACGCCACGCTGGCCTTCGTGGCCGGCCTGGCCCTTCCGTTGAACATCCTGGGCATGCGGCTGACCGTCGGAGGCGACGTGCGGCCCATGGTGCGCATCAGCGCTCCCTTCGAAGCCACGGACGCATTCAGCCTCATCGACGCCATGTCCATGGGTGCGGACCCGCTGGCGGCGCTGAACGGCCTGGATGCCCTGCACGGGTTCGGTTTCGGCATGGACCTGGGCACCATCCTGGAGCTGGGGAGCTTCAAGATCGCTCTGGCCGCCCGGGATTTTCTGGGCACCAGGTTCTTCTACACCCGCAACACCCTCGGGGAGGTCCTGGATTCCCTGTCGGCGGGCGGGTTCCCCGACAACGGGACCAAGGTGGAGGACACCTACCTGATTCCCATGAACCTCAGCGCCGGGGCGGCCTGGCACCCCACCGGCGGATTGACCCCCCTGCTGGACCCGACCATCCACGTGTCGCTGAACGACGTGATCGGGGTGATCCGCGACAAGCGTTCCCCCTGGACGCTCCTGCACATCGGAGCGGAGGTGCGGCTGCTGAAGTTCCTGAAGCTCCGCGGCGGCTTCAACCAGGGCTACGCCACCCTGGGCGCGGGGGCGAAGCTGCTGTTCCTGGACCTCAACATGGCGGTCTTCACCCGGGAGATGGGCAAGTACATCGGTGACCGGCCCAACTCGGGGATGACCGTGGAAGCGGCGATACGCTTCTGACCGACGGACCGCCGGTGAGCCTTTGATCGGCCTGGGAGCGCTTGAGCGCTTCCAGGCCCGTCTTTTCCTCCACCAGCAGCGCGACGCAGCGCTGAGCCGGGGGCCCGCCGGAGATAGGGGAACCGATGCGCCGGAGTATTCTGCCAACCGTTCTCCTCCTGCTGGCGGCGGTGGCCGGAAGCGGTTCCGCGGAAGCGGACCTGCGGTTGAGCTCGGCGCGCGCCGCCGCCCTGGGCGGCGTTCACGCGGCGCTGGCGGACGATCTGGATACTCTGTTCGGCAACCCCGCGGGGTTCAGGGCCGCGGAGCCGGGCTTCATGCTGGGGCAGCTGACCCTGGGCCTGTCCGGGCCGATCTTCGACATGACCAGCGTGGTGCTCGAGGGAACCCGCACCGGGGCGGATCCCGTCTCCCTTCTGGCCTCCGCGAACGTGCAGGACCTCCTGCGCAGCCTCTACGCTTCGCTGAATCTGCTGGGGCCGCTGTCCTTCGCTTACGTGGGAAACGGTCTGGGCTTCGGCTTCTTCAACGACTATTCCCTGGGCTTCTCCACCCAGGACCCCTCCTCCGCGATCTCCCTGGATATGGAGGAGAGCTTCCTGTTCGCCGGCGGCTACGCCCTGCGCATACCGTTGCCGGAAGGGTGGCGGAGCACCCTGGACGTGGGCGCGCTGCTGAAGGCAACCATCAGCGGCGCCATCTCCTCCAACCGGGACGCGCTGGGCCTCATCTCCGCGGCTTCCGATCCGGGCTCACTGGTGCTGGGGGCCCCCTTCCGCCTGGCCCTCGGGGCGGGGATGGACCTGGGCGTGCGCTACGCCTTTGCCGGGCGGGTGGCGGTGGCCCTGGTGGGCCGCAACCTCTACGCGCCCCGGCTCTATTATGACTACAGCTCGCTCAGCGGGTTTCTGGCCTCCGAGACTCCCAGCCCGTCCACCGGCCTTGAGCCGCTGGACCTGTCTGCGGGAGTGATGCTCCGGCCTCCGCTGGGGGTCCTGCAGCGCTACATCACCGATCTGACTCTGCTGCTGGACTACCAGGACATCCTCGACTTCCTCACCCATCCGGCCACGGCTCGCAACCCGATTCTGCACATCGGCCTGGGCCTGGAGCTCCGGCTGCTGGAGATCCTTTCGATCCGCGCCGGGCTCGCAGAGGGGCTGTTGTCCGGCGGGCTGGGATTCGACCTGGGCGTCTTGACCCTGAGCATGGCCATGTTCGGCACGGAGCTGTCCGCCGAGCCCGGCCAGCGGCCGGTGCTGAACATTCTTCTGGGCCTGGCGTTCACCCTTTAGGGGCC
This sequence comes from uncultured Spirochaetaceae bacterium, assembly GCA_964490725.1. GTDB lineage: Bacteria > Spirochaetota > Spirochaetia > SZUA-6 > DRHE01 > CAZBDU01. Next base: position 13,877 of record CAZBDU010000076.1, on the reverse strand, counting down.
GCTTCCCTGCGGTCCGGCGCCGCCGTCCCGGCCGTTTGATCATTTCTGCCTCCCCACGTTGAAGGAGCCGTTTCGTTTTCTTAGGCTTAAGGAAGGGGGTGTGCAGATGGCAAAGACTGCGGCCGGCAGGAGGAGGGGAAGGCCTCCCAAATCCGCCGGTGGAGCATCCACGCGGGCACGGAGGCGGGGCGGCCGGCCACGAAGGGCCAAGGGCCCGGGCGAGACGGAGTCCCCGCAGGACAGGAACTACAAGACGGTGGCCTGGTACCTCGAGCGCTACAGGCGGTCTAGGGGGAAGTAGCGCCCCGCGGAAGCCGGGTCCCGCCGCGCCAGGCGCGTGCGGCCGAACTGTCCGGCCGTCCGCCCGCGTTGACTAGGGCAGCGCCTTTGCGCTATGGTCACGCTACTGACAGCACAGTCTCTGACGGGCCGCTAGCTCAGTTGGCAGAGCAACAGCCTTTTAAGCTGTGGGTCGCCGGTTCGATTCCGGCGCGGCTCAAGACCCATCGTTTGCGGTGATCCAGGCGGGCGATCCGCGCTGCGGATCGCCGTTCCAGACTCATTCGCCGGTGCCGCTCCTGACGGCACGCAGCATCTCCCTCACCCTGCGGCGCAGACGCTCCTCCCAGCCCTTTGAGCCGTACCCGGCCAGCAGCTCCTTCCGGGAGAACCGGAAGGTATGCCCGGAGGTTCGCCCCGCCGCCCAGAGGGTGAGCCGGAAGCTCTTTCGGCGCGGATCTGCCGGATTCCGGCCCCAGTCGGGGATGAGGATCGGACCCCGGTGCGCCGCCAGCCGGTCCTGGATGAGCTTCTGGGCGGAGAGGAGCTTGTCGGAGTCGGTCATGGCTGCGCCGGCATGCGCCCAAGGCCCGGCGAGGGCGCTGCGGCCGCTTGCCCTACGGGATGCGGCCGACAGCTCTACAGAGCGAAGCCGACGGGCAACACCAGGGCTGCCGTTACGCCGGTGATCGAGTCGTACTTGGCTCCGCCTCCCACGCCAGTGACGAAGCCGCCCTTCAGCACCCACTGATAGCCCAGCTGCAGGGAGGCTGCGGGGATGAGGTAGGAGGAGACGAACACAGCGCCTCCGTACGCTGCGATGTAGAATCCCTTCAACCCGCCGCCTACAGGATGCACGATGGCGCCGAGGTAGCCGCCGAACACGGTGCCGTAGGAGGTGAAGGCGATGTCCGGTTTGAGGGACGCGACGAAGTAGTCGCCGAAGGCGTGCTGGTATTCCACGATGACCTCGATCGCGCCCATGACGGCTCCAGCGGCCAGCGCCAGCGGGTGGAACAGGAGAGCGTTGCTCCTGGTAACCGGTGCTTCCTGTGCGTGCAGGCTGGAGACGCACATCGCCAGGAGCAGAATCAGGATCCCTCGTTTCATCGTTTACCTCCTTTGCGGGCAGGCCCCAGGGCCGCAACCACGCTGCGGCCGGGACGGGGCCGTGCTCACGCCCAGCAGTGTAAGGCCTGAGCTGGCGCGGCTCAAACCGCCGGAGGGTAAACTCAGGAATTTCGAACCGCGAAATCAGGGAATCCCTTAGGCTGCGGCTGGCCGGCAATCCTGGGGCGCCCGGGGCACTGCTCGCCCTTTGACGGTTGGGCGCCCCGGATGAGGCCTGGGGGCGGCCGCTTCCGGGAGGGGAAGACCCGCGGACCCCGGCGCGCCGCCAGCCGGTCCGCCGGGACGTTCAGCCGGCGCCCCCCATGTGCTTCTCCACGTAGTCCACGTAGCGCTTCATCGCCTCGTCGTCGATGTAGCCGAACTCGATGGCGATCTCGCCAAACAGGCGGGCGTCGCCCCGCTTCTGGGCGCGGAGCACGTCGTCCACCTGCCAGCGTTTCATGGCCCCGATCCGGATCAGGAGACTGCCGATGTCGTCCGCCATCACTGCCTCAGATCTTCAACTTGCCCGCCGGCCACAGCGTGATTGACACCGGTCTGCCCGCGGCTCTTGCGGCGTGGATCTGGCATTTCTCCGGCCACTCCAGACAGTACAGCTCCTTCAGGTGCTGGCTGTTGGGGCTCATCTGCTTGATGTTGTAGAAATGGCAGTCTTGCCGGTAGGGGCAGCTGCTGCGGCGCCTGTCCGCCTCAGTACGCGCTTTGCGAAGCATGTCCCCGCCCTCCTTCCTGTGCTGCCTCGGCCATGATAATCCTGATGTGCATTATGGACCGGTAGACGTCCCTCAGATTGTAGTGCAGCTGGATGCCGGCCCTGCGGGAGTACGGCTGGATGCAGTCGGAGCAACGGTCGAGGCGCTCTCCGGCTGGGTCCTCTTCGATGGTCTTGATCAGCAGCTCCGCAGCAAGCACGAAGCCCGGATTGCTGAAGATGCACCATTTTCGTTGCACCGTATCCACGGAAGCCTCCTCTGGATGTGACAACGCCCGCGGACTTTTTGTGCTTGAGGCCGATACTACCACAACGCGGGCGGGCGGTAAAGCGTGAATTGCGCTTTCTTGCCTCCCGGCGCGGCGTGCCGGCTGTAATCAGGAGCCCCCGACGACGATCTGACCTCGCATGCCCAGAGTGGCGTGAAAGGGTTTGTTGCAGAACATCTTGTAGGTCCCCGCCACGGGAAGCGCGAGGGAAACACGGACGGTCTGCCCCGGCGGGAGATTCACACTGTCCACCATCGCGCCCTGGGGGTCGCGAACCGTGATATTGTGCTGTATCCGCGCGCCATTGTGGACTTCCAGCGTAAGGGTCCCCGGGGAGCTCAGATCGATCCTGTCGGGGTCAAAGAAGAAGTCCCCCGCCTGCACCTGCAGCATGCCTCCCGGCTCCACCTGGACGGTCCTGGGGGCGGTGGCGCAGCCGGCCAGCACCATCGCCAGCGCGACCGAGGCGGCCGCGGCCGCACCGTGAAAAGCCTTCATAAGCCCTCCTGTCCGCACTGCGTTCCTTCTCTATGTCAAGTATAGGCCAGGAAGGGAAAGCCTTCCTGAAGCGCCGCGACGGCCGCCTTCCCCGGTCCGGCAGGAGGAAGGCGGGCCTCCCCCGGCTCACCCCACTGGGGTATTGATCGGAGGGTTCCGGCAGGTGTACATTCTGCTCGGCGGTTTGGTGGGAATGGGGGCGAGACCCCGGCAGAGGGTCGTGTCGTTTCTGCCAATCTTGTCGGTGGGAGGAGGGAGCGCGATGCGGGAGATTTTGTCTACGCTGGCGCTGTTGGGTCTGCTTCTGGGGTGGGCCGTCGGCCTTCTGGTGATCGTCACCAGCATTCCAGTGATTACCGAAAAGTTCCGCAAGATAGTGCGACCCCCCGACCGGCCCAAGGTGGCCGGGCCGAAGGCGGTCGGGCCCAAGGCGCCGCGCAAGGCGCACGTCTAGAAGGCCGGCAGGGCGGCTTGCTGCGCGTTCGCCAGCCGGCGGGGCGCCCGGGTGCGGGCCTCCCGCCGGCTCATGGCCCCTGCCGGCGGCAGCCCGGACCGGCCGGCCTGCTCCAATCGTGTTGACTTTGCCGCGTGAAACGCACTATATTGCTGCATGCAGCCCGCCGCCGGGGTAGCGGCGGGTCTGGCGTGTCTCCTTCGTCTAGTGGTTAGGACACCGGGTTTTCATCCCGGCAGCAGGGGTTCGACTCCCCTAGGAGATGGTGGCTGGGAGTCGATCGTCGGTTCCCAGCCGTTTTTTTCGACCTGTGGGCCTAGGCCCGAGCTACAGGAGGGACAGGATGCGAAAGACCGGCAAGGTGGCGGTGTTTGTTCTGGTGCTGTTGACCCTGGGAGTGGCCAGCGCCGTAGCGCGGGACGGGGGGTTGCGGGTCGGCCTGGAGGTCGGCGACCCGCCGGCGGTGATCATCATCCGTCCGGCGCCGCTGGACTTCAAGATCGGCTACAACTTCGACCGTTCGAATCCCTATCTGTTCCTGAGCGGGGACTACCGGTTGATCAGCGGCTACCAGCTGGTCGAGTTTCTCCACTTCTTCCTGGGGGTGGGGCTCTACACCCAGATCTACTTCAACAATCCCGGCTCCACGGACTTCGGCGCGCGTATTCCTTTCGGGCTGCAGGTATTCCTGTTCAACTCCGTGCTGGAGCTTTTCGTGGAGGTTGCCCCCACGGTGGGGTTCCTCCCGGCCATCAGACCCTTTCCCCACTGGCAGGGCTGGGTGGGATTCACTCTGCGCATCTGAGGGACGCCCCGGCGATCGTTCCCGAGGCGATCATTCCCGAAGGGAGCGCAGAAGGGTCAGGTTCATCCTGTCCTCGGCCAGATCGGGCCCCTTCGGGGTCTCGATAACCCCCGGCAGCCCGTGCAGGCGGTGGTCGTTCACCAGCAGGAAGAACCCTTGCGGCCCGATCCGGCCTTCGCCGATGTGCGCGTGCCTGTCCCGGTGGGAACCGAGCGCGCCGCGGCTGTCGTTCAGGTGCAGCGCCTTCAGATGATCCATGCCGACGGTCTGCCCGAACTCCCGCCAGGTCCGTTCGTAGCCGCCCCTGTCCCGCAGGTCGTAGCCGGCGGCGAAAACGTGGCAGCTGTCCACGCACACTCCCGGCCGCAGCCCCCGTGCGAAGAAGGCATTCAGCAGATCCCGTAGCTCGGCGAAGCTGCCGGCCAGGGCACTTCCCTGTCCGGCGGTGGTCTCCAGGAGGAGCGTCACCGTCGGGGCCGGGCTGATCGTCCGGGCCTCCAGCGCCCCCGCCGCGGCGCGCCGCATGCCGGCCGGCTGACCGGAACCCATGTGGAAGCCCGGGTGGAGCACCAGGTACGGGATGCCCAGCAGCTGGCAGCGCTTCAGCTCCTCCGCCAGGGCGGCCGTGGACCGCCGGAACAGCGGTGGGTCGGGAGAGGCGATGTTGATGAGGTAGGAGGCGTGCGCCAGCACCGCCGCAAAGCCGGGGCTGAGCCTTTGGAACCGTTCGGCATCCTCCTCCGGGATCGGAGGCGCCGCCCAGCGGGCCTGGTTGCGGGTGAACAGTTGCACGGCCCGGCAGCCCACCGTGGCCGCCCTTTCCAGCGCCCGATGCACGCCGCCGGCTATGGACATATGTGCTCCCAGATGCACGAGCTCCTCCCGGTCAGGAGGCGCCCCCGTGGGTGCGCCTCTGTGCCGATACCTGACCCCTGACAGCCCCGATCGGCCCCCTAAGCCCGGCGGGCCTTCAGGTTGCACAGGCGCCGGTCTTTCCGCTATAGTGGCGGAAATGACACACCCCGGGCTGCCGGAAGCGCTCCGAGGATACCGAATCCACATGGTGGGCATCAAGGGGACCGGGATGGCCGCCCTGGCGGAAGTCCTGCTGGCCCGGGGGGCCGTTCTGACCGGTTCCGACACCGCCGAGACCTTTTACACCGACCGGATCCTGCGGGAGCTGGGGCTGGCCTGGCGGGAGGGGTTCCACCCCGGCAACGTTCCCCAGACCACGCAGCTGGTGATTCACTCCGCCGCCTACTCGCGGGAGGAGCATCCCGAGCTGGTGGAGGCCCGCCGGCGAGGGGTTCCCCTGCTGAGCTATCCCCAGGCGCTGGGTCGGCTCTCGGAGGCGAGCGATTCCAGCGGCGTGGCCGGCACCCACGGGAAGACCACCACCACCGCCATGGCGGGAACGGTGCTCAAGGCGCTGGGCTTGCCGGCCACGATCGTGGCGGGCTCCGAGGTGGCTGATTTCGGCGGCAGGTCCGCCCTCGTGCTGGGAGAGCGCTTTCTGGTGGCGGAAACCTGCGAGTACCGCCGTCACTTCCTCTTCTTCCGGCCCCGGCGCATCGTGATCACCGGGGTGGAGCCGGACCACCTGGACTACTTCCACGGGCTGCCGGACGTTCTGGAGGCGTTCACCGCCTACGGGGGTGTCCTTCCCCGGGGCGGGACGGTTCTGTTCAACAGCGACGATCCGGGGGCAGCGGAGGTGGTGCGCCGGCTGCGGGCCCGGGGCGCCCCGCTTCGCTTCAGACCCTACGGGCTGGAAGCGGACGGGCCCTACCGGCTGGAGGAGATCGAGCAGGGCCAGGGAAGGGTGATTTTCCGGCTGGCCGGGATGCGGGGGGTGTTCTCCCTGGGTGTTCCCGGCAGGCATGCCGCCTACGACGCAGCCGCAGCGGTGGCCCTGGCGGCGGATCTGCTGGAGACCTCCGGCCGCTCCCCGGCGGGGGCGGAAGTGGAGACGGTGCGTGAGGCCCTGCGCTCGTTTCGCGGCAGCCGGCGGCGCAGTGAGGTCGTGGGCACCGCCGGCGGGGTGCTGTTCGTGGACGACTATGGGCACCACCCTACGGAGATACGCACCACCCTGGAGGGGCTGCGGACGTTCCACACCGGAAGGCGGCTGGTGGTGGACTTCATGCCCCACACCTACTCGCGCACCGAGGCGCTTCTGGAGGACTTCGCCCTGTCTTTCGCCGAGGCCGACCTCCTGGTTCTGCACCGCATCTATGCGTCGGCGCGTGAAAAGGCGGGGTCGGTGTCCGGGCAGACGCTGTACCAGGAGGTGCGGCGCCGCCGGGCGGGGGTGGCCTATTTCGAGGAGCCCTCCGAGGCGGAGGAGTACCTGGCCGGCGCCCTCCGGCCTGGAGACCTGTTCGTTACGATGGGCGCCGGGGACAACTGGAAGCTCGGGCGGCGACTGATGGAAAGGCTGAAAGGGCTGGAAAGGAGCTCCCCATGAAGAGCATGACCGGCTTCGGCTCTCGCGAGTTCCGCGACCGGGAGAGGCTGCTGCAGCTCACGCTGAAGAGCTACAACAACCGCTTCCTGGAGCTCTTCATCTCCGTCCCTCTGCATCTGAGCAGCCTGGAGCAGCGTTTCCGCGAATTCCTGGGATCGCGCCTGCAGCGGGGAAGGGTCGAGCTCTACCTGAAGGAGACCGTCTGGGCGGAGGAGGCGGAGGTGCGGGTAGACTCGCGCCTGGCCGCCTCCTACCATGCGGCGCTGCGGAAGCTGGCGGAGGAGCTGGGGATCCACGATCCCGTCCGGCTCAGCCACCTGCTGAGGCTGGAGGGAGTGCTGAAGACCGACCGCCGGGAGGACGTGGAGCGCTACTGGGCGCAGGTCGAGCCCCTCCTGCAGGGCGCCTACGACGATCTGGAGGCCGCCCGCCGGCGCGAAGGGGAAGCCACGCGCCGGGATGTGGAGGGGCTGCTGGAAGAGATGGGACGCGAGCTGGCGGTGGTGGAGGCGCACGCGGGGCTCATCGAAGAGAGGGTGAAGGAGAACCTGCGCCGGCGTTTCGACGAGGTGCTGGCGGGCGAGGTGGACGAGAGCAGGGTGCTCGCCGAGACGGCGGTTCTGCTGGTGAAGTTCGACATCAACGAGGAGCTCGTCCGGCTGCGGGCTCACCTGGACAACTTCTCGCACATCATGGCCCAGGGGGGGGCGATCGGCAAGAAGCTGGATTTCCTGTGCCAGGAGCTGAACCGGGAGGTGAACACCATCGGCTCCAAGAGCATGATCCTGGAGGTGGGCCAGGCGGTGGTCAGCCTGAAAGACGCCCTGGAGAAGATAAGGGAACAGCTTCGCAATGTCGAGTGAGCTGCGGGTGGCCATTTCCGGCAAGAGCGGCTGCGGCAACACCACGGTTTCCCGGCTGCTCGCCGAGCGCCTGGGCGTACGGCTCATCAACTACACCTTCCACAACATGGCGGCCGAGCGCGGCATTTCCTTCGACGAGCTCTGCCGCCTGGCGGAGCAGGACAGCCAGTATGACCTGTACCTGGACCGCCGCCAGGTCGAGCTGGCCTCCGAGGGTAGCTGCGTTTTGGGCTCGCGGCTCGCCGTCTGGCTGCTGAAGAACGCGCAGCTCAAGGTCTACCTCAACGCCTGCGCGCAGACCCGGGCTGCCCGCATAGCCCGCCGGGAGGGCATTCCCCTCCAGCAGTCCCTGGAGGAGATGGAGGAGCGGGACGAAAGAGATCGCAAGCGCTACCTCAAGCTGTACGGAATCGACCTGGATCGCTACGGGTTTGCGGATCTGGTCGTGGATACCGAGAAGGGAGACGAGCGCTGGGTGGTGCAGACCATAGTGGCGGCCCTGCAAAAACGTGGCCTCCTGCCTTCTTCGGCTGTAGCGCGGGACGGCGAGGCTTGATCTTGTCCTTAATTCTTTGTATACTGTGCATTAATCCGAGTAGGCCAAGAGTCTTGCCCGCGTGGAGCCCACAGAGGCGGGAAAATCTGTCAGGAGCGAAAGTGTGATCATACCGTTGGATCGTCTGATCGGCTACAGTGACAATACGTACGTACTGACCACGGCAGCGATCAAGCGTGCTGCCCAGATTCAGATGGCCGGGGACGAGGAGCTGGAAGCAAACAGGGGCAAGGTGGTCTCGACGGCGATCAAACAGATTCTGACAAGGAAAGTGCAGTATCGGCTCGAAGGCTGAACGGGTCCGCCCGCTGGTCGTGCTCTTCGGTCCCACCGCGGTCGGGAAGACCGAGCTCCTGCGGGACCTGCCGCTCGAGGGCGCCGAGGTAATCAGCGCGGATTCGATGCAGGTCTACCGCTACATGGATATCGGCACGGCCAAGCCGGCGGCGGAGTTGCGGGCCTCGATTCCCCATCACCTGATCGACGTGGTGGAGCCGGACCGGCAGTTCAACGCCGGGCGGTTCGTCCGCGAGGCCGAGCGCCTGGCGGCGGAGATCCAGGAGCGGGGAGGGCGCCCGCTGGTATGCGGCGGCACCGCCTACTATCTGCGCAGCCTGGTCTGCGGTCTGGCGGAAGCGCCGCCGGGGGAGGCGGCGGTGCGGGAGCAGCTGAAGGCGGAGCTGCGGGAGCGGGGGCTGGCGCGACTGTTTCAGGAGCTGTCGCGTGTCGATCCGGCGACGGCCGCGGCGCTGCACCCGAACGACAGCTACAGGGTGGTTCGGGCCCTGGAGGTGTACCGCAGCTCCGGCAGACCCCTGTCGGCCTTTCGCAACCCCAGGACCGTTCGGGAGGATTTCGACTTTCTCCTGATCGGGGTGCACCGCGAGCGGGAAGAGCTGTACCGGCGCATCGCGGAAAGGGTGGAGCGGATGTTTCGGCTCGGACTGGTGGGCGAGGTGAAGAGCCTGATCCGGCGCGGCTACGGGCGGGAGGATCCCGGGATGCGGGGCATCGGCTACAGGGAGTTCTTCGAAATGCAGAAGGGCTGCCTGTCCCTGCGGGACGTGCAGGAGAAGGTGACGGTGGATTCCCGCCGGTACGCGAAGCGGCAGCTGACGTTCATGAGGTCTCTGCCGGGCGTCATCTGGTACCGGCCGGAGGAGGTGGAAAAGATCCGGGCCAGGGTCCGGACATTCTGGGAACAGCACAGCCGGCCCACTTGACCTGAGCCGGGCGCTCCCGCATAATTGGCCGTCCGCCGCGGCGGGAAAAGCGATTTTGCTGGAAAACACCTGCTGTTTGTATCTTCGAACCGATAATACGAGAAAGGGGAGTGGATCCGTGCCTTGTGGTAGAAAACGAAAGAGGCATAAGATTGCCACCCACAAACGCAAGAAGAAGCTGAGAAAGAACCGTCACAAGAAGAAGTAGCGCCTTTGGGGGCTACGGCGAGCAGGAGCGTGGGATGAACCGGATGCAATACGCTGCAGTGATCGCCTTCCTGGCGGCGGGAGGGTTGCTGGCGGGCGCCGAGAGTCTCTGGCTGCCCGGATCTCAAGGGTTGCTCGGCGGACGGCCGACGCTCAACGTGGGAGACACGGTTTTCGTGGACATCGAAGCCTCCTCAAATCTGTCCTTCAGGTCCTCCAGCTCGGACTCCAGCTCCGCAACCCTCGAGCTTGCCGGGGGGGAGTTCGGCGGACTGCTGTCGTTCCTGCCCGCCGGCAGGGCCGGCGCGGATCGCAGCGCCAGCGGCGGGCAGGAATACGCGCTCTCGGCCACGCTGGCGGCCACGGTAGCCGAGGTGGATGCGGCCGGACGGGCCCGGATCCAGGGGAGCCGGACGGTCTCCCTGAGCGGCAAGACGGAGTCCGTCACCGTTGCGGGGTGGGTGGATCCCACTGCCCTCGGCGCCGGCCGGCGCCTCAGCTTCTCCCGCCTGGCGGACGCCCGTCTGACCTACCGAACCTTCCTCCAGGCTCCGGCGCCGGTGCTGGGCGCCGGCGACATCCAAGAGGTCGTGCCTCCGGTTGCACAGGCCGCGCAGCCCCCCGCAGGGGCCGGGCAGCCGGCCCCTGCCGCCGCGCAGCCTCCCGCAGGGGCGGCGCAGCCTGCTCCCGGCCAGCCCGGGGCGGCGGTCCCGCAGCCGGCAGCACCGGCTGGTGCGGCTGCGACGCAGCCCGCCGCCAGGGCCTACACGCTCACCGACGCCAGGAAGCGGGAGCTCATCCTCGCCTACCTCAACCGTCTGGTGGACTTCCTGTTCCAGCAGTGACGGTTCCACCGGCCGCCCACCCATGAAATCCGGCAGCACAGGCCATATGTCGGAGCTGCTGGGGCGTTTCGACGCCTCGGGGCGGTGGCGGTGCACCTGCGGCAGAACGCACGTCATCCATACCCGCCGGGTCTTGCTGGGCGAGGGCGTCCTGGAGTCTCTGCCAGACCTCCTCCGGGAGCGGTTCGGCGGTCGGGCGCGCGTGTGGGTGTTGAGCGACGAGCATACGGAGCGGGCGGCCGCAGGGGAGCTGAAGAGGCTGTTGGGGCCCCGGCAGGTGGTCCAGACGGTTCTTCCCGCCGATCCCCGGCCACGCTGCACCCCGGAGGAGGCCGCCGTCCTGAGCGGGATCGTGCAGGCGCAGCGCGTGGATCTGATCCTCGCCGTCGGCGGCGGCAGCATCAGCGACCTGGGCAAGAAGGTGTCCGCGGACACCGGCACGCCCAACTGGTGCGTGGCTACCGCTCCGTCGGTGGACGCCTATACCTCCGGAACATCCGCGGTGAAGGACAAGGGGAACTTCTACTCGGCGGAGGTGAGCCCTTCCGAGGTCGTGGTCTGCCCCACCTCCGTGATGGCCTCGGCGCCTCAGGAGCTCGTACTGGCCGGTCTGGGGGACCTGCTGGGCAAGTACGTGGCCTACCTGGACTGGAATGTCGCCGCGGCGGTGGCCGAGGAATACATCTGCCGGGAGTGCGCCGAGCTGGCCCTCTGCTCTGCCCGGCGCGGCCTGGAGGCTGGGCGAGAGATCGGCACCGACCGGGTGGAGGCGGTCGGCCGGCTGGCGGACGCGGCGCTCAGCTCCGGGCTGCTGATGCAGGCGCTGGGCAGCTCGCGGCCGGCTGCCTCCGCCGAGCACTCGGTGGCCCACTACTGGGACGTGGCGGGCGCGGTTTCCGATCAGAGGCTCAACCTGCACGGCCTGCTGGTGGGTGCGGCCAGCCGTTTCGTGCTGTCGGCCTACCGTTCCTTCTTCGCCATGCTCCCCGATCGCCTTCCAGAGGCGGCCGCCCGCGCCGCCGCCCTGAGCCGGGGCCCGCACTGGGAGCAGACGGTGGTGCCGGAGATGCAGCCCTTCATGGGCAAGATGCGCGCGGAGATGGAGGGCCGGGAGCCGGATGCGGAGACACTGCGGAAGCGCCTGCAGGCCTTCGCCGCCAACCGGGAAGGGCTGGCCGAGCTGGCGCAGGGCATCCTGGACGAGCTTGCCGGGGCCATCGAGGCCCTCCGCGATGCGGGCTTTCCCTTCGACCTGCGGCGCTACGGTCTGGACCCACTGCAGGCCACTCTCCCCTTCCGCCATGTACGCTATCTGCGCAACCGCTACGGCTGCAACGACCTGATGCACGAGCTGGGGCTGGAGGAAGCCGTGCGCGCGAAGGTGCTGGCGAGCATCGAGGGCGAGCTCGGCCCGGCCCCGGGTTGACCAATCCGGGGGTTTCCGCCCACCATCGCCCCGAGGGATCCGGATCCAGACGACCGGGATAGCACCTTTGCGGGCCGGCATAGCCCGCAGGGCGGGCTGAGGGAGGGATCATGGGGCACATGGACATCGTCGGCGGCAAGGAGCCCATCCGCCTGTTCAAATCCGACTTCCTCGAGTTTTTCACCCACATCCACCCCGCGGTGATCGTGGCCCTCTGGTTGCCGGTGGTGGGCTTGGCCCTGGCCGGCGCCGTCGCCTGGGGCGGGGCCGCCGCGGCGGTCACCGTGCCGGTGGGTTTCGTGGCGGGGCTGTTCCTGTGGACGCTCCTGGAGTATACGCTGCACCGCTTCGTGTTCCACTTTCGGCCGCGGACCAGGCGGCAGGAGCGCATCTCCTTCCTGTTCCACGGCGTTCACCACGCCCAGCCGATGATCAAGAGCCGCCTGGTGATGCCCCCGGTAGTGAGCGTCCCCCTGGCGGCGCTGGTGCTCGGGCTGTACTCCCTGGTCTTCGCACTCTTGCTGCACCGCGGCGCCTGGGTGCCGGCCCTGTTCGCCGGAACGGTGAGCGGCTATCTGGCCTACGATCTGACGCACTATTCCACGCACCACTTCCGGCTGCGCTCCAGGGCACTGCGCTACGTGCGCCGCCATCACATGCACCACCATTTCCAGACGCCGGACCGGCGGTTCGGGGTCACCTCGCCGCTGTGGGATCTGGTGTTCCGGACCCTGCCGCCGGACGAGGGCTCCGCGCCGGAAGACAAGCGAGCCGGAGGTTGATCACCCACAGGTGCTTGCGCTAAGCTTCGAGGGCAGAATCGAAACCTTGGAGGGAGCGATGAAAGGCGTGCGGATCGTGGTGGCAGCGGTGGTTGTTGTGGCCTTCGTGGGAGTCATGAGCGGCTGTGCGACGCTGTTCAACAACAAAGAGCCGGGCATCAACATGACTTCCCAGCCCAGGGGTGTCAAGGTCTACGTAGACGGCCAGTATATGGGTGAGACTCCGCTAAAGGTCCGGCTCAGCGTGAAGAAAGAGTACATCGTCGAGTTCCGCAAGGAAGGCTATCAGAGCAAGTCCTACGTGCTGGACAACCACGTCGGGGTGGTGTGGGTGCTGCTGGACATCGTCACCGGCTTCTGGCCTATCGTGATCGACCTGGTCACCGGGAACTGGTACGAGCTGAACGAGTCGCGGGTCCATATGGTGCTGGAGCGCTGAGGCGCTTCGACCGCTTGGAGAGAAACGGGGGCCCCACAGGCCCCCCTTTTGTTGAGCCACGCTTCTGCGCTGCCAGAGGTGAGCCGAGTAGAGGGCCCCGCGGCAAGGCGGGGCTCTAAGTTACTGCGCTGTAGGCACTTGACGTAAGCGCCCGATGGGAATCGAACCCACATCACGAGCTTGGAAGGCTCGCCCTTGAAATCCATGCATTCCACCACCGCAATATCTTGTGTCTTGTGTCTACGCAAACACAATATCTTGTGTCTTGTGTCCATACTGTCCCGTGAGAGACCGGGAAAAAGCGTATCAGACTGCGTATCAGATGTTTTCGCCAGCCCCTTGACAAATCGGCGGATTTCTAAATCCAAGGAGAAAGGTATGGCAAGGGACACGTAGTCGGTCGCAGAACAACTGAGGAAGCCGCTCGCAAGTCGGAGGACAAACAGTTGTATAAGCACCGTCAAGACTAGTATCTTTTGCAGTGTGGGAAGCACTCCGAAAACTGTCAAAAAAAGATGGGCGCCACGCTGGATTGCGCCCACTGCAGGTGGTGCTGCGTTCGCAATTGTGCTAGAGCTGATGCCGATTGCCCCATCACATCCTGATCCGGTTCTGTTGGCAGGGCAACACACGATTCAGGAACTACACACCGACAGCCATGTGGAGCAGCTTGATCATGTGCATCAATCCTCTACATCGCTCACGGCGGCAACAATCGTCTACTATGCTGGCCGCTGGGCGTGACTGGCAGAGAAGGGGCTATCCCTCCGCAGCCTTGCCTCTCTTGTAGCGGGTTTCTTGCGCTCGTTCCGCGGCTGTTTTGCTTCTCACAGCCTTCTGAGGCACGCGGCTCTCTTTCGTGCCCGTGAAGTCGAACTCCCCTTGAGGGGGGAGTCGCCGCACTCGGGGCGCTCTTCGGTA
>CAZBDU010000075.1:0-25763 GCA_964490725.1 uncultured Spirochaetaceae bacterium | reverse complement strand
GGCCCGGCCGGAGGCCAGCCGCCCCGGCGGGACCGGGCCAGCGCCGGAATCTGTATCATTATGAGCATTTTGTGTATTCCAATCCGCCGGGCTTTCATTATACAAACCGCCTAGCGTGCGCCTCTGCGCCCGCTGGATGCCTGAGGCCGTTGACAGTGGGCCGGGGGCGTGCTGTACTGAAACGTCGTCCAATCAGGGGACTGTGATGAGACTTCCAGAGTGCCTCTGGAGCTACATGCGCCCCTCGCCTTCCAGCCAGCAGCGTAGCAGCACTGCCCGGGCCCGTCGAAGGGAGGGAACCCCCCTGGAGGAAAGGAGGTGGTGGGCTTTCGCCAGGGGACCGTGTCCCCCAGGGGGTTTGAGAGGATCCCCAGGAACTGGAAACGAAAAATGGTGAATAAGGAGGAGGAGAAAAGCACCATGAAGAAAGCGATCGTCATCATCATGGCTCTGCTGTTGGTACTCGGCACGGGCCTGGTGTTCGCCGGCGGTACCAGGGAGGCCGCCCCGTCAGAAAAAGAAAAGGCAATGGCGGAGGAGTCCAAGACCGGCGGCACTACCGGGGTGCAGTATCCCCTGTTCGACCAGTACCGGGAGGCCGCCAAGGCGGGTCAGCCCTATCCCGGATCGCCCCTGAAGGGCAAGGTGATCGGCTTTGCCAACATCTTCGCAACCCTGCCGTTCTGCATCTCGGTGGAGAACGACATCAAGAAGCAGCTCCAGCTGGCTGGGGGCGACCTCAGCACGGGGTGGATCAGCATGGACAACCAGTATGACTCCGTGGTGGGCCTCAAGAACGCCGACATCATGCTCTCCAAGAAGCCGGACTTCTTCATTGAATTCCAGGCTGACGCCAAGGTCAACAACATCGTGGCCGCCAAGTTCGGCGCCGCCGGGATCCCGCTTCTGGCTATCGACGTGCCAGTTCCGGGGGCTCCCTTCATGGGCGTGAACAACTGGAAGGTGGCCCTCATGGGCGGCCATTACATGGGCAAGCTGATCAAGGAGGAGTGGGGCGGCTGGGACAACGTCGACATGGTGGTCCTGCTGCAGATGCCCGCCGGAGGAGACGTCACGATGCTGCGCTCCGAAGGCTTTGCGGCCGCTCTGGCCGAGGACTTCGGGCCCGACGTGGAAAAGAAGATCGTGCGCGCCGACGGAGGCATGGGGCAGTCCGAGCAGGCCAAGGCGGCCATGGACGACGTCCTGGCGGCTCACCCCAACGCCAAACGGATCGCCGTGACCTCCATCAACGAGCAGACCATGGCCGGCGTCATCGCTTCCATCCAGGGAGCCGGACGCTGGAACGCCGACGACATCATCGTCGTCACCCTGGGTGTCGACGAGCTCGGGCAGTCGCAGCTGCGGGACGGACTGAGCGACGCCGGCATGGCCTTCTTCCCCGAGCACTACGGCGAGTACGTGATCCCCGCGGTCGCCGCCATGCTGCAGGGCCAGGCCGTTCCCCCGTGGATCTACGTGGAGAACGAGGTCATCACCAAGGAAAACATCGACCAGTACTATCCCAAGTAACAGCAGTCCTGAAGAGTAGTTCCCGGTGCGGCGGAAGCGCCGCACCGGGTTCCTATTGCCCCGGCACGTGCTGCCGATCCCCCTGGAGTTTCCCATGGCGAACCTTTTGCTGGAGATGGAGCACATCTCGAAACGCTTTCCCGGTGTCCTGGCCCTGAGCGACGTCAGCATCGATCTGCGCGAGGGCGAAGTCCTGGGGCTGGTCGGAGAGAACGGAGCCGGGAAGTCCACCCTGATCAAGATCCTGAACGGGGACTACCGGCTGGACGAAGGGGAGATCCGCATTCGGGGCGAAAGGGTGGATTTTCACTCCCCCTCCGATGCGGCGGAGAAGGGGATCCGGGTTATCTACCAGGAGCTGATCACCCTGGACACCCTCACCGTGGCGGAGAACATCTTCGTCGGCTCCATGCCCGCGAAGGGAAGGCTGAAGATCGTCGACTGGAGAGCCGCCAACCTCAAGGCTCGCGAGGTGCTGGGGCGGATGAGCATCGACATCAACCCGAAAAAGATCGTCGGGGACCTCACGGTCCACCAGAAGCAGGTGCTGGAGATCGCCAAGGCAGTCAACAAGAGGGCCGCCATCCTGGTGATGGACGAGCCCACCGCGGCTCTGGGGGAGAAGGACACCCAGTCCCTGTTCAAGATCATCCGCAGCCTCAAGGACCAGGGGGTGGGCATCGTCTACATCTCCCACCGGCTGGAGGAGGTCTTCGAGATCAGCGACCGCGTCACCGTGCTGCGGGACGGGCGGAAGATCGACACGGTGAACACCGCGGAGACCAACCGCATGGAGCTGATCTCAATGATGGTGGGCCGGGACATCACGGAGTTCTACCCCAAGAGGGAGATCCCCGTGGGTCAGATGCTGCTGGAGGTCAAGGGCCTCACCATTCGGGACGTCATCCAGGAGGTCGGCTTTCACCTGAAGAGCGGTGAGATTCTGGGTCTGTTCGGCCTCTTGGGATCGGGGCGGATGAACGTGGTGAGGGCGCTGTACGGGATCGACGGCTACGACGCGGGGGAGATCCGCGTGGAGGGCCGGCTGGTGGCGATCGACGGACCGGTGGCCGCCCTGAAGAGGAAGATCGGCTTCATGCCCATCGACCGCAAGGTTCGCGGCCTGGCCCTGCCGCTTTCGGTGGCCGCCAACATCACCATGGCCAACATCGACCGGATCGGCCGGGGATTTCTGATGGACCGCAGGCTGGAGCGGGAGAGGTGCGAGAAGCGCGTGGCGGAGGTGAGGATCAAGACGCCCACGCTGGAGACCGAGGTGAACAGCCTCTCCGGAGGCAACCAGCAGAAGATCGTCCTGGCAAAGCTGCTGGAGACCGGCTCCCGCATCTTCCTCATGAACGAGCCCACCCGGGGGATCGACGTGGGGGCCAAGGTGGACATCTACCAGATGATGGAAGCCCTTTGCGAGGCCGGGGCGGGGATCATCATGATCTCCTCGGAGCTCCCGGAGATGATCTCCATGTCCGACCGGATCGTGGTCATCTCCAAGGGCAAGGTCACCGGCGAGTTCACCCGCTCGGAGGCCACCCAGGAGAAGCTGCTCCACGCAGCCACCCTCTAGGAAGGACGGCCATGGCAGACAGCATAGCGACCGAAGTGGAACGCAAGAGGTACCGGATCTCCACGAACCTGATCCTGTTCGGTGTGCTGGCCGTGATGGTGGCGGTCTTTTCGGTCCTGAGCCGGGATTTCTACTCGTTTCTCAACATCTCCACCATGCTGACGAACATCGCCTTCAGCGGAATCGTGGCGGGGACCCTGACCCTGGTGATGATCAGCGGCGGGCTGGACATCTCCATCGGCGGCACCATCGCCCTGACCTCCTGCCTGGTGGCCTATCTGTTCGACACCGGCGGGCTGCCGGCCGGAGCGGCGGTGGCGCTGGGCCTGGTGACGGGAGCGCTGGTGGGGATGTTCAACGGCTTCTTCATCACCCGGCTGGATCTGAACCCCATCATCACCACCCTGGGCACCATGGCCATCACCCGCGGCCTGGGCTACGTGCTGACCAAGAGCCGCTCCATCCTGATTCTGGAACCCGTGACCGGGTTCATCGGCCGCAGCAGCATCGCCATGATCCCGGTCCCGCTGATCCTGTTCATCCTGGTCTATGCGGGCCTGACGATCGTGTTGAGCCGCGCGAAGCTCGGCCGCAGGATCTACCTGATCGGGGCCAATCAGGCCGCCGCCGTGGTCTCGGGCATCAAGGTCAACCGCGTCAAGTTCCTTCTGTACCTGGCAAGCGGGCTCGCCGCCAGCCTGAGCGGCGTCATCCTGACGGGGCAGACCGCGGTGGGCATGCCGCAGCACGCCAACGGTTCGGAGCTGGACGTGATCACGGCGGTGCTCCTGGGCGGGACTGCCCTCTCGGGCGGCAAGGGCAACATCCTGGGCACCCTGGCGGGGGTGCTGATCCTGGGGGTCCTGTACAACGGCTTCACCATGATCGGCTTCCGCTACGTGCACATCCGGATCTTCCAGGGGATCCTGCTGATTCTGGTGGTGGCGTTGTACGAGGTCCGGGAAAAACGAAGATACTGAAGAAGGGGGCACGGGTGAGCGACAAGACGATGGTGCCGGATGAGCGGGGTGCCTCCTCGCTGGGGAAGCGCCTGACCGAAACGTTCCTGTACGGCAAGAGCATGGTTCCGGCCCTGAGCCTGCTTCTGTTCGTGCTGGTGGTGTTCTTCAGCCTGGCCACCCCCTACTTCTTCGCCCTGGCCAACTTCAAGGCCATCATCAGCAACATCCCGATCATCGCCATCATGGCCATCGGCATGACCTTCGTGCTTCTTATCGGCGGGCTGGACATCTCGGTGGGCTCGATCCTGGGTTTCACGGCGGTCAACGTGGTGCTGTTCCACAACGTTCCCATGCCGGCCTGGCTGGTGGTGATCTGCAGCCTGGTGGTGGGGCTGGTCCTGGGCTCCCTGAACGGCGTGATCATCACCCGGGTGGGAATCAACCCCGTCATCACCACCCTGGGGATGATGGCCTTCGCGCGCGGCCTGGCCTCGTGGTTCTCCCTGGACTTCGAGGTGCTCAAGGTGGGGCGGATTTTCGATCAGAACTTCCTGCTCCTGGCCCGGCGCTTCCTGCCGAGCCAGAAGCTGGAGATCGTCCCGATCACCCTGGTCTACATCATCGTGTTGTACGTCATTGCCTCCCTGGTGCTGCGCTACACCCGCTACGGGCGCAACGTCTACGCGGTGGGCGCCAACGAGTACGCCGCCCGCCTGGCGGGCATCGATACCCGAAGAGTGAAGTTCAGCGCCTACGTCCTCTCGGGGGTCATGGCTTCCCTGGCCGCGGTGATCCTGGTGGCCCAGCTGAGCCTGGGCAGGGACGACGCCGGCCTGGGCTCGGAGCTGGAGGTTATCACCGCCGTGGTGCTGGGCGGGGTGAGCATGGCCGGCGGCAAGGGAAATCTGATCGGGGTGATCATTGCGGTGCTGATCCTGGGGGTGATCCGAAACGGCATGGTCCATGTCCAGGAGGCCTTCGGCATCTCCTACTACTGGCGGGAGGTGGTCAAGGGGCTCATCCTGATCCTGGCCATCTCGATCGACGCCGCCCGCATCATGGCCACCAGGCGGCGGCAGCGGGTCCGGCAGTAGGCAGACAGCAGGAGGTTTCAGGCGAATGGCCGAGATGAACGTTCGCGAGCGGTTCCGCGAGGTGATGCGCTTCAACACCCGGGTAGCCCCACCCAAGTGGGAGTTCGGCTACTGGGGCGGCAGCTACGACCGCTGGTACACGGAAGGGCTGCCCAAGCGCCGCTACCCCCGTTTCCCAAAGCCGGCGGGCACCCACGTCGATCTGTACGCCCCGTGCTGGAAATCCGTCCCCGGGGAGGGGCTGCCGGCGGGAATAGGGGTGCTGGGCGGGGGGCTGTACTGGCCCACCCAGACCTTCCTCCTGGACAACGACGTCAGGGACGCCATGGGCATGGACAAGTCCCAGATCGCGGTCAACGTGAACCTCATGATGTGCCCGCAGTTCGACGTGAAGGTGCTGGAGGAGGACGAGGAGCGGCTCGCCTACGTGGACATCGACGGGGTGGCCCGCCTGTTCATGAAGGACACCGGGGTCATTCCGGCGGCGGTGGACAGCGTCATCAAGGACTGGGACAGCTGGAACAGGCTCAAGGAGGAGCGGCTGTCGGTGAACAACCTGAAGGAGCGCTTCCCCGCCCACTGGGACCGCCTGCTGGCCAGCTACCGCAGCCGCGACTACGTGCTGGTGCTGGGCGGCTACCCCACCGGATACTTCGGCACCCTGGTGCACCTGATGGGCTACGAGCACCTGTTCTACAACTACCATGACGACCCCAAGCTGATCCACGACATCCAGAGCACCTTCACGGAGCTGTGGATGGCGGTCTACGAGGAGGTGCTGGCCCAGACCGACGTGGACCTGTACGTCTTCTGGGAGGACATCTCCGCCGGCAGCGGCTCCATGGTCTCCCCGGCCACCATGGAGGAGTTCATGGTCCCCTACTACCGGCGGATGACCGATTTCCTGAAGGGCCACGGCGTGGAGACGATCTTCGTGGACACCGACGGCAACTGCTTCGACATCATCCCCCAGTTCCTGGCCGGAGGGGTGACGGGCATGTACCCGATGGAGGCCAGCTGCGGGCTGGACCTGGTGAAGGTGCGCCGGACCTACCCCCGGCTGCAGCTCATGGGGGGCATCGCCAAGGCGGAGTTCCCCAAGGGCCGGCGGCGCATCGACGAGGTGCTCCAGCCGCCGGCGGAGGTGCTGGCCTCCGGAGGCTACGTGCCCTACGGCGATCACCTGATCCCGCCGGAGGTGGGATGGGAGGAGTTCGCCTACTACCGGGGCCGCCTGAACGAGCTGATCGACGCGGTGGAGCGGTAGCCAGGGCCACGGCCGGCGGCCCGCCGCGGCGGCGGTCACGCCCCCCGCGCCGGCCGCCTCAGAGGACGGTGAGCCCCTTGCCCAGGACGTCCAGGATCTCCGCGGTGTCGGTGACCCAGGCGTAGAACTTGCGCAGGCTGCGCAGCGCGGCCTGGTGGTCTTCGGCCGAGGCGGCGATGCAGGCGTCCTCGGCCACCGTGCACAGGTATCCGCGGTCGAAGCCCTCCCGCACCGAGGAGGCCAGGCAGGCGTCGGTGAGACCGCCGGCGAACACCAGCCGGGAGACGCCGTTGTTGCGGAGGATGGAGTCGGTGTCGGCCGAGCAGAAGGCGCCGCTGGCCGTCTTGCAGATCACGATGTCCTGCCGCTGCGGGGCGATGCGCTCGTCGATGCGGCTGGCATGCTCCTCCACGTGCAGGTGGTAGGGCCTGCCCTCCACGTCGCGGGTCTCCTCGGCCAGCACCTTCCGCGACAGCCCCGGCACGTCGAGCAGGTTCGCGTTCAGCGCAGCGATGCGGGTGTACACCACCGGGCGCCCCAGGGCGCGGAAGGAGCGGAGCAAGCGCTTCAGGTTGGGGAGCACCAGCTCGGAGAGGCGCGGATAGTAGTAGGCGTCGCCGCCGCCGGCGGTCCACACTCCACTGTACTGCGGCAGGGTGATGTAGTTCTGCACGTCCACCACCATCAGCGCCAGCCGCTCCCGCTCCAGCCAGCTGCCCACGGCGATGCCCCGGGGGCCGGCGGGGTCGGTGAGGAAGTCGTAGCGGTTGCCGTTCACTGGCGCCTCTGATGCTGCCAGTTCGAGGGGGAGCAGCCGGTTTTCTTCTTGAAGATGCGGGAGAAGTAGTACTGGTTGTCGAAGCCCAGCATGAAGGCCACCTCCTTGACCGACAGGGAGTCCTCCTGCAGCAGGTGGCGGGCGCGGTGGATCTTCAGCTGCAGGAAGTACTGGTAGGGGGACAGGCCCGTGTAGGCCTTGAAGAGCTTGCGGAAGGAGGCATAGTCCAGGCCCAGCTCCCTGGCGAACTCCTCCACGTCCAGGGGGGCGTGGAGGTTTTCGATGAGGCGGAAGCGCGCCCGGCGCATGATGTCCTCCGCGTCGGCGCCGAGCTTCCTCTCCTTGGCGAAGCTGCGTATCTGGGCGATCAGGTTCACGATCAGCGCTCCCAGGCGCTGCTGGAAGGCCGGTGGCTCGCTCTGGGCGATGTCCACCAGGTCCTGGAAGCCGTCCATCAACGACTCGTACAGACCCACGTGCAGCACCGGCCTGCGCGAGGAGATGAACCCGTGCTGGAGCAGGGACATGGGGTAGTCCCCGCTGAAGCCCACCCAGTGCTCGTCCCAGCCCACCTTCTTCTCGGGGGCGTACCAGTGGGGGACCCCGGGAAACAGCAGGAACACCGTGCCGGCGCCGATGCTCCAGGACCTGCCCGCACCCTGGTAGAACAGCCCCTGGCCGCGCGTTACGTAGTGCAGCTGGAACTCCGCGTCCAGGACCCGCCGGGCCCTGGGTCCCTTCTTCCAGGCACGCAGATAGCGCAGGGGGTGCTGGGCGGGTTCCGGGGGATAGGGGGAGCCGGGCTGCACGATGCACCAGCCCAGGCAGGTGCAGTAGGTCCCCCAGTTCTGATCGCGTTCGCTGAAGGTGAGGTACTTGCTGTATTCCCTGGAACCGTTGCCGCTCATCGTCTACAGGGGTTCGCGGCCGGGTCTGCCCGTCCCTGCGCGCTTTGTGCTATCGCGGACAGAGTATAGCATAGAAGCGGGGTGTGTGTACCGACTGAAAACTGAATCAATAATTTCATTTTCTGTATTTACTTCCCCCCGGGGCCGGGGCAAGACTGCGTAGGCTGGCGCGGCCTTCCCTGCGGGCGGCCGCCCAGGCAGCCGGAGCTTCGTTTTCAGGGAGGCGCCCATGGCGGATCAGAACCTGGAGAACCTCAAGCGGCTGGTGCTGGAGTTCGAGACCGAGAAGGCCGAGCAGGCCGCCCGGACAGCCATCGAGGAGGGAGCCGACCCGGTGGCCTGCGCGGAGGCGCTCTCCGAAGCCTTGAGGGTGATCGGGGACAAGTTCGGCACCGGGGAGATGTTCCTGCCGGAGCTGGTGGAAGCCTCCGAGGTGGTCAAAGCGGCGCTCCCGGCGATCATCGCGGAGATCGAGAGGCGGGGAGGGACCATGGCAACCCTGGGCACGGTGGTGATCGGCACAGTCTTCGGCGACATCCACTCCATCGGC
The DNA here is from genome assembly GCA_964490725.1 of uncultured Spirochaetaceae bacterium. Taxonomy (GTDB): domain Bacteria; phylum Spirochaetota; class Spirochaetia; order SZUA-6; family DRHE01; genus CAZBDU01. The sequence goes on along the minus strand of CAZBDU010000075.1, from coordinate 17,089 downwards.
AAGAGCATGGTGGCCACGCTGCTGTTCGCCGAAGGGTTCAAGGTGGAGGACCTGGGGGTGAACGTGAACAGCCAGGACTTCCTGCAGGCGGTGAGGGAGCGCAAGCCGGAGATCCTGGCCATGTCGGCCCTGCTCACCACCACCTCCATGGAGCAGAAGAACGTCATCGAGGGCCTCCAGAAGGAAGGCCTGCGGGAGCGGGTGAAGGTGCTGGTGGGCGGCAGCCCCATCAACCAGGAGTTCGCCGACCGCATCGGCGCCGACGCCTACGGAGCCACCGCCCCCGAAGGGGTGAAGGTGGCCCGCCGGCTCGCCGGGAAGTAAGGAGGAGGCAGGGCATGCGTAGAGGATTCACCCGCAACTTTCCGCCCGTGAAGATCCTGACGGACCCGCAGGTGGAGGCGCTTCACCGGGCCACGCTGGACGTCCTGGATCGGACGGGGATCAGGTTCGAAAACCAGAGGGCGCTGAAGCTCCTGGAGGGCAGCGGCTGCCGGGTGGACTACGAGACCCGGACGGCCCGCATTCCCCCCTCCCTGGTGGAGGAGAGCATCCGCAAGGCCCCCAGCAGCTTCACGGTCCGCGCCCGGGTTCCCGAAAACGATCTGCACCTCGGGGGCAACACCCTGTACTTCATGTCCTCCGCCGGGGCCCGCTACACCGACGTGGCCACCGGGGAGGTGCGCATGGCCACCCAGGAGGAGAACGACCAGGCGGTGCTGGTCTCCGACGCCCTGGACACCATCGACGTGTTTCCCTCCTACACCCCGTACTTCGAGATCGAGGGGGTGGAGCCGGTGATGCTCTGCCCCACCAGCCTGGCCAGCCGCATCCGCTTCTCCTCGAAGGCTTCCCGGGGCGCGCAGGCCACCGACACCTTCATCTTCGAGACCCAGCTGGCGCAGGCCGCGGGCATGCAGCTCCTGGGGGTGTGCGAGGCCGCCGCGCCGCTGGCCTTTCCCGAGGATGCGCTGAACGCGGCCTTGGAGTACACCGCCGCGGGGTTCCCCATGTTCATCGCCGCCGGCTCCGTGATGGGCGGGAGCGCCCCGGTCACCGCCGCCGGCTCAACGGTGACCAACAACGCCGAGCTTCTGGGCCTGGTGGTGCTGATCCAGTGCATGCGTCCGGGGACCGGCATCATCGGCAACGACTTCGTCACTCCCATGGACATGCGCAGCGGCGGGTTTTTGTTCGGCGCCCTGGGAGTGAACCTGCACCAGATGGCCTTCAACCAGCTCTGGACCCAGGTGTACAAGATCCCCACGGTCAACACCGGCGCCGCCTTCTCCAACTCCAAGCTGATCGACTACCAGAGCGGCTACGAGAAGACCCACACCGCCATGGCCAGCGCCCTGTCGGGGGCCAACTGCATCGTGCTCCACGGAGGAGTGACCGCCGAGCTGGCCTACAACCCCATCCTGGCGGTGATCAACGACGATGTGGCTGCCATCGTGGGCCGCACCGTCGAAGGGTTCCCGGTGGACCAGGAAGCCCTGGCCCTGGAGCTGATCCACCAGGTGGGCCCCAGCCCGGGCACCTACCTGGGCAAGAGGCACACCCGCCTGAACTGGCAGAAGGAGTACTACGTGCCCAGGGTGGCCGACTGCCTGTCCTACCAGGAGTGGCGGCAGCAGGGACGCAAGAGCACCATCGATCTGGCCCGGGAGCGCATGGAGGAGATCCTGGCCACCCACAGGGTGCAGCCCATCACGGCGGAGCAGGACAGGGACATAGACCGCATCCTGGAGGATGCGCGCAGACACTACCGCAAGAAGGGACTGATGTAAGGGAGGAGGCCCATGAAGCGCTACGGGTTCGTGTTCCGGATAAGGCCGGAGATGAAGGCGGAATACAAGAAGGCTCACGACGAGATCTGGCCGGACATGGCCAGGGCCATCCGCGAGAGCGGCATCCGCAACTACTCGATCTTCTTCCGGAGGGACGGGACCCTTTTCGGGTACTTCGAGTGTGAGGACGCCAAGAAGGCCTTCGATCAGATGGGGCGGCAGGAGGTGAACACCCGCTGGCAGAACGCCATGGACAGGTTCTTCGTCAAAAGCGACCCTACGATTCTCGGCCCGGAGAGCGAGGACCTGGAAGAGGTCTTTCATCAGGACTGACAAGGAGGAGTCATGAAACTCAACGTGGACGCCCACCTGTGGTGCCTGGGCACGTACGCCGAGCGCTACGTCCCGGGCGGCTACTTCGAGCCCATGGATACCGACGAGCAGCTTGAGGTGATGTCGAAGATCGAAGGCTTAAGCGGCCTGTTCGTGTTCTATCCCACCCCGCCGCTGCCCGCCGACCCCGACACGCTGGTCAGGAAGCTGGCCGGCCACGGCCTCAAGGTCTCCAACCTGGCGGTGGAGTGCTGGGCGGACCGCAAGTACCGTCACGGCGGCTTCAGCACCGGCGAGGAGAAGGTCCGAAAGGACACGGCCAGGCTGTTCAAGGACGCCATGGACTTCTCCAAGGAGGTCAAGGCGGAAAGCGTGCTGCTGTGGCCTGCCCACGACGGTCTGGACTATCCCTTCCAGTGCAATCACCGGGACGCCTGGAGGTACCTGGTGGACACGATTCGCGAGATCGGCGAGCACGACCGCAGCGTCAAGGTGGCCGTGGAATACAAGAGCAAGGACCCCCGGCAGAAGCAGTACGTGTCCAACGTCGGCAAGCTCATGATGCTTCTGAACGACGTGGGGCTGGACAACGTGACCGGGGTCATCGACGTGGGCCACGCCCTGATGGTGCAGGAGAACCTGGCCGAAAGCCTCACCATCCTGGACTCCCACGGCAGGCTGGGCCAGGTGCACCTTAACGAGAACTACAAGGACGCCGATCCGGACATGATCTTCGGGACCATCAACTTCTGGGAGATCCTGGAGTTCTTCTATTACTTGAACAAGACCGACTTCTCGGGCTGGTGCTCCATCGACACGATCGTCCCCCGGGACGATCGGGCCAGGAGCCTGGAGATGGGGGTCAAGCTGATCTGGCGCTACAGGCGCCTGGCCGACATCCTGGCCGCGCACGAGGCCGAGATCGAGGCCAACCTGAAGGGGTACCGCTTCGCGGACAACATGGAGCTGGTGAGCGACCTGGTGCTGAAAGGCTAGTGACTTCCCGGGACAAGTTTCTCTCGGTGATGCGCATGGAGCCGGGGGTCTACGCCCCCGGCATCCAGGTGCCCAAGGTGGAGTTCGGCTACTGGGCGGGGACGATCCGCCGCTGGCTCACCGAGGGGCTCCCGGAGAGGCAGCCGGTGCCGGCGGAGATCCCCGACGGCGAGGCCATCATGGCCAACCGCACCATCTCCTCCCGGGGCCTGGAGAAGGCCGGGGACGTGAACGTCCAGCCGGTGTTCGGCCTGGATCAGTACCTCACCAAGTTCCCGGTGGACTACAGCCCCCGCTTTCCCGTCCAGGTCCTGGAGCGCGGCCAGGACTGCGTGGTGTACCGGGACGCCTACGGGGTGACCAACAAGAACGATCCCGGCCTTCGCTCCCTGCCGCTCCCGCTGGACAACCCGGTGAAGGACTGGAAGAGCTGGAACGAGTACAAGGAGCACTACAGCGAGCAGACCATCGAGGCCCGCCTGCCCCAGCCCTGGGAGGCGATCGCGGCGCGCCTGAAGGAGCGTGACTACCCGATCAGGCTGGGAGGCACCAACGGCGGGTTCCTGGGCTTCCCGCGGCAGATCATGGGTCTGACCCGCTACCTGCTGACCCTGTACGACGACCCGGCGCTGATCCACGACATCTGCGACACCTTCCTGCGCTTCCTGCTGGCCTACTACGGCCGGATCATCCGTGACGTACAGGTGGACTGCATTCTGATCTGGGAGGACATGGCGGGCAAGCAGGGCTCGCTCGTCTCCCCCGAGCACTTCCGGGAGTTCCTGGCCCCGCGGTACCGGGCCATGGTGTCCTTCGCCCGGGAGGCCGGGGTGGACATCGTGCTCACCGACAGCGACGGCTACGTGGAAGAGCTCATCCCGCTGATCGTGGAAACCGGGGTCACCGGGATGTATCCCTTCGAGCGGGCGGCGGGCAACGACCTGCTGCGCATCCGCGAGCGGTTCCCGGAGCTCCGCATCCTGGGGGGCTTCGACAAGCGGGTGCTGTTCGCCGGCTCAGGTACGGAGCAGATCGAGGCGGAGCTGAAGGTGGTGCAGGCCATGCTGGCCCGGGGGCGCTACATCCCCCACGTGGATCACTTCGTCTCCCAGGACTGCACCTGGGAGCGCTTCTCCTACTACCGGCGGCGGCTCAACCAGATCATCGAGGAGATGGGAGGCAGCACATGACCTCACGCGAACGGGTAATGGCCTGCTGCGAGCGCAGGGGCTTCGACCGCATCCCCATCAAGCACGAGGGCACCCCGGAGGTGAACCAGCAGATCAAGGAGCACCTCGGATTGGCCAACGACGAGCAGATGCTGCGGGTCCTGGGAGACGACTTCCGCTACGTGGAGCCGGCCTACGTGGGCCCCGAGCTGCAGCGCTTCCCCGACGGCAGCGTGGAAGGCTATTGGGGAGAGCACTACACCTACGCGCAGTTCGAGGGGGGACGCTACCTGGAGTCTGTGTTCCAGCCCTTCGCCGGCGTCCTGGAGCTGGCGGATCTGGACCGCTCCCATTTCCCCTCCGCCGACTGGTTCGACTGCTCCGGCGTCCACCGCCAGGCCGCGGCGTTGCGGGAGGCGGGCTTTGCGGTCTGCTGCGGCACCGCGGGGGACCTGGACTTCATCAACGGCATCTCCCGGGCCCGGGGCATGGAGCAGGTGCTCATGGACCTGATCGACGACAGCCCCGTGCTCCTGGAGATCATGGAGGCGCGTTTTCGCTTCTACTACCAGCTGCACGAACGGATCCTGCAGGCGAGCCGGGGACTGGTGGACTTCTGCCACGTGGGTGAGGATCTGGGCAACCAGCTGGGCCCGATGATCGGCAAGGAGATCTTCGAGCGCCACTTCGCCCCCAGGTACGGCGCCTATTTCCGGATGGTGCACCGGTACGGCGCCAGGGCCATGATGCACATGTGCGGCACGGTGTGGCCCTTCCTGGACCGCCTGATCGAGCTGGGGCTGGACGTCTACGACGTGGTCCAGCCCACCACCCCGGAGAACGACATCGCCACCCTGGCGGGCCGCTACGGCGGCCGCCTGCTGTTCCAGGGCAGCATGGACGTCCAGAAGGAGCTGGCCTTCGGCACGGTGGAGGAGGTGCGGCGGGAGGTTCGCCGCCGCCTGGAGCTGTTCCCCGAAGGGGGGCTCATCCTGGGACCCTCCCACGCCGTGCAGCCCCTCTCGCCGCTGGCCAACGTGCTGGCCATGTACCGGGAGGCGGGCAGCCTCATGAAGGAGGTCCCCGGATGGGTGTACGACATCGAGGGGCCTCAGTCCACGGAGATCAACCTCTCCAAGCTGTTCTGAACCAGGGTGGAGGAGGGCCCGGTCACCAGATCGTGGCCAGCCCGCCGACCGCCCGGAGGAGCTCGTCCTTGCTTACCAGGGGGCACTTGTGGCTCAGCGCCGTGGCGGCGATGAACCGGTCCGCCGGATGGGGATGCATGTCCAGCGCATCCGCGGCCAGGGCCAGCCCCACCGATAGGGGCACGGCCCGCAGCCTTGGGATGGACAGGACCTCCGCCGCCCAGTCGGCGACGGGCTGCCCCCTCTTGAGGGCGAGCCTTCCTTCGCGCACCAGAAGCGAGGTTTCCCAGAAGCAGATCGCCGGCACCAGGATGCGCTCTGCCCCGTCGATGGCCTGCGCCGCCGCGCTGCTCAGAAGCTCCGGCTGCTGTGTCCACCAGACCAGGACGTGTGTGTCCAGAACGATCACGTTTCCGACCAACCTGCAATCTCCGAGGAGGGCTGCAGAAAGGTCTTCTCGTCCACGAGCATGCCGCCCTCTCCCTCCCGCATCCGGGCCAGTATGGCGCGCTCGATCTCCTCATCGGTCTCCACCGGCACCAGCCGGGCCATGGGCTTGCCTCGCTTGGTGATCACCACCGGTCGGTGCGTCCTGGCGACCTGGTCGATGATGGACAGGCAGTGCTGCTTGAACCGCCCCGCGGGAATGGCCTGCTCTTTCGTGTCCATGGTCATAGTTTATGGACATTGCGGGCAGAGATCAAGGGGAGGACCCGGCGAGGTGGGCCGGAGGCCCGGCGGAGCCAGTGCTTGACATCCTGTGTAAATCTGTTACAATCTGCTAATACTTGTTTCAAGCTGTTAAGAGGAAGGGGGCCATGGATCCGCTGCTGCAGCGTCTGTATGCCATGAGCGCGAGCCAGAGAGACGCGTGGGAGAAGCACCTGATGATCGGCGGGGGGACCCGGCCGGCGCCGACGATCGTGCGGCGCCACGGCGTGTGGCTGGAGGACACCGACGGCAAGCGCTACATCGATTGCACCTCCCAGAGCTGGGCCATGTACCTGGGCTTCGCCAACGAGGAGCTCAACAGCACCGCCTACGAGCACGCCCGCAACATCAGCCACGTGCATCAGGGCTTCGACACCCCCTCGCGCTTCGCCCTGGCCGCGAAGCTGGCCGAGCTTGCTCCGGGGAAGATCAACCGCGTCTCCTTCACGGTGGGCGGCGCCCTGGCGGTTGAGGGGGGGCTGAAGCTGGCCCTCAAGAACCGAGATCGACGTGTCGCAGTACTCCATCCTGGCGCTGTCTTCGGGAATCATGGTGGTGTTGATTCGCAGGGGCATGACCGTGGGCCCGGCCATCGCCATCACCATCGCCGTGGGCGTGACGATCCTCTGCGGCACCATCAACGGCTCGCTGGTGGCATTCCTGCGCTTCAATCCCATCATCACCACCCTGGGCGCCATGATGGTCTACCAGGGCATCGCCTACCGGCTCACCGAAGCGCGGGCGCTGGGGGTCACTGGGCGCTTCTTCTCCGCCGTCGGCTCCGGGAGGGTGCTGGGGATCCCGGTGAGCGTGTACATCATGCTGGCCGTCTACCTGCTGGTGTTCATCATGCTCACCTACACCGGCCACGGGAAACGGGTCTACGCGGTGGGAGGCAACGGAGAGGCCAGCTACATCTCGGGAATCAACGTGAGGATGGTCCGCTTCTGGGGGCTGGTGGTGAGCGCCGCGACTGCAGGCCTCGCCGGCACCCTGATCGGCGTGCTGATTCTGGCGGTGCTGCAGAACGGCATGGTGCTCTTGAGCGTGCAGGCCTACTACCAGCTCATCGTCAAGGGCGCGGTCATTCTCCTGGCGGTCTTCGTGGATTCGGTGCGCGGAGGAGGATTCAAGTGATGATGCCCATCATCGACGAGGAGTGCATCCTGGAGATGCGCGACATCCACAAGTCCTTCGGAGGGATCAAGGCCCTGGACGGGGTGAGCCTGGACCTGCGCTGCGGCGAGGTGCTGGGCCTGGTGGGAGACAATGCGGCGGGAAAGTCCGCGTTGATGAAGATCCTCACCGGGTTCTACCGCGCCGACAGGGGCTCGATTCTCCTGGACGGCAGGGAAGTCCACATCGACAGCCCGAAGGTCTCCAAGCGGCTCGGGATCGAGATGGTCTATCAGAACCTGGAGCTCTGCCAGGACCTCAACGTGGCGGAGAACCTCTTTCTGGGCAGGGAGATCCAGATCGATCCGGTGTTCCGCTTCCTGCGGCGGGGGCGGATGGAACGCAGGTCCGTGGAGATACTCGGGAAGCTCAAGATCGACATCCAGGAACCCAGGAAGCCGGTGGGCAAGCTCTCCGGCGGGCAGCAGCAGGCGGTGGCCATCAGCAAGGCGGTGAGCTTCGGTCCCAAGATGCTGGTGCTGGACGAGCCCACGGCGAACCTGGCGCTGAAGGAGATCGGCAAGGTCCTGGACATCGTCATGCAGCTGAAGGAGCACGGCATCCCGGCCATCTTCATCAGCCACCGCCTGGACGACGTCTTTCACGTCTGCGATCGCATCTTCGTGCTCCGGGGCGGCCGCCGGGTCGTGGTGAAGAAGACCTCCGAAACGGGCCACGACGAGATCGTGCGCTACATGTTCCTGGGGGCTGGCGAGGAGGAGTCCCGGCGGGCCTGAGAAGGGGGCTTGAGCCCATGAGCAAGACGCAAGGCGACCGGGAGGATGGGCTCCTGTCCTTCGACCGCCGCAAGCAGATCCTGGAGATCGTGAACCGGCGGAAGTCGGTGACCATCGACTCCCTGGCGGAGGTCTTCCCCGTGTCGCGCATGACCGTGAGCCGCGACCTGGAGCGGCTGGAGGCCGATGGCCTGCTCAAGCGGGTGCGGGGCGGGGCGGTGTCGCTGGCGCACATCGTTGTGGCCCCTCCCATGTCCCGCTCCGCCCGCGCCATGACCGACGAGCAGAAGCGCATCGGCCGGGAGGCGGCCCTACGGGTCCGCAACGGGGACTTCCTGATCATCGAGTCCGGCAGCACCTGCCTGGCCCTGGTGGAGAACCTGGTGGAACGGGATAATCTCAAGATCGCCACCGCTTCCCCCCTGCTGGCCATGCGCCTGGCCGAGCTCGTGGAGCGGTTCGGGCGCAGGTTCGAGATCATCCTGGCCGGGGGGATCCTGAACGCCTACAAGAACTTCGTGATGGGGCCCACGGCGGTGGAGATGTTCGAGCGGCTCAACGTGGACATCGCCTTCGTCAGTGTCACCGCTATCGACGCGGTGGCCGGCGTCACCGCCGACGAGGTGTACGAGAGCGCGGTAACGAAGGTGATCCTGGAACGCTGCGGCAAGAAGACGATCGGGCTGGTCACCTCGTCCAAGTTCAACAACGCCTCCTTCTACAAGGTGGCCGACGTCACCGTGTTCGACGAAATCGTGACGGACAAGGGCCTGGACCGCCGCACCCGCAAGCTCTTCGAGGAGAAGGGCGTGCGAATGACCCGGTGCTGAACGCTTTCGACGGAGAGGGAGAGATGGAGACGCCCATGGAAGTGGAGGCGAGGATCGAGAGGACGGCGGAGCGCAAACGGCGCGAGCTGGCCGGCCTGCGGCTTTTTGACGCGAACCTGTGGCTGGGCGCGCCGGCCTTCTTCCCCCTGGCGGAGGCGCTGGCCGCGGGTGAGGTTGCGGGGCTCCTGGGGCGCTACGGGATGAGTGGCGCCCTGGTGTCGCACTGGGACGCGGTGCACCTCTCCGCCCAGGACGGCAACCAGGCGCTGCTGGCGGCCGGGAAGGCCCTGCCCCCGGACGCCTTCACGGTGTGGACAGGGCTGCCCACGGTGCTTGCCGAGCAGGGTCCCCTGCCGGGTTTCTCTCCGCCCCACGACCGGATGCGGGGGGTGCGCCTGTTTCCCCGGACGCACCACTTCACGCTCTCCCCCTGGGTGGTCGGCGAGCTCTGCGAGTGGTGCGCCGGGCACCGGCTGCCGCTGTTCCTCTGGCACGTGGAGCTCCGCTGGAGCGATCTCCATGCGCTGGCCAGCGCCTTCCCCAGGCTCGACATCGTGGTGGAGACCCAGTGGCAGAAGATCCTCTACCACCTCCGCGATCTGGCCGGCCTGCTGTCCTCCTGCGGCAACGTGTACGTGGAGACCTCGAACTTCATCGGCCAGGACCACCTGAGCCAGTTCGTGCGCAGCTTCGGAGCGGAAAGGCTGCTTTTCGGTTCCTTCCTGCCGGTGAACGATCCCTACGCCGCCATCGGGATGATCCTGGACGCGCAGATCGGTGAGGAAGAGAAAGCCGGGATCGCCGGTGGAAACCTGCGCCGCCTCCTGGAGGAGGTGCGCATATGAGCTCCGCCTATATCGTGGACGCCCACGTGCACACCGGGTACCCGGGGCAGTTCTTCTCCCCGGAGGTGGACGCCGCCTCGCTGCTGGCGCGCATGGACACCCTCCAGATCCAGTATGCCCTCAACCTGAGCTCCATGCGCAGCCTCCAGGGAGGCACGCTCGCGGAGCTGGAAAAGGCGGAAAGGGAGCACCAGGAGTCGGGGGGGCGCCTGTTTTTTTGCGGATTCTTCGACCCCCGGCGCGGGGAGGCGGACCTGGAGGTGCTCCAGGCGGCGGCGCGCTTCCCGGCGTTCCGGGGCATCAAGATCCACCCCTCCTTCAACGGGGTGCCCGCCGAGGATCCGCGCTACGAGGCCCTCTGGCGCTTCGCCGCGGACAATGACCTGCCCGTCGTTTCCCACACCTGGAGCGTGTCGAGCTACAACCCGGTGCAGGCGCTGTCCACCCCGGGGAGGTTCGAGCCCTACCTGAAGAGGTACCCTCAGGTGCGCTTCGTGCTGGCCCATTCCGGCGGCCGCGGGGAGGGCCGGCGGGAGGCGGTGCGGCTGGCGCAGAGCTACGCCAACGTCTACATGGACTTCGCGGGGGACATCTACTGCCACGGCTACTTCCAGGCCATGGCGGCGGCCGGGGTTCTGGACCGCCTTCTGTTCGGAAGCGACTACCCGTGGATCGACGCCCGCTCACACCTGAGCCGGGTCTACCTGGCAGACCTGCCCACCGCCGCCAAGCGGGCCATCCTGAGAGACACGGCCCTCAGGGTGTACCGGCTTGCGGAGGCGGGCTCGTGACGGTGCGCGCCGACCGCTTCGAGCCCTACGCCGGGGCGCCCGACAAGGAGCGCCTGCTGGCCACCTACCGCGGGGAGCCCACCGACCGGGTCCCCAACTTCGAGGTGCTCATCGAGAGCAGGCACGTGGGCCGCATTCTCGGCAAGAGCGCCGGGGACACCCTGGGGGTAGGGGGGGAGGTGGCCAAGGGGGCGGAGGCCGGCCAGGGGGTGCAGCGCCCCATGTCCCCGGAGGACTACGTGGAGCTGTGCAACGTGATCGGCCAGGACTGCATCTGCCTGGAGTGCATGTGGACTCCCATCTACCGGCGCGAGCCAGACGGGAGCTTGAGCAAGCTCTACGACCGCAGCTTCAAGGGCCGGGCGGACCTGGAGCGGGTGGTGTGGCCGGGCGAGTCCGACCTGGAGCGCACCCTTGGCTTCCTGCGGGAGTACCTGGCGGCGGTGCGGGGCACCTCGATCGGCGTGTGCCTGGGGGGCGCCTCCATGTTCCAGACCCTGTACGAGTTCGTCATTGGCATGCACGACTGCATGATCATGACCGTGGAGGACCCGGAGCCACGAGAACTTCGTGACCATGATCAACGCCATCCACCGGTACGGCCGGTACTGACCTGGCGGGCGGGAGGCAGCCGTGAGTGAAGCGGAGAAGCCCTTCCTGGCGATCGACCTGGGTGCCAGCAGCGGCCGCGCCGTGGTGGGCCGCCTGGCCGGCGGCAGGCTGGAGCTGGCCGAGCTGCACCGGTTCGAAAACCGCGCCGTGAGGCTGAAGGACACCCTCTACTGGGACTTCCTGCACCTATGGAGCAACGTGCTGGCGGCGCTGTCACGCTGTGCGGCCAGCGGCCACCGGGAGCTCGCGGGGATCGGGGTGGACTCCTGGAACCTGGACTTCGGCCTCCTGGACCGGGACGGAGCCCTCCTGGGGAACCCCGTCTCCTACCGCGACCAGGGCGCCGCTTCCGCGGGTGCGGAGATCGCCGCGCGCATCGGCGAGACGGAGCTGTACCGGGAAACCGGGATGCCGGTGTTTCCCGCAAGCGGCCTGGCTCGCCTGGTGCGGCTCCTGGCCGGTCCCTCGCCGGCACTGCTCGACCTGGCCGGCCTCTACCTGCCCATTCCCGCCCTGGTGCGCTACTTCCTCACCGGGGAGGCGGCGGTCGAGGAGACGATCTCCTGGGGCAGCCAGCTGGTGGACCTGCGCACCAGGAGCTGGAGCGAGCGGCTGATCGAGGCTCTGCGGATTCCCGCCCGGATCCTGCCTCCCCCGGTGCCCCCGGCGACGGTGGCCGGCGCCCTGAGCCGGCCGGTGGCGCAGGCCGCGGGCCTTGCGGCCTGCCCGGTGGTGGCCGTGGCCGAGCACGACACAGCCAGCGCCGCCTTCACCGCCAGCGTCCTCCAGCCCCATGCGGCCGTCCTGTCGGCGGGCACATGGTCCATTCTCGGGGTGCTGGTGGACCAGCCGGTCCTCTCCCGGGAGGCCCGGGAGGGCGGCTTCATGAACGAGCTGGCCTGCGAGGGGCTCTTCCTGGCCAGGAACACCATGGGCTTCTACCTGCAGGAGGAGCTCATCCATAGCCTGCGCGCCAGGGGGATGGAGCGCGACTACCGGGCCCTGGCGGAGATGGCCCAAAGGAGCCCCGCCGGCGCCCTGCGCATCGATCCCGACGACCCGCTGTTCTATGCTCCCGGGAACCTGCAGCGGGCGCTGGAGGAGTACTGCGGCAGGACGGGACAGCCAGCCACCAGCGATCCCGGAACGATCGTGCGGGCCCTGTACGAAGGCCTGGCCGCCTCCTACGCCGCCGGCCTGGAGGAGCTGGGCCGCCTGACCGGGAGGCGGCCTGCGAGGATGGTCATGGTTGGGGGAGGCGTGCGCAACCGCTGGTTCTGCCAGCTGGTCGCGGAGGCCTGCGGCCTGCCGGTCCTTGCCGGCCCACCCGAGGCCACGGTGATCGGAAACCTCTGCCTCCAGGCCCTGGCCCTGGGGCGGATGGACAGGGAGAGCCTCCAGAGCGTGCTCCGCGAGAGCTTCCCGGTGCAGAGGCACGGGCCGGCGGCATGCGCCCCCTAGCGGGTTTTCACCGCGTCCTTTCGGACCTGGAGGTGGAGCGGCTCTACGAGGGCGCCCTGGAGCTGCTGGCCGACCCGGGGATGCGCCTGGAGAACCAGGCCATGCTCCGGGCGCTGCGCCGGGGAGGGGCGGCGGTGGATCTGGACGCCCTGGTGGTGCGCTTTCCCCGGGAGCTGGTGGAGGAAACGGTGGCCCGCGCCCGCGCCGAGGAGCGCCGGCGGGCGGCTGCCGGCCGCGCCGCGGCCGAGGCGAGCCATCCGGACCAGCTGGGCTTCAGCTGGCACACCCCCTTCCACAACCGGGTGCCGCCGCTTCAGGCCAGCTTCGGCGGGGGCGCTCCCCTGTACTACGACCATGAGCGGAAGGTCAACCGCTACGCCACCGGGGAGGACTTCCTGCGCCTGGTGCGGCTGGCGGAGGGCATCCCGGAGGTTGTGACCGTGGGCAACGCCGTGCACTACCTGAAGGAGGCCGAAGGCAGGGACGTAGCCCCCAAGATGGTAGCCATCAAGGGAGCCGCCGCGGTGGCCAAGCACTCCTCCAAGCCCGGCTGCACCTCGATCATCGACCGGCGCCAGCTGCCCTATCTCATGGAGATGGGCAGGATCGTGAAGGGCTCGGCGCGCGCCTACCTGCGCAACCCGATCCTGGTGAACATCCACGATACCGAGTCTCCCTTGAGGCTCACCCGGCCGGAGGCGGGGATCATCGAAGACATGGCCCGCCGGAGGCTGCCGATCTTCATCCTGCCCATGGTGCTGATCGGCATCTCATCTCCGGTGTACCCCATCGCGGCGGCGGTGATCGCAGCCGCGGAGATCCTGGGGGTGTGGGCGGCGGTGAAGGCGCTGCGGGAGGACTGCCCCGTGCAGGCCCGCTCGGTGGCGGGGGTGCTGAACCCCGCCACCGGGGCAGCCAGCTTCGCCGCTCCGGAAGCGGTGCTGGCGGACCTGGCGGTGGCCCAGCTCTTCCGGGAGCGCTGGGAGATCCCTTGCGGCACCGGGGTGGGGCTGATCGACGCGCCGGTGCCGGGGAGCCTGTCGATCTTCGAGAGGACCTTCAAGTCCTTTTGCAGCGCCCTGGCCGGCGAGCCCTCCTTTCCGGTGGGGATCATCGGCGGGGCGGTGGTGTTCTCCCAGGAGCAGGTGCTGCTGGACCTGGACATCGCCCGCACGCAGGTGCAGTACATGCGCGGCATCGGCGGGGAGCGCTTCGCCGAATCCCTGGCCCTGATCCGCGAGCGGGGGATCGGCGGGCTGTTCCTGGACACCGAGCACACGGCGACCCACTTCCGGGAGTGCCTGCTGATGCCGCGGGTGCTGAGCCGGCTGAAGAGCACCGAGGTGGCGGGCGCCCTGGCCAGCGATCCGGTGGAGACGGCCCACCGGCGCTGCCGGGAGATCCTGGAGGCCACGCCCCCCTACTCGATCCAAGAGGACAAGGCCCGGGCCATCGACCGCGTGGCCGCGCGGGCCCAGGAGGCGCTGGCCGGCATCACCGGCGCCGCGGAGTAGGGGCCGCGGCGAAGCGGCCCCGGGGGCGTCCGGCCGGGCGTTCAGGGCAGGCTTTCAGTACTCCGCCACCAGGGCGCGGATTGTCCCGGCGATCCGCTCCGGCTGGGGCACGTAGGCCTTCTCCATCACCGGGCTGAAGGGCGCCGGCGTGTTGGGGGCCGCCACCCGCGTGATCGGAGCCAGCAGGCAGTCGGGGACGGTCTCGGCGATCTGCATGCCGATCTCCGCCCCCAGCCCGCCCTGCTTGGGGCTCTCCTCCACGATCACCACCCGCCCGGTCTTGCGGACCGAGCCCTGGATCAGCTCCAGGTCCAGGGGCCAGAGGGTGCGGGGGTCGATCACCTCGCAGGAGATGCCTTCGGCCTCCAGGATGCCGGCGGCCTCCAGGCAGAAGTGCATCATCAGCAGGCTGCCGATGAGGGTCGCATCGCTTCCTTCGCGGCGCACCACCGCGCTTCCGATGGGCACGACGAACTCCTCCTCGGGGATCTCCGAGGAGGCGTCCATGCTGCCGCTCTCGGCCCGCGTTCCCTTGGAGCCGTACAACAGCTTGTGCTCGAACATCAGCACCGGATCGTCGTCCCGCACCGCCGCCCGCAGCAGCCCCATGGCGTCGTAGGCGGTGGAAGGGGCCACGATCTTGATCCCCGGGATGCTGAGGAAGATCGGCTCCAGGTTCTGGGCGTGCTGCGCTCCCCTCCCGGTCACACCCACCGGGGCCCGCATCACCAGGGGAAGGGTCAGCTTGCCGCCGGACATGTAGCGCAGCTTGGCGATCTGGTCGGCCACCTGGTCCATGGCGCAGAACAGGAAGTCCCCGTACTGCACGTCGGCGATGGGGCGCATCCCCATGGCCGCCGCGCCGCAGGCCATGCCGAAGATGGCCGCCTCCGAGATGGGGGTGTCGACCACCCGGTTGCGGAAGTCCTTCTCCAGCCCCAGGGTCACGGTGAAGGCCCCGCCGTAGCCGCCGGGGATGCCGATGTCCTCCCCCAGGCAGAACACGTCCGGGTCCCGGGCCATCTCCTCGTGGATGGCCCGCCGCAGCGCTTCGGCGATGCTCAGCCTCATCGGGGTACCTCCATGCCGACGTACAGGTCCTGGTAGAGGTCCTCCGGCGCGGGCTCCGGGGCGGCCTGGGCCGCCGCGATGGCCGCCTGCGCCCGCCCGGCCGCCTCCTTCTTCATGGCCTCCACCCCGGCGGCCTCGAGGAAGCCCGCATCCGCCAGCAGCCGCTGGCAGGCCGGGATGGGGTCGCGGCTCTGCCAGCGCTCCTTCTCTTCCTTCGACATGTAGTTGTTGGGGTCCCGGCGGGAATGCCCGCAGAGGCGGAAGGTCTGGAGCTCCAGCAGCGTGGGCCCCTCTCCCCGCCGCGCCCTCTCCAGCGCCTCCGAGGCCGCGGCGTAGACCGCGAACACGTCCATGCCGTCGGCGATGCGCCCCGGCAGCCCGTAGGCGCAGGCCCGCTCGGCCACGTTCTGCAGCACGCTGACCCGGCTGAAGGCGGTGGAGGCCCCGTAGCGGTTGTTCTCGCAGACGAACAACGCCGGCAGGCGGTAGACCGCCGCCGCGTTCAGGGCCTCGTGGAAGGCCCCCTCGTTGGCCGCCCCGTCGCCGAAGAAGCTTACCGCCACCCGAGGCTCGCCCCGCAGCTTGAAGGCCAGCGCCATCCCCGCCACGATGGGCAGGTTGCCCCCCACGATCGCGATGGCCGGGAGCATCCCCCGGGCCAGGTCGCCCATGTGCATGGAGCCGCCCTTGCCCCTGCAGCACCCGGTGAGCTTCCCGTACAGCTCGCCGGCCGCCTCCTCCATGGGGATCCCCCGGGCCAGGGCGTGGCCGTGGGGACGGTGCGTGGAGGCGATCACGTCCTCCTCCCGCAGGGCGCTGCAGACCCCCACCGCGCAAGCCTCCTGGCCGATGTACTGGTGCACGGTCCCGGGCATCTTGCCCTCCAGGAACAGGAAGCGCACCTGCTCCTCGAACTCCCGGATCTCCAGCATCCTCTGAAACATCCCCAGGGCCATCTGCCGGCCCAGGGCCTTCAGCACGGCTGCGGAATCCGACGCCGCGGACCCGCCACGGCTCTGCCTGGTTTTCTTCTCGCTCATGGGCGCTACAGCTCCTCTTCCACGATCTTCTTCACCTCCGCCAGGAAGGCGGCACCCTGGGCGCCGTTCACGGCCCGGTGGTCGAAGCTTCCGGTCACCGTGCAGGCCTGCCGGATCCGCATGGACCCGTCCTCTCCGATCTGGAGGCGCCCGCCGATCCTTCCAAAGGCCAGGATGGCCACCTGCGGCGGGTTGATGATGGCCGTGAACTCCTCCACCGGGTACATGCCCAGGTTGGTGAGGGTGAAGGTGCCGCCGAGCTCCTCCTCCGCCTGCAGCCGGCCGCCCCTGGCCTTGGCCGCCAGGAAGCGGAGCTCCCGGTCGATCTCGCGCACGTCCTTGCGGTCCGCCTCCCGCACCACCGGTACGTACAGCTCCTGCCCGGCGGAAACCGCCACCCCCACGTGGACCCCCGCGGCGGGCTGCAGCCGGCCGTCCCGAAAGGCCGCGTTCAGGTTCGGGTGCCGCGCCAGCGCCCGGGCGCAGGCGGCGGCCAGCAGGGCGTCGATGGACACCCGGCCGCCGTCGGGCAGCAGGGCAGCCTGGCGCAGGGACAGCAGGCGCTCGCAGTACAGGGTGGCCTTCAGGTAGTAGTGGGGAATGCGGCTCTTGGCGGCCTGGAGGTTGCGCCCCAGGGCCGCCTGGCGTTCCGACGGCGCCGCGGCCTGCGCCGTCGCGGCCTGGGCCGGGACGGCCCCGCCGCCTTCCAGGTGCGCCTCCAGGTCCCGCCTGGTTATCAGTCCCCGCGCCCCGCTGCCCCGCACGCGGGTCAGGTCCACGCCGCGCTTGCGGGCGATGTTCTGGACCAGGTGCGTGGCCCGCACCCCAGGGGGAAGCGGCCTCAGCCGCCCGGCCGCCGTGCCCC
>CAZBDU010000074.1:0-26226 GCA_964490725.1 uncultured Spirochaetaceae bacterium | reverse complement strand
GCCCTGATCGGGCGCCTGGACGGTGGGGGTTTGAGCCTGCTGCTGTTGGTCCAGCTTCTGGACCCACCAGGCGTTCTCCTGGGAGGTCTGCTTCAGTCGCTCCGCCCTGGCCTTCTCCAGGATGTCCGGGGTTGCGGGGGTCCTGTTCAGCCAGGCCAGGGCGAAGGCGCCGAACAGAAAGATAGCGGCCAGTATGGTCGTGAAGCGGGTCAGCACGTTGCCCGAGCGCGAGCCCATCTGCGTGGAGCCCCCCAGGCCGAACATGCCGCCGATCCCTTCGCCTTGATCGTCCTGCACCAGGATGACTGCGATGAGCAGGAGTGCCACGATCACCAGGATGATCAGGATCAGAATACTTATCAGACTCATTTCTTTTCTCCGTCGCTGGGGATGTTGCCGGACCGCGGCTCAGCCGCGGTCGTAGCCCACGATCGGGAGAAAGCTCTCCGCCTGCAGCGAGGCTCCCCCGACCAGAAGCCCGTCCACGTTGCCGCGCGCCATGAGCTCGGCGGCGTTGTCGGGCTTCACCGACCCGCCGTACTGAATAACCAGCTCCTCTGCGGCCTGCGTCGTGTACATCCCGGCCAGGAGCTTGCGGATAAAGGTGTGCACCGCCTCGGCGTCGTCGGGTGTGGCGGTCTTGCCCGTGCCAATGGCCCAAACGGGCTCATAGGCTACGGTCAGGGCGCCTAGCTGCCGCACTTCCACCCCCTTCA
Organism: uncultured Spirochaetaceae bacterium; assembly: GCA_964490725.1. GTDB lineage: Bacteria > Spirochaetota > Spirochaetia > SZUA-6 > DRHE01 > CAZBDU01. The sequence goes on along the minus strand of CAZBDU010000074.1, from coordinate 25,510 downwards.
GGCCCGCGCGCAGCTGCCGCTCCACCACCTCGGTGGTGGTGCCCCGTTCCCGCTCCTCCAGAAGCTCTCCCACGCAGAGGATCACCTGCAGACCACGGTCCAGGGCCAGGCGCACCTTGCGGTTGATCAGCTCGTCCGGCTCGCCGTACACGTGCCTCCGCTCCGAATGTCCCAGGATCACCACCTGGACCCCGGCCTCCTGGAGCATCTGAACAGACACTTCGCCGGTGTGCGCGCCCTTCTCTTCGGGGCCCATGTTCTGTGCCCCCATCAGGATGGCGGATCCGGAGAGGGCCTGTCTGGTTGCCCAGAGCGCCGTGAACGGCGGGGCCACCATGACCTTCTTCCGCCGCTCCGCGGCCAGCTTCTCCGCCAGCGCCGCCGCCAGGGCGCTGGCCTCCGCGGCGGTCTTGTGCATCTTCCAGTTGCCGGCGATGTAGGGCGTACGCAATCTGCTTCTCCTATTCGTCCTGCAGAGCGACGACCCCCGGAAGCGCCTTCCCTTCCAGGAACTCCAGCGACGCTCCCCCGCCCGTGGAGACGTGAGAGATCCTGTCCGCCAGGCCGAACTGGTGGACGGCGGCCACGCTGTCCCCTCCCCCGACGATGGTGGTGCCGGGACAGTCCGCCACCATTCGCGCCACCTCCAGGGTACCGGCTGCAAACTGCTGGAACTCGAACACCCCGATGGGACCGTTCCAGACGATGGTGCGAGCCTGGGCCAGCGCCCGGCGGTAGAGCTCCAGAGTCTTGGGCCCTACGTCCATGGCGATCCGGCCGTCGGGGACGTCCACCCCGTCCACCTCCTCGGCAGCGGCCTGCTCGCTGAACTCGGAGGCCACCTTGTGGTCCACAGGCAGGAGAATGTCCTTGCCCTGCTCTGCCGCCTTGGAGAGCAGCTCCCTGGCAGTATCCAGGTACTCCTCCTCCAGCAGGCTGCCTCCCACCGCGTGGCCTTGCGCCTTGAGGAAGGTGTAGGCCATGCCGCCGCCGATCACCAGCGCGGATACCCGGGGCAGGAGGTTGTCCAGCACGGCGATCTTGGTGGAAACCTTGGCCCCTCCGATGACCGCCACGAAGGGCTGCTCCGGCTTTTCCAGGGCCTTGCCCAGGAACTCCAGCTCCTTCTGCATCAGGAACCCCGCCACGGCCGGCAAGTAATGGGCTGCGCCTTCGGTGGAGGCATGCGCGCGGTGCGCCGAGCCGAAGGCGTCGTTCACGTACACCTCACCCAGAGCCGCCAGACGCCGGGCGAACTCGGGGTCGTTGGCCTCCTCTTCCTTGTGAAAACGCACGTTCTCCAGGAGCAGCACCCCGCCCGCCGGAAGGTCCCTGGCCATCGCTTCCACCTGCGGTCCGATGCAGTCGGGGGCCATGCGCACCTCGCGCCCCAGCAGCTCCGAGAGGTGCCGCGCCGCCGGCTGCAAGCTCAGCTCCGGGCTGGGCGCCCCCTTGGGCCGCCCCAGGTGGCTCATCAGGATCAGCCGGGTGCCCGGCTGATCCAGGACGTGGCGGATGGTGGGGAGGCTTGCCCGGATGCGCGTATCGTCGGTGATCTTTCCGCCCTTGATGGGCACGTTGAAATCCACCCGGCACAGCACCCGCTTCCCGCCGATGTCGATGTCACGTATGGATTTCTTGGCCATTGCCGCTACCCCAGCTTTGCGATCAGATCCACCACCCGGTTGGAGTATCCCCACTCGTTGTCGTACCAGGAAAGGAGCTTGAAGAACCCCGTGCCCAGCTTCATGGTGCTCTTGGCGTCGAAGATCGAGGAGTGGGGGTTGCCGATGACGTCCACGCTCACGATCGGCTCCTCGGTGTATTCCAGGATGCCCTTCATGGGGCCCTGGGAGGCGGCCTTCATGGCGGCGTTCACCTCCTCCACGGAAGGGTCCTTCTCCAGCTTCACCGTCAGGTCCACGATCGAGCCGGTGGGGACCGGCACGCGCATGGCGATGCCGTTCAGCTTCCCGTCCAGGGCGGGGATCACCTTGCCCACGGCCTTGGCCGCGCCGGTGGTGGTGGGCACGATGGATAGCGCCGCCGCGCGGGCCCGCCGCAGGTCGCTGTGCGGCGCATCGTGGAGGCGCTGGTCGCTGGTGTAGGCGTGCACGGTGGTCATCAGCCCTTCGGCGATGCCGAAGCTGTCCAGAAGGACCTTGGCCATCGGGGCCAGGCAGTTGGTGGTGCAGGAAGCGTTGGAGACGATCTGGTCTGCCGCCTGCAGGTCGGAGTCGTTCACCCCCAGCACGATGGTGCGGTCCACCCTGTCCTTGGCCGGAACCGTGAGGATTACCTTCCTGGCTCCCGCTTCGATGTGCCAGGCGCACTGCTCGCGTTTGCGGAAGATCCCCGTGGACTCGATCACCACATCCACGCCGAGCTTTCCCCACGGGAGCTGCCGGGGGTCCTTCTCGGCCAGGACGGCGATCTTCTTTCCGTCCACGACGATGGCGCTGTCGGCGGCCTCCACCTTCTTGCCGTACTTCCCGTAGTTGGAGTCGTACTTCAGCAGGTGGGCCAGGGTCGCCGCGTCGGTGATGTCGTTGATCGCCACGATGTCTATGCCCTTGCGGTCCAGGCCAGCCTTGAACACGCTTCGACCGATCCTGCCGAACCCGTTGATCGCGACTTTCATATCTCCCCCGTCATGATGTTTTGGTGCGCCCGGCGGGCTTCACGCCCCTTGGTAAGTTGTGGAGCAACTTCACCGAGACCACGCACGATCGGGGAAGCCGCCCGGCCATGCTGAATATAAGGAGAAAGGCAGGCCGTGTCAATCGCCGCTTCAGATGCCGATGAGCCGGAAAAGCCTGCGCAGCAGCCCCTCCTGACGGGGCGGAGGCTGCTCGGGTTCGGGCGGCGGCGGGAGTGGACGAATCACCTCGTCTCCCGGGTTGATGAGGTCGAAGAACTGCCTGCGGGTCAGTGTGCCGGCGGCCACCATCTCGTCCAGGGCGGTCACGGCGAAATCCCCTACGATGTCCCGTTCATCCACGGACAGCGCCACCGCGTCCTCGCTCAGGTGGACCCGGCCCTGTTTGACCACCAGCAGCCGGTCGTCCGCCTTCAGGCCGTCCACGCGTCCCAGGTCCACGATCCCCTGGTCGAACTGTCTCTCCAGGAGCTTTCCCCGCAGGGGCAGGGCGTCATGGAACTGCTCCGAGATCACGGTGAACGCGTCCAGCACCCGGTTGTTGCCGGTCCGGAACACCTGCCTGGAGGCGAGCTTGCGCCCCGTCCTGGACAGGTACTGCTCCAGGGTGACGCTGAAGCTGCGCTCGGACTCTTCCACGTGGAAGAGGAGAAAGTAGTCGGAGCCGTCCTGCCGCGCGGCCGCGAACGCCTCTGCGTAGCCGCCCACCCCTTTGGTGCCCTCGTTGAGGTGGATGTCGGGGAAGCGCTGCAGCAGATCGTGGAAGTAGCCGGCCAGGACCTTGCCGGCCAGGGGATGCATCTCCCGCGAGGAGGGAGCCTGGTGGAAGAGGGTTACGGTGTAGCGCTCCTTGTCCAGAGCGTACTGGTCCACCCCCCACTTCGCCGCGACGGTGTCGTAGGTTTGGCTGGAGACGATCTCGATGTTGTCCACGATCACCGGGTCGGTGTAGCCCAGCTTGCGCAGGACCTGAAGCTCCCGCAGATACTTGACGGGGTAGCCCATGAGCCGGTAGATCCCGGCGAACGCCAGCCTCGCGTCACGGGACTCGGGGTTCAGGCGCAGGGCGCGGCGGTACTCCAACGCGGCCTTGTCCAGGAGATTGCGAGACTCGAAGCGGCGCCCCTCCTTCAGGTGGTAGTCCGCATAGCGCGCCCGCCGTTCGTCCTTGATGGGAAGCTGTGCCAGCGCGATGGACTCCAGCGCGGTGCGCGCCACTTCGTCGTCCGGGCGCAGCCGCAGCGCCGCCTCCAGCGAGCGCAGCGCCTGCTCCGTGTCCCGGCTCCCGTCGTAGGCCAGCCCCAGGGTGTACCAGGCCAGCTCGTCATCCCTCGACTGCGCCAGGATCGTCCTCAGCTCCTGGATGGCTCGATCGTAGCGCTCCAGGAGAAGGTAGACCTGCGCCAGGAGCCGGCGCGCCTCGGGGTAGTCCCCGCGCAGCGCCAGGGCGGTCCCCAGCTGCGCGGCCGCCCGCGCGTAGTCGTGCTCTGAAACCGAGAGGCGGGCCGCCGCGTAGTGGACCTGGGGGTCCTCCGAATGGTAGCGCAGCGCCAGCTCCACGTAGCGGCCCGCCCCTTCCAGGTCCCCTTCCGACTCGTGGAGCATGGCCAGCGAGAGCAGGGCCTTGCGGCTCTCCGGCCTGATGCGCAGCAGCTCTTCGTAGCGCTGGCCGGCCTCCCGGCGGCGGCCCGTCATGATGTCCAGCTCCGCCTGGCCAAGCCGCGCCTCCAGGTTGTTCGGCTCCCGCGCCAGCACCCGGCGGAACAGGGTCCCGGCCTGCTCCGCCTGGCCCAGGCCGATGCGGATGCGTCCCTCGAGAATCAGGAGGTCCAGGTTCTCGCGGTCGTACTTCTCCGCCCGCTGGACGTGCTGCAGCGCCTCCTGGTACTCCTCCAGCATGAAGAAGCTCTCCGCCAGACCCACCATGGGCTCCAGGTAGTCGGGATTGGCCTGCAGGGCGGCCCGGTACAGCTCCACGGCCCTGGGCAGCTCCGAGCGCATCTGGGCCTGGCGGCCCTCGCGGTAGAGCTCCACCGGATTCGCCGGCTCGGCCTGGAGAAGCACGGCCGCCAGAAGGAACCCCGCCGCCGCGGCCAGGCGGGCCGGCCGGCGGCTCACCGCTCCCCTTCCCCGCCGGGGTGGAGCACCAGCTTCACCGTGTTGATCTTGTGGCCCTCCATGCTCTGGATCACGAAGTCGATCCCTGAGTAGGAGGTCTTCTCGTAGGTCACGGGGATCTTGCCGAACAGGTCGAAGACGAACCCCCCCAGAGTATCGAAGTCCTCCGCGGGCAGATTGAAGCCGAGCTGTTCGTTCAGCTCCTCAAGGTTGACCCGGGCGTCGCAGAGGTAGGCGTCCTCGCCGATCTTCATGATCTCTTCGGTTTCGTTGTCGAACTCGTCCTGGATCTCCCCCACGATTTCTTCGATGATGTCCTCCATGCACACGATTCCGGAGGTGCCGCCGTACTCGTCCACGACCACTGCGATGTGCACGCGCCGTCTCTGGAACTCCCGCAGCAGGGAGTCGAGCTTCTTGCTCTCGGGAACGAAATAGGCGGGCCGAATGATCTTCTCCAGCTCCGGCGAGGCCACCTCTCCGACCAGGTACCGCAGCAGGTCCTTGGCGTACAGGATGCCGACCACGTTGTCGATGGTGTCCCGGAACACCGGCACCCGGGAGTGTCCGCAATCGGCGATGGTCCGCACGATCTCCTCGACAGGCGTCTCCAGGGCGATGGACACCACGTCGATCCTTGGCACCATGACCTCCCGGACGTTCATCTCCGAAAGATTGACCACTCCGCGAATCATCTCCCGCGCGTTGAGGTCTATCCTGGCAAGATGCGGGTCGCCGTCCTCTCCGGCCCGTCCAAGCAGGCGCTCGAGAAAACCCCTCTTTCTCAAAACAGTCTCTCCTTCGCCAGTCTGGCAAGTATTCGTTCCTGGAGACGAAGCATTTCCGAACCGTCCATTTCCGCGCTCTCCTGGGGATGTTCCCATCCTTCCAGGTGCAGGAGCCCGTGGACCAGGACCCGCCGCAGCTCCTCCTCCTCGCTCACCCCCGCCCGGCGGGCGTTGCCCGCGGCGGTCTCCAGGCAGATCACCACGTCGCCGGCCGCCACCGGCGCCCCCGGCGGGAAGCCGGAGCCGGGCGGCGCCAGCTGGGAGAAGGAAAGCACGTCCGTGGACGCCTCGATGCCGCGGAAGCGGCTGTTGAGGGTGCGCATCCGCCGTTCATCGCAGAGCAGCAGAGACACCTCCCAGCCGTCGATTCCGCGTTCCTCGAGCACCGCCAGCGCGTAGGCCTGAAGGCGCCCGCGCCACGATGGGGGTTCCACCCCCTCGCAGGAAACCTCGACCTGGTTCACCGGATCTCCTCTTTCACTTTCGGATACTCGATGCGGGAGTGGAAGTACCCGGCCAGCACCTGGACGAAGCTCCTCTTGATGACGTCCAGATCCCTCAAGGTGAGATCGCACTCGGCCAGCTCGCCGGCGTTGAACTTTTCCATGATGATGTCCCAGACGAACTTCTCCAGCTTGGCCACCGTGGGCTTCTTCAGCGTGCGGGAGGCCGCCTCGACGGTGTCGGCCAGCATCACCACCGCCGCCTCCCGGGTGCGGGGGCGCACGCCGGCGTAGGAGTAGTCCTCGCTGGTTACCTGGTTCTTCTGGCTGCCGTTCTGGTCCAGCGCCCGCTGGTAGAAGTACTTGATGACCCCCCGCCCGTGGTGCTGGGAGATGAGGTCGATCACCTCCCGGGGCAGGTTGATCTCCCTGGCCTTCTCGATGCCGATCTTCAGGTGGCTCTTGATCACCGCCACCGAGAGGCTGGGCTTCAGCTCGTCGTGCTTGTTGAAGGCCCGCTGGTTTTCGATGAAGTACTCCGCCTGATCGATCTTGCCGATGTCGTGGTAGTAGGCTCCCACCCGGGCCAGAAGGGCGTTGGCCCCGATGGCGTCGCAGGCGGATTCGGCCAGGTTGGCCACGCTGATGGAGTGGCTGTAGGTGCCGGGGGCCAGGGAGAGCATGCGCTTCAGCACCGGGGCGTTCAGGTCGGACAGCTCGATGAGCCGGAAGCGGGTGGCCACGTTCATGGCCTGCTCCAGGACCGGCTGGAAGCCCAGCCCGATCATGCTGCAGGCCAGGCCGCCCAGGATCCCCCAACCCAGGGCGGGCAGGATCCACCCGGACTCGTAGCCGCCCTGCAGGTTGAGCGCCGCCAGAGCCACGCAGTTCAGGACCGCCAGGATCAGCCCGGCCCGCACCAGGTCGATGCGTTTCTCCGCCCGGGAGACCACCGCGGTTCCGGCGATGCCGCTTAAGGAGGCAAAGAGGAACGATCCTACCTCCATACCCGCCACGGGCAGCATCAGGAGGGTCATGGTGAGGGCCAGCACGAACCCGGCGTTCGTCGTGGTCAGCATGGCCACGAGCATCGTGAAGCCGGCGGTGGGAAGAATGATGGAGAAGGGAAGCCCCCGCGGAGGGGTGAAGACCTTGCTCAAGATGCCGGCGAGCAGCACGTACAGCACCACCGAAGCGGCCATGAAAATCACCTGGCCCAGCTTGGGGCGCAGGCTCCCGAGGGTGCGGGGAAGCATGAAGACCGTGAAGGCGAAGATGATGGCCACGTAGAGCACCACCGCGACCAGGCTCGCCAGGTTGACGGAAGCCGAGTAGTCTCCCACCGCCTTGACCTGGGCCGCCTTGTCGGCCGTGACGATGTCCCCTTTGCGCAGGATCACCTGGTTGGCCGTGAGCTTCCCCACCACCGGCTCCACCTCGGCAGCGGCCCGCTGCCGGTGCTTCACCGTCTGCTCCTTGTCGAACAGGGCATTGTCCACGGCGAACGCCTCGACCAGCGCCTGGGCCACGCGGATGCGCCGTTCGGGCCAGTCCGGCAGCCTCTCCGCCACCCAGGCGGAGAGCTGCCCGTGAGTCAGGGCGTCCTCTTCGGCCAGAATCTCCTTGGCGAGCTTTCCGTCCCGCCAGCGCCACAGCTCGTAGGCGCCGGCGGTGAACAGCTCCTGGTCCTTCTCGGGCAGGCTCAGCAGCCCGGCCTGATAGGCCTGGCTCAACAGACTGCGCACCGAGCCCAGCAGCTCGGGGATGCGGGGCTGGCTCACCAGCGCGGAAACCTGCTCCCGGCTGAGAGTCCCGGGGAAGGCAAGCTGCAGCCTGAGAAAAACCGCATCGGCCGCGCCGCCGGCCGCCGTCAGCTGCGCAACGCTCTCACGAAAGGAATCCAGCTTCTTCAGGCTGGCATCCGCCAGGTCTTCGTTGACGCGGAATATCGGGGGAACCAGGGTCGCCGCGGCCTGCCTCTTCAGCTGCGTGGCCTGCTCGTCGGTGTAGATGACGTCGCGCTCCACCACGAAATCCCTGTCCGCAACCCGTCCCAGGCTGAACTCGGAGGCGCGCACCCCCCTGAACAGCGTGGAAAACTGGGTGAACAGCAGGATGATGAGCACCACCAGCACGAAGCTGATCAACATCACCGCCACGACGGGGCGGTGCTCGCGCCACAGGCGCCGCGCCAGGCCGGACAGCCCCGAAGCGGCGCCGCTATTCCTGGGATGTTTCATAGGCTCGGACGATCTTCCTGACCAGCGGGTTGCGCACCACGTCCTGTTCGCCGAAGAAGACGAAGGAGATCTCGGGGATGGCCTGGAGGACGGAGACCGCGTTCAGAAGTCCCGAATGTTCGCGGCGCGGCAGGTCGATCTGCGTAACGTCCCCGGTGACCACCACCTTGGAGCCTTCCCCGATGCGCGTCAGGAACATCTTCATCTGCTCGCGGGTGGTGTTCTGCGCCTCGTCCAGGATGATGAAGCAGTCCGCCAGGGTCCTGCCGCGCATGTAGGCCAGCGGGGCGATCTCGATGATGCGGTTCTCCTCCAGGCGGCGGATCATCTCCGTGGGGAGCAGCGCCTCCATGGCGTCGTAGAGGGGCCTCAGGTAGGGACTGATCTTCTGCTCCAGATCGCCCGGAAGGTATCCGAGGCTCTCTCCGGCTTCCACGACCGGGCGTGTCAGGACCAGCTTGCGCTTCTCCCGCGCCAGCACCAGCCGGAGCGCCTGGGCCACCGCCAGGTAGGTCTTGCCGGTTCCCGCCGGGCCCACCCCAAAAACCAGCGTACGCTCGGTGATGGACTTCAGGTACAGGGCCTGGATCTGACTGCGCGGAAACACCTTGCGCAGGCCGTTGGGAATCGTCACATGGGTGGTCCTGAGCAGGTCCGCTCCGTCCGCGTCCGCCGTGCCCAGGGAGCCGTGGACCGCCCTGATCAGGTCGGGTCCCGGTACCTGGCCCAGGCGGATGTGATCCTCCAACTCGGCGAGCATGGCTGAAAACAGCTCGCGTTTCGTCTGGTCGTCCGAGTCGAGATATACTTCGTTTCCCTGGAAGAATACGCGAACGCCGAGTAGGTCTTCGAAAACGCTCAGATTGCCGTCGTTTGCGCCGAACAGCTCCTGAACCCTGCCGGGATCCTTCAAGACCACTGCAAGGTGTTTCCCCATAATCCTCCTTGCCCCCAATGTTACTGTTTCCCCCCCCCAAGTCAACCCCGCAGGGACAGCCCGTTGGGGTCCACCAGGAGGTTGCTCTGGACCTCCGGGATGGGTTTCCAGCGCACCAGGATGGCGAAGGTGCCCTCCCAGCGATACTGGGGATTGCCCGCCGCGTCCGTCCGCAGCTCGGGCTGGCCCTCGTAGCGCAGGGTCAGGTCCCAGTCCTCCAGGTGGTGGACCGCCTCCACCGCCACGCTCTTGGCCTTGAAGGAGGAGCGGTAGCGCGCCCGGACGTCGAAAAAGTTGAAGGAGTCCAGCAGGTCCGCCACCGGGTTCACCCAGGGCTCCCCCAGGCTGCTCGCCAGGGCGGGGATGTAGCGATAGGTGTGGTTGTTGTAGGACAGGGCGCTGAACTTCAACTCCAGGAACTTGTAGATAAAGAAGTTGAAGCTCAAGGAGAAGGTGAAGGTGCTGTCGGTGAACCGCTGGATGTTCAGCAGCCAGGCGCTCTCCAGGGAGACGTCCATCTGGATCCGGTTCTTCCAGAAGTATATCTCCTCAGGGCTCAGGCGCAGGCCAAGGTTGAAGGTGGAGGGCAGGAGCCGCTCCGGCTCGCCGGTAAGGGCGAAGCCCGCTGCCGGGTCGATCGGCGCCAGCCGTTTCGCGGTGAACGAGGCGCTCAGCCCGTACAGCGAGGCGCTGCTGGTGGTTTGCTGCAGCAGCCCCTCCTCCAGGTCGAAGCGCACCTCCTGGGAGAGCTTGACCTCGGGAGCCAGCTGCAGGGTTTCCTGCGCCACCAGGGGGTCCCACTGCCAGACGGACTCCGGCTCCGTCTGCGTCTGCCTGTAGCCGCCGGTCACGGTGGTGCGCAGCAGCCAGGCGTAGAGGTCCAACCTGGCCGTGTAGGCCAACATGAGAGGCGGGAGAACCGCGGAGAGCGCCAGGGTGCTGGCCTGGGTCCCCGGCTGGTACGCCAGGGTGGCCTGGAGGCGGTGGTCCGTCACGGTGTCCATGTCGAAGGTCGGCCCGAGAGCCTGGTAGACGGGGTTTCCGTAGACGCTGGCGCCGGAGTCCAGCAGGTAGCGGTAGAAGGTCCAGCTCAGCGAGTACGACAGGTTGGAGCCCCCGAACTGCGGGTCGTCGGCCACAGGGAACAGGCTGAGCGTGTTGGTCGTACGCAGGTCGGAGCGGCTGTACTGGTAGTCGCTCAGGACCAGCTGTTGCCACTGTGTCAGGTCCGTGAAAGCCTGGTTCACCCGGGTGCGGTAGAAGGCCGAATGCAGCAGGCTCCCGCTCAGCCCCAGGAGCTTGTCCAGGATGCTCACCGAGTAGCTCAGCTGGCTGGTGGCGGAGGCCTCCAGGCTGGTGAAGTAGGGGTTGAATCCCACCTCCCATGGCCCGGAGACGCCGGTGGTGTCAAAGCTCTCCTGGACCAGGCCGTTCGGGCGCACCTGGTAGGAGAGCTGGACCGCCAGAGGGGTCTTGAAGGCTGGCACGGCGGCGTCCGGCTTGCGCTCCGGCAGCCGGAACTCGCCCTGCTCCCGCTTCTCCGCCGCGGCGGCCCCTTCCTTCTGGCCCGCTGACACGGCAGGCTCCAGAGCCTCCGGGGGCCTGACCGCGGGCGCCTCCGGTCCCGCCTCCGCGCGGGCCGGGGGCTGCTCTGCAGCCTCGCTCTTGCCGGGGGTCCTGGCGGCGGTCTGCCTTCCGGCCCCGGAGGGGGCGTCGCTCTTCCAGTCCAGCAGCTGTCCTCCCACCACCACCGCGGCGCCGGGCAGCTTCAGCGTCGTGGGGACATAGAAACGGCGGGAGGGATCCACCGTCTCCACGGGGTTTCCGTCGATGTCCGTGGCCAGCTCCCGGCTCTGCCAGTAGAGGCTGCCCGTGAGGTAGGGAACGCTCAGCCGGTTCAGCCACTTCTGGCTCAGCAACGAGGACAGGTCCGCCTGCCCGGTGAGCTCCCAGGCCAGGTTGCTCATTTCCCCGTAGGTCGGCGTGGTGGTCTCCTCCGCCAGACCCAGCATCCCGGCCCAGTCGACGTTCTCGGAGCGGTCGAAGAAGTCCCCGGCGAAATAGGGGTCCGAGAACAAATCGAAGCTGCCGGTGAGCCGCTGCGGTCCGCTGGCCAGGGACAGATCGGCGGTCAGGCCGTAGCGGAAAGGAAGGCTCAAGCCCAGGAGCCAGGAGCGGTTCCACTCGGAGCCGTACACGCCGTCCTTCAGCACCCAGGGCGTGTAGGTGCCGCCGGTGGTGTAGATGTTGCGGCTGAAGCCGATCCCTCCTGTGAACCCGGCGTAGGGGGGGAAGTCGCCGGCGGCGCCGATAAAGGCGCCCAGCCGCGAGTACGCGTCCAGCATCACCTTGAAGAAGCGCTTTTCCTCCTTCTCCGGGACCTTTTCGCCCTCCACCGTGCGCAGGAACAGACCCCGTACCTCCCGGGGGTAGCTCGGCTGCTGCTCCTCCCCGGTGAGCGCCAGGAGGCTGATGGGAGACTGGGTGCGCGGCTTCTGTCCCAGAAAGTAGGAGGTGGTCTGGAGAAACGCGCCTTCCCGAGGCCTGCTTCCGATGGAGGGATGGAAGAAGAACTCCTCTCCCGGGTGGAAGAAGAACGGCAGGTAGAGCACCGGCACCCGTCCAACGTACAGCACCGCGCTGGAGATTGCCCACTCCCCGGGGGCCAGGATCCAGATCCGCCGTGCGGCGATCTGGTAGTTGGGCTCCTTGTGCGGGCTGGAGGTGATGCGGCCGCGGTTCATCACCACCGTGTCGTCCTCCAGCTTGGAGATGGTGCTGCCCAGAAAGCGGAACAGCAACGTGTCCTTGCCGACCTGGCGCTCCGCCTCCATCCCGCCGCCGAAGAACACCCCCTGCCAGTTCTCGACGTTGAAGGTGAGCTTGTCGCCCTTGAAGCTCTCTTCATGCCCGTCCTGGACCACCGTGTACTCCACATCCCCTTCCGCGGTAAGGAGCGAGGCCGACTGGTTCAGCTCCACCCGCCTTGCCCTGATCCGGTGCGTGGCGCCCTTCTCGGTGAGCTCCACCAGCACGTCTCCCTGCAGGAGCACGTAGTTCTCGTCGATTTCCTGGATGGTGAAGTAGGAGGTTTCCACCGCGCTCTTGATCTCCAGCCTGCGGCCTTCCTCCTTTTGCGGCGTGGGCTGAGGGGCGGCCACGCCGTAGTGCGCATAGAGGCGCTTCTGCAGGTCCCGCCGCGAGCCGGTGTCGGGAAGACCCAGCTGCCGGCACCATGCCAGAAGCTCGTAATAGCCCGCCGTGTCGATGTCTTCGGCCATGGTCTGCTGCAGGAGATTCCCGGCCTCCTCGCCGGCCTGCTCCTGCTCCGGCGCGCTCCCGGCCGCCTTGCCGGCCTGCTCCTGCCCCCCCTGCTGTGGGTCCTGAGCCGGCGCCGGGAACGCCGCCAGCAGCAGCAACGGCAGGACCCAGACGGGTCGGGGTGCCCGGAGCGGGCCGCCCCGCCTCCGCTCCCTCATGCGGACCCCGGCTCCGCAGCGCCGCCGGCCAGCACCGCGCGCAGGTAGCGGCCCGTGTGGGAGCTCGGGTGGGAGGCGATGCTCTCGGGAGTGCCCGTGGCTACCACCCGCCCGCCCTCCTCCCCGCCTTCCGGGCCCAGGTCCACCACGTGATCGGCCTGCTTGATCACGTCCAGGTTGTGCTCGATGAGGATGACCGTGTTGCCCGCCTCTACCAGGCGCTGCAGCACCTCCAGGAGCTTCTTGACGTCTGCGAAGTGCAGCCCCGTGGTGGGCTCGTCCAGGATGTAGAGGGTGCGCCCGGTGCTGCGCCGGGAGAGCTCCAGGGAGAGCTTGACACGCTGCGCCTCCCCGCCGGAGAGGGTCAGCGCCGACTGTCCCAGCTGCAGGTATCCCAGCCCCACCTCCAGCAGCACCCGGAGCCTGCCCGCCACGGTGGGCACGCGGCGGAAGAACTCCAGCGCTTCCTCCACGGTCATGGACAGCACGTCGTGGATGTTCCTGCCGCGGTAGCGGATGTCCAGGGTCTCGCGGTTGTAGCGCTTTCCCTTGCACACGTCGCAGGTGATGTACACGTCCGGAAGGAAGTGCATCTCGATGCGGATGGTGCCGGCGCCCTGACAGTTCTCGCAGCGGCCGCCCTTGACGTTGAAGGAGAACCGTCCCGGCTTGTAGCCCTTTGCCCGCGCCTCGGGCAGACTTGCGAACAGCTGGCGGATGGGAGCGAACAGGCCCACGTAGGTAGCCGGGTTGGACCGGGGAGTGCGCCCTATGGGGCTCTGGTCGATGTTGATCACCTTGTCCAGCTCTTCGCAGCCCTCAATGGACTCGAAGCTGCCCTCCGGAAGGCGCGTCCGGCCCAGACGGTTGGAGAGAACGGGATAGAGCAGGTCCGTGAGCAGGCTGGACTTGCCGCTGCCCGATACGCCGGTGATGACGGTCAGCACGCCCAGCGGAAAGGCGACGGTGATCCCCTTCAGGTTGTGCTCCGCCGCCCCGCGTATCTTCAGCGATTTGCCGTTCCCAGGCCGGCGCGGGAGATGCACCTGGATGCGCTCCCGGCCGCTCAGGTACCGGCCGGTGAGGGAACGCTCGTCGTGCAGTATTTCCGCGTAGCTACCGGCGAACACCACCTCGCCGCCGTGCACACCCGCCGCCGGTCCCAGGTCTACGATGTAGTCGGCGCTGCGCAGGGTCTGCTCGTCGTGCTCCACCACGATCAGGGTGTTGCCCTGGTCGCGCAGCGCCAGCAGGGTGTCAAGCAGGCGGCGGTTGTCGCGCTGGTGCAGCCCGATGGTGGGCTCGTCCAGGATGTAGAGCACTCCCACCAGCGAGGAGCCGATCTGCGTGGCCAGCCGGATGCGCTGCGCTTCGCCGCCGGACAGGGTGGAGGCCCTGCGCTCCAGGGTGAGATACTGAAGGCCCACGTTGCGCAGGAAGCGAAGCCGCGCCAGGATCTCCTTCAGGACCTGCCGGGCGATCGTCTCCTCGGTCGCGCCGAGGGGCAGCGCGGCGAAGAACTCCGAGCCGGCGGCCACCGTGAGGGAGCTCACCTGGTGGATGTTCTTGCCCCCCACCGTCACGGCCAGGGCCTCGGGGCGGAGCCGCGTGCCGCCGCAGGCGGGACATTCGCGCTGGCTCATGAACCCCTCCAGCCACTCCTTCACCCCCGCCGATGAGGTTTCCAGGTAGCGCCGCTTCAGCTCGTTCAGCAGGCCGCGATACCCGGAGGTGTACTCGAAACGGCCGGTCTTCTCCCGGTTCACGTACCGGAAGTGGATCCGCTGCTCGGTGCCGTGGAGGATGACCTGCATCACCTCCGGCGGCAGCTCCTGCATGGGGGTGTCCAGGGCGAAGCGAAAATGCTCCGCCAGGGCCTGGAAGGTGGCCTGGTGCCAGTTAGCCCTGGGGTTGTGTGTGGCCACGGCCCCCTGGTTGAAGGAAAGCGACGGGTCGGGGATCACCAGGCGGGGATCGAACTCCAGGGTGACCCCCAGGCCCGAGCACTCCGGACAGGCGCCGAAGGGGCTGTTGAAGGAGAACAGCCGCGGCTGCAGCTCCGGCATGCTGATGCCGCAGACGGGGCAGGCGCTGCGCTGGGAGAACAGCTCCTCCCGTTCCTGGCCGTCGCTGCGGACGGTGACCAGCGTCTGTCCGCCCCCCACTTCCAGGGCGGTCTCCACGGCCTCGGCCACCCGCTTGCCGGCCCCGGCGCGGATCACCAGACGGTCCACCACGATTTCCAGGTCGTGCTTCTTCCGTTTGTCCAGCTGCAGCGGCTCCTCCAGGGAGCGGACCTCTCCGTCGACGCGCAGGCGCACGAAGCCGCTGCGCCTGGCGTCCGCCACGACCTTCTGGTGCTCCCCCTTGCGGCCGCGCACCACTGGGGCCAGAATGTGGACGCGGGCGCCCTCGGGCAGGGCGGTGATGGCGTCCACGATCTGGTCCACGGACTGCTCCCGGATCTCCCGGCCGCAGCTGGGGCAGTGCGGCACGCCGATGCGGGCGAAGAGGAGCCGCAGGTAGTCGTAGATCTCGGTGACCGTGCCCACGGTGGAACGAGGATTGCGGGGGGTGGATTTCTGCTCGATGGAGATGGCCGGGGACAGCCCCTCGATGTAGTCCAGGTCCGGTTTGTCCAGCCGGCCCAGAAACTGGCGCGCGTAGGCGGACAGGGATTCCACGTAGCGGCGCTGGCCTTCGGCGAAAATGGTGTCGAAGGCCAGGGACGACTTGCCGGAGCCGCTGATCCCCGAGATCACGATCAGCCGGTCCCGCGGCAGGTCCAGGTCGACGTCCTTCAGATTGTGCTCGCGGGCCCCCCGGATAACGATCTTGTCCACGTCGGCTGCTACTCCCCGAGCGCCTCGGGGCCCTTTTTCAGGGCGGTTTCCGCGGGCGGGGTGAAGCGCCTCCTGCGCCGGCGCGGCCTGAGGGAGGAGACGTAGGAGATCAGCGGAATGAGCACCATCACCACCCCTGAGACAACCAGCATTGGCCACTGCGTGAACAGCTCGAGAAACAGTCGGGGATACATAGACCGTTGGCATGCCATGATAGCGCAGCCTTCGCCGCGATGGCAAGCGCGGGCAAGCGGGAGCGGCAGGCCTCCGCTCACAGCTGCACTATCGTCTTGCCGAACCCCCCTTCCTCCGGCGGCGCGAACTGGAAGCCCGTCACCTCGCGTCGCTCTCCCAGATAGCGGCGCACCCCGTCCTTCAGGATGCCCTCTCCCAGCCCGTGGATGACGCCGAAGCGGGACAGCCCCTCGGCCAGGGCACGATCTATCTGCTGTTCCAGGCGCTGGAGGGCCTCCTCCAGGCGCAGGCCCCGCAGGTCCAGCTCGAAGGAAGGGGCCCTCCTCGATAGCTCCTCCACCACGGAGACCTCCTGGCGCTCGCCGGCCGGCTCCGCCGGCTCCAGGTCGGCGGAGGGAAAGCTGCCGCGGAGGGTCTCGGTGGCCACCACCCAGCGGTCCCCCTTTCCCCTGCGCAAGATCCGGCCGCGTCTGCCGGTACCGCGGATCAGAACCTCCATGCCCGCCCGGAAGCTGAAGCCCCGGCGCGCGCCCAGCTCCCGGCGCAGCTCTTCGGCCTGCTCGCTGCGCCGCCGGGTCTCCTCTTCCAGCTCCAGCAGGAAGGAACGCACCTCCCTACCGGCCGGCCGTTTCTCCCCCGTGTCGAGCTGGGCCAGGAGCTGCTCCAGACGGCTGCGACTCTCCCTGAGCAGCCGCCGCAGCTCACCCAGCCCGTGCTCCTGGAGCTCCAGCTCCCGCTGGCGCAGCCGCAGCTCCTTCAGGTCCACGTCACGGATCTTGTCGC
Organism: uncultured Spirochaetaceae bacterium; assembly: GCA_964490725.1. GTDB lineage: Bacteria > Spirochaetota > Spirochaetia > SZUA-6 > DRHE01 > CAZBDU01. The sequence continues at coordinate 9,025 of CAZBDU010000074.1, read as the reverse complement.
GCAGCTCCGTTTCCCTGCTGGCCTGGCTCTGCTCCTGGCTCAGCAGCTCCCGCTGCTTGTAGGAGAGGCTGCGGATGAGCTGCGAGATGTCGCCCCTCTCCTCCTCGAGGTAGCGCTCGGCGGCGTCCGCCACTTCCCGGGGCAGGCCCGTGCGGCGGGCGATCTCCAGGGCGTGACTCTCCCCGGGAACGCCGGTGATCATACGGTAGGTGGGACGGAGGCTCTGCGCATCGAACTCCATCGACGCGTTCTCGGCGCCTTCCCGGGAGTAGCCGTAGTTCTTCAAGATGCCGTGATGGGTGGTGGCCAGGCAGAGAGCCCCGACCTCGCCCAGCCGGTCCAGGATGGCCATGGCCAGGGCCACTCCCTCCTGGGGATCCGTGCCGGCGCCCAGCTCGTCCAGCAGCACCAGGGAGCGGGCGGTGGCGCGCTCCAGGATGGCGCCGATGTTGCGGATGTGCCCCGAGAAGGTGGACAGGGACTGCTCGATGGACTGCTCGTCTCCGATGTCTGCCAGGATTTCGTCGTAGAGGGCCAGAGAGCTGCCCTCGGCCGCTGGGATCTCCATGCCGAACTGGTTCATCGTTGCCAGCAGGCCCACGGTCTTCAGGGTCACGGTCTTGCCCCCGGTGTTGGGGCCAGTGATGATGAGCGCTCGGCAGCCCCGGCCCAGGCCGGCCGTGATGGGCACCGCCTGCGGGCCCAGCAGAGGGTGCCTGGCCTCCCGCAGATTCAGCCCCTCTGCGGCAGGAAGGGCCGGCCGGGAATCATGCTGCCGGGCGTATACAGCCCGGGCGTAGAGGGTGTCCAGGTGGGCCACGGCATCCATGGTGGAGCGGATCTGCGCCGCCTGAGCGCCCACGCTGCGGCTGAGCTCCCTCAGCAGCCGGTGCAGCTCCCGCTGAAAGAGGCTCTCCTGGGCCGCGATCTCGTTGTTGCGCTCCACAACGTCCGTGGGCTCCAGGTAGAGGGTGGCGCCGCTGGCCGAGGCGTCGTGCACGATGCCGCCGATCCGGCCCTTGAAGTTTGCCCGCAGGGGCAGCACCGTTCTGCCGCCCCGCTGGCTGGGGACGTCGCTCTGCCAGTAGGAGCGGTACTCGGGCCTCGCCAGGTAGCCCTGGGCAAGGCGTTCCACCTCCCGCTGGAGACGGCGGATGCGGGCGCGGATGTCGCGCAGCACCGGCACGGAGCTGTCCCGCACGGTTCCGTCCCTGTCCACCAGGGTGAAGATCTCCCGGGTCAGGGGCGCGTTCTCGGGAAGGCCGGCGGCGATCTCCGCGAGCACCGGCTCGCCGGCCCCCAGGAGGAAGCGCTTCAGGCGTGCGGCGGAGAGGAGGAACCGGCCCAGGAGCGCCAGCTCCTCCGGATCGAACACCGCCCCGGCCTTCTGCAGGCCCCGCAGGATCCCGGCCAGCTCGGCGCAGTCCATGGCCGGAAAGGAGGCGCCGGCGTCCAGGATGCGCCGGAAGGCCACCGCCTGGTCCAGCCGCTCCTTCAGCGCCGCGGGATCGTTCAGAATCTCCTGCCGCTCCAGCAGCCGCCGGCCCTGGGGGGAGAAGCAGCTCTCCCCCACCCCGGCCAGCACTGCCGGGAACTCCAGCAGCTCAAGGGTATGCTGATCCATGATGCTCGCTGTAGAAGGTGACCAGGTCGTCGTAGATGCGAAGGTAGCTCTCGTAGCGGTCCGGATGGATCGCCCCTTCCTCCAGGGCGCGCTGCACCGCGCAGTCCGGCTCGTCGATGTGCAGGCACGCGTAGTAGGCGCACCGGGGCGCGTGCTCCTGGAACTCCCGGAAGAAGTGGTGCAGCTCCTGCGGGCGAATGCCGGCAATCTCCAGCTCCCGTATGCCCGGCGTGTCCACCAGGCGGGCCACGCCGTTCCAGTGGATCATACGCGAGAAGCTGGTGGTGTGGGCCCCGCGATCGTACTTGGCGGAAACCTTTCCCACGGCCAGCTCCAGCTCCGGCACGAGCCGGTTCAGGATCGAGGACTTGCCCACTCCGGACTGGCCGCAGAACACGGCGGTCTGACCCCGGAGCACCTCGCCCAGCTCCTCCAGGCCCTCCCCCGTCAGGGCCGAGCAGAGCACTACCCGATAGCCTATGCGGCGGAAGTCCCGGATGCGCTCCGCCGCCTCCTCCCCCAGGCCCAGGTCGCACTTGTTGACCAGCACCACCGCCTCCAGCCCGCCGCTCTCTCCGCTCACGATCAGCCGATCCACGAAGCGGGGGCGGAACGGCGGGGAGGCCGCCGAGGTGACTCCCACCACCAGATCCGCGTTGGCGGCCATCACCTGCAGCGCCTCGCGCTTGCGGTTCCAGCGCACCAGGGAGGTGGAGCGCTCCTCGCGCTTCACGATCCACCCCACCTGCGGGGAGAAGGGATCGGCCTGGACGGCGACCAGGTCCCCCACGGCGATGGGGTTGTAGTACCGCCTGCCGGTCTTCAGCACCTTGCCCTTGATCCGGCACTGCAGCATCCGGTCATCCGTCTCCACCGTGTAGATGTTGTTGGTCCCGGAAAGCACTCGCCCTTCCATCCGCGGACCAGGCGCTACGCGTCGTCCCCGAACAAGCGGCGGAGGGTTTCCTTGCTCCTGGCCGGCGCGGATGCGTCCCCCACCGGGTCCGGAGTCGACTTGAACCGGAAGAAATCGCAGAAGTTGCCCCGATCCTTCTCGCGGACGGGCTCACTGATGGTCTCCCGGCAGTCCCAGTGGGCGCCCGGGGCGTAGAATTGGCAGTTGAGACAGATCTTGAGGTCCCTTTGACACTGGGGGCAGGCGGTGGAGCGGCCGAGGGGCAGGTCTTCCGCCACCGCGTGGCCGCAGAAGTGACACGCTCTCATAGGTCGATCATACCCAAAAGCAGGCCCCCAGGCAATGAGCTCGCCGGGCTGCCTCCGGGCGGCCGGGCTGCCCGGCGGCCCGAGCCGCCTCTGGTCGCCGCGGGCCGCAGGCTTGTCCGGGCCGGGGTATATGGGCTAATCTGTGGCGATGTTCGCCGCTCCCCCCTGCGCCGAGAACGCCTGCGAGCTCCCCGCCCTGTTTTCCCGCTCGTACTGCTTTGCCCATCTGGAGGACCAGGAGAGCTACCTGCGTGAGATCACCGGGTACCTGCTCTCCGGGAAGCCCCTGGAGAGCCTGGAGCTGAGCGGCGTGAGGCTGGAGGGGGTGGAACTGTCCGGGCGCACGGTCCGGTTCTGCAACCTGTCGCACGCGTCCCTGAAGGGAGTGAACCTGGACGGCGCCCGGATGCGCCTGGTCTTCCTGGATCACGCCGTGCTGGAGGACTGCACCTTTCGAGGAGCGAACATGCAGTGCGTGGTGGCCGCCGGCGCCACCGTGAAGGGGTGCGACTTCTCGGGCTCGGAGGTGCTGCGGTCGAATTTCAACGGGGCCGACCTCCAGGATAGCCTGTTCAACGAGTGCGACCTGTACACCAGCCGCTTCATTGCCGCGCGCCTGCACCGCGTGGGCTTCAAGGACTGCAATCTGAAACAGGTCCGCTTCGAGGCGGCGCGGATGAGCGAGCTGGACTTCCAGTACTCCAACACCGAGGACGCGTTCTTCGAGGCGGGCCCGCAGTCATGATCTTCCGGGTCTACTTCTCGGTGATCCACTTTTCCAACTGCTACGTTCTGGGCCCCAGGGAAGGAGGAGAGGCGGTCCTGATCGACCCCGGCATCTTCGACGAAGGGCTGCTGGAGCTGATCGAGGAGCACGGGTTCTACGTGCGTCACGTGCTGATTACTCACAACCATCGGTCCCACGTGAACGGGGTGAAGACCCTGTTGAAGATCTACGACGCCCTCACCTACAGCCTGGATCCGCAGCTGCTGGACTTTCCCGCCGAAAGGATTCACGGGCAATCCAGGCTGGAGCTGGGCCGTTTCCAGGTGGAAGTGCTGGAGACTCCCGGGCACTCGAACGACTCCGTCTGCTACCGGGTGGGGCGAATGCTGTTCACGGGAGACACGTTGTCTGCCGGTTCGGTGGGGGAGACGGCCACGAGCTACGAGCGGGCGCTGCTTCTGTCCTCCATCCGCAACAGAATCCTGCGCCTGCCGGGCGAGCACTTCGTGTTCCCCGGACATGGCCCCCCCACCACCCTCTCGGCAGAGCGGGAGTTCAACCCCTACCTGCGCGAGCGGCTGTGAGCGCGCAGGAAGATCTGGAACCGCTCCGGCAGCGGCGCTCTGAAGGTGCGGGGCTGCCCCGTTGCCGGCAGCGCCAGGCGCAGCCGGTAGGCGTGCAGCATCAGGGAACCGTCGCCTTGCCTTCCGTACAGCGGGTCCCCGGCGATGGGACAGCCCAGGTGGGCCATGTGCACTCTGAGCTGGTGGGTGCGCCCCGTCACTGGGCGCAGCGACACCAGGGAGAACCCCGCAAGGCGCCGTAGCACCCGGTAGCGGGTCAGCGCGCGCCGCCCGCGCTCCGGGGAACCGGTCACGGCGAAGCGCTGGCGGTGGAAGGGATGCCGGGCGATGCGATTGTCCACCTCCCCCTCCGGAGCCGGAGGGCTCCCGTGCACGATGGCCAGGTACTGCTTGCCTACCCGGCGCGCGCGGAACTGGGCCGCCAGGAACTCCTGGGCGGAGCGGGTCTTGGCCACCACGATCGCTCCGGAAGTGTCCTTGTCCAGGCGGTGCACGATCCCGGGGCGGATCTCCTCCCCCTCGAAGTCTTCGCGAAGCGCGCGGCAGTGATGGAGGACCGCGTTGACCAGCGTGCCGCCGGGGTTTCCCGCCGCCGGATGCACCACCATGCCCTGGGGCTTGTCCACCACCAGAAGGTCCTGGTCCTCGTAGAGAATGTCCAGGGGGATGGGCTCGGCAGTCACGGTCAGTCGGGGAGCGTCCTGGTACTCCACTTCCAGAACGTCTCCCGGGTGCAGGAGGCGCCCGGTCTTGGCTGGCCTGCCGTTCACCCTGGCCCGCAGGAGGCGCCGCCTGGCCTGGCTGCGGCTGAACAGCTCCAGCGCCTCGGCCAGGTATCGATCGAGCCTGGTGCCCTCCCCGGCCCGTTCGTCCACGGTCACCGTCAGGGTGTGCGTTCGTTCGTTCAACGCCGGTCGCGTTCTCCCAGCCGTCCGATGATGTAGTCCGCCACCGCCACCAGCAGGGAAACCCCGATCGCCGCCCCCAGCACCCCCAGGTTCTCCTGCACGGTGTACGGCGTGGCTCCCGGTTGCCGGAAGGGCCAGGGCGCATACTCGGAGCGCCTGTCGTTGGCGAAGTAGCGATACATGTCGTAGACCTCCAGGGTGAAGAAGAGGCTGAAGGGAAAGGAGCCCACCATGATGATCTCCCCGCGGCGCAGGTCGTGCAGGAACTGCGGGAACTCCTCGGGGCGGTACTCCTCCGGCTGATTCTCCTGCTTGGGAGCCTCGCTTGCGGAGGGCTGCTGCTGTTGAGCGTTTGCGGCGGGGGGCTGGGCGCTTTCCTGCCCGTAAGCGACGGCGGCCGCCAGGAGGAGAAGCAGGCCCGCGGCAGCCCACCGCCCGGCGGCCCAGCGCCCGCTCACGTGCGCCCCCCGAACAGGGCCGTGCCCAGCCGCACCAGGGTGGACCCCTCGGCCACGGCCAGCTCGTAGTCGGCGGACATGCCCATGGATAGGGTGTCCAGAGGCGGCTCCGGGTAGCGCTCCCTGAGGGTGGCGAACAGCTCGCGCAGCTCCGCGAAGGCCCGGCGTATCCTGTCGCGGTCTTCCGTGAAGGGCCCCACGGTCATCAGGCCCCGTAGGGTGAGGCCTTCCAGCTCCAGGATCGTGTCCGTCAGCCTGGCCAGCTCTTCCCAGCCGTGCAGTCCGAACTTGCCGGGCTCCCCGGAGGTATTGACCTCCACCAGCACCTTCACGCTCCGCCCCGCCTGAGCCAGGCGGCGGGCCAGCTCGCGGGCGGTCTCCGGCTTGTCGATGGACTGCACCCCGTGGAACAGCCTGGCCGCCGCCGCGGCCTTGTTGCGCTGCAGGTGGCCGATGAGGTGCAGCTCCGCCCCGGCGGGCAGGCCTCCCGGAAGGGAGCCGTACTTGGCCTGGGCCTCCTGCACGCGGTTCTCTCCGAACAGCCGGATTCCCGCCTCCAGGGCGGCGGCCACGGTCTCCGCCGGGAAGGTCTTGGTCACGGCCATCAGCCGCACCGCCTCACCCGAGCGGCCGCAGCGGGCGGCCGCCGCGTCTATACGGCTGCGCGCCTCCGCCACCCGGGCGCCGATCAGCCGCGCCTGCGGAGCGCTCACGCTACCAGCGCATTTCCGCGATGGGGGGATAGGCCCGCCGCACCGCCAGGGCCAGCGGCACCCCGCCCAGGGCGCCCGCGACGTTCTGGAGCACGTTGCCCGGCAGCTCCACCAGGGCGGGACCGATGCCGAACATGAACGCTTCGGCCACCAGGTAGCCGGCGCACATCACCACCAGGCCCGCGGCTACGCCCAGCAGCCAGTACGGGCTGAAGCCCCCGCGGCCGGCAGCGCCCCGGACGGCGATCAGGCCGGCCACCAGCCCCTGCAGGCCGTGGACCACCAGCGAAATGGGGGCGAACTGGGAGTAACCGGAGATCAGATCCGCCAGGGCGGTGCCCAGCCCGCCGGTCACCAGCGCGGTGAGCGGTCCGAAGCTGAACGCCGAGAAGTAGATTGCTACGTCCCCCAGATTCAGGTAGCCCCGGGTGGGGGCCACGGGAATCCTGACGGCGAAGGTGAACACCGCGGTCACCGCGGTGAGCACCGCCAGCGAGGCGATGCGGAACGCCGGGCTGCCGGCTGCGGCGCTTCCCCCTCGATTCTGCTCGTTGTTGCTCATGGGTGCAGTATACACGAACGGGCCTACAGGGAAAACACGATCGCCGGCGCCACCAGGGCCGCCATCACGGCCGCCCCGGCAGCCGCCTCCCGGGCCAGCAGCCGCAGCGGCTTGAGCCGCAGGTACTCGGTGCGCTTCTCGCTTCTGCCCAGCCCACGGCTCTCCAGGGCCATGGCCAGCGCCGGGATGGCGCGTACGGCCTGGATGAGCACCGAGGTCAGCACCGGAACCCTGCCCCGCAGCCCCCCGAGAAACCCCGCCCTCCCGCCGCCGGCGCGTTCCGCCAGGCGAAGGCGGTGGGCGTCCTGCGCCGCCTGGTACAGCCCGTACAGGTGCGGGATGAACTGCAGGGAGGTGCCTATCACCAGCGCCGCGGGGAAGGGCAGCCCGTACCAGCGCCAGGACAGGATGAGCCGGTTGGGTTCCGTGCATCGCAGGTAGGCGTAGAACAGCAGCGTGACGCCGGCGAAGCGGACCATCAGCCGGGCAGCCTCCAGCAGGCCCGCGGCGCTGAGCAGGATCAGCCCTCCCGCCTTCAGGTACACCCTGCCCGCCGGATGGAAGGGGGGGGTCAGCACCGCCACCAGAACCAGGATGGGCAGGACGGCCGCCAGAGGGCGCCCCAGCTCCTTCGGTCCCAGGGCGAAGAGCAGCAGCAGAACCAGAAAGCCCAGGTACGCCGCGGTGTTCCACAGGGGCAGGGGCAGGAAGAACAGCACCAGCAGGCACAGCACCAGGGGCGCCTTGACGCGCGGGTCCAGGCGGTGAAGCACGCTGCGGCCGGGCAGGTAGAAGGAGGCGATCACCTCGTCCTCCCCCCCGCCAGGTGCACCGTCCTGTCCGCCAGGAAGGAGGCCAGCTCCCCGTCGTGGGTGATCACCACCAGGGAGCGCTCGGGGGAGCGGAAGCGCTCCACCACCCTGGCAAACTCCACCTGCCCCAGGCCGGAATCTCCTTCGTCGAAGATCACCACCCGCCGGCCCAGCAGGTGGTAGGTGGCCGCCTGGAGCCGCTTGCGGGCCCCGTAGCTCATGAGCGAGGGGGGCGTTTCCAGAGGGGGCAGCCCGAACAGCTCCGCGCTCTCCGCCACCCGGGCCCGGATGCGCGCCTCCGGCCAGCCCGCCAGGCGCGGCCCGTAGCCCAGCTCTTCGGCCACTGTGGGCAGGAAGATCTGCAGGTCGGGGTTCTGGAACAGATAGGCCACCGCCCTGTTCAGCCGCTGCGGGGAGGCCGGCTCCGGCGGGCCCGCAGCCTCCGCCAGCAGCACCCTCCCCTCCCGTGGCGGCATCAGCCCGCACAGCAGGCGCGCCAGGGTGCTCTTGCCGCTGCCATTGTCCCCCACCAGGGCAAGCACCTCGCCCCGGCGCAGCTCCAGCAGCGGCACCTCCAGGCGGAACCCCCCCTCGGGGTAGGCGAAGCGCAGGCCTTCGGCCCGCAGGAGCGCCGGCCCCGGGGAGCTCCTCCCCGCCGGCCGCTCCGGCAGCAGCAGCCCTTCACTCCTCAGGACCGGCTCCAGCTCCGCCGCCGCCGGCAGGGGCTTCAGGGTTTTCACCCGGCCGCCCCGCAGGAAGTGCACCGCCGTGCAGAGGCCCGCCAGGGCAGGCCGCCACTTGGCCGAGAGGATCAGCACGGTGCGGCCGCGTTCCCTCAGCCGCCGGAGCAGCCGGTCCCTGAACCCCGCATCCAGCTCTTCCAGCGTCTCGTCGAGGATCCACAGAGGCGGATCCACCGCCTGCAGGCAGGCCAGGAGCAGCCGTTTCTTCTCACCGCCTGACAGCGACTGGGGGCTGCGCTCCTCCATGCCGGCAAGCCCCTGCTCCGCCAGAGCCTCCCGCACCCGGCGGCGCATGGTCTGCCCCGGCAGCCCCAGCGACTCCAGGGCAAAGGCCACCTCGGTGTCGCAGCGGCCGGTGATGAGCTGCTCGTCGGGGCTCTGGAAGACCAGCCCCAACTCCGCGAGGCGCGCGTAGGGAGGGCAGGACAAAGGGGCCCGCCGCAGCCGCAGGCTTCCCGCCAGGGTGCCGCCGGTGAAACGGGGAACCAGCCCCGCCAGGATGCGCCCCAGGGTGGTCTTGCCGGTGTCCGGGGCGCCCAGGAGCAGCTCCATGCCGCCTGAGTCCACCGTGAAGCTCGCGTCCTGGAGCACCGGGCCGGGGTGGAACCCGGCGTACTCGGGGTAGCCGAAGCCGAGGGACTGGGCCTGGAGGTGCGGCGAGGTGGGGTGC
>CAZBDU010000073.1:0-26493 GCA_964490725.1 uncultured Spirochaetaceae bacterium | reverse complement strand
CTGTGCTCGTCGCCGTGATATCTCGACATGGAACACCTCCTGGAAAATGTAGACTCTCTTCAAATATAGTGTGTTCCATTTTCGGAATCCAGCATTCCGCCGCAGTGAAACGGTAGATGTTGACCCCTGGAAATTCACATTGGTCCCAACACCCCTTGGGACCATAGGGCCGTGGGTTTGCACTCGCCGTATTTCTGAGGGATGATTACACAAGGAGTTTAAGAAACCTTTCATGGTCTTGCAGCTTGTTCTGTTCGCAGTTTGTCTGCTTGTGGCTGTCGTCGCAGGCATTCTTCATTCAAGATCCATCGAGTATTCCACGCTGGAAGACAAGTTTGGCGACAGCAAGTCAGAGCAATACACCAGAAACATGAGCAGGGTTGCCGTCGATCTGGAAATGCTCTTTCTCGTGGCTATATGGTTCATACCCCAACCCAGAGTCTACATCCCTGTGCTACGGAATCTTGTGGTGCAGATCCCTCTCGTTCACTACAGGATCAGCCTCTTCCACGCGCTCATATCGCTTCCTTTTGTCCTTCTCGGTCTACGGCTGATACTGAGCGCCCTCAGGACAATGGGAAACGAGATCAGTGTGGAACACAGGAAGCCTGAGAGAATAATCCGCTCCGGAATCTTTTCCGTTCTGCGACATCCTCAGAATGCGGGTGGGGCGATCTTGCATGTCGGCATGAGCCTGTTGATGTCCGCTGTGTTCGCGATGATCGTGACACCGCTCCTCATCGTTTTTGACGTCTACATAGCAAAGAAGGAAGAGAAGGAGCTGATACGATCTTTCGGGAAAGAGTATCAAGACTACCAGAAGACCGTTCCGATGTTCTTCCCTCGAATCTTCAAGTGAACGGCGAGGTGGATGAGTGCAAGATCAACTCCAATTGCGCAACGCAATTCACTTGGCTTTGCACAATACGGCAACCGCAAGTATTATATGGCAGGTAAGGTAATGTGATGCCGAAGCGATTCAACAAGCTCGAAGCTCACAAGGGGCTCGTGACACGAATTCTCGACGGAAAGGGAGAGACTCCGCAACCGTTGCGTCGTGCCGCCTTTCAGAACTCCGGCCTCGGCGTTCCGCTTCGCGATCTTGTCAGAAAGATTGCGATGGAGCCTACCCAGATTTCCGATGAGGGCATAGCCGCAGCGTGGGCTTCCGGACGCACAGAGGACCAGATCTTTGAGCTGGCAATTTGCGCGGCAATTGGACAATCCACACGCGAGCTCCAGACTGCTCTTGCCGCACTGGACAGAGCCGTCACTTCAGGCGACGACAGTCATGCGACTTGAGATCCTGAACAAGGGCTACCCACTCGCGACGAAGATACTGTTCGCGTTCGGTCGCATCGTGTCAGGCTCCCCCTGTGCCAGATGCCGCAAGACTGGTCTTCTACCGCCCCGATTTCTATGGCGCACGCATGAAGCAGCTTACCCACCGAGCCATCCGCGGAGCTTCGTCGTCGTCATTGGCGATCGTGAGCTCATGGCGGCATATGTATCAAAGCAGGGGGACTGGACCGCCGGTCGTGGGAGCGTTGCCTGGGGGGCTGTCGCGTTGCCCCAAGTGTGAGCAATCGGGCGGAACAGGACAGACTGAAAGCGAATCCGGCGGCGGCGCGATGGATGGAGGGACTGACACATGAGTGCAGCGTCCAGGTCTGAGCTCGATGATTCCCGCTGGCATGGCCTCTTCAGGCTCGGAGGCATGGCTGCCTTCATCATCGCCGCGCTGCTCCTTGGCGAGATCGCCGTCTACGCCTTGATCCCCACAGCAGACACAGCCCTGGAGCGTCTTGCGCTTTTCCGGGACAACTGGCTGGTCGGGCTTCTCAGCCTTGACCTGCTCGGGATGATCAGCTATGTCTTGTTCGTCCCGTTGATCATTGCACTCTACATGTCTCTCCGGCGGACAAACCAGACGGCCATCGTCGTCGCGACGGCCGTGTTCTTCGTCGGCATCGCGGATTTCTTCGCCACGAATACCGCCTTCCCACTTCTCTCGCTGAGCCGCCAGTATGCTGCCGCTGCCACAGACGCAGAAAGGGCCATGTTTCTCTCCGCAGGCCAGGCCATGCTCACCCTATTCAACGAGAACGCCTTTCTGGTGAGCTACGTGATTGTGTCCACCGCCTGGCTGATGATTTCGGCGGTCATGCTGCGGAGCAGTGTCTTTGGCAAGCTTGCCTCCTGCGCTGGAATCGCCGCCGGTGGGTCAGGGATCGCGGCCGTCGCACTTGAGCATGTCTCGGCAATCCACGCCTTCCTGGTGCTTGCGATCTCTCTGTACTTCGCAGCCATAGTTCTGCTATTCATATGGGTGTTCCTTGTCGGCCTGCGGTTGCGCAAACTTGGTCAAGAGCGTCTTCCGGTCGAGGTTGCGCAATAGAGGCGACAACTGGTCTGGCCGTGGGGACTCGTGGGGACTGATGAAGGAAGTGAACGACGGGAAGGAGAGTGCGCGGTGAAGACAGGCGCCTCCAGGCGAGCAGCACAGATCGTGTACTTCTCACACGGCGGGGGCCCGCTGCCCATTCTCGGAGACGAGGGCCACAAAGCGATGGTGGATTTCATGCGGCGCCTTCCGGCGCGGCTCAAGAGACCGGATGCCATCCTCGTCGTCAGCGCACATTGGGAAGAAAGCGAGGCAACGTTGCTGGGCTCCCCGGCCCCTCCCATGCTCTACGACTACTACGGTTTTCCTGCCGAAGCCTATGAAATCACCTACCCGGCCCCGGGAAGCCCGGAGCTCGCGAGCCGAATCGTCCAGGCGCTTCGCGACAGCAACATCCCCGCGCGCATCGATCCGGAGCGGGGGTTTGACCATGGGTTGTTCATCCCGCTGAAGCTGATGTATCCTCCGGCGGATATCCCGTCGCTTCAGCTTTCCTTGCTGCGTGGGCTGAGCCCTGCCGCACACCTGGCCCTCGGGAGGGCGCTGCGTGGATTGATGCAGGAGAACATCCTGGTGGTCGGGTCAGGATTCTCGTTTCACAATCTGAGAGCGTTTTCCTGGCAGGGAGGGAATGATCCTGATCCGAGGAATGACGCGTTCCAGGAATGGCTGATCCAGGCATGCACGGGCCCCATGAATCAGGACCGGCGCGAGCAGCAGCTTCTGAGTTGGGAAGCAGCGCCCCACGCCCGCTACTGCCATCCTCGGGAGGAACACCTTCTGCCGCTGCATGTCTGTCTCGGCTTGGCCGGACAGCCCGGCGCGTTGGTGTTCGATGACCTCATCCTTGGAAAGCGCGCAGTGGCCTTCCTGTGGTCCTAGCGCACCTCACTCGCGCCCCGTTCGGAACATCGCTGCTTGCCGTGAGCAGGGCGACGCTCTCTATGCTGCAGCCCGCCCCCGGCATCATTCCTTCTGACAGGACCTTATGGATTGTTGCCGGTTCCAGGTTGGCCAGGACCATGACCTTCATACCTTTCAACTGATCCTGCGAGAAGTGCGAAGCAAGCCCCGCCACAAGGCTTCGCTCCTCGGTGCCCCCGCCGGCCTCAGCTCCTTCAGATGCGTCAAGCAGTGGCCTGTTGCGCCGGCCGCGTGTACAATGTCGACGAGCGCTGAAGTTGGCGCCCGGGCTCGATGGGACGTCCATCGAACGTACCCGGCGCAGGGAGCAGGTGCCCTCGAACCGCCCGCTTCCGGGTCGATCTTCTGAAAGGGGGTGTGAGATGACAGTGGTCGATCTCTCCGCCGAGCATGAGAAGCTGTACTTCCAATGCCTGGAAGACTGGTCCCAGGAATTGAAGGACGCAGGCAGCCTGAAGGAGGAATGGTACCTGCGTATGAAAGAGCGCGGGCTTCGCGTCAAGGTGGCTCTGGACGCGCAAGGCACCGTAGGAGGGATAATTCACTACGGGCCCATAGAGAACGTTCCGGTACAGGGGAGCGATCTGTACTACCTGTACTGTATCTGGGTTCACGGGTACAAACAGGGAAGAGGCAATTTCCAGAAGCAAGGTATGGGCAAGGCGCTCCTGCAGGCAGCGGAAACCGATGCCCGGGGGCTTGGTTCGAGAGGATTCGCGGTATGGGGCCTTTCTCTTCCATTCTTCATGCGTGCGTCATGGTTCCGGAAGCAGGGCTATCGAGAGGCGGACCATGATGGCTCGATGAAGCTGTTATGGAAGCCGTTCCACCCTGATGCCGTCGCTCCCCAGTGGGTGAAGACGCGTCGAAGGCCGCAGCCGCAGCCGGGGAAGGTAGTGGTAACCTGCCTCAAGAACGGGTGGTGTCCGGCCCAGAACGCCGTATACGAACGCGCCAAGCGTGCATCCGAGCAGCTGGGGGAAGGCGTGGTATTCCAGGAGATTGACACGTTCGAACGGGAGGTCGGCGTCGAGTGGGGAAGCTCCGACGCCCTGTTCATTGACGGAAGGCAGGTGCGAACCGGGCCGCCGCCAAGCTATGAGAAGATCCGAAAGGCGATCGCCAAGAGAGTCAAACGGCTGGGCAGATGAGATACCGAACTGCCGCCTGACCTGTTCCTCCGATCGGATGTGCCGGTCTCTGGGTACTGGGGATCGCGGTGAAGGACTATCTGAGGCGAGGCTGCTACGAGCGCAGAGCCGACAGTCGCGCAGGGTATCGCAACGGCTACGAGGCCAGGCGGGTGAAGAGCGCCGAAGGGGAGATCCCGCTGGAGGTTGCACAGGTTCGCGACAGCGGGCAGACGTATCGGTCCCGAGTGGTTCAGCAGCTCAGCGGCTTGAGCCCCGGGCTGAGGCGCCTGGCTGTCGAGATGTATGCCCGGGGATTGTCGGCGCGAGACATCGAGGAGGCCTTTCGCGACCAGAGTGGCACGGGAATGCCGGGCAAGGACGCTGTCGGCGAGCTCATCGAGGAGCTGTGGGAGAGGGGGGCGGCCAGTTTTGGTGACGCCCGGCTGACGCCCCGAGAAGAGACCGATAGACGCCCGGTGTGATCCCTATGACTGACTTGAACTCGCGGGTGAAGTGGGCCTGATCCGCGTACCCCAGCTCATAGGAAATGTCCCAGAGAGGCTTTTCCACCGCGGCCGCGAGGATGCGTAGAGCGCGGCCACGAGGTGACGGCGAACGTCGTGGACGACGAGCCGGCTCCCGTCTCGATCTGGCTGCCCTATCTGGCCGAGGTCGTGGGCGCGAAGGCGCCGCTGCGTGTGCCTCGCTGGGTGGGAAGGCTCACCGCCGGGCAGGCGGCCACGCAGTGGATGACGGAGGCACGGGGTGCCTCGAACGAGAAGGCGAAGCGGGAGCTCGGATGGCGTCCCCGCTGGACGACGTGGCGCGAGGGCTTCCGCAGTCTGCCCTACGCCGCCGCGAGCGCCAAACACGTCGAGCCCACTCGATCTGAATGGAGGTGAATCATGGCGAAGATGCTGTACTCCGCAACCGTCTCCGTTGACGGTTTCATCGCGGGCCCGGGCGGCGACATGTCCTGGTTGACCGAGCACCTCGGGCCCAATCCGACGGTGGACGATCTGATCGGCAGGATCGGTGCGATTCTCGTCGGCAACCGCAGCTTCCGCGGCGACGATCCCTACAAGGGTGTCAAGGGCCGCGAAGGCAAACCCTTCGGCGGGGGATGGACCGGCCCGAGCTTTGTGCTCACCCATCACACGCCGGAGGCACCCGTGACAGGCGTCACCTTTGTGACGGACCTGGAAAGCGCCGTTGCCGCCGCCAAGGCCGCTGCCGGCGACAGGTACGTCAACATCATCGGCGCCAGCGTCGCGCGGCAGTGCCTCGAAGCGGGGCTTCTCGACGAGATACTCGTGTGCATTGCTCCGGTGTTGCTCGGCGACGGAGTCCGGCTGTTCGATCTTCCGGGCGGGACCAACGTCAGGCTCGAGCGTATCAGCCTGACTCAGGTACCCCACGCGACGAATCTGCGTCTACGCGTGGTGCGATGATTCTTCGGGCCCGGTGGCGTGGCCGGTCATGGCCCAGGGAGAAAGGTACACGTGGTGAGCAGACAACCAAACCGAGTGTGCCTGCCATTGCTGGCGCATCATCCGGCATTGGCAGGGTGACTGCCCCGTCGCTTTCTCGATAGGATCTCCAGAACCGGCTCGAGGCGCTTGTACGCCGATGGGGTAGCCGGCCGGTTGGCGGAACGGCAGGCGGAACGAATGCGGAACGCCCGAGCTTCACCCTTGATGCCGAATAACCGCCTCCCCGCAGGCGCGGCTTACAAGGAGTTGACCATGAGGCAATCCCGTCGTTTGAAGCGCCGATCTTTCAGTACCCTGATCGTTGCCTGTTGCTGCATTGGCCTGTCGATGCTGTTTTCGGCACAGCCGGTCCCCGGCGATCCTGACTGGACGCTGACCGGCATCCCGGACTACGCGGGGCACGATTCCTACGACTACAACACCCTGAATGTCTCCGAGCGGGCAAACATCTTCCGCAAGGGATTCGGCTCCTACCTCTTGCACTGCCTGGGCTCTGGCCGCGACGGAGGGGGAACGGCCTTCAGCTACCACCTGCGGGGCATTGGCTCCCCGATCGACGTGGAGGGGAAAACCTATTTCCTGAGCGCCGGACACGTGTTCGACATCAGCAAAGAGCTGGCCATGAGGGGAGGCTCCGTGTCTGGATCGACCGCCAGCCCTGAGTACTTCATCGAGCTGCATGGCCGGCGATTCGATCTGGTGAGAATCGACGACGGCACCCTGGACCTGGCGCTGTTCGTGCCCCGTGCCGGGCAACCTGAGCTTCCGGCCGCCGGCTACCCCTGCGGGAACTCCGATGACCTGCGGCCGGGAGTCTCCGTGCTCTCCTGGGGTATGCCCTTGCTGGAGGATTTCGAGCTCGGCATTGGGATCGTCTCCGCCCTTGCCGCACCCCGCAGCCTGGTGCAGGCCAGCTTCCCGGAAGCCGCAGCGGAGGACTTCTTCGTCACCTCCATGCCGACAATCTTCGGCAGCAGCGGCGCCCTGGTATACGCGTTCCGCGAGGGGCAGCCCGAAATCGTGGGCATGCTGGTGGCCGGCTATATCAACATCGGCCGGTCCGTCGTCTACAAGATCAACTCGATCCTCAGAGACGCCGGCGCGCGCCCCTGAGGGCGTGAGGCAAGGAAGCCGGTCCAACAGGAAGGCGGTTCCGTACAGCCGGCACAACCCGGGGTCAAGGTGGAAATACCCCTTGCGGTCCGGAGGCGGCTCCCATAGAATATCCATGCAGAGAGCTCCAAGCGAGGACCCGAGAGATGCCGGAAGCAAGGATCGGTCTCTTCGGGGAGCCGAGCCTCGAAGTGGATGGAGTCCCCCGGAAAATCAGACGGCGCAAGGTCGCCGCGCTGCTCGCGTACCTGGCCGTGGAGCCCCGACCCCACGGCCGAGACGAGCTTGCCGAGCTGTTGTATCCGCGGCTGCGCCGCGACCGGGCCTACGCCGACTTCCGCCAGTCCCTCTCCTATCTCAAGGCCGAGCTCGGCGACGGAGTGGTGGACGTCGACGCGCAGACCGTAGCACTCCTGTCCAGCGCCGGCGTGCGTGTGGACGTTGCCGAGTTTCGCACCCATCTCTGGCAGGCCTGTGGGAGCGGGGAGCTGGATCATCTGCGTTCGGCGGTGGCTCTCTACCGCGGTCCCTTTCTGGGAGGCTTCTTCCTGCGGGACAGTCCCGCCTTCGAACAGTGGCAGTTCCAGATGGCGGAAGAGCTGCGCCGCGAGTGCGGCTCCGCCCTGGCCCGGCTCCACGACCTCCACGTTGAACGCGGTGCCCTCGATCAGGCTGTGGAGTGCGCCCGCTCGATCGTCGCCCTGGACAGGCTCGACGAGGCAGCTCAGCGGCGGCTCATGCGGACACTGGCCGCCTCCGGGAAACGGCGGGAGGCTCTCCGCCAGTTCGAGGCCTTCCGCGATCTCCTCGACCGGGAGCTCGCAGCGGAACCCGATGATGAGACCCGGGGACTGCTGGCGGCGATCCGTTCGGGATCGCACGGGAGCAAGGCCGGAGCGATCAGGAGCAGGCCAGCGCGGAGCGCCGTCGCACTGGGCGTCCTGCCTTTCGACGATCTCTCCGAGGATTCAGGACAGGAGTACTTCTGTGACGGGCTCACCGAGGATCTGACGACCGCGCTCACGGCCGTCCCCGACCTCAGGATCATCGCCCGCAGCACGATGTTCGCCTTCAAAGGAAAACGCCCGGACCCGCGGCAGCTTGGCCGGGACCTCGAGGTGTCCCACGTGCTGGAGGGAAGCGTCCGCAAGGCAGGTACCCGTATTCGCGTCAACGTGCAGCTGATCGAGACCGGGAGAGGAGAGAATCTCTGGGCCAAGAAGTTCGACAAGGATCTGGCCGGGGTGTTCGAGATCCAGGACGACATCGTCCGGAGCGTCGTGACCGAGCTCGACGTGCGTCTGGCCAGAGGGGAGCAGGTCAGGCTGTGGAGGGGCTCCACGGACAACGCCGAGGCCTACGACCTGTTCCTGCGGGCCCGCTCCTGCGCCGTCAATCCCGAGGGTCTCGCGCGAGAGATGGCCCTTCTGGAGCGCGTTCTGGAGCTGGATCCGAAGTTCACCGCGGCGTTGTGCTACGTGGGCTACATCGCCATGTTGCAGGCGCATCTCGGTTGGGTCAGGGACGTGGAACGCGCCGTTCAGAAGGCGGGCGCAGCCTTCCAGGCCGCCCTGCGCCTGGACGATCGGTGCGCGGATGCTCACGCCGGTCTGGGCATGATGCTCTACCGCCAGCGGAGGCTCGAGGAGGCGGAAAAGGAATACGAGCTGGCCCTCTCCCTGGGACCGATCCTGGAGAGCACTCACACCGTATGTGCCGGCTTCTACGCCTGCAAGAAGGACTTCCTCCGGGCGCTCCACCTGGTGCGCCGGGCCAAGGAGCTCTCCCGGTTCCCCCTCTCGCAAACCTGGGCCTGGGAGATCGTCTGCCTGAGGTCTCTGAACCGGCTGGAAGAAGCCGTGGCCGTCTCCAGGCGTGCCCTGGAGCTGTTCCCCGACGGCGTGGACATCCTGGTCAACCACGCCAACGTCTGCCGCCTGCTCCAGTTGCAGGAGGAGGTCGATGCCTGCCTGAAGCGAGTCCTGGAGCTTCAGCCCGACTTCACCGCCGAACGCTGGGTGGCGGCCACGGGGGCCTTCGACGAGCAGGAGCAACGTGAGTACGTGGCCGCGCTGCGCAGGGCCGGCTTCCCCTGAGAGCCGAACCGGCCGGCGGCGGGGCACCGGCTCCGGTCTGCGGTCGGCCTGCGCGCCTGGTGCAACGACAGGTGTCCGGTGGTCAGCACTCCTCCGGGCTTCCGGCGATGAAGGCGATCTCCTGCCCCACGCGGACCACCTGGCCCTCCGGCTGCAGGATCCCGCACAGGAATCCAGCGTCCACGGACTCCACGTCCATGGTGGACTTGTCCGTCTCCACCTGGTAGAGGGCCTCCTTCTTCTCCACCCTTTCACCCCGGGACTTGTACCACTTCGTGATCGTGGCCTCTTCCATGGTTTCGGTCAGCTGCGGGACCTTCACCGGATACTTCATCGCCTCTTCCTCCTCTGCAGCAGTGCCCGGGACGCCTCGCAGATCTCCTGCGGGCTGGGCACGGAAAGCTTTTCCAGATGGGTGGCCGGAACCGGCACGTCTTTGGCGGTGACCCTGACCACCGGCGCCTCCAGCAGGTCGAAGGCCTCCTCTGTGATCCGCGCTGCGAGCTCCGCGCAGAAGCCCGCCATGCGGTGCGCCTCGTTCAACACCAGGGCCCGCCGGGTCTTTGCCACCGAGGCCATCACGGTGGCGGCGTCCAGAGGGTTCAGGGTGCGCAGGTCGATCACCTCCGCCTCGATCCCGTCCCTTGCCAGAGTCTCGGCGGCCTCCAGGGCGTAGTGCACCATGCGCGAGTAGGTGATGATGCTCAAGGCGCCGCCCTCCCGCAGCACCCGGGCCGCCCCCAGCGGAACCAGGTGCTCCCCCTCGGGGACCTCCCCCTTGAGCGCGTACAGCGCCTTGTGCTCGATGAACACCACCGGGTCTTCTGAGCGGATCGCCGTCTTCAGCAGGCCCTTGGCGTCCCCGGGGGTGGCGGGCATCACCACGCGCAGCCCCGGCACGTGGGCTAGCCAGGACTCCAGGCTCTGGGAGTGCTGGGACCCCGCCGAGCGGCCGGTGCCGCCCTGGGTGCGCAGGACCATGGGCACCTTCACCTGGCCGCCGGTCATGTAGCGGAGCTTGGCCATCTGGTTGGCGATCTGGTCCATGGCCAGGGCGACGAAGTCTACGTACATGAGCTCCACCACCGGACGCAGGCCGGTCACCGCCGCCCCGACGCCCAGTCCCACCGTGGAGGCCTCGCTGATGGGCGTGTCCACCACGCGCTGCGGGCCGAACTCCTGGTACAGCCCCCGGGTCACCGCGTAGGCGCCCCCGTAGCGGCCCACCTCCTCCCCGATCACGAAGACCCGGTCGTCTCGCCGCATCTCCTCGGCCAGCGCCTCCCCCAGCGCCTCGCGGTACATCATCTGGGCCATGGCGCGCCTCTCACCCGGTCCCGGCGTAGAGGTGAGTGAACAGGTCCTCGTCCCGGGGAAGGCTGGCCTCCGCGGCCCAGGCCACCGCCCGATCCATCTCGGCTTCCACCTCGGCCTTCAGCGCCTGGAGGCCCGGCTCCTCCAGGAGGCCGGCGTCCAGCAGCCGCCGGGCCTGCTGCTCGATGGGGTCCCTGCGCTTCCACGCCTCCTCCTCTTCCCTGTCCCGGTAGGGGCTGGGGTCCTTCCTCCCGTGCCCGTAGTAGCGGTAGGCGTTGGCGATCAGGAACACCGGGCCTTTGCCCGCCCTGCTGTGTGCGAAGCTCTCCTGCGCCGCCCGGTAGACCGCCTCCACGTCCATGCCGTCCACCTCAACCCCATGCACCCCGAAGGTTTCCGCCCGCTGGACGAACTGCAGGCTGGCCGAGGCCCGGTCGATGCGGGTCCCCATGCCGTACTGGTTGTTCACTACGGTGAACACCATGGGCAGCTTCCACAGCGCCGCCATGTTCATCGACTCGTAGAGCACCCCCTGGTTGAGGGCGCCGTCGCCGAAGAAGGCCACGCTGATCTTGCCGCTGTCCCGGTACTTCATGGAGAAGGCGCCGCCCAGGGAGATCGGGATGTTGGCCCCCACGATGGCGTTGGCCCCCATGTGTCCCAGCTTGATGTCGGCAATGTGCATGGAGCCGCCCTTGCCCGCGCAGTAGCCTTCCCTTCTGCCGAAGACTTCGGCGAACATCCTGGCCGGATCGGCGCCCCGGGCCAGGAAAATGCCGTGCCCGCGGTGGTGAGTGGTGAAGCAGTCCCCCTCCTCCATGGCGCAGCCCGTCCCGGCCGCGGTGGCCTCCTCGCCCACCGAGAGATGGAACATGGATCCCGCGGTGATGCCGCGGAGGTAGGACTCCGCCACCCGGTCCTCGAACTCCCGGATGCGGAGCATGGTGCGCAGCAGGGCCATGCGCAGCCCGGTCTCCAGGGGCCTGGTAGCTCGCGCGCTCACGCCAATTCCTCCCTCTGTCTGGCCGCGGCCGGTGCGGCAGCGCAGTTGACTTTTTATTCCGTAATAGTAGAATTTGCCGGTCGTGTCCAGGGTGGCGCCGGGAAGCAGCGGCAGGAGGCGCCGCCGGGGGAAGGAGCTTCAGAGATTGTTATGAAGAAGTTCATCAACGATCCGAAGGTTTTCGTGGACGAGATGCTGGAGGGGATTCTCCTGGCCCATCCCGATCTGTTGACCTACGCGGCGGAGGATCGCCGGTGCATCGTCTGGTCCGGTGCCCCGAAAAAGGGCAAGGTGGGGATCGCCACCGGCGGCGGTTCGGGCCACCTGCCGCTCTTCCTGGGCTACGTGGGGCAGGGCATGCTGGACGGGTGCTCGGTAGGGGGGGTGTTCCAGTCGCCCAGCGCCGAGCAGATGCTCAACGTGACCAAGGCCATCGACGGCGGCGCCGGGGTTCTGTACATCTACGGCAACTACGGCGGTGACATCATGAACTTCGACATGGCCGGGGAGATGGCCGGCATGGAGGAGATCACCGTCGAGCAGGTTGTGGGCACGGATGACGTGGCCTCCGCACCGAAAGGCCAGGAGCAGAAGCGCCGGGGCGTGGCCGGCATCTTCTTCCTTTACAAGTGCGCGGGGGCCATGGCCGAGAGCATGGCCAGCCTGCAGGAGGTGAAGCGGGTGGCCGAGAAGGCTGCGGTCAACGTGCGCACCATGGGCGTGGCGCTTTCGCCCAACATCGTCCCCGAGGTCGGCAAGCCCCAGTTCAGTCTTGGCGAGAACGAGATGGAGATCGGCATGGGCATCCACGGCGAGCCGGGGATCCGCCGGGGCGAGCTGAAGAACGCGGACGCCATTGTCGAGGAGATGATGGAAGCCGTGCTCTCCGACCTGCCCTTCGGCTCCGGGGACCGGGTGGCCGTGCTCATCAACGGGTTGGGAGCCACCCCCAAGGAGGAGCTGTACGTGCTGCACCGCAAGGTCGGTCTGATTCTCAAGGAGAAGAAGATCTCGGTGTTCCATGTCTACGTGGGTGAGCTCGCCACCTCGCTGGAGATGGCCGGCGCCTCCATCTCCCTGCTGCGCCTGGACGAGGAGCTGACGCGCCTGCTGGCGGCTCCGGCCCGCACCCCCTTCTTCGAGCAGGTCCAGCTCTAGGCCTGCGCATGGATACCCTGGCGATTGCCGACATCAGGGGCATTCTTGTCCGCATCGCGGCGATCATGGCCGAGAAGAGGGAAGAGCTGATCCGTCTGGACGGTGCGGTGGGCGACGGCGATCTGGGCCTCACCATGGAGAAAGGCTTTGCGGCCGCCCGCCAGGAGGCGGAGAGCTCCACGGATACGGATCCGGGGAAGCTGCTCGTGAGGGCGGGCATGGCCATCGCCAAGGCCGCTCCATCCACCATGGGGACCCTCATGGCCACCGGCTTCATGTCCGGGGGTAAGGCCCTGCAGGGCGCTCCCTCGGTGGGCCTGGCGGAGATGGCCGCCTTCTTCGAGGCCTTCGTGGGCGGCATCATGCAGCGGGGCAAGGCCAGGCCGGGGGAGAAGACCGTGGTGGACGTCCTGCATCCGGCCTCCCAGGCGCTGAGCGAGGCAGCGGCGGCGGGGGCCGGCCTGCAGGAGGGCTTCCGTCGCTTCCAGGCCGCGGCCGCCACCGGCCTTGAGCGCAGCAGGGAGATGCTGGCCCAGCACGGACGCGTTGCCTACTACCAGGAACAGTCCAGGGGAAAAGAGGATCCCGGGGCGGTGGCGGGCAGCTACCTCGTCCAGGGCTTCTGCGACTACGTCGCCGGCCCTCAGGCATGATCGAAGCCGATCGTCTGGTCAAGCGCTACGGAGCGTTCCAGGCCGTGAAGGGGGTCTCGTTTCGCGTGAAGCGCGGGGAGATCGTGGGGCTGCTGGGCCCCAACGGGGCGGGCAAGACCTCCATCATGCGCATCCTGACCTGCTATCACTTCCCCACCGCCGGCACCGCCCGCGTGGATTCTCATGACGTGCTGGAGGAACCTCACCAGGTCAGGCGGCAGGTGGGCTATCTGCCGGAGGACGCCCCGCTGTACCACGACATGAAGGTGGGGGAGTACCTGGCCTTCATCGCCGAGGTGCGCGGTCTGGGCGGCAGGCAGAAAGGTGAGCGCCTGGAGATCGCGGCCCAGGCCTGCGGGATCACCGGGGTGCTGGGCCGCGACGTGCACAGGCTCTCCAAGGGGTACCGGCAGCGCGTGGGATTGGCGCAGGCCATCATCCACGACCCGCGGGTGCTGGTGCTGGACGAGCCCACGGCGGGCCTGGACCCGAACCAGATCCTGGAGGTCCGCGCTCTCATCCGCAGCCTGGGGGCACGGAAGACCGTGGTGCTTTCCACCCACATCCTCCAGGAGGTGGAGGCGGTGTGCAGCCGGGTGCTGATCATGAACGCCGGCACCCTTGTGGCCCAGGGCACCGCCGAGGAGATCGCCCGGGAGCTTCCTGGGGGCCTGCTTCTCTCGGTGACCTTCAAGGGCAGGTTGACGGTGAAGACGGCGCAGTCGCTTCAGGAGCTGCCCGGCGTCCGGGGGCTGGCCGGCCTGCGGCCCGCCGGAGCGCAGCGCACCGAGGTGGACCTGGTGGTCGGCGGGCAGGGGGACCCCTCCGAAGCGGTGTACGACTGGGCGCTGGAGCGGGGCATCAAGATTCTCGGGATGAAGACCGGCAAGAGCAACCTGGAGCAGCTGTTCGCCCGCCTGACCGGTGGAGGCGGCCGTGAATAGGGTCATGGCCGTGGCCCGTCGGGAGCTGCACGGCTACTTCAGCACGCCCGTCGCCTACGTGGCGGTGATCTTCTTTCTGGTGGTCACCTCGGTGTGGTTCTTCTCCATTCAGCAGTTCTTCGCTGGAGGGACGGCCAGCCTGCGGGGCTACTTCTCCACTTGGCCGTTCGTCTTCATCGTCCTGCTGCCGGCCATCACCATGCGCAGCTGGGCGGAGGAGCGCCGCCGGGGAACGGCGGAGGTGCTGCTGACCCTGCCGGTGCGCGAGCGGCAGCTCGTGATGGGCAAGTTCCTGGCCTCCGCGGCCCTGCTGGGCCTCATGGCGGCCCTCACCCTGCCGGTTCCCCTCTCGGTGGCGGTCCTGGGCCCCCTGGAGCCCGGACCGGTGGCCTCCCAGTACCTGGGGGCGCTGCTGCTGGGCTGCGCCGGGCTCGCGGCCGGGCAGTTCGTCTCTTCTCTGTCCACCAACCAGGTCTCCGCGTTCCTGCTGGGAGTGGCGTTCCTGCTGTTCATCAGCACGGTGGGCCGCATCCCCTCCCTGGTGGTCCTGCCGGGCTGGCTGGCCCGCAGCCTCACCTGGGTCTCCCTGGACTACCACTTCGAGAGCTTCGGCAAAGGGCTGTTCGACTCCCGCGACGCCGTGTACTTCCTGGTCCTCACCTTCGCGTTCCTGTACTTCAACACGAAGGTGCTGTACCTGAGGCGTTTTCGCTAGGCGGAGGCGGAGGTGGCGAGGAGGCTCAAGGAAATCCTGATCCTGGCTCTGGTGGCGGTGTGCCTGGCCTTCGTCCTGGCCGACTCCGCCTTCTGGTACGTTCGGCTCGACCTGACCAGGAGCAAGGCCTTCACGATCTCGCCGGTGTCGAAGGCGATTCTGGGACGGATCCCGCAGCAAGTGCACATTACCTACTTCCTGAGCGACACCCTCCGTTCCCTCTCGCCGGCTCCCGGGAGGGTGATCGATTTCCTGAGGGAGTACGCGGCCGCCTCCCGGGGCAGGGTTGCGGTGGCCGTGGTGGATCCCGAGGCGGCCGGGCTTGCCGAAAGCGCCCGGCGATTCTCCGTCTTCCCGCAGCAAATCCAGGTGGTGCAGCACAACGAGCAGCGGACCATCCAGGTCTACTCCGGGCTGGTCATCGAGTACCTGGACCGCTACACCACGCTGCCTGCGGTCTTCAGCGCGGACACGCTGGAGTACAGCTTGAGCCTGGGAGTGCGCAAGCTCCTCTCCGGCAGGCGCATCAGCGTGGGGGTCCTGATCGGCCGGAGCGGGCGCAGCCTCCAGGGCAACTACAGCAGCCTGGCCACCGGGCTGTCCCGGGACTACTCGCTGCACGAGATCCAGCCCGGGGCCCTGATCCCCCCGGAGGTGGACGCGCTGCTGGTGCTGGGCGGGGAGGAGCTGGGGCCGGCGGAGCTCAGGCCCGTGGACGCCTACCTCATGGGTGGGGGAAGGGTGCTGTTCGCCGCCAAGGGGCTGCGGGTGGAGACCGCGCGGGAGTTTCGGGCCGAGGCGGTGGGTCGCTCGCTTCTGCTGGAGCTGATCGAGGGCTACGGCGTGCGGGTGGAGCGCTCCATGGTGCTGGACACCGCCTGCCGGGACTACCGCCTCCCCCAGCAGGTTTCCGGGCAGATCGCCTGGCAGAGCCTGGGCCGCTACCCGCCCTGGGTGTCGATACGCAGCGCCAACGTGTCCAGGGACAACCCCATCACCGCCAGCTTCTCCGGGCTGGACCTGCTGTGGCCCTCGCCCCTGGAGGTGGTGAAGAAGGGGCCCGCCGGGCCCTCCGGCTCCGTGTCCGCCCAGCCCCTGGTGCGGAGCAGCGACTCCTCTTGGCTCATGAGGCCGCCGCTGCTCATCGACCCCTACCGCGTACCGCAGGCCGGAGGCGGTGCTGCCGGCCCGGAGAACCGGCAGGTGCTGGCCTTTGCCCTTTCGGGCAGCTTCCCCAGCGGGTTTCCCGCCGCCGGCCAGCCCGCCCGCAGCCGGCCCACCCGGATGGTGGTGGTGGGCGACGACGACTTCGCCACCGACCTGATGCTGTTCTCCGACAGCCCGTACAACGTGTTCTTCCTGGAGAACTGCGTGCTGTGGCTCTCGGGCAACGAGGACCTGCTCGCGATCAAGACCCGCGGCCAGGCGGCCGGCCGCCTGGACCGCATCGAGAACAGGGCGGTCAGGGCGGGGGTCATGCGCGCCGCGGAGCTGCTCAACATGGCTGTCCTGCCGCTCGCGGTGCTGGCCTTCGGCGTGGTCCGCTGGCTGCGCAGGAGAGAAAAGCCGGCGGAGCGGCGGCAGGGCCGCGGGCGGGAGAAGGCATGAGCTTCAGGGTGCGGCTGGCGGGTCTCTGCCTCCTGCTCGGGGTCCTGGCGGCCGCGTTCCTGCTGGGGCTGCTCCTCTCGCCGCAGCGGCGCGAGCGCCGGGAGACCGAACAGCCGCTGCTGCCCCCGCATTCCTTGGAGGAGGTCGCCGGGCTGGAGGTGGTGCGGCCAGGGACAAGCCGGGTGGAGCTGGCCCGGCAGGCGGATCGCTGGGTGGTGCTCGCCGGCGGGCACACCCTGCCGGCATCGGCGGAGCGCGTGGCCGCCCTGCTGCGGGGCCTTCGTGAGGCCCGGCGGGGCCGGGTGGTGAGCGCAGGCGGGTCGGGGCAGGAGGACAGCGAGGCAGGAGGGGCGGCCCTGGAGGCGCAGCTGGGCCTGAGCGGCGAGCAGGCCCGCTCCCTGGTTCTGCGCCGCTCCGGGGGAAGGCCGGACCTGGAGCTTCTGGTGGGAAAGCGAGGCCCCGGCGGGCAGGAGGACTACGTGAGGCTTCGGGGCGAGCCGGCGGTGTACCTGGTCCGCGGCTCCCTGGGGCCCACCCTGGAGCAGGATCGCACCTACTGGTACGACCTGCACGTGCTGCCCGACGACGTGCTGGGCACCACCGTGGCCCGCATCCGGGTGAGCGGGGGCGGGGGCCGTTCCTACACCCTGGTTCGCTCCGGCGGCGGGCAGGAGGGGAAGTGGTCCATCCAGGGGGACGAGCGGCCGGTGAACCGCCTGGCGGCGGGCGCCATGGCCAACTCCCTGGCGCTGCTTCAGGGCGTCGACTTCCAGCTGGAACCTGCGCAAGGGTCCGCCCCGCCTGCCGGCGAACGGCTGGCGGTGCAGGTGACCACCCTGGAGGGCAAGAGCTACTCGCTGGAGGTGCTCCCCGCGGCGGACCCGGAAAAACGGCTGGTCAGCGCCGGCTGGTCCGGGCGGACCTACGTGGTCAACGCGGTGGCCCTGCGCAGGGCGGCGCTGCCCCTGGAGGCGCTGCTGGGAGGGTAGGGCGCCTATCCCGACCAGGGGGTGCCCCGCAGGTCCTTCCAGGGTCCCCCGTCGGCGTAGCGCTCGGGGTACAGCACCTTGGGCCGCGGGTCCTCGGCGGCGTCGAGCTGGAGGACCATCCACTTGGGATAAGGCACGCCCGGGTCGGAGGCCGCATCCAGCTCGTTCACGTCCTGCTCGGCGAGCCGGAGGTCCACCGCGGCGATGTTGTCCTCCAGGTGCTCCAGCTTGCGTGCGGCGATGATCACGCTGCTCACCGCCGGCCTGGCCAGCACCCAGGCCAGGGCAACCCTGGCCGCGCTGACGCCGTGGCGGTTGGCCACGGTCTTGAGGGTTTCCACGACCCGGTAGCCCAGCTCCCTGTCGAAGGGCACGAACTGTCCGGCCTGCCCGAAGCGGGTGCCCGCGGGCGCCGGGTTGGCCCGGCTGTACTTGCCCGACAGGAAGCCGCCGGCCAGGGGGCTCCACACCAGGATGCCCAGGTCGTAGTACTGGGCGAAGGACTGGAACTCGTACTCCAAACCGCGGCCCACCAGGCTGTAGTACATCTGCGCGGTGGCGTACTTCTCCAGCCCCAGCCGCTCCTGCAGCGCGATCGCCGTGGCGGCCTGCCAGGAGAGGTGATTGCTCAGCCCGATGTATCTCACCTTGCCCTGGCGCACCAGGTCGTCCAGAGTGCGGAGCGTCTCCTCCAGCGGCGTGTTGCTGTCCCAGCCGTGAATCTGGTACAGGTCCAGGTAGTCCGTCTGCAGGCGCTTGAGGCTGCTCTCTACGCCGCTCATGATGTTCAGCCGCGTGGCGCCGCTGCGGTTGAAGTTGGCGCTCATCGGCAGCCTGACCTTGGTGGCCAGCACGATATCCTGGCGCAGGCCCTTGAGCGCGTTGCCCAGCAGCTGCTCGCTTTCCCCGAGGCTGTAGACGTCGGCGGTATCAATGAAGTTGATGCCCCGGTCCAGGGCCTGCTTCACCATCCGGCTGGTCTCCTCCTGGCCCAGGTTGCCCATGTTCATCTTGCCGCCGAACTGCATGCTGCCCAGCGCCACCGCGCTGACGATCACACCCGTGTTTCCCAGTCTCCTGTACTGCATGGCTTCGCTCCTTCGCAACGCCCCCGGGCCGCATTCGCTTCGGGAATCCCGGGGTTTGTCCCTCCTGCGAATGTAGTGCCCGCCATGGCGAAGCGTCAACACGCGCCGCCGGCCCGGAGCCGCCGGAGCCTGCCCGCCGGCTCGGAGTCCCAGTGCCGCCGGCCCGGAGCCGCAGTGGCGCCGGAGCCTGCTCCGCCGGCCTGCTCCGCCGGCCCGGCGGCGTCCTATTGACTTGCTTCCCGGGCGACACTACGTTACGGGTACGCGAGGAGGATGGCATGAGCTGGCTGGAAACCGTCTTCGGCACACGGAAGCCCATCGTGGCCATGTGCCACCTGGAGGCCCTGCCGGGTGACCCGGGCTACCAGGTGGAAAAAGGGCTGGAGTGGGTGGTGGCCCGGGCGCGGCAGAGCCTGGAGGCCCTGCAGGAGGGAGGGGTGGACGCGGTGATGTTCTCCAACGAGTCCAGCCTCCCCTATCTGACCAGGGTCGAGCCGATCACCTACGTCACCATGGCCAGGATCATCGGCGAGATACGAGGCGAGATCAAGGTGCCCTTCGGGGTCAACGTCCTGTGGGACCCTACCGCCAGCCTGGACCTGGCCGTGGCCACCGGCGCGCTGTTCGTCCGGGAGATCTTCAGCGGCGTCTACGCCAGTGATTTCGGGCTGTGGAACACCAACACCGGTGAGGTGATCCGCCACCAGCACGCCATTCACGGGGAGAAGGTCAGGCTGCTGTTCAACATCGTGCCGGAGGCCGCGGTCTACCTGGGCGGCCGCAGCCCCGCGGACATCGCCCGCTCGACGGTGTTCAATCACCGCCCGGACGCCCTGTGCGTTTCAGGGTTGACCGCCGGGGTCACGACCTCGGCGGCGGTCCTGAAGCAGGTGAAGGAGACCGTGCCCGACACGCCGGTGTTCGCCAACACCGGGGTGCGGCTGGAGAACGTCGAGGAGCAGCTGCAGGTGGCCGACGGCGCGGTGGTGGGAACCACCTTCAAGCGCGACGGGTACATCTGGAACGAGGTGGACCCCCAGCGGGTGAAGGCGTTCATGGAGAAGGTGAACCGCTTCCGGGGCGGCCTGTAGGGCGGAGATGGACCCGCGCTGGCGCCAGCTCGGCGAGCTTCTGGTCAACTACTCTGTGGAGGTGAAGCCCGGCGAGCGGGTGATGATCGCCATGGGCGAGACCGAGTCGTTTCCGCTGGTGCGGGGGGTCTACGAGGCCGTAATCCGGGCCGGCGGCCTGCCGCAGGTGCAGTTCCTCTCCGAGACGCTGCGTCACGCGCTGCTGCGGCATGGCAGCCGCGAGCAGCTGGCCTGGGTGCCGGAGATCGAGGCCTACGGGATGGATTGGGCCGACGCGTACATCGGCCTGCGCGGGGCGTTCAACCTCCACGAGCACGAGGACATTCCCGCCGACCGGCTGGCTCTCAACCAGGGCGCCGCCGGCACGGTGTCGGAGCTGCGCTGGCAGAAGACCCGCTGGTGCCTGGTGCGGGTCCCCAACGCGGCCTTCGCCCAGCAGGCCCAGACCGACGAGGACACGATCACCGAGATGTTCTTCGCCGCCAGCCTGCTGGACTGGAAGAAACACGCCCACACCTGGCGGCAGTGGGCGCGGCGGTTGGGGCAGGGGGCCAGCGTGCGCCTGACAGGGCGCGATACGGACCTTCGTTTCTCCGTCCAAGGGCGGAGGTGGCTGGTGGGGGAAGGCAAGACCAACATGCCGGACGGGGAAATCATGACCGCACCGGTGGAGGATTCCCTGGACGGGCGCATCTACTTCGAGTTCCCGGGCGTCCTGAGCGGGCGCCTGGTGCGCGACATCCGGCTGCGCTGGGAGCGGGGGCGGCTGGTGGAAGCCTCCTCTTCCACGCACCAGGAGTTCCTGAAGGCCGTGCTGGCCACCGACCCGGGAGCCGCCGTGGTCGGCGAGTTCGCCTTCGGCACCAATCCCGCGGTGAACCGCTTTTGCCGGGACATACTCATCGACGAGAAGATCGGGGGCACCGTCCACCTAGCGCTGGGCCGCTCCTATCCCCAGTGCGGCGGCTCCAACCGCTCTGCCATCCACTGGGACATCGTCAAGGACCTGCGCGGCGAGGGGACGGTCTTCCTGGACGGGGAGCCCGTGCTGCAGAATGGGACCTTCCTCTTCTAGCCGCGCCCGAGGCGCCTGCCTGCTGGGCGTGGACGTGGGTACCTACTCCTCCAAGGGCGTGCTGGTATCGGAGAGCGGGACGGTGCTCGCGGAGAGGGCCGTGGATCACACCCTGCAGATGCCCGCTCCCGGGCGCTTCGAGCAGGACCCGGAGGAGGTCTGGTGGAAGGACTTCACCACCATCTGCCGCTACCTGCTGGAGGCCTCCGGCGTGAGGCCGGCGCGGATCGCAGGGGTGGGGATCAGCACCATCTCTCCGGCGGTGGTGCCCCTGGACCGGGCGGGAGCGCCCTTGCGGCCTGCCATCCTCTACGGCATCGATACACGGGCGGCAGAGGAGGCGGCCCGGCTGGGGCGGCTGACCGGGGCCAGCCTGTCCTCGCAGTCCGCCTCGCCCAAGGTGATGTGGATCAGGCGCAACGAGCCGGAGGTGTGGGCCAGGACCCGCTCCATCGTGAACGGCAGCGGCTACCTCAACCGCCGCCTCACCGGGGAGGCCACCATCGACGTGTATGACGCGGCGATCTTCGCCCCCTTCTTCGACCTCCCCAGCCTGAGCTGGTCGAAGGAGCTGGAGGAGGAGGTGGCCCCGGTGGAGATGATGCCCAGGCCCACCTGGACCTGCGAGATCGCCGGACGCGTGAGCGAGCAGGCGGCCGGGGAGACGGGGCTTGCCCCGGGCACGCCGGTGATCACCGGCACCGCCGACGCGGCCGCCGAGGCCGTGGGCGCCGGGCTGGCGGAACCCGGCGACCTGATGATGATGTACGGCAGCAGCACCTTCTTCATTCTCAAGGTCCCGGAGCCGCTGTCGCCGAGGAGCTTCTGGGGCTCCCCTTTTCTGGATGAGCGCTCCCACGTTGTGACAGGCGGAACCGTGGCCGCCGGCAGCCTGACCCGGTGGTTTCGCGATCAGTTCGGCCAGCCGGAGCTGGAGGCCCAACGACGGGGAGAGGGGGACGCCTACGAGGCCCTGGCCGCCCTGGCCGCCGGCTCGCCGCCCGGCGCCCGCGGCCTGATCGTGCTGCCCTATTTCTCCGGCGAGCGGACGCCCCTGTCCGACCCGGACGCCCGGGGCCTGGTCACGGGCCTCACCCTGCGCCACACCCGCGCCGACCTGTACCGCGCCCTGCTGGAGTCGGTGGGCTACGCCATCCGGCACAACATCGAGGTCATGGCGCAGGAAGGGTGCCGGGCCGCGAGGATTCTGGCGGTGGGCGGCGGCACCCGGAATCCCCTCTGGCTGCAGATCGTGAGCAACATCGCCGGCGTGGACCAGCAGGTGCCCGAGCCGCAGACCGGCGCCTGCTACGGAGACGCCTTCCTGGCCGGGGTGGGGGCGGGCCTCTTCCAGGACCTGAGGGAGATATCCCGCTGGGTCCGGGGCGGGAAGGCGATACGCCCCCGCCCGCGGGAACGGGAGCTCTACGAGCCCGGCTACCGGCTGTACCGGGAGCTCTACGTCCGCAACGCGGAGATCATGCACCGGATGAGCGCCCTGAACCGGTGAGCTCTCCCGGGGCCGGCTACGTATCCCCGGGGGCTTCCGGGGTTGCGGTCACCCACCGGGGCATCCGGGCGGCGACGAAGGCCGCACCCATCATGCTGAGCCCGCAGGAAACCAGGGCCAGGACCCGCCACCCCGACATGAAGCTCTCCCGGGCCAGCGCGGCCAGCGGAGCTCCGGCGGCTTCCGGCAGCCGGCCGGCGATGACGATCGCCGCACCCACCGACTCCGCCGCCGAGCCGCTCACCTCCGCGGGCAGAGCGGGGAGCGCGCCCAGCCCCGCGGTGAAGCGGCGCGTGTAGACGCTGCTCAAGAGGGCCCCCAGCAGCGCCACGCCGATCGCCCCGGCAACCGTGCGGGCCACCGTGTTGGCCGAGGAAACCACGCCGTAGCGGCCGGCAGGCGCCGCCGCCATGATTGCCGCCGTGGCCGGCGCGGCGATGTAGCCCAGAAAGAAGCCCAGCCCGAAGTAGGAGAGCCCCAGCAGCCAGTAAGGGGTCTGCACGCCCATGAAGGCGATCGCCGCGGCGATGGCGGCCGTGCCGGCGAAGCCGCTGGCCATGACCGACCTGGTGCCCGCCCTCTTCACCAGCGAGTCGGCGGAGCCCGCTCCCAGGAAGATCCCGCCGGCCAGCGGCAGCAGACGCACGCCGGTCTGCAGCGCCGAGTACCCGCGCACGAACTGCATGTACAGCGACAGGAGGAAGGTGATCCCCACCAGCGCCAGGGACATGATGAAGACCGCCACGATCCCGGCGGAAAGACGGCTGTCCCGAAAGAGCTCCAGCTCCAGCAGCGGATGGTCGGATGCGCGTTCGATGAGCACGAACAGCACCGAGCCCGCCGCCGCGGCGGCCAGGGAGGCGATCACCGCCGGATGAGACCAGCCCCAGGCGCCGCCCTGGATCAGGCCGAAGGCCAGGGCGCTCACCGACGCGGTGGGCAGGAGCGTGCCGGCCACGTCGAGCCGCCCCTCCCCGGCCCGCTCTCGAGGCGGCAGGAGGAAGGCGGAAGCGGCCAGGGAAATGAGCCCCACCGGAAGGTTCACGAAGAAGATGGCCCGCCAGGAGAAGCCGTCCACCAGCGCCCCGCCGATGATGGGGCCCAGGGCGATGCCCAGGGAGTTGAGGCCCGCCCAGACGCCTATGGCGCGCCCGCGCTCCTCGGAGGGAAAGACGCGGGTGATGATGGCCAGCGTGGCCGGCAGGATCATGGCGGCCCCGGAGCCCATGGCCGCTCTCCAGAGGATCAGGGCCGTGGCGCTGCCGGCGAAGTAGGCTCCCACGTTGGAGCCGCAGAAGACCAGGAGCCCGGCGATGAACAGGGCGCGGTGGCCCACCCGGTCACCGACGGTCCCCATCAGCAGCATCAGCCCCGCGAACACCAGCAGGTAGGCGTTCAGGATCCACTGCAGCTCGGCCATGGTGGAGTGGAGCTCCCGCTGCAGCGTCGGCAGCGCGATGTTCACCATCGTGCTCGACAGTACGATCGCCATGATGCCCAGGGCGATGGACAGCAGGATCCACCAGCGGCGGGCGTACGCCGCATTCCGGGTCAGGTCGGATGTCATGCTCGCCTCCTTGTCATATAACTTGTAGCAATTGGATTCATATAATTCAATACGTTAGATCGGTTGATGGGTCAAGGGTTTTTGTGTAGAATCGTTTCAGGGAGCTCGGCATGGCAACGGCGCGGACGCAGATCAGCGGCTACGAACGGAGAAAGAGCAGAAAGCGGGCACAGATCCTGGCCGCGGCCATGGAGCTGTTCAAGGAAAAGGGGGTCTCGCAGGTCAGCGTCGCGCAGGTAGCCCAGCGCGCCGGGGTCTCGCAGGTCAGCATCTACAATCACTTCCGGGACAAGCACGGCCTGGTGGAGACTGCCTTCACCAGGCTGACCGAAGAGAAAACCGAGGAGTACCGCAGGATCCTGCGCTCCGAGGCCCCGTGGATCGAACGGCTGCGCACCGTGGTTCGGGACAAGAAGAAGACGCTGCGGGATTTCCGGGGCGAGCTCCTGGAGACCATCTACCGGGAGTACCCGGACCTGATCAGGCGGCTGGCTGAAGCGAAGCTCCGCGTCCGCGAGAGCCTCACCTATCCCTTCCTGGACGAGGGGCGGCGGCTGGGGCACGTGCCGGCGGAGGTCTGCAACGAGGCCGTGGAGGCCTACCTGCGGATCATCATGCGGGGGTTCGACGAGTCGCCTGACATCCATCACCGCACCGCCGAGGAGCCCGGCCTCATGGACCAGATCTACGATCTCACCCTGTTCGGCCTGGTGCGCAGCCGGGCGGACCGCCCGGGGACGGGCTGATGCCCGCCTCGACCGGCCGGCGCCCCGCGCGGTAGTCCCCGCCCATGAGGTGCGTCGGCCTGGACCTGGGCACCACCAAGGTCGCCGGACTCCTGCTGGACACGGGTCCGCCGGGCTCGCCGGCCCGCCTCCTGCAGACGGTCAGCCGGGAGCACGGGGCCGGTCTTCCTCCGGCGCACCCGTGGGAGCACCTGCAGGACCCGGATCGGCTGCTGGCGGCGGCGCAGGCCGTCCTGGAGGAGCTCTGCGCGGCCGGCGGCCCGGCCGACGGGTTGTGCGTGACCGGACAGGTTCACGGGATCCTGTACGTGGATGCGGCCGGAAGGGCGGTCTCCCCACTGTTCACCTGGCTCGACAGACGGGCCTGGCAGCAGTACCCCGCAGGCGGCAGCTACGCGGAGGCTCTCTCCGCGCTCAGCGGCCACTGGGTGCCTCCGGGCTACGGCGCGGCGACCCACTTCTTCAACCGCGGGGGCGGCCTGGTGCCGCCGCGCGCCGCAGGCCTGTGCGCCCTGCCGGACTACGTGACCATGCACCTGGGGCGGGCCAGGCGCCCGGTCTCGGATCCCACCGTGGCGGCCTCCCTGGGGCTGTACGACCTGGAGGAGAACCGCTTCGACCCCCGGGCCCTCCAGGCGGCGGGTCTGGACGACCTGGCCTGGAGCCGGGTCGTGCCGGCGGGCACCCGTGTCGGCTCCACGCGGGACGGGACGGCGGTGTTCGCCCCGCTGGGGGACAACCAGGCGGGATTCCTGGGGGCGGTGCGGGAGGTGGAGCGCTGCGCGCTCCTGAACGTCGGCACCGGCGGGCAGATCTCCGTCTTCACGGTCCGGGCCGGAAGGCTCCCCCCTCCCCTGGAGACGCGCCCCTTCCCCGGCGGAGGGTTCCTGCAGGTGGGAGCCGCCCTGTGCTCCGGGAAGGCCTACGCCCTCCTGGAGGAGCTCTTCAGGCAGGTCTGCTCGCAGCTCGGCGGGAGCTCGCCCCCGGGGTCCCTCTTCGAGCGCATGAACGAGCTGGCGGCCCGGCAGGAGGAGGACGGGGAGCCTCCGCTGGAGGTGGACACCCGCTTCCAGGGAACCCGCGCCGAGGCGGCGGTGACGGGAAGCATCCAGGGCATCACCCTGGGCAACCTCACGACCTCCGCTCTGGTGCGGGGGTTCCTGAGGGGGATCGCCGGGGAGCTGCACGGGTACTATCGCCAGATCGCGCAAGCCTGCCCGGGGCGCATCACCGCCCTGGTGGCTTCCGGCAACGGCATCCGCAGGAATGCTGCGCTGAGGGCCGAAGTCGCCCGGCGGTTCGGGCTGCCCGTGCTGGTTCCCAGGGGCGTGGAGGAGGCGGCGCTGGGAGCCGCACTATGCGCCGCCGTCGGCCTGGGGGCATTGCCGGGCTACGAGCGGGCAGGTGAGCTGATCGAGTACGGGGGGTAGGGGAAGGGGCGTTGGGCAGCGAGGAGGCCTCTGGGCCCTCGACCTTCCGGTGTTGGCCTGCGCCTACGTGGAAAATCGCTCACGTTCACTTTCCAGGTCGCGAGACTGGCGAACGGGTGGCGGTTGTAATCGTCAGGTCACCGGGGCATTGCAAGGACTTGGGACGCGAAGAGCGGCGGCCGACTTCGACAGTGGGACCGCTATCAACGAGGCCGAGACGTTGTTGCTGGGGGCGGTCGACCGGGCCCACTGGCCACTGGAGCAGTTCCCACGGCGCTCTTGGACGGGCACGATCCGCGTGGGTCGTACTGATCGTGCTCCAAATCCGTTCTACGAAGAGGTTCAGCCAAGAGGCTCGACGTTGGCTTGGATTGAGATTCTCTGTTGACAACTAGGATGTTTCTGGTATACTAATGGTAATATTAGATGAGTCGAGGAC
>CAZBDU010000072.1:16420-26686 GCA_964490725.1 uncultured Spirochaetaceae bacterium | reverse complement strand
CCCTGCAGGCGCGCCGGCGGGAGCTGGAGCGGCAGGTGCGGGGCGCCCTCGCCTTCCTGGAGCGTCGCTACGGCGCCCGCTCCTACCTGCTCTACTTCCAGGCCTTCTCCGCCACCTTCGCACCCCCTGCCGAGCTGCGGTCCCTCTACGACTTCGCCCTGGCCCTGGCGCCCTTCCGGGAGCTGGTGGTCTCCACGCGGCCGGACTGCGTGCCCCGGGAGACCGCGGAGCTGCTGTCCTCCTACCGCAGGGAGGGCTTCGACGTCTGGGTGGAGCTGGGGCTGCAGAGCGCCCACGACCGCACCCTGGCGCGCATTCGCCGCGGTCACGACGTGGCCTGCTTCCGGGAGGCCTGGGAGCGGCTGCGCCGGGGCTCCCTGAAGCTGGCGGTGCACCTGATCTTCGGGCTGCCCGGGGAGGGATGGGAGGAGATCGAGCAGACCATCCGCTTCGTAGCGGCGCTGCGCCCCGAGGGGGTGAAGATCCACAACCTGCACGTGCCGGCCGGCTGCCCCCTGCACCGGGAGCTTCTGGCCGGGGAGCTCACCGTGCCCTCGGCGCCCCGCCACCTGGACTACGTGGTGCGGGCGCTGGAGCTGCTGCCGCCGGAGACGGTGATCATGCGCCTGACCTGCGACACCCCGCCGGAGCGCCTGGCCGCCCCCAGGCGCTTCTGGCCCAAGGAGCGCTTCTACCGGGAGGTGCGAGAGGCGATGCTCCGGGAGGGCAGGCGCCAGGGGGCGGGCTTCGCCGGCCCTCAGGCGTGAGGCGGAGGGGGCCCGGCTGGGCGCCCCCGGAGGCCGGCAGCCCCCGCCTGCGCGCCTGCCCCCGAAGGCCGGCTGCCCCCGCCTGCGCGCCCGTCAGCCTGCGACCGCCCGGGCGGCCTGGTAGACCGCGCTGTACAGCTCCTCCAGGCGCTCCTCCGGCACGCTGGAGTAGGCCACCCGCAGGTAGCGGTCCTGGATGGAGATGGTGCCGATGCCCTGCTCCATGAGCAGCTTCCGGCGCAGCTCCTCGGCGCTCCCCCCGGGGAAGCGGAAGGTCATGAAGTAGCCCGAGTTGAAGGGCAGGGGCTGGAGCGGCCCCTGAAGCCGCCCCAGGATCTCCCGGGTCCTGCGGTAGCGCCCCTCCAGGATGCGGAACACCCGCTCCTTCTGCTCCCGGTAGGCCGGGTCCCGCATGGCTTTCAGCAGCAGGCTCTGACCCAGCTGGTTGGAGTTGGACACCGAGGCGCGCACCGCCCCGGTCACCTTCTGGACCAGGGCGTCCAGGTGCGCCTCCTCCAGGCCCTTGCCGGCGAAGGTGAGGAACCCCAGGCGGAAGCCCCACACCAGGTCCTCCTTGGTGGCCGCGTCGGCCTTCACCGCCAGCAGGTTGCGGTGCAGGGAGGCGCACCCGGCGAACAGGGACTGCCGGTAGGTGTCCTTCTCGTAGAACAGGCCGAAGTAGGCGTCGTCCGTGATGAGCAGGATCCGCTGCCCAGCCTCCGCGCGCCGCCGGAGGGCCTGGCAGATCAGGTCCGCCTCCCGCTCCGTGGGGGAGTAGCCGGTGGGGTTGTTCGGGAAGTTGAGCAGCACCAGCGCCTTGGGCCCAGCCCCGGCCACGGCCTCCTCCAGGGCCGGCACATTCATCCCGCCGGCGGCGGCGAAGAAGGGGAAGGTCTTGAGGGCCGCCCCGATCCGCCCCTCGAAGACCAGCCGGTAATTGCCCCAGAACTGGTCCGGGAGCACCACGCTGTCCCCGGCCTCGGCGAACAGGTCCGCCAGCAGCATGATGCCGTGGGTGAGCCCGCAGGTCACCAGCGGCAGTGAGGTGAGCGCTCCGGCCAGAGAGGGGTTCTTGGCCACCATCTCCTCCTTCCAGGCCTCCCGCAGCGCCTGGTTCCCCCCGGTGGGGGCGTAGGAGAAGACCTCCTCCGGCTGAAGCCCGCTGATGTGCTCCCCGATCACCCCCAGGTGCAGGGGCTGGGCTCCGTCGGTGGCCATGCCCACGGTGGCGTTCAGCCGGCGGGCGTGCCTCTTGGCCTCCGCCGACTGGGCCACGATCCCCCTGGGGAAGTAGAAGCGCTTCCCGAAGCCGGACAGCAGGGAGGCGATCACCGTGCCCTCCAGGGCGCGGTTCAGTTCCACGGCCAGTGCGTTCATGGGCGGATCATAGGGGAAGGGGGCGGGGCGCGTCAATTCGCCGAACGCCTGGGGAACGCCTGGGAAAAAAACAAACGTGAGTTTGTGCCCGCTCCCGGGGCTCCGCTATACTGAAAGTTCTGGCAGGAGGCTGCTGGTGGCCCGATGGTTCGCGTGGCTCACCGTGGCGTTGCTCTGCGCTTCCTGCGCTCCGACGCCAAGCGAGGACCAGCTTGTACCCGCCTACCTGCAGGCCAAGGAGCTCTACGTCCGCGGCGAGCTCGCCCTTGCCCTGCAATCCTTCGCGGACATCCACACACGCGCGCCCCATTTCCACAGCGCCGCGTTCATGCTGGGCAAGTGCTACTTCCTGCTGGGCCAGGGGGTGGAGGCCGAAGGCATCTGGACCGCCCTCCTCAAGGAGGAGCCCCACCACGTGGACGCCAGAAAATGGCTGGCCCGCCTCTACCTCCAGCGGGGCGACCCCCGGCGGGCCGCCGCCACCCTGGGGGACGCCCTGAGACTGAGCGCGGAGGACCCGGAGCTGCTGCTGCTCCTGGGCAGGAGCTACCGTGCTTCTGGCCGCCAGGACCTGGCCATCCAGACGCTGGAGAAGGCGAAGGCGCTGGGGGTCCGCCTGGCGGAGGCATCCCTGGAGCTGGCCGAGATCTACCGGGAAGCGGGCCTGGCCGACCGGGCGGCCGGCGAGCTCGCCGCGGCCATGGCCCTGCTGGGCCCCGGCAGCTCCCTGCGGGAGCCCCTCCAGAGGGTCCTGCAATCCATCGAGGAGGAGGCCCGGCGATGAGAGTTGTGGGGGCCGCGGTTGCCGCGGCGCTGCTGTGCTCCTGCGCGTGGGTGCGCCCGGCGCGGGTCGAGGACAGCGTACGGCGCCCCGGTTTTGCAAGGGAGCTCCGGCAGGCCACTCTGCTGCTGGAGGGGCTGGAGGTTCACAAGGAGCTGGACGGCGAGCGGGTGCGGGAGAACGCCCTGTACATCCTGCGGCTGCTGGCCGCCAGATACGCCGCTCCGGGGGGCGTCAGGCGCTTCCTCGTTCACGTGACCATCAAGGAGTCGCCGCTTCCGGGAGGCTACGAGGTGCTCAATGCCGTGAGCCTGGAGGTTCGGGCCAGGCAGGACGGCAGCCAGGAGGCGGACTTCCTCTACCTGCTGGCCGAGGAGACTCCGCGGACGGTGGCCTCCTACCGCTACCTCTACGAGCTGCTGGATCGCAGCTTCAGGATGATGCGGAAATGAGGCGCCTCCCCCTGGCCGCCCTGCTGATCGCTGCCGCAGTCGCGCCTGGATGTCCCGAGGGCAGCGCCTCCGCCGCCGGTGCCTCCGGCACCATCGAGATCGAAACCGCGGTCCGCAAGGCGCTGGCGCGAAGCCCGGAGCTGCGGCTGGGTGACTTCGAACGCCGCCTGGCGGCCCAGCGGCTGCGGCTGACCGCCAGGAGCTTTCTGCCCACCCTGGCCCTGGAGTACGCCCACAACGACTCGGTAAGCTACGGCGCTGCGGACTCCCGGACGCGCCGGCTGACCGTCACGGCCAGCCAGCTGCTCTACGGAGGGGGGAGGCTGACCCGCGAGCGCCGCGTCCAGCAGGGTCAGCTGAAGGTGGCGACGGCCTCGGCGCGCCTGAAGAGCCAGGAGCTGGCGCTCTCGGTGGTGGCCCTCTACACCGACATCCTCAGGCTGGGCATGAAGCAGAAGATCGAGGCCGAGGCTCGCGCCCTGGCCCGCAAGCAGCTCGCGGTGGCCCGGGAGGAACGCGCCCTGGGGGTGATCACCGAGCTGGACCTTCTGGACCTGGAGGTGGCCGTCTCCGACCTGGAGCTCCAGCAGGAAAAGACCGCCCAGGAGGAGAGAGTGCTTCTCTTCCGCTTTGCCCGCCTGCTGGGCTACCCCCCGGAAAGCCCGCCGCGGCCCGCCGGCTCCATCGCCGCCGACTACGCCGGCTTCCTGCTCGGGGAGGAGGAGCCCCTGGAGAAGGCCGCCGCCCGGTACCTGGAACGGACCATGCGCGCCAGCGGTGAGCTCCTGGCGGCCCGGCTGGAAGCCGAGCAGAGCCGCCGGGCGGCGCTGGCCAGCCGGTGGAGCTGGCTACCGCAGGTCAGGCTCGTTCTGGCCGTCAGCATGAGCGGGGATCGCTTCCCCCTGAGCGAGCCAGGGTTCAGCGCCGGCCTGGAAATGGGTCTGGACCTGCCCGTGCTCCCCTCCGCCGCTGCGCTCTCCCTGGGTTCCACCGGAGCGTGGGGCCGGTCCCGGGGATTCACGGTGGAAACGCAACCCGGCGACGCCCTGGAGGGGCTGTGGGACCGGTCGCTGGCGGAGCTGAAGGCCCGCCAGGCGGCGCTGCAGCTCGAGGAGCTCTACACCCAGCTGCGGTTCGACATTGCCGAGGAGCTCGCCGCGATCCGCTACCGCAAGCGCAGCCTGGCGCTCCTGCGCCGCCGCCTGGCCGTGGAGGAGGCCAGGCTGGAGGTCCAGCGCCTGCGGGTGGAGCTGGGAGAGATCAGGCGGGTGGACCTGGTAACGGAGGAGATCGATCTGGCAGGGCTGCGCATCGAGGTGCTGGACGGCGCCGTGGCCCTGTACGCAGCAGAGGCCGCACTCCTCCAGCGGGCCGGCGGTGCCGTCCTGGCGGCGAGCCACGCCCTGATCGTGCGCAGGGAGAACCCATGAGCCGGGCGCCGGCGCTGGGCCTGGCGGCGGCCGCGGTCCTGGCCGCCGCCTGCAGCGGCCGCGAGCCTTCCACCGCCCCGGTGCAGCCGCCGGCGGTGGAGGTGCTGATCGCTGCGGAGCAGCCCGTGGCGCCGGAGTACCGCACCTTCGGCACCGTGGTCTTCTCGGCAAAGGCGGACGTCTTTCCCTCCACCGAGGGCCGCATCGAGCGCATCCTGGTCGAGGAGGGCACCGAGGTCGCCTCCGGACAGCTCCTGGCGGAGATCGAGCGTACCCGCCTCTTGATCGAGCGCGAGCAGGCCCAGGCCGAGGTGGGCTCGCGCCAGGCGCTGCTCCACCTGGCGGAGCAGAAGCTCGCCGAAGGGGCCCGCCAGGTGGAGGCGCGCCTGATCGCGGTGAGCAACGCGGAGGCCGAGGTGGCACAGCGGCGGGCGGAGTGCGACAGGGTGTCCGCGGTTCTGGAGAACAAGCGCAGGCTCTTCGAGATCCAGGGAGTCTCCAGGGAGGAGCTGGAGGCGGCGCGCACCGAGTATCTCGACGCCCGCACCCGGCTCGTGCAGGCTGAAGGCGCACTGCAGATACAGCGCATCGGCTTCAGGGAGGAGGACCTGGCCGCCGCCGTGGAGGTCGTGCCCACCGACCCCGCCGAGCGCCGCCGGCTCCTGATCGCCACCAACACCGGCACGCTGGAAGCGGAGCGCCGGGTGGCCGAGGCGCAGCTTCAGGCGGCCAGGTCACGCCTGAAGACCATCGAGCTCCTCCTTGCCGAGACCGCGGTGCGCTCTCCGGTGTCCGGCATCGTGGGCAGCCGCTACTCGGACCCGGGTGAACGGGCCACTCCGGACCGGCCGCTGTTCACCATTCTCTGCACTGATCGAGTGGACGTGCAGGTGGATGTGGGGGAGCAGGATCTGCCCCGGATCAGCCTGGGCCAGGAGGCCAGGGTGGAGGTGGAAGACGTCTCCGGCAGGCGCGAGCTGGCGGGCCGGGTGCGGCTGGTGGCCCCCTACGTCAGCCCGGACACCCGGTCCGTCCGC
Organism: uncultured Spirochaetaceae bacterium; assembly: GCA_964490725.1. Lineage (GTDB taxonomy): Bacteria > Spirochaetota > Spirochaetia > SZUA-6 > DRHE01 > CAZBDU01. The sequence continues at coordinate 20,842 of CAZBDU010000072.1, read as the reverse complement.
GTCAAGATCGCCGTGGACAATCCCGGCCGCTCTCTGCCTCCGGGCCTCTTCGCCCGGGTGGTGATCCTGACCGGCCCACCCAGGCGGGCGATCCTGCTGCCCCGTGAGACCGTGATCGCCGACCAGAACGGCTCCCCCTGCGTCTTTCTGGTGCGGGGCGGGAGGCTGTACCGGCAGGGCGTGCAGACCGAGTCTCACGGAGAGGCTTCCGTCGTGGTGCTCTCGGGGCTCCGGGAGGGGGACCGGGTGGTGAGGGAGCCCTCGGTCGCTTTGAGGGAGGGCATGGAGGTGGAGGTGAGGTGATGAAACGCTGGCTTGCCGGGCTGTGCCTGCTGGAGGCGGGATGCAGGCTGTTCTTTCTCCCGGACCCCTCCGCCATCGTGACCCGTCCCTCCCGGTACGGAGAGGTACTGGCCGAGGGTGAGGATGTCTTCCTGGCCTTCGACTTCCCCGTGGACCGTTACTCCGCCGAGAAAGCCGTCAGCGTGGAGGCGGCGGCGGGACCGGTGGCGGGCCGCTTCCGCTGGGAGGGCCAGCGGATGAGCTTCCTGCCCGATGCCCCCCTCACCCCCGGAGCGCGCTACCTGCTGCAGGGCCGGGGCGAGGTCTACGACCTGAGCGGCCGCCCCTACCCCCTGGACCTGGAGATCCCTTTCTTCTACCTGACGGACGCCGCCTCGCCGCCCCTGGTTCTCCGGTTCAGCCCCGCCCACGGCTCGGTGGTCTCCGCCGGCCAGCCGATCGAGATTCACTTCTCCAACCCCATGGACCCCGCGAGCTTCGCCGACGGCTTCAGCCTTTCCCCCGGCACCGCGCACCGCCTCCAGTGGGCGGCGGAACAGACACAGCTGTCCGTCCTGCCCGAAGAGGCCTGGGAGGAGCTGTGCTCCTACCGGGTCCGCCTGGAGGCGGGGCTGAGGGATCGGGAGGGGGTACCGCTGGCGCGAACCGTGGAGATCTCCTTCCGGGTCCAATCGGACACCACCTCGCCCACCGTCACCGGAGCGGCTCCGGCGCTCAACGATTGGAGCGCCCTGTTCCCCCTCACCGGCAAGCCCCTGACGGAGATAGGAACACGCGACGCCATCCGCATCACCTTCTCCGAGCCCATGGACGAGCAGGCAACCTCGGCTGCCTTCTCCCTGTCCCCGCAGGTTCCCGGCACCCTGGCATGGATCGGCGGCGACCTCGTCTTCGTTCCCGCCTCCGACTACGATATGGACACGGCCTACCTCCTCTCCATCGACCAGGAGGCCAGGGACGCCTCGGGCAACCCCCTGCTGCAGGAGGAGCTGTTCGACTTCACCACGGCGGCGGCCTGCCCTCTCCTGCGCGTGCTGGAAATCCGTGCGGTGAAGGATTCCACCCTGGTCCTGGTGCCGCCCTTCACCACGGCTTCCGCCGTGGATCTGGACCCCTGCACTGCGGAGGAGCCCTACGAGTTCCTGGCGGTCTTCTCTCTGTCCTTTCCGTCCGCCGAGGACCGCTACCAGGCGCAGAACCTCATCGCCCTGAGGTCGCTGGAAGCCGGGACCGGTCCCTACCCGCTGGGCTACACCTGGCTGGCCGGGGAGCGCACCCTTTCGGTCTCCTTCACGAACCTCTCGGCTGCGGCGGGCTCGGAGGCATACTACCTGCTGGAGATCCCGGCAGGCTCCGACGGCGTGCGCAGCGGCGGGAGCTTTTTGAGAGAAGAGGTCCGCCAGCTCTTCAGGGTGCTGCCATGAAGAGCCTGCCTGCCGCCTGCCTGCCGCTTCTGCTCACCGGATGCGGGATGGTCCAGGGCTTCCTGCACATGCGCCCGGTGGAGGTGCTGGCCGTCTGGCCGGAGGCCGAGGTGGTGGAGGCGGAGCTCCTGGAGGCTGTGGAGGTAACCTTCTCCGCGGCCATGGACCGGCCCCGCACCGAGCAGGCCACCGTCCTGACCGAAAACGACATCCCCCTTCCGGGCCGCTTCGCCTGGCGGGATGCCACCCTGATCTTCACCCCGGCGGCCGGCTTCCTGGCCGACCGCACCTACCGTCTCACGGTCTCCTCGGCCGCCGAGGACCTGTTCGGGAACTCCCTGCAGATGGAGCTGCAGAGGGTCTTTCACACCGGGCGGGACCGGGAGCCGCCGGTGCTGGTGTCCTTCTCCCCGGCCGACGGCGCCGAGCCGGCGGACCTGCTCCTGCCGCTGGTGTTCCGTTTCTCCGAGCCCGTGGACCGGGGAAGCTTCTACACCGGCTTCCGTCTCGCCCCCGCCGTGCAGGGCTGGCTGGACTGGGAGGATTCGGACCGCGTAGCGATCTTCCGGCCGCTTCAGGCCTACCAGCCCGGCACCGAGTACCTGGCCGAGCTGTCGCGGGAGGTGCGTGACCCGGCGGGAAACCCCCTGACCCAGCCGCTGAAGGTGCGGTTCCGGCCGGCCGGAGCCGCCGGAGCAGCTCTGCTCGGCCTGCGCACCGGCGCGGGACGCGCGCTGGAGGACACCACCGTCCTTCCGGTCAACGGCGGCCTGGAGAAGGACGAGGTGCTCTACGCCGAGCTCGACGGCCCCGCCGGCCAGGAGCGGGACTCCCTGCTGTCGATAACGCCTCTGGTTCCGCATACCCTGAGCTGGAACGGAGAGCTCACGGAGTGCCTGATCCGCTTCACCGAGCCCCTCGGCTACGGTTCGGTATACGAGCTCGAAATGCTCGGCCGGAGCTACCGTCTGCTGGTCGACGGCCCGCGCTCGGTGCCGCCGCAGGTCACCAGGCTGGACTATTGCGCGGATGTGGCCGCCGCCTCGTTCATCACGTTGTCCCTCGACGACAGCCTCGAGGTGCCGGACTCCGCGCAGGCCTGCTTCGATTTCTACATCCGCCACGCCGCCGGGGCTGAGTTGGACCTGGGCAGCGTCCTGGAGGCCGTGGCGGTGCACTGCTCCGCCGCTGCCTTCTCTTTCCTGCGCATCGAGCTTCCCGCCGGCTCGCCTCCCCCGGCGGGGCCCGTGGCGGCGGAGGAAACCGTGGCGCGGCTGCTCTATTCGGTCTCCGACACCCCGGCCTCGGGCCTTCTGACCGTCACCGTGGGACGGGAGCTGCGGGATTCCTTCGGGAACTTTCTCCCCAGCGAGTACGCCATGCAGGTGAACGCCCGGTGAAGCTGCTGCGCGGCATCGCAGCCCACCCGGTTTCCGTGCTGATGGTCTACGCGGCCGTGGCCCTGTTCGCCGCCGTATCGGTCCCCCGACTGAAGGTGGAGCTGCTGCCCAGGCTCCGCATCCCCGCGGCCCGTGTGGTGACCGAGCTCGCCAGCATGCCCGCCGAGGAGATGGAACAGCTGGTCACCGTACCGGTGGAGAGTGCCCTGTCTTCGGTGAAAGGGGTACGCGCCATGAGCTCCATCACCAGGCGCGGGCTGTCCTGCGTGGAGCTTCGCTTCGACTGGAACGCCAACCTGGACAGGGCGGCTGTGGAGATCCGCGAGAAGGTGGACAGCGCCTATCCCTATCTGCCCCATGGAGTGGAGAAACCCGTGGTGGTCACCGAGGACCTGGCCGATGAGCCAGTGCTTCGCCTGGCCGTGCTTCCCGCCCCCGGCGTGTCCTTCCAGACGGCCAGCGCCGTGGCACGACGGGAGCTGCGTTCCCGCCTCCAGCAGATCCCGGCGGCAGGGGCCGTACGCATGGTCGGAGCGGAAGAGCCGGAGATCCAGGTCGAGGTGAACCCCGGGAGGCTGTACGCCGCCGGCCTGTCGCTGGGGCAGGTTCTGCAGGGAGTGAACGGCGCGGTCTTCGAATACCCCGTCGGCAGGATCCGGGAGGGCCCTCTGGAATACGCGGTGAAGGCCCGCACCGACGTGGAGAGCCTGGAGACTCTCCGCCGGCTGCCCCTCGCCGCCGGAGAGGGCGGCGGGCTGCGGCTGGCCGACATTGCCGAGGTCCGGGTCGGCTCGCGGCAGCCGACATCCCTCTTCCACGCCGGGGGCCGGCAGGCGGTGGGCATGCTGGTCCACCGCAGCGCCCACACGGGCACCCTGGAAGCCTCCCGCGTGCTCCGCCGCCGCCTGGGCTCCCTGCAGGTCTCCTTCACCCGGGAGGTACACATTTCGGTCCTGGAGGATGCGGCGGAGGAGATCAGGATCTCCCTGGGCGCCCTGGCTCTGGCCGCGGCTGCCGGAACCGTGGCGGCGGCGCTGGTGCTGCTTCTCTTTCTCCGCCGCCTGCGGGCGGTCCTGGTGGTGGTGGCCTCGGTGCCGGCCAGCCTGGCCGCCACGGTGCTGTTCCTGCGGGCCGCCGATGTCTCCCTCAATCTGATCTCGGTCTGCGGCGCCGCCATCGGGGTAGGGATGATCGTCGACAACAGCATCGTCGTAATGGAAAACCTGGTGCGGCGCCGGGCTGCGGCGCCGGCGGCCGTCGCCGCCGCGACTTCCGAGATGGCCCCTGCGACGCTG
>CAZBDU010000072.1:0-16410 GCA_964490725.1 uncultured Spirochaetaceae bacterium | reverse complement strand
GTCTGGGAGAACAACGTCTTCGGTCCCACCCATCCCACCAACGAGGTCGGCGACGCGGCGCTGGGCGGCGGCTGGTCGGGCAGCAACGAGTCGGGCTGGAACACGGTGGGGATCGTCTATCGGAACAACCTGTTCGTCGACTGCCATCACGGGGCGCTGGGGATCTACGGGCAGAAGGACGTCCATATCGTCCACAACACCTTCGTCTTAATGCAAACCGGGGGGCGGCGCGGGGCGGCGGCGCCGGCGGCCGTCGCCGCCGCGACTTCCGAGATGGCCCCTGCGACGCTGGCATCCACGCTCACCAGCCTGCTGGTTTTCCTGCCGGTGGTGTTCGTTCCCGGGGTCGTGGGGGCGCTGTTCCGCGACCTGGCGCTCACGGTGAGCTCGCTTCTGGTCTGCTCCTTCCTGACCGCCATGACCCTGACTCCGGCCCTCTGCCGGCTGCTCGGCGCCGGCAGCGGCCGGGCCCCTCGGGTCCGGACAGCACGCCGCCCCGCCGGGCGGGATGGGGGCCTGGATCCCCCCCGGAGGGCCTCCGCCGGGGCGATCTACCGCGCCGTGCTCGCGCGCCTGCTGGACCGGCCTTGGATCGCCGTGCTGTCCCTGGCGGCGGTCTGTGCGCTCGGCGCCGCCTCGCTGGGCGCCCTGAAGGGGGAGATCCTTCCCTGGGCCGGCGCGCGCAGCGTGAGTCTCCGCACCGATCTGCCCCCAGGCTCCTCCCCCGAGCAGGCCGTCACGGCGATGGGGCTGCTGGCCTCCGTCCTGAAACAAAGCCCCGGGGTGTCCGAGGTCTGCTCCGAGGCGGGCTACGACGCCGACCGCCCCCAGGATCGGGGGCAATCGGGAACCGACCTGGCCAACCTCAGGACTACGGTGCTCTTCGACTCGGCGCAGCGCCGGCCGGAGAGGCTGGTCCAGTCCCTGCCGCCGGCGCTGGGCTCGCGGTTGGAGCCGTCGCGGGACGCCCTCCAGAGGCTGCTGGGCTCCCGGGGCAGCCCGCGGCTGGTGCTCACCGGCGCGGACCGGGAGGCGCTGGTGGAGCGCGCCCGACGGATTGTGGAGGAAACCGTGGGGCTGGGGCTGGCGGGGTCCGCAGAGATCGACACGCGCCGGGACGCGCCGGAGATCCGGCTGACGGTGGATCGGGATTCCCTGGCCCGCGCCGGGATAAGCGCCGGGCTGCTCCTGGAGGAGCTGGAGACCGCGGTCCGCGGCCGGGTGGCCGCCAGGCTGCACCCGCAGGAGGAAGGTACCGACATACGAGTGCGGATCCGCTCCGGCGCGGGGCTGCTCTCGGACCTCCAGGTGCTCGCCGCCAACGGGCACGTCCGCCTGGGCTCCCTGGCCGCGATCACCCGCACCTCCGGCTACGGGGAGCTGTTCAGGCGGGAGCGCAGCGCCGCAGTGGGGATCACCCTGCACCCCACCCCCGGAAGAGCCACGCAGCTGCAGCGCCACCTCGCCGGGCTGGCCGGGGAGAACGCATTCACCGAAACGGGAAACGAGCTGCAGCGCAGCAGCGGCGAGCTCCTGCTCGCGTTCCTGCTGGCCGCCGCTCTCATCTACGTCGTGCTGGGGGCGCAGTTCGAGTCGCTCACCCTGCCGCTGCTGGTGGTCCTGGCAAGCGCGCTGTCCCTGGCACCTGCGGCCGCCGGCATGTGGGTGCTGGGCAGGAGCCTCAACGTCAGCTCCTTTCTGGGCCTGCTGATTCTGTTCGGGACCACCGTGAATTCGGCGATCCTCCTGGCCGCCGCCTACCGGGGCGGCCGCGCCGATCCTGCGGTCATCCTGGAGGCCAGTGCGGGGCGCCTGCGCCCCGCCGCCGCGGCGGCGTGCACCACCGTAGGGGCGCTTCTGCCCCTGGCGGCGGCCGGCTTCCCCTCCGGAGCGCTGCAGAGCCACACGGCGCTGCCGGTGCTGATCGGCCTGGCGGTGGGCACACCGCTGACGCTCCTGCTCTTTCCGGCCTTGGCGCTCCTGCCGCACCGCCGGCGGGGATTCCGGCCGTGAGGGCCGAACCACCGGCGGGCGGAGGCTGGCCGACCCGGACTGCCCTGATCCTGGCTGCGGTGCTGCTCTGCCTGGTGCTCCAGGCCCGCACCATACCCCTCGGCTACCGGCCCGCTTCCTCCCAGCGCTCGATCCTGGTGAGCGTGGAGCACCAGGGCGCCTTCGAGGAACAGATGGAGCGCTTCGTGACGGTGCCGCTGGAACGCCGCCTGGCCAGCCAGGAAGGGCTTCAGGAGGTGGTGTCGGTCTCGGATGCCGGCCGTTCCAGGGTCTACCTGCGCTTCCGGCCGGACGTGGACCTGGATCAGGCGTATCTACGCGTGCGGGAGGCGGTGGATCGGGTGTGGGCCGGGCTTCCGGAGGGAGCGCAGCGTCCCGTCCTGGCCAAGAGTGATCTGGACACGGCCCCGGTTTTCATCGCCTCCTTTCCTCCGGCGCGGCTCGAGGAGAGCGCCCTGAGGCGGCGTTTCGAAAACGTCGACGGGGCGGGTCAGGTGGAGATCGCCGGGGGCCGCAAGGAGGAGGTGCGGGTGGAGCTCCAGCCCGAGCGGGCAGCTGCCTCCGGCCTGGATGCGCGCCAGGTGGTCAGGCTGCTGCGCGCGGAAGGCCCGGTGGGGGCCCTGGACCAGGGCTGGGGCATCCCGCTCGTCATGGAGGCGCGGTTCCGCAGCGCGGGGCAGATGGAGGCCCTGCCGCTCCTTCCAGGCTTTCCCCTGAGGGCGGCCGCGCGGGTGCGCCTTTCCTCCGCGGAGCCGCAGAGCGTGAGCCACGTGGACGGCCGGGAGGCGGTGGTGCTCTACGTCCACCCGGCTGGGGACGCCAATCTGGTGGGGCTTTGCCGCAGGCTGCGGCTCGAGACGGCGGGGCTGGGAGGCAGCGTGCTCCACGATGTGGGCGCGGAGATGGAACGTGCCCTGGAGGAAGTGCTGCTGGCCGCCGGCATCGGGGTGCTGCTGGTGGTTGTCGCGGCCGCGCTGGTCATGCGTCGGTTGGGGGCGGCCCTCCGGGTGGCGCTCTCAGTTCCGGTGACGCTGGCCGGAGCGGCCGCAGTGCTCAACGCCTGCGGCTACGAGCTCGACCTGGCCACCCTGGCGGGCCTCGCCATCGGCTCGGGAGTGGCGATCGATGCGGCGATCGTCCACGCCGAGGGAGGAGCGCCGGCGAATACCCGGGGAGCCATTCTCTTTTCCTCACTGACCACCGTCGCGGTCTTCCTGCCTCTGCTGGTGGCTCCGCGGGAGCTGCAGAACCGCTTCGGCGGCCTGGCCGTGGCGGTGTCCGCCTCGGTGGTGGTCTCTCTGTTGTACGTGCTCCTGGCCATGCCCTCTCTGACCCTGGCGCCGGTCCGCCCGCAGCCGCCACCGCGGCCTCCGCCGGCGGTGCGGCGCCTCTCGGAGCGGCTGTGCGGCTGGGTGGCCAGGCACCGCGCCCTCACCGGCTCGGCGCTGCTGGTCCTGGCGGCCGCCGCGGTCTGGATGGGAGCCTCCTCGGGGCTCTCGCCGTCCGCTTCCGGGGGCGAGGGAGCCCTGCGCTTTCGGCTGGAGTACGCGAGCGGCACACCGGCCGCGGAGGTGCAGCGCAGCGCCGGGCGCCTGGAGGGCCGGCTGCCCGGCCTTCCCGGCGTGGAGCAGGTGACCGGCCGCTTCGAGAGGGAGCGGGCCTCCTTTCTTCTCACCCTGGAGCCTGGCGCCGATCCCCAGCGCCTGCGCAGCGCCGTGCAGGCGCTGGCCGGCTCCGGCGCTTTCCTCTACTTCCCCGAAGACGCGGCCCGGGAGGCCTCCTTTGAGGTGCTCGTTACGGGGCCGGACCTCCGGCGCCTGCACGCACTGGTCGGGGCCGCTTCGGAGGCCATCGTTGCCCGCCTGGCCGACGCGCAGGTGGTCTTCCATTTCAAGCAGGTCCTGCCGGCCAGAATCCTCACCATTCCCGTGGAACGGGCCGCGGCCGCGGGCGTCTCTCCGCAGGAGGTCTGCTCGATCCTCTACTGGTCACTGGCGGGCCCGGTGGCAGCCAAGTGGAACCCGCCGGGACAGAAGGGGATGGCGGCGGGAACGATCGACATCCGGCTCTTCGCCCTGGGATCCCGGGCGCCCCCCCTCAGTGAGGTGCTCCGCATCCCGGTGCCGCTGCCCCCGGCCGGCACGGGGGAGAACGCCTCCGGGACCCTCCTGCAAGGGAGGGCCGGTTTCCGGCCGGAGGCGCAGCCGCTGCCGCCCTCGAGCATTCCCGCCGGCTGGCTGGCCGAGGTCTCCGATCGCAGGGAGACCGGCCCGATCGTCCACCACGACCGCCAGCGCGGCGCGGGGTTCACCGTGCGGGTGCCCCTGGGAACCAAGGCGGCGGCCCTGGCCGCCGCCCGGGAGGTGCTGGGCGCCTTTCCGTTTCCGCCGGGCTACCGTGGCGAGGCCGGGCGGCGGGAGACGGAGGCGGCGGAGGTGCGTCGCGGCGCCCTCACCGCCGTCGCGCTGGCGGCGGTCCTGGTCTTTCTGGTCCTGGTGTTTCGGTTCGAGAGCCTGCGCATTCCCCTGATCATCGCCGCCCAGATCCCCCTGTCCTGGGTGGGTTCCCTGCTGCTCCTCCGCCCCCTCGGCCAGGGGCTCTCCGAACCGGTGCTGCTGGGGCTGCTTCTGTGCGCCGGCGTCTCCGTGAACAACGCCATCCTCATCCTGGACCCGCTGCGCGGCCGCCGCCGCCCGTCCTTCCGCCTGCCCGATCTGCTGGCCGCCAGGATGAGGGCCGTGCTGGGTGCCTCGTTGACCACCGCCGCCGGCGCGCTGCCGCTGGCGTTCGGTTCCTCCGGGGCGGGGCTGCTCGCGCCGCTGTCGCTTACGGTGGCGGCGGGAGTGCTCGTCTCTCTGCCCCTCACGGCGGTGAGCCTGCCGCTGCTTCAGAGGGATCCCCCCCAACCGCGGCGCCAGCCTGCCCCTACGGACCCAGCACCGCCTCCAACCGCTCCCGCAGCAGCCCCCGCGCCCCCCGAAGCCTCCGCCGCAGGTATTCCTCCAGGGAGGGGGTTCGGCGGGCCTCTTTGAGCACCAGCAGAGCAGCCGCATGGTAGGGCGTGTCTCCGGCGGAGAGCATCCTGAGGAGCGGCTCCAGCAGCTCGGAGCTTCCGCCCTGGGCCGCCTGCCGGTAGAGACGGTCCATCTCCGCCGGCAGAAGCAGCGCCTCCGCCTCGGCGTCGGCGAGCCCCAACAACCTGCCGAGCTCCACACGCGAGGCGCCGGCGGACTCGGCCTGGGGGGCCAGCAGGATGCAGCGCTCCAGAATGGGACGGACCGCCTCCAGCGTGTACAGCTCCGGAGGCCCCGTCCGCATGCCCCGCCACAGGTGATAGTAGTACGCAGGGAGGTAGCGAAAGCGGGGCTCCAGCTTGAGGTAGGCGCTCAGGGTGCGCTCGGTCACCGGCCGGGACTCCAGAGCCGCCGACAGCCTTAGATAGCGGAACAGCTCCGGGTCTCCCTCCAGCCTCAACCCCTGAAGGCGCCCCAGCGCTTCCTCGTAATGGCCGCGCAGGTAGGAGTCCAGGGCGGCAACCAGCAACCCGGCTTTTCCCCCGTCCGCCAGCGCCCGCTCCAGCTCCCACAGGCGCTCCAGCTCCGCGGCGGCGCTCAGGCCGCCCCCCTGGCGCAGGTACTCCAGGCACTCGAAGGAGGCCAGGACCGCATCCTGGCCTTTGCCCTGCCTCTCGAAAAACGCGGCCCGCCGCAGCCCCAGGGCCAGGGAGAAGCCGAAGCGGGACTGGTGCTCCGCCGCCACCGCCAGGGCGTCCTCGCCGCGGCCGGAATCGAAGAGCAGCTCCGCATACTGGCGCAGGTCTTCCGAGCCCATGCTCTGCCTCCGCCTCTCCCAGCCAGCGTCGAAGGCCGGAAGGGCCTCCTGCGGCTTTCCGGAGGCCGCCAGGCACTTGCCCAGGGTGAAGGTCACCCCCAGCTCGTCGGGCACGCCGGCGGCGAGGGCCAGGCGGGCCTGCTCCACGCCGCGGGGGTGATCGCCGCGGCGGTAGCAGAGCTCCGCCAGGTTCCCGTGCAGCAGATAGGCCAGCCGGGGCGGATCGCGCCTTCCCAGCAGGCGCTCCCCCTGCTCCAGGTACGCTCCGGCGGTGTCCAGCCTCCCGGAGGCGATCAGCAGAGCCCCGATGTTGATCTTCAGGGGCAGGTGCCGTGGGTACTCCTGGTCCAGCGCGATCAGCGCCTCCAGCAGCTCCCCGCCGCGCAGGCTGCCCATCGCCGCCTCAAGGCGCCGCTCCACCTCCTCCTCCCCGCGCGAGCAGGCGGAGGCCAGCAGCAGCAGGCAGGCCAGCAGGCAGGGCACAGCAGATGACCGCCGGGTGCTCACGGTCCCACTCCTACAGCGGCGCCCGGGCAAAGACCATGGACACCGGCACGCCCGCGGCCATCCAGACCCCGTTCAGCAGCAGCGCCAGCCACACCGGAAGCCCCAGCAGGCGGCGGAAGGCCGGGGTGGTGAGCGCCACGGCCCACAGCGAGGCCACCAGGTGGCTGATCCCCAGCGCCGCGGGGCCGCCCGCCCCCAGGGCCACCCAGATCCAGTCCCAGGGCACCAGGAACGCCCCCACCACCAGGCCGGCCATGCCGGTGACGTTGAGCACCTGGTCGATGGCGCCCTCCCGCCCCGACAGGCGGAGGATCAGGTGCACCAGGGCGGAGAGCAGCAGCCAGAGCAGCAGGAAGTACACCGGCATGAAGAACACCGAGAAGGCGTAGTACCCGGAGGTGGGCACGAAGCTCAGGGCCGAAGGGGTGGAGGGCTCCCGCCCCATGAGGGCGAGGGGCAGGTAGAGGAGGAGCGAATCCAGGGCCCCCCGCAGCAGGGTGGCGCACAGCCCCCACCAGGGCGCCGGGGCCGCCTCCAGCAGGCGCAGGTAGCGCCGGGGGCTGCTGTAGCCGGCCAGCCAGGCCGCGAAGAATCCCATCGCACCCTCCCCTCGCCCCCGGGCCGGTCTCACCACAGGCCCGCGGCCACCGGGTGGCGCCGGCGGTCCATCAGCCAGATGGCCCCCTCGCGGCAGGAGGCCCGGCAGACGCCGCAGCCGTAGCAGCGGCGCGCGTCGATGGAGCACTTCCTACCCCTGCCGTCGACCCCGATGGCCCGGAACTGGCACTTCTCCACGCAGGCTTTGCACCCCGTGCAGGCCGCCGCCTCCGGCACCGCCACCTGCTCCCCCCGGAACATCACCGGGGCGTTCAGCCCGCAGGTCAGGCGCATGGCCAGGCAGCTGTCCAGCTCGCAGTTGCAGAGCGCTCCGATGAACGGGGTGCCGAAGGTCCAGACGCTGTGCACGTGGCCCTGGCGGTCACTTACGCGGATGTGCTCCAGGGCCTCCCCCGCGCTCATGCCCTCCAGCCGCGAAAGGTCCGGGGAGCCGAACCAGCCCAGGTCCAGCGACTCGTACCAGGGCGGAGGGCCCAGGCTGAGGCCGAAGCAGAGGCGGCTCTCCTTCCTCTGCCTGGCCCAGCGGCAGCCGCAGGTCAGCCTGACCACGGAGGTGGCCATGGAGAGGATCAAGGCCACCTCCTCCAGCGGCACCACCTGGCCGAAGTGGCTCTCCTTCTGCCTGGCGGTGATCCGGCGGCGCACCGCAGCGGGAAGGCCCAGGCCCAGGCAGCGGGCGCGCTCCATCAGGGAGACCTGGCGGTTGCCCTTCTCGATCACCTCCGCGAAGAAATGCTCGATGATGCGGCGGCGGAAGAGCTCCTCCGTCAGCTCGGCGGCGTAGTTGCGGGCCTCCAGGTACCACTTTCTGCCCTCGCCGTGGCGGGTGCAGAACTCGCACATCCGCGTCACCTCCGGGGGGCGGGCTTCCGCCTATCCTGCACCCTGCGCCTTCACCTCGGCCAGGCGCTCCTCGAACTGGCGGGCGTGCCCCTGCAGGTGGCGGTAGTAGTCCTCCACCAGCCACTGCAGGCTCAGGTCCCGGCCGCCGGTGCTCCAGCAGTTCTTGAGCGCCCCCGGGTCGATCCTCTCCACCACGTGCAGCAGCAGCTCGTTGTAGCTGCTCCACAGCTGCACCAGCACCGGCCACGACATCTCCCGGAAGCGCTGGATCTCCACCCAGTGCTCCCCCTCGTAGGCGGGAAACTCGGAAAGCGAGCCCAGCTGCAGGCGCACGAATCTCTGGTGGTTGTTGGAAGCCGAGTCCACCAGGTGGCCCACGATCTCCCTCAGGCACCAGGCCTCCGGGGCCGGCCGCACGGCGGTGAGCTCCTCGGGCACCCCCCTCAGCAGCTCGCGAAAGGCCTCGGTTTCCTTCCTGTAGCGTTCCACCTCCAGCATGGCCTCACCCTCCCGCCGTCCGGCCGGGCGCGCCCCCGGCGGGTTCCTGACCGGCCGCCCGCGGCTGAAGCGTCCACCTCACCGCCGGCGCCAGGAAGACCGCCGTGAGAGCCAGCAGGAACCCGAACATGACCGCGAACCCGCCCTGGCCCGCCTCCAGGTAGTATCCCGGGCTGACGATGAGCGCGTAGGCCAGCATTCCCAGGGCAAAAAGCAGGATCGGCGGCCCCCAGCGCCGCCTGGCCAGGCAGGCGGCCCCCCCGGCCATGAGCGCCACGGCGGTGGCTGCCTCCGCGGCCAGGTGCAGCCCGATCGCCGCCGGCCTGCTCGCCAGCTCGGGCACCTGCCCCGTGAGGATGAAGGGCGCCCACATCAGGATCATCAGGGCGCCCACGCAGACGGCGTAGAGCGCGGGGCAGACCGGAAAGCGCATACCAGCTCCTCCTCACTCGCTCCAGCTCTGCAGCTCGATGATGTTGCCTTCGGGGTCGCGGGCGTAGACGAAGGTGATGGTGCCGGCCCCGGAGATCTCCGTCCTCACCACCGTCCCCACGGCGCTTCCCCCCAGGCTCCTGACCCGTCCCAGGGCGGCGGCCACCTCGGGCACCCGGAAGGCCACGTGCCCCAGGCCGGGGCGGTTCACCTCCCGGGCCACGGCGGGCGCGGGAGGATCGTACTGGAAGATCTCCAGGGTCAGCGGTGCGCCGCCGGCATCGGCCAGCAGCAGGTGGACCCCCTCGATGCGGACCCCCGCCATGCCGGTGGCCCGCTCCAGCCAGGGACCGGACAGCCGCCGCTCCGGGGGAACGGGCTCCAGGGCGAACGCCTCCCGGTAGAACGCCGCCAGCCGCCGCCAGTCGTGCGCCACCAGGTTCACGTGGGCGAACCGCGCCTCCATCGCTCCGGCCATCCGCAGACCCCCTGCCCGGGGCTGCGGGCCGCCCCTCCGGCGGGCTGCCCTCCCGGGTACCTCCAGGCTACCCCCAGGCGGCCCCGCGCGCAAGGGTATTGACAGCCCCCGGTCCCCGACCTAGAGTGGCTTCCACGGCGTCCCGGCGGCGGGGCCCAGAGACGAACCGATGAACCGAGAGCCACGCATTCGTTCGGCCCGGGTCGGCACCGTTCTGCACCTGGCCGTGGGAGGGGCGTTTCTGGCGGCCGCGGTGGTGGTGGTGCTCCTGACCAACCACACCATGCGCCAGCACGCCCTGCAGGAGGCGGAGTCCAAGGCCATGCTCCTTCTGGACCGCAACCTGGCCACGCACCACTACTTCAACCAGCATCTCAAGCCCAACCTCTTCGCCTGGAGTGAGCCTTTCCGGGACCCGGCCTACTTCGACCCGGTGTGGATGTCCTCCACCTACGCCGTGCGGGAGATCGACCGGTTCTTCCGCGACCTGACCGGCCAGCGCTACTACTACAAGGAGTGCGCGGTGGGCGCCCGCAGCCCGGAGAACGAGGCGGACGCCTACGAGCGCGCCTTCCTCTCGGAGCTGAACGCCGACCCCGCCCTGACCTCCAAATCGGCGATCCGCCGCCTGGACGGGCAGCTCTACTACGTGCTCCTCCGCCGGGGGGAGGTGATGGAGGAAGCCTGCCTGCGCTGCCACGGCACCCCGGCCAGGGCGCCCTCCTCCCTGGTGGAGATCTACGGGGATGAGCGCAGCTTCGGCCGCTCGGTGGGGCAGGTGGTCTCCGCGATCTCCATCCGGGTCCCTCTCTCCGCCGCCTACGCGGGGGCCAACCGCTTCTCCATGCTCCTGTCGGGGCTGCTGCTGCTGGGCCTGGCGGCGCTGTTCGCGCTGCAGCTGGCGCTGAACCGCTCCCTGGTGCTCGTGCCCCTGGCGCGGCTGCAGGCCGCCGCGGTCCGCATCTCCGGCCAGGAGGGGCGCCCGGGGGAGCGGATCCCGCTGCCCCGGGGGCGGGAGCTGCGGGAGGTGACGGAGGCCTTCAACGCCATGTCCGCGCGGCTGCACGCCACGCTGGAAGGCCTGGAGGAGCTGGTGGCCACGCGCACCGCGGAGCTGCAGGAGGTCAACCGGCAGCTCGCACGGGACATCGACCGCAGGGAGCGCCTGGAGGCGGAGCGGGAGAAGCTCATCGGGGAGCTGCGGGAAGCGCTGGCCAGGGTGAAGCGGCTCAGCGGCCTGCTTCCCATCTGCGCCCACTGCAAGCGCATCCGCGACGACCGGGGCTACTGGAACCAGCTGGAGGCCTACATCAGCACCCACTCGGAGGCGGAGTTCTCCCACGGCCTGTGCCCGGACTGCGTGGCCCGGTACTACCCCGAGGCCGCAGGCGGGGAGGAGCCCGCGGGACCCTCCTGAGACCCGCCCCGCCGCCGGGGAGGGGCCCCTTCAGCCCGCCAGCCCCACCAGCCGCAGCAGGGCGCCCAGGACGGCGCCCACCGCTCTGCCCACCGGCAGGATCTCCAGCCCGGTGATGCGGTCCGCGATCACCAGGGCCAGGAGGAGGAAGGAGCCGTAGCGGAAGTAGACCGCGGAGCCGGCGGGGCTCTTCACCGACAGCAGGTTCAGCACCACGTGTGAGCCGTCCAGGGGCGGGATGGGCAGGAGGTTGAACAGACCCAGGGCGACGTTGATGGACACGAAGACCAGGAAGGTGGAGATGATCCCCCGCGCGGTCGCCGGCGCCACACCCGGCAGCAGGGGGAACACCCCCCGCAGCAGCAGCGTCAGCACCAGGGCCAGCAGCAGGTTGGAGAGGGGACCGGCCAGGGCGATGAGGATGTCGTCGCGCAGTGGAGCTTTCAGGTTCTGCCTGTCGATCACCACCGGCTTGGCCCAGCCGAATCCCGCCACCACGAGCAGCAGGAAGCCCACCGGGTCGATGTGCTTCAGCGGGTTGACGGTGAGCCTTCCCGACAGCTTCGGGGTCTGGTCGCCCAGCCTCAGGGCGACGAAGGCGTGGGAAAGCTCGTGCACGGTCAGGCCGACCAGGATGGCCGGCACCACCTTGAGCAGCTCGGGGAGCGTCAGGTTCAGCATACGGGTGCGCCCAGTATGGCCCCGAAGCGGGCCGGGATTCAACTCTCCGGGCGCCACGGACCGGGCCGGCCGCCCCAGCCGGGCCGCCCGCAGCGGCGGGGCGCCTGCACCGCCACGGGTCGCCCCGCGGTGAGGCCGGGCCCCGCGGCGGCGGCCTGGCTGCCTCCCGAGGCTCTAGCTCTGGGTGAAGGCGTCCTTCAGGCCGAAGGAGGCGGTGTAGACGCTGCCCACGCCGCTGATGTAGGCGGCCACCCGCAGCGCCTCCATCACCTGCTCCCGGGTGGCCCCGTGCTCCACGGCCTGCCCGGCCAGCGAGGCCACGCCCCCGGCGGCGCCGTGAGCGGCGTCCAGGGCCGCGGCGATCAGGTACTTCACCGAGGCGGGCAGCGCCCCGTCCCGGAAGGTGAACTCCCTGCTCTCGTTCACCCTGGCGAAGAGCTCGGGATCCAGCTCCTGGACCGTCTGAAGAGGGTGTCCGTTCATGCTTGACCTCCTGGTTCGATGTTGCACTGCTTTTAGCCGGCCGCCGGCGGGAACCGCCCCGCCGGCCGGGGAGGAGCCCTGCGGCCGGCCCGCTTCAGGGCCTGACCACCAGCACCTGCCGGAACCCCTCCTCCGCCCGGGGCAGCTCCAGGGCCGCCGCCAGGTTGGAGATCACGGTCTCGGGAACCGGGTCCTCCCTGCGGCGGTTCCGTTCCAGGCAGGTCTGCGCGGGGGTGTTCATGAAGACGACGCCGATGGACTTGTGCATCTGCCGGGCGATGGTCACGTAGTGCCGGCGGGAGTCCGCGGACACGCTGGTGTTGTCGATGAGCACCCTGTTTCTGTTCTGAAGCAGATGCTCCACGATCTTGCGCTCCACGTGCTTGACCAGGAACTCGTCGCCTGCGGCGAAGTCCTTCTCCGACCACCTCTCGCCGAAGTCCATCATCTCGTGAATCAGCTTGCGGATCTCCTTGCGGTTGACGCGCTTGAAGCCGGCCTGGCGAAAGAAGGTACGCGCGAAGTGCGACTTGCCGGAACCCGGCAGCCCGCACACCAGGACCACGTCCAGCCCCTGGAACACGCTCAGATCCACTCGGTCCTCCCGCCGGGGCCGGCTCCCGGCCGCCCCCGACCGGCCGCCCCCGGATCCGGCACCCGGTAGGGCGCCGGGCTCAGGTCGAACCGGCGCCCCGGCCGGGCCCCCGGCCCGGTCCGCCGGCCGCATCCCTCGATTCTACCGCCTCCCCCGGCCCGGCGCTCCGCCCGTCCCCCCGGCCGCTCTCCCTCTTGCCGGCGCCGATCAGAAGCATCACCACGCCGGCCATGATGCAGAGGTCCGCCACGTTGAAAATCCCCGTGCGCAGCCTTCCCACGCCCAGGTTCATGAAATCGGTGACGAAGCCGCCCCGGAGGATGCGGTCCATGAGGTTGCCCAGGCCGCCCCCCGCCACCAGGACCAGCCCCGCCACCTGCACGCGCCCCAGGGACTTCAGGCGAAAGAGGTACACCACGGCGACGGCCAGCACCACCAGGGAGGTGAGGGTCAGGGCCAGGAAGCGCAGGGGCGGGGGCCACCCGGCCCCCAGGCTCAGAAACCCGCCCTGGTTCTCGGCGTGCACGAGCAGGAAGAAGTCGTCCAGCACGTGCACCGGGGGTCGGCCGCCCAGCAGGCGCCGCGCCGCCAGCTTGGTGGCCTGGTCGCAGGCGGTCACGGCGGCGATCGCGACGATCAGCAGCGGTAACTTCAGGCGATGTCTCACCCGCAGAATACTACACCACCTGGACGGCCGCGGCCAGCTCAGGAAGGCGCGGATATGCGGAAGGCCGCCACCTGTGCTATAAAAGGGTCATGGCAGGCAAGACGGTGAGGATGCTGTACGGCAGGGAGGGCATGGAGCTGTCCGTCCCGGAATCCACGGCGGTGCTGGAGGGCCGGGACGTTCCGGCGCTGGCGGACCCCGAAGGGCGAGTGCTGGAGGCGCTGGAACGGCCCATCGGCAGCCCGCCCCTGCGGGAGCTCCTGCGGCGGCGCAGGCCCAAAGAAGTGGCCATCACCATCTCCGACATCACCAGGCCGGTTCCGAACCGCCTCTTCATGCCGCCGCTGCTCCAGGTGCTGAACCGCTCGGGAGTGGCGGACGAGCGGATCCTGATCATCATCGGCACGGGCATGCACCGCCCCAGCACCGCCGAGGAGCGGGAGCTGCTGCTGGGCCCGGAGGTGCTGAGGCGTGTGGAGGTGATCGACCACCGCGCCGAGGATCCCGAGACTCTGGTCCGGGTGCGGGAGGACCCGCCGGTGTACCTCTGCCGGCGCTTCGCCGAGGCTCCCTTCAAGATCGTCACCGGCTACATCGAGCCGCACTTCATGGCCGGGTTCTCCGGCGGACGCAAGGGGGTGTGCCCCGCCCTGGTGGATCTGCGCACCATTCAGCGCTTCCACGGCTTCCGGACCCTGGCGGACCCGCGCGCGGACAACGGCGTGCTGGAGGGCAATCCCTGCCACCGCATCTCGCTGGAGGTGGCGCGCGCCGTGGGGGTGGACTTCCTGCTGAACGTGGCCCTCACCAGGGGGAGGGAGATCGCCGGCCTGTACTGCGGCCACCTGGAGGAGGCGCATCTGGCGGGCTGCCGCCAGGTGGCGGAGTGGACCACCGCGGAGATCGAGGCCCCCTTCGACCTGGTGGTGACCAACGGCGGCGGCTTCCCGCTGGATCTCACCTTCTACCAGACGGTGAAGGGGATGTGCACCGCCCTGCCGGCGCTGCACGCCGGGAGCACCCTCCTGCAGGTCTCCCGGTGCGCGGAAGGGCTGGGCAGCGGCCCCTACGCCGAGCTGATGCTGCGCTGGGGCAAGGACTGGCCAGGCTTTCTGCGGGAGATCGAGGCCCACCAGGACCGCACCCTGCTGGACCAGTGGGAGCTGCAGATGCAGGCGCGGGTGCTGGAACGCATCGGGGTGGAGAGGCTGTGGCTGGTCTCCGACGGCCTGGAGCCGGAGGCGCAGAGACGAATCTGCATCACCCCGGTGGAGCGCGGCGGCGGGCCCGCCGAGCGCGCCCAGGCGGCCCTGGACGGCTTCCTGTCGCAGCGCCCGAAGGCCCGGGTTGCCGCCATCCCCGACGGACCCTACACCATGCTGCGGGTGGCGGCGGCCTGAGGGCGCCCCGGAGCCGCCCTTCGGAGAGGCCGAGGGCAACGATGCGCAACCTCAAGATCGTGGTGCAGTACGACGGCACGCGCTACCTGGGCTGGCAGCGCCAGAAGAGCTCGGAGCGCACCGTTCAGGGCAGGCTGGAGCAGACGCTGGGGCGCATGACCGGCGACCGTGTGGCGGTGGTGGGGGCCGCGCGCACCGACGCCGGGGTGCACGCCCAGGCCCAGGTGGCCAACTTCCTGACCGAGAGCGCCCTGACACCCGAGGAAATCCTGGACGGCTGCCGGCGCCACCTGCCGGAGGACATCGCCGTGCACTCGGTGGAGGAGGCGCCCCCTCGCTTCCACGCCCGCTACCTGGCCAGGCGCAAGCGCTACGCGTACCGCATCTGCAACCTGCCGGTGCGGGACGTGTTCCGCCGTCGCTATTCCCTGCACGTGCCGGAGCTCCTGGACCTGGCGGCCATGCACGAGGCCGCCCGCGCCCTGATCGGGAGGCACGACTTCCGCTCCTTCACCTCCCTCAAGTCGGAGAAGAAGTCGAGTGAGCGCACCCTCAACGTCCTGGACCTGCGCCGCGAGGGGGGCTGGGTGGAGCTGTACTTCGAGGGGGACTCCTTCCTCTACCACATGATCCGCATCATCACCGGAACGCTCCTGGAGGTGGGACGCGGCAGGGTGGACCCGGCTTCGGTGCGGGCGATGCTGGAGGCGCGCCACCGCGGCGCCGCCGGTCCGCTGGCACCCGCAGCCGGCCTCTGCCTGCTGGAGGTGCTGTACTGACGGCCCGTTCTGTCCGTTGACGGTCCAGGCCAGCGGGAGACCGGCCACAGCAAAGCCCCGGCCGTTCGGGCAAGGCCAGGGCAGTTTGACCGCAAGAGCTGCTCCCCGCTACTGTAGAAACAGAACCGGGAAGCGCGCCGGGAGCGCGGACGGGCTCGAGGAGGAACGGAATGCGCGCCTGCACGAGTGGCCGGCACGAGCGGATGGAGGAGGTGATGGGCGGCCAGGGGTCCGCCGCGCGCGACACCGCTGCCTGGGCTGTGATGCCGGAGGGGCTGCGCCCGCGGGCAGGGATCATGATGTTCGTCGGCGGAGCCGGCTGGGGACTGCCGGGCGGAGGCTACGGGCCGCGGAGTTGGGGCTACCACATGGGCTGCGGCGCGGCCTGGCCGTTCTGACTGCTGGTGGCGGCGGTAGTGGTGATCGTCGTGCTCGCCGCGCGCTCCGGGCGCCGGAAATCCGAGCCCCACGACCGGGCCATGGAGGCGCTCAGGGAGCGCTGCGCCCGCGGCGAGATCGGCCGGGCGGAGTACCTGCGCATGCGCCGAGAGCTGCCCGAGTAGCCCCTCCGGAGCGTCGCAGCATGCGCCGCAGGTCCTGGCAGTCCCTCCGGCGGCGGGCCGGCGCCACCCTCGGGCTGGTCTACGGCGCGTCGCTGGGCCTCAACTACCTCTGGGAGATGCTCCAGATGCCGCTGTATGCAGGCATGCGGTTCGGCGACCCGGGCTCCTACCTGGTCTGCCTGCGGGCCGCCTTCGGCGACGCCAACATCCTGCTGGGCATCCTGGCCGGCGGCTGGCAGGGCGCCCGCCAGGGTGAGGGGCGAGGGCAGGAAGAGAACCACCCCCAGGCAGATCAGGAACAATCCCGCAGTGATGGGGTTGCGGCACCAGCGAAACATCCCCCGCCGCAGCAGCCCGCGGCTTCCGCCCGCCCTGTGGCGCCGAAGCTGCACCGCCGCCACCATGGTGCAGCAGCCTCCCCCCACCAGGGCCAGGGCGCTGGCCAGCCGCGTCAACGCCAGGCCGGGGCCCGAAAGCACCGCAAGCCGGCAGAGCACTGCGGGATGAAGCGCCGCCAGGGGAAGCCCCAGGAACGCCAGCATGAGCGCATGCTCCAGCGCAAGCCAGGCCGCGGCCGGCAGCCGGCCGGGCCGCCGCCCGCGGGC
>CAZBDU010000071.1:0-26825 GCA_964490725.1 uncultured Spirochaetaceae bacterium | reverse complement strand
CATGTATACTGTTGGGGGTCACGCCCGGGGAGAACCCCAACCGCCGCGGGGCGGCCGCCGCAACCGCCCGCTCCCCCGCCGGTGGAGCGCGGCCCGGCGGGCGCCGGCAACCCGACCCTCGCCCTCCCGGCGGAATGTGGCTGGCAGGCCCTGCGGGCGCCCGGCGGGGTAATTCTTCTTGACAGCCTCAAATTCTCTACTCTATTGTGTGTAGTCGAAGCTCACCGCCCTGAGCGCTCACCGGGAACTACTTGAGGAGGCAAGGCATGCAGAAACTCGATCCAACCAAGATGAAGGACTGGGAGGTCGCCGAAGCTGCAGCGGAGAACATGAAGACCATGTACCAGCTGGCCGAGGAACTGAAGCTGGACAAGATGGAGCTGCTGCCCTATGGCCACTACGTGGGAAAGCTCGACTACATGAGCATTCTGGAGCGCCTGAAGAACAGGAGCAACGGGAAGTACGTCGAGGTCACCGCCATCACCCCCACTCCGCTGGGGGAAGGGAAGACCACCACCACCATGGGGCTGGTGGAAGGGCTGGGCAAGATCGGCAAGAGCGTCATCGGCGCGATCCGCCAGCCCTCCGGAGGGCCCACCTTTAACATCAAGGGCTCCGCCGCAGGTGGCGGCCTGGCCCAGTGCATCCCCCTCACCGACTTCAGCCTGGGGCTGACCGGCGACATCGATGCCATCACGAACGCCCACAACCTGGCCATGGTGGCGGTCACCAGCCGCCTGCAGCACGAGTTCAACTACTCCGACGAGCAACTGGCCGCCAGGAAGCTGAAACGTCTGAACGTCGACCCGCGGAACATCGCCATCGGCTGGAGCATCGACTTCTGCGCCCAGGCGCTGCGGGAGATCATCGTCGGGCTGGGCGGCAAGATGGACGGGTTCATGATGCGCAGCGGCTTCCAGATTACCGTCTCTTCCGAGGTCATGGCCATCCTGGCGGTGGCCCGGGACCTGGCGGACATGCGCCAGCGCATGGGCAGGATCGTGGTGGCCTACGACAAGTCCGGCCGTCCGGTGACCACCGCCGACCTGGAAGTGGACGGGGCCATGACGGCGCTCATGGCCAAGGCCATCAACCCCAACCTGATGCAGACCATCGAGGGCCAGCCGGTTCTGGTCCACGCGGGCCCCTTCGCCAACATCGCCATCGGCCAGTCCTCGATCATCGCCGACCGGCTCGGACTGAAGCTGGGCGACTATCACGTCACCGAGAGCGGCTTCGGGGCGGACATCGGCTTCGAGAAGTTCTGGAACCTGAAGTGCCGGTTCAGCGGCCTCACCCCCAACTGCTCGGTGATCGTCTGCACCGTGCGCGCCCTGAAGATGCACGGCGGGGGACCCAAGGTCGTACCGGGACATCCCCTCGACAAGGCCTACACCGAGAAGAACGTGGCCCTGGTGGAGAAGGGGGTGGAGAACCTCCTGGCCCACGTGCAGACCGTCAAGAAGAGCGGCATCTCCCCGGTGGTGTGCATCAACCACTTCTACACGGATACCGAGGAAGAGGTGGCGCTCATCCGCAATCGCGCCGAGGCCGCCGGGGCCCGCGTTGCGGTCAGCAGGCATTGGGAGAAGGGCGGCGAGGGTGCCCTCGAGCTGGCCCGGGCGGTGGTTGAGGCCTGCGAGGAGGAGCCCCACTTCGAGTTTCTCTACCAGGACGCCACCCCCCTGCGCGAGCGGGTGGAGCTGATCGCCCGCGAGGTGTACGGGGCCGACGGGGTCTCCTACTCCCCCGAGGCGGAAGCCAGGGTCAAGGCCATTGAGGCGGACAAGGGGCTGTCCTCGCTGGGCACCTGCATGGTGAAGACCCACCTGAGCCTCTCCCACGATCCGGCCGTCAAGGGCCGCCCCAAGGGATGGACCCTGCCCATCCGAGACGTGCTGGTCTACGGCGGGGCCGGCTTCGTGGTACCGGTGGCCGGGGCGATCAAGCTCATGCCCGGCACCGGCTCCGATCCGGCCTTCCGAAACATCGACGTGGATGTGAAGACCGGTAAGGTGCAGGGCCTGTTCTAGAGGATCTCCGGGGTGGTGGGGCCCGCCGGTTTACGGGCCGGAATGGGCCCCGGCGGAACGGCCAGGCGCGGGGCGCCCGCGAGGCCGGTGCCGCAAGCCGCCTACGGGCAGGAACGCGGCAGCCCTCTCGCGCGAGAGGGCTGCCGGCTTTTTCTGTGCCAGGAGGCAGCAAATGCCGAAGCAAGCGGAGTTCCTGCGACGCTACGGGCCGTGGGCTCTGGTGGCCGGGGCCTCGGAGGGCCTGGGGGCCGCCTACGCGGACCAACTGGCCGGCCGGGGCCTGAAGCTGCTGCTGGTGGCCCGCGGCCAGGAGAAGCTGGCCCGCACCGCCTCCGCGCTGCGGGAGCGCCACGGCGTGGAGGTGCGGACGGCGGTGGTGGACCTGGCCTCGCCGCGGTTCCTGGCCGCCCTCCGGGAGGCGGCGGAGGGCCTGCAGATCGGCCTTCTGGTCTGCAACGCCGCGGTGAGCCTCATCGGCCCCTTCCTCTCCCACCCCCTGGAGGAGTACCTGCGCCTGATCGACACCAACTGCCGCGCCCACCTGACACTGGTCCACTGGCTGGGCGGGCTGATGGCACGGCGCGGGCGGGGCGGCATCCTGATCATGTCCAGCATGGCCGGCCTTCAGGGCAGCGCTCTGGTCACCGGCTACGGGGCCAGCAAGGCGTTTCTGCTCAACCTGGCCGAGGGCCTGTGGGCGGAGCTGCGCGGCGCGGGCGTGGACGTGCTGGCCTGCTGCGCCGGCCCTACCCTGACTCCGGGCTACATCGGCTCCAAGCCGCACCCCGAGAAAGGCTCTGCCCTGGAGATGCGGCCGGAGGCGGTGGCGCGCCGGGCGTTGGAGGCGCTGGGCCGGGGGCCTGTGGTGGTGCCGGGCACGCTGAACCGCCTGGCCCGCCTGCTGATGGGCAGGCTCTTGACCAGGAGGCGGGCGGTGACCATCATGGCCGCAAGCACGAACGCCATCTACGGCGGCAGGCCGCAGCGGGAGGGGAGCCAGGGATGAGCGCAAAGCGACAGGGAACGACGGTGGCGGTGACCGGGGGGTCGGGGCACGTGGGGGGCAACCTGGTGCGAGCGCTGCTGGAGCAGGGGCGCCGGGTGCGCGTGCTGGTGCGGGAGGACCGGCGCGCCCTGGACGGATTGCCGGTGGAGATGGTGGAGGGTGACGTCTTCGACCGCGACAGCATCGAGCGGCTGGTGGCGGGAGCGGGCGCCGTCTTCCACCTGGCCGCACGGATCTCCATCGTGGGCGCGGAAGGGGGGCTGGTGGAGCGCACCAACACCGAAGGCCCGCACAACGTGGTGGAGGCGTGCCTGCGCCAGGGCGTGGGCCGGCTGGTGCACTTCAGCTCCATCCACGCCTTCGAGAGCGCGTCGCGCGACCAGGTGATCGACGAGACCCGGCCCCTGGCTCTGGGAAAGGGGCACATGGCCTACGACCGATCCAAGGCACGCGGCCAGCTGGAGGTGCTGCGGGGGGTGGAGCGCGGTCTGGACGCGGTGATCGTCAACCCCGGGGCGGTGATCGGCCCCGGCGACTACAAGGTCTCCCGCATGGGGGAGGTGCTCCTGGACATCTACCACAACCGGCTGCCGGCGCTGCTGGACGGCGGCTACAACTGGGTGGACGTCCGCGACGTGGTCTCAGGCGCCCTGGCGGCCGAAGAGCGGGGCCGCACCGGACAGTGTTATCTGCTCACCGGGCACTGGGTGCACATCTGCGACCTCTCGGCCCTGGTGGGCAGGCTCACCGGCAGGCGGACCCCCCGGGGGGCCACGCCGCTGTGGCTGGCCTCCCTGGCCTCCTACCCGTCCCTGGGCTGGGGAAAGCTGCGGGGAAAGGTACCCAAGTTCACTCCGGCGGCGGTGCGCTCCGTCCAGATGCACCGCCACATCAGCCACGAGAAGGCCACCGACGAGCTGGGCTACCGCCCCAGGCCCTTCGAGGACACCGTCCGGGACACGCTGGAGTGGTTCCGCCGGGCGGGCATGCTGGCCGGCTGAACCGGGCTGCCCATCGGGGCGGGCCCCCCGATCGAGCCGGCCCGCCCGCCGGGGCCTTGCCGGCCGTCAGCCCAGGGTGTTCCTGGCCGACTGCACCGTGTTGTACAGCAGCATGGTGATGGTCATGGGCCCCACGCCGCCGGGCACCGGGGTGATGGCGCGGCACTTGGCGGCAACCTCGTCGAACTTGACGTCCCCCACCAGGCGCGTCCCCTTGGGGCTGGCAGGGTCGTCGATGCGGTTCACCCCCACGTCGATCACCACCGCGCCCTCCTTCACCATGTCCGCGGTGATGAACTCCGGCTGCCCGATGGCGGCGATCAGGATGTCCGCCAGCCGGGTCACCGCCGGCAGGTCCCGCGTGCGGGAGTGGCAGATCGTGACCGTGGCGTTGGCGTCCTCGGCCTTCTGCACCAGCATGTTGGCCACCGGCTTGCCCACGATGTTGCTGCGCCCCACCACCACGACGTGGGCCCCGGCGATCTTCACGCCCGAGTACACCAGAAGCTTCTGCACGCCGAAGGGAGTGCAGGGCAGGAATCCGGGCTCTCCGATCATGAGCCTGCCCAGGCTCACCGGATGGAACCCGTCCACGTCCTTCTCCGGCAGGATGCGGTTCAGCACCTTCTTCTCGTCGATGTGCCCCGGCAGGGGCAGCTGCACCAGGATGCCGTGGATCTTGGGATCGTCGTTGAGCCTGTCCACCAGGGCCAGAAGCTCCTCTTCGGGGGTGTCCTTGTCGAGGTTGTGCTGCTCCGAGTAGATCCCGATGTCGTGGCAGGCCTTGTTCTTGTTGCGCACGTACACCTGCGAGGCCGGGTTGTCCCCCACCAGCACCACCGCCAGCCCGGGGCTCACCCCGTGCTTTTCCTTCAGCTCACGGATCTCCCCCTGGAGCTCCGAGCGGATCTGCTCCGCCACCTTCTTGCCGTCGATGATCTGCGCCGCCATGGCCTGTTACTCCTCTCGAGGCACACCGCCGCCGGCGCCGGGAAGCTTCGGGCATCCCGCCAGCCTCCCGCCGGCCGCTGCGCCTTCGCGTTTTGTCGGTGCCCCTATAGTGGGACCAGGGCGCCCGTTTTTCAAGCGCTTTTCCGGCTCCCGGTGGCGGGTTGCCGCGGGCGGGCTGCAGGCGGGATGCCGCGGGCGGGCTCCCGGTGGCGGGCTGCGGGCGGCGATGCTCCCCCTGGCGGCGCCCCTCCCCTCCTCCGATATTGCCTACCTGCGGGAAATCCTGGTAAGGTCAAGGCACGCAGCGCCGGGAAGCGCTGCGATAAACCTACGAAAGAGGTACCGGCATGGCAGCGAAGACCTTCATCGCCGTGGGGGAGAACATCCACTGCACCCGCATCTACAAGGTGGGCGGGAAGCACGTCAAGGCCCTTCAGTCCGGCCAGAACGTGATCGCCTATCAGGAAGAAGGCCAGGAGCGGCACCTGCCGATCCCCGACAGGTTCGTGAGCGCGAGCGACTGGAGCAACGGCAGGGTGAAGCACGCCGCGGTGGCGATGTGGCAGGGGCTGCACGGAGAGGCCGCCGGCCGGGAGGCCGGTGTGGCGTACCTGCACCACATGGTGCGGGAGCAGGAAGCCCACGGGGCCCGCTTTCTCGACCTGAACGTCGACGAGTTCAGCACCGACACGGCACAGCGGGCGGAGCTTTCCGTCTGGGCCGCGGAGGTGCTCCAGCAGGTGAGCACCGTGCCGCTGAGTATCGACTCCTCGAACCTGGAAATCCTGCGGGCAGGGCTCGGAGCCTGCGACCCGTCCAAGGGCAGGCCCATGGTCAACTCGGTATCTCTGGAGCGCAAGGAAGCCATCAAGCTGGCCCGCCAGCACGGCGCGGCGGTGATCGCCGGCGCCTCGGGGGAGACAAGCATGCCGGATTCCCGGGAAGAGCGGGTGGAGAACTGCGCCAGGCTGATGAGCCTGCTCACCGGGGCGGGAATCGGCGCCGCCGATGTCTACCTGGATCCGCTGGTCTTCCCGGTCTCGGTGAATCCCGCCAACGGCCTCACCGTTCTGGAGACCATTCAGGAGCTGCGCGAGCGCTACGGCAGCGGGATCCACTTCGCCCCCGGGCTGAGCAACATCTCCTACGGCATGCCCAACCGGAGGCTGATCAACCAGGTCTTCACGTGGTTGTGCATGGAGCGGGGACTGGACGGCGGGATCGTGGACCCGCTGCAGATCAACCTGCAGGCCCTGGAGGCGCTGGACCGGGATTCCGAGCCCTTCCGGATCACCCGGGATTTTCTGGAGGGCAAAGACCAGTTCGGGATGGCCTACATCGCCGCCGCACGGGAAGGCCGCCTGTAGAGGCGGCAGACACGGCAGGGCGGACGCCGCAGGCGCTAAATTCTGATAAGACTCCTAAAATAAGACACCAAAATACAAAATAACCCTTGCAGGCTCTGCTACGATTCGAGAGGAGCGGGGCCCGGATCTGATACGCGCACCTGTGAAGAGCACCCCGGGCCCGCCAGCTCAATTCCGCGGGCTCCGCCCCCGGCGCGCCCCGCACGGAGAGACGGCTTCACTATGAGCAGGTTCGTCGTACTGGGTTCGGGCATCAGCGGCGCCACCGCGGCCTTCGAGCTTGCCCGGGGGGGCAACCAGGTCCAGATCGTGGAGGCCGGCGGCCGCTTCGGAGGCAAGGTCCTGGACTACTGCTGCAAGGCTACCGACGCGTGCAGCCGCTGCGGAGTGTGCGTGGCCATGACCCAGCTGCAGACCACCCTTCGCCTGCAGGGAGTGACGGTCTCCATGGCCACGGAGGTGCGCGAGATCGGCCGGGGTGAGCCGCTGAGGCTGCGCTGCCGGCGCACCAATCCGGCCCTGGACTACCACCGCTGCGTCGCCTGCGACGCTTGCCTCTCCGCCTGTCCGGAGGGCTGCATCCATCGCTACGAGCGCGCGGGCATGGTGCTGTACCACGTCGACCACGCCCGCTGCCTGCTGCACCGCGGCCAGAATTGCTCCGCCTGCGCGCAGGCCTGCCCCACCGAAGCCGTGCTGGCGGACGGGCCTGCCAGCAACGTGGTCTTCACCGCCGACGCGCTCCTGCTGGCCACCGGGCACCGCCCCTACCCTGCGGAGCGCAAGGTGCGCCTGGGCTACGGGCGGCTCCCGGGAGTCATGACCGCCACCGAAGCGGAGGCAGCTCTTAGCGAGCGGGAGGCCCTGGGCAATGGCGGCGAGAGGGTGGCCTTCATCCAGTGCGTCGGCTCCCGGGATGCCAGGGAGGGGCGCAACTACTGCTCCAGCGTCTGCTGCGCCTATGCACTGCGCCTGGCGCGGATGCTCAGGTATCGGGACCCTGCCGCCGAGCTGACCGTCTACTACATCGACCTGCAGAGCTTCGACAAGACCTTTCCGCTGCTGCGCGCGGAGATGCAGGCTGCCGGCATCCGGTTCGTGCGGGGCATTCCCTTCCAGATCCAGGACACCCCTGACGGGAAGCTTCGCCTGATGGCGGAGTCCGCGGAGGGGACCTTCCGGGAGGCGGAGCACGACCGGGTGATCCTTTCGGTGGGCATGGAGCCGGAGGAAGGGGCCGCAAAGCTGGCGCAGATGGTGGGCATCCCCTGTAACGAGCACGGTTTCTTCCAATCCGCCCGCCCCAGCTCCGGCGCCACCGCCCGGCCGGGAGTCTATGTCTGCGGCACCTGCCAGGAGCCGCAGGGGATCGCCGAGAGCATGGCCGCCGCACGGGCAGTGGCCCTGGAGATGATGCGGCGGCACCCGTGGACGGCCTCCCCGGCGGGCACGGCCGCCTCCGCGGGGGGGTGAGGCATGGACGGCACCAGGACGGATACCGGCGTGATCCTGTGCAACTGCGGCGGGCGGCTGTTCACCTCCGCGGAGATGGACGCCCTGGTGGAGCGGCTGGCCCTGGGCGCGGAGGAGAAGGAAATCCTGGCGGAGGAGAACCTCTGCGCCAAAGGAGCGCTATTCGCCCTGGGCAAGAAGATCCGCAAGCTGGGGCTGCACAAGCTGCTGTTCGCCGGCTGCTCGCTGCAGCGCCACCCGGAGCTGCTGCAAAAGATCGCCGCCAAGACCGGCCTCACCCCCGGAGCGATCTACGAGGTGAACCTCAAGGCGCCGCTGTATCGCTCCCCCGGCAAGGTGGACCAGGCCGCGCGCACGATTCTGCGCGGGCTGGATGCCCAGTCCCTCATACCGGTGTTCCCCGTGGAGGAGGTGGAGCTTCTCCGGCAGGTGGTGATCCTGGGGGCGGGGGAGCCGGCGGCCGCCGCGGCGGCGGAAGTGGCCGCCCTGGGCTACCCCACCACCCTGGTGACCGAAGCCGAGGGTCCCGAGCGCACCGTGAAGGGGGTCGCCGTGGTTGCGGGCAGCCGCCTGCTGGGGGTGGCCGGGCAGGTCGGCAGCTTCGAGCTGAGCCTGGCCACGCCCGAGGGACGCCGCCGGCTGGCCTGCGGCGCGATCATCCTGGCCGGCGATGCCGGCGGCAAGAAGCTTCCGGCGGGGGGTCTGCCGGACACCCCGGCGGTGGCACCCCTGGCCCTGCTGCCCGGCCGGGTCGCGGCGCTCAGGCGCACCCGCGGCACCCGATCCATCGGCATCGTCCTGGATCACACCTTCGAGGAAGGCAGGGGCTCCACGGAGGCGGCGTTGAGCCTGGCACTGGAGCTGCAGGACGCCGCGCGGCGCCAGGTGTACCTGTTCTGCAGAGACGTGCGGGTGGCATCCCTGCCGCTGGAGGAGCTGTACCAACGAGCCAGGGAGGCGGGGGTGGTGGTCGTGAAGACCGGCGGACTCCTCCGCCTGGAGAAGGCCGGCGAGCAGGTCCGGGTGACCTTCCGGGAGGAGCACCTCGGCCGGGAGCTCAGCCTGGAATGCGACGCGGTGGGGGTGAGCCCCCGCGGCCTGTCGAGAGCGGCGCCCCGCGAGATCGCCGCGCTGGCGGGCATCCATCTCGACGGCCTGGGACAGCTCCAGGACAACAACATCCACCTTCTGCCAGCCGCCACCAACCGGCCCGGCATCTTCGTGGTGGGTCCGTGGCGAGGAGAGGACTATCCGCCCGCCGTGGCCGTGGAAGCCAGGGCGGCGGCGCTGGCGGTGCACGCCCTTCTGGGCGCCGGCGCCATGAGGGTGGAGCGCTCCGAGCCGGTGGTGGACCCGGACCGGTGCACCCTGTGCCTCACCTGCGTGCGCAGCTGTCCCTTCAAGGCCATGCGGGTGGACCGCCTCAGGGGGGCGGCCTCCAGCGCGCCGGAGGCGTGTCAGCGCTGCGGCATCTGCGTGGGCGAGTGCCCGGCCCGGGCCATCACCCTGCCGGTGTTTTCCGAGCCAGTGCTGATGCGGCAGCTGGGGTAGCGTGCGGGAGGGGAGGAGATATGGGGAAGAAGATCGTGGCCTTCTGTTGCGAGAACTCGTCGTTCAAAGCCGCAGACTCGGTGGCCGACCCCTCGGTGCTGCAGCAGGTGGATCTGGTGCGCCTGCCCTGCTCAGGAATGACCGAGGCCGCAGTGGTGCTGCGGTGCCTGGAGAAGGGGCATCCCGCCGTGCTCATCCTGGGCTGTCCCACCGACGCCTGCAAGTACCTCCGGGGCAACCTCCGCGCCCGCAGGCGGGTGGCACACCTGCGGGCAACTCTGGAGGAAGCGGGGCTGGACCCGCAGCGGGTGCGCATGGAGCTGCTCTCCTCGGTGGACTCCCACAAGTTCTCCCGTGTCGTCCAGGAGATGGCCGGCCGGCTGGGCGGGGCGGGCGCGGCCTGGACGGGGGGCGCGGCGCAGCGAGAGCCAGCGGCCGCCGAGGAAGCGGGAGCGGGGGCCCGGACGGGAAGGAGCGCCCCGTGATCACGGCCGTGGGCAAGCCCTTCGCGCAGGTTTACGCCATGGTGGGCGAGGCCAGGCGCCTGCTGGTGCTGGGCTGCGGCGCCTGCGTCACCGTATGCATGGCCGGCGGCCAGAAGGAGGTGGCGGTGCTCGCCTCCGTCCTGCGGCTGGCCTCCAGGCAGCGGGGCCGCCCCATGGAGGTGGAGGAGGACACCATCGAGCGCCAGTGCGACCGGGAGTTCTTCGAGACGGTGCGGGAGAAGGCGCAAGGAGCCGACGCGGTGCTCTCCCTGGCCTGCGGCGTGGGGGTGCAGGTTGCCGCGGAGGTCTTCCCGGACAAACGGGTGTTCCCGGGCCTGAACACCCGCTTCTACGGCGCCACCGAGCAGCAAGGCGTGTGGAGCGAGCGCTGCGCCGGCTGCGGCGACTGCCTGCTGGACCGCTTCGGCGGGGTGTGCCCCATCGCCCGCTGCTCCAAGAGCCTGCTCAACGGCCCCTGCGGGGGCTCGCAGAACGGCATGTGCGAGGTGGACCCGAAGGCAATCCAGTGCGGGTGGCAGCTCATCTACGACCGGCTGAAGAGCCTGGGCCTGCTCGCCGCTCTGGAGGAGAACGTGGCCGTCCGGGAGTGGAACAGCGGGCGGGATGGAGGTCCCGGCAAGATCGTGAAGGAAGACGCGCTGCTATGACGGCCACGACGCTGAAAGCGGAATCGAATCTGGAGAAGGTCTTTGCGGCCGGCCACTTCGCCGTGACCGCCGAGCTGGGCCCTCCCAAGAGCGCGGACGTGGAGGCCGTCCGCACCAAGGCCGCCCACCTGAAGGGCAAGGTGGACGCGGTGAACATCACCGACAACCAGACCGCCATCGTGCGCATGTCCTCCATCGCCGCCGGCTGCCTGGTGCTCCAGCAGGGGCTGGAGCCGGTGATCCAGATCACCTGCCGGGACCGCAACCGCATCGCCATCCAGAGCGACGTTCTGGGAGCGGCCGCTCTGGGGATCAAGAATGTCCTCTGCCTCAGCGGAGACCACCAGAGCTTCGGCAACCACGTCGGCTCCAAGAACGTCTACGATCTGGACTCCATCCAGCTGATCGGCGCCTTGAAGGCCATGCGGGACGACAAGATCTTCGTGTGCGGGGAGGAGATCCGCAACCGCAAGAACGACCCCGTCGTGGAGCCGCGCATCTACATCGGGGCGGCGGCGAACCCCTTCGGCGATCCCTTCGAGTTCCGGGTGATCCGCCTGGCCAAGAAGGTGAACGCCGGAGCGGACTTCATCCAGACGCAGTGCATCTACGACATGGAGCGCTTCCAGGAGTGGATGCGCGGGGTGCGCCAGCGGGGACTGCACGAGCGGGTCAGGATCATGGCCGGCCTGACGCCGTTGAAGTCGGCGGGCATGGCCAAGTACATGCGCGACAGCGTGGCGGGCCTGAGCGTTCCCGACAGCTACATCGAGCGCCTGGAAGCGGCCGAAGACAAGGCCGCGGAGGGAATCGCGATCTGCGTGGAGCAGATCCGGCGCCTGCGGGAAATCGAGGGGGTGGCGGGCGTGCACATCATGGCCATTGAGTGGGAAGCGAAGGTCCCGCAGATCCTGGAGGCGGCGGGCCTGCTGCCGCGCCCCGAGGTGTGAAGCCAGGCGGCCTCACGGAAGGAGAGAGCTTGTGATGACCGGCACAGTGACCATCGACGACCGGCTGGACCCCGACTTCAAGTACCAGATGGCCTCCCGCCCTGGAGGGGAAAACCTGCGGCGGTGCTTCGCCTGCGGCACCTGCACCGCCGGCTGCCCGGTGTTCCACGTGGACAGCAGCTACAACCCGCGCAGGATCATTCGCATGATCCTGCTGGGGATGCGCGAGCAGGTGCTGAAGTCCAACACCATCTGGATGTGCTCGCAGTGCTACACCTGCTCGGCGAACTGCCCCCAGGAGGTGGATTTCTCCGACATCATGTTCACCCTCAGGGACCTGGCCGTCCGGGAAGGCCACGCCTCCACGGAGCTGCGGGACAGGATCGAGCGGATCGGAACGGCGGCCCAGGAGTTCCGCCGGGACTGCATCCGCATGCTTCTGGGCGAGGGCGAGGAGGCGGCGGTCCGCGACAACGTGGAGCAGACCCTCACCTTCGTCCGCGAGAGCAGGTAGGCGGCCATGGCTGAGAGCAGGAGATCCGGGGGGCGGCCGGGAGGCAAACCGGCCACGGGCGGCAGGCGCACAGTCGCCGGGAGAAGGGGAAGCGGCCGGAGCAGGCCCGCCGCGGCGGAGAAGGTGGGAGCCGTCATGGTGGTGGGCGCCGGGATCGCCGGAATCCAGAGCTCTCTGGACCTGGCGGACTCCGGCTACAAGGTCTACCTGGTGGAGCAGGGCCCCTCCATAGGCGGGGTGATGACCCAGCTGGACAAGACCTTCCCCACCAACGACTGCTCCATGTGCATCGTCTCCCCCAAGCTGGTGGAGGCCAGCCGGCACAACAACATCGAGCTCCTGTCCTACGCGGAGGTGGAGAGCCTGAGCGGCGAGGCCGGAGCCTTCAGCGTCACCGTGCGCAGGAAGGCCCGCTCGGTGGACCTGGACAAGTGCACCGGCTGCGGCGCCTGCCAGGCGGCCTGCCCCGTTCAGTACCGCATCCGGGTGCCCGAAGACTACGAGCTGCCCGCAGACCGGATGGTGGAGACCGCCGACCGGGTGGTGGACCGCCACGGGGCCGCCCGGCAGGCGCTCATCATGATCCTCCAGGAGCTGAACGAGACCCTTCGCTACCTGCCGGAGACGGCGCTGCGCCGCGTGAGCCAGCGGCTTTCCGTCCCCTACGCCGAGGTGTACGGCACGGCAAGCTTCTACAAGGCCTTCAGCCTGGAGCCGCGGGGACGGCACACGGTGCAGGTGTGTCTGGGCACCGCCTGCCACGTGCGGGGGGCGGCGCGCATCCTGGAGGAGTTCGAGCGCCGGCTGTCCGTGGCCGCCGGGATGACCACCGATGATCGCCTGTTCACCCTGGAAACGGTGAACTGCCTGGGCGCCTGCGCATTGGGGCCCATCGTCGTGGTGGACGGTCAGTACCACGGCAGCATGACCCTGGCCGGGGTCTCCCGCCTCATCGACCGCTACGCCAGGAGGGACGCACCGTGAGAGTGGCAAACGCAAAGGAGCTGGAGCGGCTGCGCCAGGAGCTGGCAGCGGCAGACGGCAAGCGGCGGATCGTGATCTCCGCGGACGCCACCTGCTGCATCCTGCGGGGCGCCCGTGAGGTGGTGGCGAGCTTCGAACGGGAGCTCGCGCAGGCGGGGCTGGCCGGGACGGTGGAACTGCGCCGCGCCGGCTGCCTGGGCTTCTGCGAGATCGAGCCGATGGTGATCCTACCGGAGATGGACCTGCTCTACCAGCGGGTGGGCCCGGAGGACGCCTCGGAGATCGTCTCACGGACCGTGAAGAGCGGGGAGGTGATCGAGCGGCTCCTGTACGTCGATCCCGCCACAGGCCGGAAGCAGGCCAGGCGCGCCGAGATCCCCTTCTACCTCAAGCAGCGCCGCCTGGTGCTGGGCGGAGGCGAGCTGATCGAGCCGGTGTCCATCGACGACTATATCGCCGCCGGCGGCTACGTCGCCCTGGCCAAAGCCCTGGCCATGGAGCCGCGCGACATCATCGAGGAGGTGGAGGCCTCGGGGCTGCGCGGCCGCGGCGGCGGCGGCTTCCCCACCGCCCGCAAGTGGAAGAGCTGCAGAGACGCGGAAAGTCCCGACGGGGTGCGCTACCTGATCTGCAACGCCGACGAGGGAGACCCCGGCGCGTACATGGATCGCTCGGTCCTGGAGGGCAATCCCCACTCGGTGATCGAAGGCATGATCATCGGCTCCCGGGCCATAGGCGCCCACGAGGGCTACGTCTACGTGCGCGCCGAGTATCCCCTGGCGGTGGAGCACCTGGAGCTGGCGTTGCGCCAGGCCGAGGAGCACGGGCTCCTGGGGGAGAACATCCTGGGAAGCGGGCACCTTTTCCGCATCCGGGTGGCCCGGGGCGCCGGCGCCTTCGTCTGCGGCGAGTCCACCGCGCTGATGGCCTCCCTGGAAGGACGGGTGGGAAGGCCCCGGGCCAAGTACGTGCACACCGTGGAGCGGGGCCTGAACGACCGGCCCAGCTGTCTGAACAACGTGGAGACCTGGGCCAACGTGCCGCAGATCATAGGCCGCGGGGCCGGCTGGTACCGCACCATCGGCACCGAGGGAAGCAAGGGCACCAAGATCTTCTCCCTGGTGGGCAAGATCAACAACACCGGCCTGGTGGAGGTGCCCATGGGCATCACCTTGCGGGAGATCATCTTCGAGATCGGCGGCGGCATCCCCGGGGGCAGGCGCTTCAAGGCGGTGCAGACAGGAGGGCCCTCGGGGGGGTGCATCCCCGAGAGCATGCTGGACCTCCCGGTGGACTACGACGAGCTGAAGCGGGTAGGCTCCATGATGGGCTCCGGCGGGATGATCGTCATGGACCAGGACACCTGCATGGTGGACGTGGCCCGCTACTTCCTCAATTTCCTGAAAGGGGAGTCCTGCGGCAAGTGCGTGGCCTGCCGGGAGGGGGTGCGCCGGATGTCGCAGATCCTGGAGCGCATCTGCTCAGGGGAGGGCCGGGAGGAAGACCTGGACACCCTGGAAGAGCTCGGCGCCTACCTGATCGACACCGCCCTGTGCGCCCTGGGCTCCACGGCGGCGAACCCGGTGCTCACCACGTTGAGGTACTTCAGGAGCGAGTACGAAGAGCACATCCGGGACCGCTACTGCGCCGCCGGGGTGTGCAAGAGCCTGTTCCAGTACCGCATCGATCCCGAACGCTGCAATGGCTGCGCCCTGTGCCGGAAGCGCTGCCCGGTGGAGGCCATCACGGGGGAGCCGAAGGAGGCGCACCGGATTGACGCGGCCGCCTGCATCAAGTGCGGGGCCTGCCTGGAAGCCTGCCGGTACGGCGCCGTCGCCAAGGTGCGCCTCCACGAGGTGGCAGCATGAGCGAGACGATACACATCACCCTGGACGGCCGCAGTGTCGAGTGCCGGGGCGGGCAGACCGTCCTGGAGGCGGCGCGCCAGAACGGCCTCGACATCCCCACCCTGTGCCACCACCCGGCCCTGGAAGCCTACGGCGGCTGCCGCCTGTGCGTGGTGGAGGTTGCCCAGGGGGGACGGGGCCGCATCGTCACCTCCTGCAACTACGAGGTCCGCGAGAATCTTTCGGTGCAGACGGAGAGCGAGCGGGTGCTCCGCAGCCGGCGCATGACCCTGGAGCTGCTGCTGAGCCGCTGCCCGGAGGCCGAGGTGCTGCGGACGCTGGCCTCCCGGTACGGGGTGGAGCGCCCGCGCTTCCCAGCCGAGGAGGAGGACTGCATCCTCTGCGGCCTGTGCGTGCGCATCTGCCGCGAGCGCATGGGCGTGGGGGTGGCGGATTTCGTCGGCCGTGGCGCCGAGATCCGCGTCGACACCCCCTACCACCGGGGCAGCGAGGTCTGCATCTCCTGCGGCGCCTGCGAGTCCGTCTGCCCCACCGGCTCCATCCGCCTGAAGACCGTCTACGAAAGGCCGCCGCTGAGGCAGCGCTCCGAGTTCGACATGGGGCTGCGCGGCAGGCCCAGCATCTACATCCCCTTCCCCCAGGCGCTGCCCAACGCGCCGGTGATCGACCGGTCGAACTGCGTGCACTTCCAGACCGGCGCCTGCGGCATCTGCGCCGAGGTCTGCCCCGCCAAGGCCATCGACTACGGCCAGGAGGATCGGATCGTGGAGATCCAGACCGGCGCGGTGGTGCTGGCGCCGGGATTCTGCCTCTACCGGGCCGAAGACAAGCCGGAGTATCGCTACTCCACCCTCCCCAACGTGGTGACCAGCCTGCAGTTCGAACGGATCCTCTCGGCGAGCGGTCCCACCATGGGGCGGGTGGTGCGCCCCTCCGACGGCGCTCACCCCCGGCGGGTGGCCTTCATCCAGTGCGTGGGCTCCCGGGACCACGACAACGAGTTCTGCTCTTCGGTGTGCTGCATGTACGCCATCAAGGAGGCGGTGATCGCCAGGGAGCACGAGGAGGACATCCTCTGCGAGATCTTCTACATGGACATCCGCGCCCACGGCAAGGGCTTCGACGCCTACTACGAGCGGGCCAGGGAGATCGGCGTCCGGTTCACCCGCTGCCGCCCCTCCCGGGTGGAGCCTGTCGGAGAGACCGGGGCCTTGAGGATCGGCTACGTGGACGAGCGCGAGGGCTACCAGAGCAGGGAGTTCGACCTGGTGGTCCTCTCCGCAGGGCTTCAGCCGCCGCGGGAGAACCACGAGCTGGCCGGACGCTTCGGCTTCGCCCTCACCCCCAACGGCTTCGCGGAGACCCTGCCCTTCGATCCCGTTGCCACCACCCGGCCGGGGGTGTTCGTCTGCGGCCCCTTCGCAGAGCCCAAGGACATCCCGGAGACGGTGATGGAGGCCTCCAGCGCCGCGGCCCAGGCAATGGTGCAGCTGGCCGAGGTCAGGGGCACGCGGGTCACCATCCCGGAGCTTCCCCCCGAGCGCGACGTGGGCGGGCAGGCGCCCCGCATCGGCGTGTTCGTCTGCCACTGCGGGCGGAACATCGGCGGCTTCCTCGACGTGCCGGCGGTGCGCGACTACGCGGCGGGCCTTCCGCAGGTGGCCCTGGCCGACGACAACCTCTACACCTGCTCCTCGGACACCCAGGCGGCGATCCGCGACAAGGTGGTGGAGCACAACCTGAACCGGGTCGTCGTGGCCTCCTGCTCTCCACGCACCCATGAGCCGCTCTTCCAGCAGACCATCCGCGAAGCGGGGTTGAACCCGCACCTGTTCGCCATGGCCAACATCCGCGACCAGTGCTCGTGGATCCACATGCACCAGAGGGAGGAGGCAACCCAGAAGGCCAAGGACCTGGTGCGCATGGCGGTGACGAAGGTCCGCTACGCCGAGCCCCTCCAGTCCCTGTTCCTGCCGGTGATCCAGAAGGCTCTGGTGTTGGGCGGGGGGGTGGCGGGGATGAGCGCGGCGCTGGCGCTGGCCGACCAGGGCTACCAGGTGGTCCTGGTGGAGCGGGAGGAGCGACTGGGGGGACTGGCCAGGGCCATCACCCGCATCGCCGAAGGGCACGACGCGGCCGCTTTCCTTTCCGGGCTGATCCGCAGGGTGGAGGGCCACCGGCGGATCGCCGTTCATACCGCCACGGAGCTCAGCCAGGTAACCGGCTTCATCGGCAACTACACCAGCACCCTGCGCCGCAGCGGCAACGGCAGCGGCCCCGCCTCCCTGGAGGTGCGGCACGGGGTGGTGATCCTGGCCACCGGCGCCAGGGAGTCCAGGCCGGTCGAGTATCTCTACGGAGAGCATCCGGCGGTGAAGACCCTGCACGAGCTGGAGGCACTCGAGGCGGCTTCCGCGCTGGAGGTGCCCGACACCACGGTGATGATCCTGTGCGTGGGCTCCCGCGAGCCGGAGCACCCCTACTGCAGCCGGGTCTGCTGCACCGCCGCCATCAAGCGGGCGGTGGACTTCAAGGAGAGGAGGCCCGAGGCGAAGGTTTTCGTCCTGTACCGGGACATCCGCGCCTACGGCTTCCGGGAGAAGCAGTACAACCGCGCCCGCGAGCTGGGGGTGACCTTCGTGCGCTACGAGCCGGAAAGCCGGCCCCGGGTGCGCCCGGACGGCGAACGGATCCTGGTAAGCGCCTTCGACCCGGTTCTGGGAATGAACCTGGAGATCCCTGCGGACCTGGTGGCTCTGGCCGCCCGGGTGGACGCCAATCCGGACAACGAGCGGCTCAGCCAGCTGTTCAAGGTGCCCCTGACCCGGGAGAGGTTCTTCCTGGAGGCGCACGTGAAGCTCCGGCCGGTGGACTTCGCCACCGAGGGAGTGTACGTGGCCGGCATGGCCCACAGCCCCAAGAGCATCACCGAAAGCATCAGCCAGGCCCGCGCCGCCGCTGGGCGGGCCACCACGATCATCTCCAGGGACACCTACCAGGCGGAGGCGGCCATCGCCGCGGTGAACGAAGACCTGTGCGACGGCTGCGCCATCTGCGTGGGGGTGTGCGAGTACAACGCCCTGGAGGTCGAGGAGAGGCCGCGGGGAGGCAAGATCGTGAAGCTGAACGAGGCCGCCTGCAAGGGTTGCGGGGCCTGCGTGGCCGCCTGCCCCAGCGGCGCCATGGAGCAGAAGGGGTTCAAGAGCGAGCAGATTCTGGCGGAGATCGACGCCGCCCTGGTGTAGCGGGCGTAGCCAAGGAAGGAAGCCATGAGCAAAGCGTTCAAACCCAAGATACTGGTGTTCTGCTGCAACTGGTGCTCCTACGCCGGGGCGGATCTGGCGGGGGTGAGCCGCTTTCAGATCAAGCCTTACTTCCGGGTGATCAGGACGCTCTGCTCAGCCCGGGTGGACCCGGAGTTCGTCCTGCACGCCTTCAAGCAGGGCGCCGACGGGGTGATGGTGCTGGGCTGCCACCCCGGAGACTGCCACTACATCGGCGGCAACTACCGCACCCGCCGCCGCATGGCGCTGCTGCGGATGATGCTGCAGCAGTTCGGCCTCCATCGGGACCGCTTCCGCTGGGAGTGGGTCTCCGCATCGGAAGGAGAGAAGTTCGCCCGGGTGGTGAACGAGTTCGTGGACCGGGTGTCGGCTCTGGGGCCCAGCCCCTACCGCACGAAGAAGGAAGAACAGAGAGTCGCAGCCGCGCAGGCAGGCCCGCGTTGACGAGGGGGGAGACCTTATGGCAGACAAGATCACCATCGCACTGAAGCGCGGCGCCTCCTGCGTTGGCTGCGACATTGCCATCGTGAACTTCAACGAGGAGCTGTTCACGCTGCTGTCCGTGGCAGACCTGGTGTTCGCCCCGACGCTGCTGGACGTCAAGTACGACGACCTCCGCAAGATGCCCGACAAGTCCATCACCATCGGCTTCTACCACGGAGCCGTGCGCAACTCCGACAACGAGGAGCTGGCGCACATCATGCGGGCAAAGTGCCAGATCCTCATCGCCTACGGGGCCTGCGCCCACATGGGGGGCATCCCGGGGCTGGCTAACGCCACCACCAGGGAGGCCATCCTGGAAAAGGTCTACCAGACCACCCTCTCCACAGTCAACCCCGAGAGGATCAGCCCGGAGGAACGCATGCAGGACGAGGCCGGCCACGAGCTGACCCTGCCGCACTTCTATGAGGAGGTGCTGGCGCTGGACGACGTGGTGGACGTGGACTACTACGTGCCGGCCTGCCCTCCCACCCACGACATGAACATGCAGATCCTGAACGTCGTCAAAGGTTTCGTCACCGAAGGCAAGCCTCTGCCGCCCAAAGGCGCGGTGATCGCCTCCGCCAAGACCCTCTGCGACGAGTGCAAGCGGCAGCGCACCGGCAAGATGGCCGTGGAGAGGCTCTATCGCATCCAGGAGAAGATGTTCGACCCCGAGAAGTGCTTCCTGGAGCAGGGGATGATCTGCCTGGGGCCGGCAACCCGCGCGGGCTGCGGCGCCGTGTGCACCGAGACCAACATGCCCTGCCGGGGCTGCATGGGGCCCACCGCGGCGGTCACCGAGCAGGGGGCCTCGATGCTGTCCGCCCTGGCCTCGGTGTTCGGCATGACCGACCGGGAGAGCGAGATGAACGAAGAGGAAATAGAGGCGCTGATGGCGCAGATCCTCGATCCCCTGGGGTGTTTCTACCGTTTCAGCCTGCCCAAGAGCCAGCTGGGACGGGTCGTCCGTGACGTCGAGCGCTAGAGTCAGGAGGAAGAAGAATGCCGCAGATCTGGGACGAGACGCACCAGGCCGGCTCCAGGGTGATCCACATCGAACCGGTGACCCGCCTGGAAGGGCATGCCAAGATCGACATCTTCCTGGACGGGGCGGGAGACGTGGAGCAGACCTACTTCCAGGTGGTTGAGCTGCGGGGCTTCGAGGAGTTCTGCAAGGGACGGCCCGCCGAGGAGATGCCCCGCATCGTGACCCGCCTCTGCGGGGTCTGCCCCTGGCCGCACCACCTGGCCTCCAGCCGCGCCCTGGATGCCCTCTTTGCCGCCCCCCCGCCGCCGACGGCGCACAAGATCCGCGAGCTGGGCTACTGCGCCCACATGCTGGAAAGCCACCTGGAGCATGTCTACGCCCTGGGCCCCGCCCCGGACTTCGTGCTCGGCCCGGCGGCAGACCCCCTGAAGAGGAACGTCCTGGGGGTGATCGAGGCGGTGGGGCTGGAGATGGGCAAGAAGGTGATCCAGCACCGGGGCTATGCCGTGGAGATCGAGAACATCGTGGGCGGCAAGTCCACCCACCCGGTGTTCAGCATCCCCGGGGGGGTGAGCAGGCCCCTCATGCCGGAGCAGGTGGACCGCATCCGGGAGCTCGCAGACAAGCTGATCGACTTCTGCGAGCTCACCCTGAAGGTGGTGGACGAGGTGATCCTGTCCAACAAGGACTACATGGAGATAATACTGAGGAGGGACCTCTACTACCACGACTCCTACCACATGGGCATGGTGGACGGGGCCGGAAAGCTCACCTTCTACGGCGGCCGCCAGCGGGTCATGTCCCCCGAAGGGCGCATAGTCTTCGAGTTCGGCGAGAAGGACTACCTGGAGTACCTGGGGGAGCACCCGGTACCGTGGTCCTACCTGAAGTTCCCCTACCTGCGCAAGGTGGGCTGGAAGGGGCTGGCCGACGGGGCCGGGTCGGGCCTGTACCGGGTGGCGCCGCTGTCGCGGATGAACGTGGCCGACGGCATGGCCACACCCAGGGCTCAAAAAGCCTACCAGGGCTTCTACCAGGCCCTGGGCGCCAAGCCGGTGCAGCACTCCCTGGCCTTCCACTGGGCCAGGGCCATCGAGGCGCTGTACGCGGCGGAGCGCCTCCGGGAGCTGGCCGACGACCCGGAGGTGCTGGGAAAGGAGTACCGCACCCTCAGCGCGGAGGTTGCCGGAGAGGGGATCGGCGTGGTGGAGGCCCCAAGGGGCAGCCTCTTCCACCACTACAAGAGCGACGAGCGGGGGATGATCACGGACGTCAACCTCATCGTGGCCAGCGCCCAGAACTACGGAGCCATGAACCTGGACATCCGCAACGTGGCCAGAACGTTGATCAAGGGGGGCCAGGTCTCGAACGGCATCCTCAACATGGTGGAGATGGGCTTCCGCTCCTACGATCCCTGCTTCTCCTGCGCCACCCACGCGGCGGTGGGCCAGATGCCGCTGGAGCTGGTGCTGCACGGGCCGGACGGAGGCGAGCTGGGGAGGATCCGGCGCTGAGCAGTCTCGTTCTCGCCATGGGCAACCCCATCGTCCGCAACGATCAGGTGGGGCTGCTGGTCGGCCGGCTCCTGGCCGGGCAGGGGCGGGCGGGGCTCCCGGGGGATGTGGAGTTCCGCGAGTTCACCGGCTCGCCCCTGGCTCTGGCGGGCCAGATCCAGGGCTTCCAGCGGGTGGCGCTGATCGACAGCATACTCACCGGCCGCTGGCCCCCGGGGACGGTGGTCAGCTTCAGCCGGGAGGAGCTCCTGGATGAGAGCTGCGGGCCCTGTCCCCATGGGCTCAACGTGCCGGCGGCGCTCGCGGCTGCCCTGCGGCTGGGCCTGCACCTTCCCCGGGAGCTTCACCTGGTGGGGATCGAGGTAGGATCCCTTTCCCGCTTCGGGGAGGTCCCCGAGGAACGGCTCGCCTCGGCGCTGCCGGCTGTGGCGGCGGCGGTGCTGGCGGCGCTGCGGAAGCTCCTCGGAGCGCCGCCGCTCGGGCCGGCCACCGCTTTGTCTCGAGGGGTCCCTCCGGCTATACTTGGGCTCCCATGACTCTGCACGAGAAACTGCAGGAGCGCCGCAAGCTGTTCGCCACTACCCTCACCCACATCGGCTGGAGCGGAATCGTGGAGATCCTGGCCGGAGGCCCGCTGGATTTCCTCATCCTCGACCTGG
Source organism: uncultured Spirochaetaceae bacterium (assembly GCA_964490725.1). Lineage (GTDB taxonomy): Bacteria > Spirochaetota > Spirochaetia > SZUA-6 > DRHE01 > CAZBDU01. The sequence continues at coordinate 5,046 of CAZBDU010000071.1, read as the reverse complement.
AGCACGGCTGCCTCTCGCCGGAAACCGTGGAGAACCTGATCCGCGCCGCCTCAGGCCGGGGGCTGGAGGTGGTGGTCCGGGCGCCCGACAGCCTCTACCACCTGCTGTCCCCGCTGCTGGACGTCGGCGCCGCCGGGGTCCTGGTGCCCAGGGTGGAAAGCGTCGAACAGGCCCGCCTGGTGGCACAATGCTTGCGCTTCCCTCCCCGGGGGCGCAAGGGCTTCGGCGGCTTCTCGCTGCTCCGCCCCGGGGAGGATCTGGAGCGGCTCGACCGGCAGCGCTCCATCCTCCTGCAGATCGAGACCCCCCGGGGGATCGGGGCGCTGGAGGCCATCCTGGACCTGGGGGAGTTCTCCGGCATCGTGGTGGGACCCTCGGACCTCTCCATCGCCCTGGGGGTACCCCTCCAGTACGACCACCCGCGCCTGGTGGAGGCGGCGGGGCGGGTGCTGGAGATCTGCCGCTCCCGCGGAACCTCCTGCGGCATCTACTGCCCCGGCCCCGGGCAGGTGCGGTTCTGGCGCGGCAGGGGCATGAACATTCTCTGGACCGGAAGCGACACGGACTATCTGGCGCGGGGGTACCGGGAGACCTGCGACCTCCTGGAGGCGCTGGAGTAGCGGAAAGCTCGCTTCAGTCCAGCGCCACCTCCACGGCGTGCAGAAGGTCCTCCCGCAGCAAGGGCTTGCGCAGGATCTGTAGGGCGCCGAACTGCCGCGCCAGGATGCGGAAGGAGTCCTGATCCACGTCTATCTTGCCGGAGATCATGATCGCCTTGAGCCCGGCGAACCGGCGGCGCACCTCCATCAACGTCTCTATCCCTCCCTTGTCGGGCATGACGATGTCGATGATGAGCACATCGGCGCTTTCGGCTTCGAGGGCCGCGAGCGCCTCTGCGCCGCCGGCGGCCTCGCGCACCTGGTGGCCGGCCCCCTCCAGCTGCAGCCGCATCACCCTACGAATCGCCCCTTCGTCGTCGATCACCAGCACTCGCGCCACGATTCTCTTCTCCCTGCTCGTAGATCGCCGCCAGCATACACCATGTTGGCCCCCCGGGGCAGCCCTCCGGCCGGGTGGTACGCGGAGGGCCCGGCCGGCTCGGGCAGGGCCTTGCCAAGGCGGCCCCTCTGTGCTACAGAAGAGCTTGAGAGGAAGGCCATGCCCATCTACGAGTACAGGTGCGTCGATTGCGGGGCCGTCACCGAGCTGCTGGTCAGGAACGCCCAGGAGGCGGCGCAGCCGGCCTGCGGAAGCTGCGGCAGCGCCGATCTGCGCAAGCTCTTCTCCACCGTCAACGTCTCCTTCCGGGGCGACTCCTGCGCCCGCGACCGGGGATTCGAGGGTCCGGGCTGCGGCGCAGCCTGCGCCCACGGGGACTCCTGCCGCGTTCACGACTGAGCCCCGTCCACCTGCCCCCGGCGCCGGCGCAGGAACGCCGCGTAGGCGAGCGTCAGCAGGAGGCCCAGGACCACGTAGTACCATATCCAGAGGGGGAGGCCCGCCAGGGTGACGGGGGTGCGCCCCCAGGCCCAGAAGTCGTTGCCCAGCAGGAACAGGGCCGCGAAGACGGCCAGCCAGGGTCCCCAGCGAGGCCTGGCCACGACGGCGGCGTTCTCCCCCGCGCTGCGGGTCAGGAGGCCCACCAGCACGAACACGGCAGAGGCCGCCGCCACGATCGGCACCACCGGGAGCACTCCCGGGACGGACAGCAACCGGAAGTAGAACGCCGCCACCAGCGCCTCCCCCGCCACGATGCTCGCCGCCGCCGCATACCGGTTGGCTCGCCGCCAGTACAGGCCGCCAATGACCGTGGGCGCCAGCACGGCCAGGCCGTTGAAGGTGGTGCCGCTGATGAAGGCCAGGATGGTCTGCGGGGGCCGGGCCGCGATCAGCAGGCCCACCGCCCCCAGGAGCGCCACCGTCAGCCGCTCAAGCAGGACCTCGCCCCTTTTCGGGCGCACGAAGTCCATGGTGATCATCGAGGTGAGAGTCAGCAGCTGCGAGTCCATGGTGGACATCAGCGCCGCCAGGCTGCCGGTGAGCAGCAGCGTGCTCACCGCCACCCCGGCGTAGCGGCGCAGCAGCAGCGCGAACACCGCATCCGTCTGGTCCGCGGCCAGGGCGGGGAAGGTGTGCCTCCCCATGACACCGATCGACACGGTCAGGAAGAAAAGCACCGTGGTGACCAGCGGGTACAACACCACCGTGGCCCGCAGCGACTTCTCCTCCCGGGCGGCCATGAAGCGCTGGAAGAGCTGCGGAAACATCGGGTCGGCGAAGAACCAGAGGAACAGGTAGCCGAACCATACCCCGTAGAGCATCGAGCCATCCAGGCCGGGCCGGCGCAGGAGCCCCGGCCAGCTCGCGCCGATCTCCCGGTGCACCGCCAGGAACCCTCCGCTGCGGGAAGCGATCAGCACGAAGGCCGCCACCGTGAAGCCCAGCATCATCAGCCCCTGCACGGCGTCGGTCCAGGCGATGGAGCGAAGCCCTCCCAGGCCCACGTACAGCACGATGAACACCGTCACCAGCGCCGCCCCCCACAGGTAGGGAACGCCGGCCAGAGACTCCAGGGACTTGCCCCCGGCGATGGCCTGGATGGCGATGTAGGGCAGCGTGAACAGGATCATGACGCCGGAGAACAGCTTCTTCAGCGCTCGCGAGCCGTAGCGGTCGGCGATGAAGTCGGCGGGGGTGATGTAGCCGCGCCTGGCGGCCAGGCTCATGATAGGCCGGCCGATGAGGAGGAAGGAAAGGGCCATGAAGCCGGTGCCGAACCCCATCACCGGGTAGAATGCGTAGCCGATGCGGTACCCGGCGCCGGAGAGCCCGAAGATGGTGAAGGCGCTGAAGTTGGTGGCGGTCATGGTGAGGAACAGCAGCAGCGGGGAGAGGCCCCGGCCGGCCAGGAAGAAATCCAGGCTGCTCCTGGAGGCGGCCCTGCGGGTGGCCAGCCCGATGGCGAAGGTGATCAGCAGGTATCCCAGAACGATCGACAGGCGGACAAACACTTCAAGGCCCTCCCCGGCATGCAAGAAGTTGGGCCACGCAGATCCTCTCCGGGTCTGGGTGGCCCATGGCCTGTTGCATAACCCTCGAGGGCCGCACGGCCTGCGACCCGCCGCCATTGTACGGGTTTTCGGCTGCCGGTCAACGGGGCCCCGGGCGCCCGCTGCCGCCTGGTCTGCCCGCAGGCCGGCGCCTGCCGCCCCGCGGGGTACCCTTGCACTGCAAGCCCTCCTTTCCCATAATCGAACCATGCGCGAACGGTCAGGAACGGGGCGGCGGCTCGGCATCGATCTGGGCTCCACCTACCTGGGAGCCGTCCTCCTGGAGGGCGGCAGGGTGAGCCACAGCCGCTACCGGGAGCACCGCGGACGCATCCGGGAAGAGCTGCAGGCCGTCCTGGAGGACCCCGGCTTCCACGGCTGGAGCCGCGCCGGCGTTACCGGGCGGGCGGCGGACGGGGCCGGCACCGGGGCGGCGGGCAAACGCTCCGCCTGGATCGATCCCACCCTGGCCCTGATCGAGGGCAGCCGCTTTCTCCTCCCGGGCTGCCGCAACGTGCTGTCCATCGGCGGGGAGAGCTTCAGTCTGCTTCTCTACGACGAGGAGGGCAGCTACCGGGAGCACACCGTGAATCCCCCCTGCGCCTCGGGGACGGGCAGCTTCGTGGAACAGCAGGCGGAGCGGCTCGGCCTCTCCGTGGCCGGGCTGGCCCGGGCCGCCGCAGCCCATCGGGGCCCCACCCCGCAAATCGCCACCCGCTGCGCCGTGTTCGCCAAGACGGACATCACCCACGCCATGCAGGAAGGCTACACCCTCCAGGCCATCTGCGCGGGCCTCTGCGAAGGCATTGCCCGCAACGTGCTCGACGTGCTGGTGAAGGGGCGGCGCTTGATCGCGCCGCTGGGCTTCGTCTCGGGGGTGTCCCGCAATGCCAGAATCGCTGCCAGCCTGGGCGCCGCGGCGGACACGCCGGTGGAGGTCCCGCCTTTCGCCCACCTGGCCGGGGCGGTGGGAGCGGCGCTGCTGGGCTCCGAGGGCGGCCTTTCCCTGGAAGGGCTCCTGCCGGAGCGCCGGAAGGGTCGGTCCCTGCGGCCGCCCCTGGAGAGCAGGCCAGAGGGCTACCCCGATTTCGCCGCGCTGGACCTGCACACGGAGGAGGGCGTGGAGGTCCTGCTGCCCCGCCGCCGGTCCGCGGCGGCGCCTCGGAGCTCCGCCGCCGGTCCGGCCGCGGCAGCTTCCACCCTGTACCTGGGGATCGACGTCGGCTCCACCAGCACCAAGTCCGTGCTGGTGGACGGCCGCCGCCGCATTCTGGGCGGCTTCTACACCCTCACCGCAGGCAGACCCGTGGCGGCGGTGCAGGCACTGCTGCGCTCCATCGAGCGGCACCTGTCCCTGCAGGGCGCCCGCCTGGCAGGGGCCGCCACCACCGGCTCCGGCCGCCACATGATCCGGCAGCTGTTCCGGGCGGACCTGGCGGTCAACGAGATCACCGCCCACGCGCGGGCCGCGGTCTTTCTCAACCCCAGGGTGGACACGATCATCGAGATCGGGGGCCAGGACTCCAAGTTCACGCGCCTGCGGGACGGCGAGGTGTACTACTCAGCCATGAACTACGTGTGCGCCGCCGGCACGGGCAGCTTCATCGAGGAGCAGGCCCGCCGCCTGGAGGTGGACCTGGCGGGCTTCTCGGAGCTGGCAGCCGGGGCGCGGGCCCCCTACACCTCCGAGCGCTGCACCGTGTACATGGAGCGCGACCTCAACGCGCTGCTGGCCGAGGGCTTCACCCGCGAGGCCCTGGCAGCGGCGGTCTTGAACTCCGTGCGGGACAACTACCTGGCAAAGGTCGTCAACCGCAGCCCCCTGGGGGAGCACATCGTGTTCCAGGGAGCCACCGCCCGCAACGCCGCGCTGGTGGCCTCTTTCGAGCAGCTGCTGGAGCGGTGCATCCACGTCTCCCCCTACTGCCACCTCACCGGCGCGCTGGGCGCGGCGCTTCTGGCCGCCGAGGCGGCGGAAGGGCGGCCCGGCCAGGGC
>CAZBDU010000070.1:0-27129 GCA_964490725.1 uncultured Spirochaetaceae bacterium | reverse complement strand
GTGGAGTACGTCGGAGACATCGGCCGCAACCAGGTGGAGATCTCGGAGGACGCCACCATGGAGTATCGCCTCCCGGGCAACTACGCCTTCTGGGCCGAGCGCCAGCAGATCTTCTCCGCCGTAAACGCCATGAACTACCGCGTGCAGCAGAACTCGACTATCCGCATCGACGGGGTGGACATCCAGCTCAAGGAAGGGGATAATGTCTACGCGGTGATCGCCGGCATCAACGCCTCGGGGGCGCCGGTGAGGGCGCGGTTGGACCCGGTGCAGGACTCCCTGGTGCTGGAGTCCACCTTTGCCCACCAGATCTGGCCGGAGGATGTCGGGGGATCGACGGTGCTGCAGGACCTGGGGATCCTTTCCCCCGGCAATGCTTCACCACCGCTGAACTACGCGGACTCCGCCAGGGTGTTCGGCGGGTCGGTCTTCGACATGATGATTCACCTGCGGAACAGCCTCTACAAGGGAGACGCCGAGAGCGTGGGTGGGTCGGCGCTGCGGGGCATCGACGATGCCATCTCGACGCTTTCCGCCACCCTGGCGGAGATCGGCGCCAAGGATGCCCGGTTGGGGATCACCGAGAGCCGCATCGCCTACGAGAAGCCGGAGTACACGAAGTTCTACTCCGAAGAGGCGGACGTAGACGTGACGCAGGCGGCCACGGAGCTGAAGATGCTGGAGTATACGCACAAGGCCGCGGTGGCGACCGCCGCGCGGATACTGCGGCCCACTCTCCTGGATTTCTTGAGGTAGTCATGAGAGCAGTAACCAAGCCGTTCGGGCCTATCGACGTCGACGAGAGACAGAAGATCCACTTCCCCTTTGGGCTTCTGGGCTTCGAAAACCTGAAGGACTACATCCTGCTGGACGCCGCGCAGCCGCCCTTCTACTGGCTGCAGTCCCTCGACGTCGTCGAGATCGCCTTCGTGCTGATCGATCCGCGGATCTTCCACGCCGGCTACCGGCTGCAGGTCAGCCCGCAGGAGCTGGAGGAGATCGGCATCGCCGCGGAACAGGACACCCTGGACTTCGCCATCGTGACCATCCCCGACAACCCCGTGGAGATGACCGCGAACCTGCAGGGCCCGATTATCATCAATCGAAAATCCAGGCTTGGCAGGCAGGCCATTTCTCTGGACCCGGACTGCCGGGTCCGGCATCCCATCATGAAGGAGCTGGCCCCGGTCAGGGAGCCGTCATGCTGATCCTGTCCCGCAAGGTGGACGAGCGGATCATGATCGGCGACCAGGTCGAGATCTCGGTGGTCGACATCAAGGGGGACCAGGTAAAGCTGGGGATCAGCGCTCCCACCAACATCAAGGTCTACCGTCGCGAAGTCTACGAGGCGATCCAGCGGGAGAACCTGGCTGCCGCGCAGAGCAAACCCGGCGAGCTGCCCAAGCTGGACCGCCTGCTGGGCAAGGCCAAGGCAAAGCAGCGGCAGAAATAGCCACCCGGGGCGGCCAGGGGCGTGTGCGGAGGCGGAGGCGGAGGCGGCCCGGAGCCGGCCCTGCGGATTGCGGGGCGGCCGTCAGAGACGCAGCGGCTCGGCCAGCTCCCGGAAGATGTGCTCAAAGTCCTCGCTCAGCCCTCGAAAGACCACGACCAGGCCGGGGTCGAAATGGCTTCCCGCCTGCTCCAGGATCAGCTCCAGCGCCTTCCGGTGAGAATGGGCCGGTTTGTAGGTCCGCTCCATGCGCAGGGCGTCGTAGGCGTCCGCCAGCGCGACGATGCGGGCGCAGAGGGGAATCTGCTCCCCCGCCACACCGTGGGGATAGCCCGACCCGTCCCAGTGCTCATGGTGGCGCAGGGCGATCTCCCGGGCCATCGGGTTGGGATAGTTGGCCAGCACGTAGGCCCCGTTGATGGTGTGCTCCTTCATGATCTCCCACTCCCACTCCTCCAGAGGGCCCTCCTTGTTCAGGATGTCGTCGGGGGTGCCGATTTTGCCCACGTCGTGCATTGCCGCCAGGAAGGAAATGCTTTCCAGGAAGTGTCGATCCACCTCCGGATGCCGGCCCGCCGCCAGCAGCTCCTCCGTGAGCCGCCGGCTGTAGCGGTTCACTCGCTCGATGTGGTTGCCCGTGTCGTTGTCCTTCAGGCGGGCGGCCTGAAGGAGGCTCAGGTAGGTGCTCATCAGCAGCTGCCGCACCTCTTTGGAGATGTCGTCGAAGATGCCCTGGAAGGCGGCCGGGGGTTGGGGAAGCTCCGGCTTCTCGAAGAGCGGCAGCACAAGGAGGTTCGCGGTGAGAGCGCCCTGGCCGGGCAGCCGCTTCTCCAGGCGGCCCCGCCAGGAGTAGCCGGACCGGGGCGAGGAGAGGCCGGCCAGCAGCGAGGAGCGGGCCGGCCCCGGCAGCGACTCCGCGAAGTAGCGGGGAAGGCTGGCGCCCAGGGCGCGGTCCTCGAAGCTGCTGCGAAAGGCCTGGTTCACCCAGCGGATGCGCAGGCCCGTGTCCAGAAGCAGCGCAGGGCAGGGGCTTCCCTTGAGTGTGCGCCGGGCGTTGCGCACCGCTTCACTCGACCAGAACAGGTCCTCCCCGGGGGCGCGCGACCCTCCGACCGGCCGGGTCATGGAGCCAGCCCCTCCCGCCTGGCCTCCGCCTCGCTCTTGCGCAGGTAAAGGGGCAGCGGATCGGTCCGGGGAGGGCCTTCGCGTCGATACCGATCCATCCCGCAGCCCAGCAGGCTCTCCGGGTCGGTCAGGGGCAGGGCGCGATCCACGGCCACCAGCCTTTCCCCTGGCCCCAGGCGTGCGGCCAGCGCCTCGGCAGCAGCGCCGGTGAGAAGCAGGCGGAGCTCCGGGTCCAGCCGCAGCGCCACCTCCCCGAGGGGCAATTCCAGATACCCGCCCTCCAGGCGTCCGTCCCGGTAGACCGCGCAGTGGTGATTTCGCCGCAGGGTCGGCAAGGCGACCACCACCGCTCCCGGGAAAGAACGGAAGCGCCAGGCCAGCCCGTCCAGGCCGGACACGCCCAGAAGAGGGCAGCCGGCGGCCAAGGCCAGGCCCTGGGCCGTGGCCAGCCCGATGCGCACCCCCGTGAAGGAGCCGGGCCCGATTCCGCAGACCAGCAGATCCAGGTCAGGCGGCGCAAGCCCCGCCTCCTGCAGCAGCGCCTCCAGCCGGGGCAGAAGGTTCTGGCCATGCTTGAGCCCCGCCCTGAGGGTCAGGCTCCATGATCCCCCCTGGGCGCTCAAGGCCAGCCCGAGTGCTTCGGTGGCGGTGTCCAGCGCCAGTACGTTCACGGAGCGGCTCCTTCCACGTGGATCCTCCTGGCCGAATCCCCGCAGAGGTCGATGCGGACACGGATCGTGGCTGGGGGGAGCAGCGGTTCGGCCTTCTCCGCCCACTCGATCAGCACGATCCCCGGACCGTAGAGAAGCTCCTCCAGACCCAGATCGTCGAGCTCCGCCGGGTGCGCGATGCGGTACAGGTCCACATGATACAGGGGCAGCGTCCGTCCCCGAAGCCTGCCCTGGTAGCAGGCCACCAGCGTGAAGGTAGGGCTGGTGACCGGCTCCTGCACCTCCAGGCCCAGGGCCACCCCCTTGGCCAGCGTTGTCTTGCCCGCCCCCAGGGGCCCGAAGAGCGCCACCACCGCGCCGGGGTGCAGCTGCGCGGCCAAACGCCGGCCGATCTCGAGGGTGTCCGCGTCCGTTCTGCTGACCATCTCAAGAGCGCATGCTATTGAAAAGCCGGCCCAGGGTCAATTGCGGGCCGCCGGAGCGCCGCGCCGGAGGCGGGCAGCGGCGCCAGGTGGCCGGCTCAGCCGGGAGAGGCCACGGGCAGCCGGGCCGGGTTGAGGTCGTACACGTAGGAGTAGATCTGGTTCAGGTGGCGCGCAGAGAGCTTGGTGAACATGACGTGCATCACCGCTCCGCGTTCCTGGGTGCGCCGGGTCCGCCGAACCTTCCCGAAGACGGTGATCCGGTCCCGCCGCGACATCTCGAACTCCAGCTTGCAGAGGCTTCCGGGCTCCAGCGCGTTGAGCGTACCCAGGGAGCAGCCGCCTGCGGAGATGTCAATCAGGTTTCCCAGATGGCGCCGGTTGTTGAGGACCATCGCCTTGCGGACCATTCTGCCCTTTTCCGGCACCGAGGTGATCCGAATGGGGTAAAAGAAGCACGAGCGGTGGATGGTGGTGCGCCGGTAGCGGCGCAGCTGCTCGCGCTTCACCGTCTTGCTGTGCTGCAGCAGCAGGCAGGGGGTCCCCCGGATGGTGTCGTAAGCCAGCACCTTGGTATCGAAGGCGTAGCCGGCGTCGGTGTCCCGCCACAGGTTGACCTTCAGCCGCGTGCCCTTGGGCCAGCGCACCCGCTGGCCGCTCTCGTTCTCTGGAGCCGCCACGGCCATCATGTCCCGCATGTTGGAGACTACCCTGGTGCGGTACTGGGGACCGCTCTCCTGCAGGCGGACCGCCAGCATCTGTCCGGGCTTCAGCGCCGTGGTGCTCTTGATCACTCCGCCCCGCCGGGCGTTGCGCTCGATGATCTGCTTGATCTGAAAGAAGGTGCCCTTGCGGCGCTCCCTCTGCTCTTCGGTAAGGGCCGTGTTGGCCTCCAGGGAGTAGACCCCGCGGCGCAGGAGGTCGTCCAGGAGGCCCGGGCTGGAGAAGACCATGAAGGGCTGCTTTACCCGGGTCACCCGCAGCAGCTCCTCCAGCGCCTCGACGTGCTGCTTCTGCAGGCCGACGTCGCGGGCGGCCCGCCTGAAGGCGCCGCGACTATAGCGGCGGCCGTTCTCGGAGGCGCGAGCGCGGTTGCGCCGGGCCCCGAGGATGCCGCCCACCACCAGCAGCACAACGAACACGGCTGCCAGTCCCACGAAGATCCAGATGGACCGGGCGTTGGGGCGCGCCAGGAACTGGTAGCGGGTCTGGAGCAGGGGCAGAAAGACCGGCAGCACCGGATTCACCGGGCCAGCTCCTCCACCACGCCGCGCAGGGCGTCCAGGCGCGGCGCGATCTCGTACTCCAGCAGGTCTCCGATCAATACCGAGTCCTGCCCTTCGAACGCCTCCAGGAGCTGGCGCAGGCTGCCGTTCAGCTCCTGGTAGAACTCCTCGGCGCTGCGGCTCCCCACGGCGAGCTGCCGCTTCTCCGGAGGCAACAGAGCCCGCAGGTTGCCGAACAGCCGGGTGAGGGTCTGGGAGAGGTCGGTGAAGCGGATGACCGCAGCCATGGCCTGGCGGTCGTGCCCGGTCTGCAGCAGCACCGAGACCTCGCCGATCTCCTGGATGCAGGCGCCGAGCGCTCCGGACACCTCGCGCAGCGCCGCGGCCGGGTCGTCCACCTCGCGGAGGCGCGCGCTGGCCAGGGCCTCGAGCTGTTCGGCCTGCTGCAGGACCTCCTCCCGGCGCCAGTCCTTCCAGGAGAGGACCGCGGACGGATCCGCCCCGCTCAGCAGGGAGTCGAGCCCGGCCAGCTGCGGCAGGCGGGCGCCGGGAAACTGGCTGCGCAGGCTGTCGCCCAGAAGGGGCAGGCCCTGGATGAGCTCCCCCAGCAGGGTCTGGTTGCCGCTGTCTATGGCGCGGCGCAGCAGGCGGAGGTACTCCACCACCGTCTCCAGGTTGGTGGCTTTCAGGCTGCGGGCGTCCCTGGCGGTGAGCTCCAGGCGTTCGACTCGATCCGAACCCAGCGCCGCCCACTGCTCGCGGGGCCTGCCCAGAATCTCCTCCCCTCCGAGGAGCGCGGAGGAGATGATCATTCCCGCTCCGTCCAGCCAGCGCTGCACCGAATCCACTATCTCCCCGAGGGTTTCGCCGTTCTCCAGAGTGAAGTCCAGGGGCTGGCCGTTGATGAGAATTTCCAAGCCTACTGTCCTCCCTGCATACGCTTGTTGAAGTTGTCCAGCGCCTGCGAGGATTTTTCAAGGCTGTCCAGGGCGCCCTCCATCATACCGAACTTGCGGCGCAGCTCGGTTTCGTAGTTGGCCAGGTGCCGGTTGTACTCGTCGATCTCGCGGCTCTTGCGGGCAATGGCGCTGTCGATCGTGCCGACCCGACTCTGGACCACCCCCCCGCTTTCGACGTAGCCGCGCAGGTAGCGATCCATCTCGAAGCCGATCCCTGAGTCCACCACCAGGTCCTGGTCGGCATCGTTGCCGAACAGCTGCTTGATCCAGTCGGCGTGGCGCGCCAGGGCCTCGTCGAGCTTCGCCTCATCGATCTGAAGATACCCACGCAGCCTGGTGCGGTCCAGCACCGTTCCCTGGCCGATCCGCCCGCCGGAGGTGGAGATGCCGATCTGGGCCAGAAGGGCCAGCTGTCGCTGGCCGGCGGTAGGGTAGGGGTCCATGACCACCCGCTGGAGGCGGCTTTTCAGCTGCCCCAGCGTGACGTTGCCCATGAACAGCCCCAGGTCCTTGCGCGCCTGTTCCCGCTGGCTGTCGCTGAGGTACTGGGCATCCTCGATGACGCTCTCGTCCCGGCGCGTCAGGATGTCGATCTGGGTGAGCACCTGGTTGTAGGTGCCCACGAAGCGCAGCAGCCCGTCCTTGATGGATTGCAGGTCCTTGCCCACCGACAGCTCCACTGGCCGCTCGGAGCTGCTGCGGAGGGTCAGCTTGACGCCGGGAATCAGATCGTCGATCTGGTTGCTGTCGCGGCGCACCTCGATCCCGTTCAGCTCCACCACGGCGTCTCCCGCCTGGGAAATCGGGTTGGCCGGACGGTACTCGCCGCGGGCGGTCTTGTCGTAGATCCGCACATTCCGCAGCTCCACCACCCGGTGGGTGTTGCGGTTGCGCACCGCCAGGAAGTCCATGCTGGCTGGCAGCTGGTCAGCCTCGAAGGTGAGGGTGAGGAACTCCTCTGAGTCCCTGATCTCGGGCAGGGGCTGCACCCTCGCGCCCGTGCCGGCGAACAGAACCTGCATGTCGTCCACCCGCCTGGGCGGCTCCGGGGGTTTCCACTCCGGGAGCACCGTCTGGGACGGGGCGTTTTCGATCTGTATCCCCCCGTAGTCGATGCCGCCGGGAGGAACAACCTCGGGTCCCGAAGGGGGCTGCTTCTGCTGGCCCGTCTCTTCCGGGATGATGCGGGTGCGCACCTGCAGCGACAGCACCATGTTCTGGCCCAGCTGGGCAGGCGGGGAGATCGGTATCTTCAGCTCTGCGCCCGGATTGACTGTCAGGGTCCCATCGGCCACGGAGACGCCTTCGGCGGACAGCGGCGCGGTCCACTGCTGGATGCCGGCCCTGGTAATGGGCACCTCGCGACTGGCTCCCGGAGAACGCTCCAGGATTCCGGCCTGCCGGCCCAGCTCCGCCGCCTGCTCGTGGAAGCCGAGCTGGTTGGCGGCCCCGGTATGGTTGCTCTCGATCACCATGACCTGCGTGTCCCGCGTGTCGTCCACCACCGTGGCGGTGATGAGGTCCCCGGCGCGCTGGTTGATGGCCGTCGCGAGCTCCTTCAGGCTTCCGCCGCGGAAATTGAAGTGGACCTCCCGGTCCCCCACGCTGAAGCGGTAGACCCCCGCCGGAGCAAGGAAATCCCTGGGCAGGCTCCTGGAGCTGAAGCGGTCCGCGGTGGCCACCCGCTTGACCGCGATCGTATCCTTCTCCTCCGCGGCGGTGCGGGCGGCGGTGGCCGTCAGCACCGACTCGTCCGAAGAGGAGGCGATCTTGTTGTCGAAGGGGTTCTCGAAACCGAACAGGGTGCGTGCGCTGGTGCGCAGATCCGAGAGCTGCCGGTTCACCCGCAGCCAGACCGTCTTCTGGCCCTTGAGGGTCTCCCGGTCCTGCTCCATGCGCACCAGCGGGGCGCGCTCGGCCTCCACCAGCGCCTGGATGGTCTTGTCGGAGTTGTACTTGCCGCTAACGCCGGGAATGCTGAGATCGGACATGAATCACCCGCACGGGCGGGGAATCAGATGGTTTCGTCGAACAGCAGGCCAAGGGTTTCCTTGAGTCTGGCAACGAGCCTCTGTATCTCCTCCGGCGGTATCTCCTTGATTACCTTATCGGTGGCCCCATCGATCACCTTTACGACCACCCGGTTGATCTCCTCGTTGACGCTGAACTTCAGCCGCCGGTTGAACAAACGTAGAGCTTCCTGTAGAGCCTGGATGGAACGGCCCATCTCCTCCTGGCTGGCGGACCTGTCTTCCCGCCGGGGCAGGGTCACCCTGGCCTCGCTCTCAGGCCTGCCGGCCAGATGATCCGGAGGCGGTCCGGAGCTCGTGATTCCCGGTATCTGTATTCCCATTCTCTTACCCTCCGTGGTCCTCAGAGAATAGCGACGAGGGAGAGTGCGCGACCTCCCCCCCATCATCTGCATCGCGGAAAAGAGGCGACGTCCAGTGACCTCTTTCCTCGGTGGGAACGTAGCAAGCAACCGGTTGACCTATCCGAGCAGCTGCAGCACCGACTGCGGCTTCAAGTTGGCCTGTGCCAGCATCGCCGTGCCGCTCTGAACCAGGATCGAGTCCTTCACGAACCGGACCATCTCCTCGGCCATGTCGGCGTCACGAATCTGCGACTCCGCGGCCTGCATGTTCTCGGCGGCGACGGCCACACCCTTGGCCGCCATCTCGAAGCGGTTTTGATAGGCGCCCAGGTCCGCCCGCTGTTTGGACACGACCCGCATCGCCGTATCCACCATGCCGATCGCCTGGTTGGCCGCGTCGGGAGTCGAGATCGAGATCACGTTTCCTCCCGTCTGCGCCCCGGTCAGCCCGAGGGCATCGGAAGTCATGGTCCCGATGTACACTCTCTCCCTCTGGTCCATGTTGGCGCCGACCTGGAAGTACATCTGCCGCACCTCCGGCCCGCCTCCTGCGGCGCTGGCGAAGGCCCCGGTCAGCATATTCATGCCGTTGAACTGGGCATGCGAGGCAATCCGGTTCACCTCGTCCACCAGCTGAGAGACCTCCACCTGGATCTGCATGCGGTCCTCGTCACTGTAGATCCCGTTGGCGGACTGCACGGCGAGCTCACGTACCCTGTGCAGGATATCGTGGGTCTCCTGCAGATAGCCTTCGGTGGTCTGGATGAAGGACACCGCGTTTTCGATGTTCCTCTCCGCCTGATTCAGACCGCGGACCTGCGAGCGCAGCTTTTCGGACACCGCCAATCCGGAAGCGTCGTCGCCGGCCTTCGTGATCCGCAGGCCGGAACTCAGCTTTTGGATGTCCTTGTTCACTTCCTTGTTCTGGAACTTCAGAACGCGGTTGGCAAACTGCGCGCTCATGTTGTGATTGATTATCATGTCACCCTCCTTGAGTGTTCTCTGGAAGGCATCCTTTGCCTTCCTGCCTTCTGCGGACAGTCCCAAGGCAGGGCTTCTCGCGCACCACCCTGCCCCCGTTCCCGTGGTCCTGCCAGCAAGAGATCTCCCCGGCCCGCCGGAGGCGGGCCAGGGTATCCCTTTTACCGCATTCCTAAGAAGGGTGAATTTGTCAAAGACCCGAACGGAAAGCTCTTAGCCTTAGAGTATAGCCCCTTACCCCAGGAGTTGCAACACAGTTTGCGGAACGACGTTGGCGTGCGCCAGCATGGCCATGGAGGACTGCAGGAGGATGCTGTTCTTCGTGAACTGCACCATCTGGTGGGCCATGTCGGCATCCCGGATGCGCGACTCGGCGGCCTGCAGGTTCTCCGCCCCGATGGCCAGCCCCTTGGCCGCGTACTCCAGGCGGTTCTGGTAGGCGCCCAGGTCCGCACGCTGCTTGTTCAGCGTCTTGAGCGCTGTGTCCAACACGCCGATAGCCCGGTTGGCCCCGTCAGGGGAGGACAGGGAGAGAATGCGGCCGCTTCCCACGTCCTTCATTCCCAGGGAGCCGGAAGTCATGGTGCCGATGAACACCCGCTCCCGCTGGTCCATGTTCGCACCGATCTGGAACCACATGGAGGCGGTGACCACGTTCTCGCCCAGCTCCTGGGCGAAGCGGCCGGTGAGCAGGTTCATGCCGTTGAACTGGGCGTGGGAGGCGATCCTGTCCACCTCGTCGATGAGCGAGGAGACCTCCACCTGGATCTGCATGCGGTCTTCATCCGTGTAGATGCCGTTGGCCGACTGCACCGCCAGCTCCCGCAGCCGCTGGATGATGTCCTGGCTCTCCTGCAGGTAGCCTTCGGTGGTCTGGATGAAGGAGATGCCGTTCTCGGCGTTCCTTTCGGCCTGCTTCAGGCCTCGGACCTGGCTGCGCATCTTTTCCGACACCGCCAGCCCGGAAGCGTCATCCCCGGCGCGGTTGATTCTCAAGCCCGAAGACAGCTTCTCCATGTTCTTGTCGAGCCGCAACGCGTTGAACTTTTCCTGGCGTTGCGCGAACAGTGCGCTCATGTTGTGGTTGATAATCACAAGTTTCCTCCGTGAAACGGTTCAGGATGCTGCGGGCGTCCATGCCCGCAGAGATTCAAAAGCTCCGCTCGAAACTCTGAAAAGTCCTGCTGCTGCCGGCAACCTCCCTTCCGGCTCCGGGAGGGCAGTGCGCACTAAAGCCTCCCGAAAGAGCGCCGATAATCAGATTGAGGAAAGTCTGAACCTCTCTCCCGGGTCGAGAGGCCGGAAAATCCCTCATTCCCCCTATCGTCAGCCGGTCCTGAAAAGATTAACAAAAAAAATGCTTCTTCCGGAAAATGCTCCCCTGGCGGGAGGAAGGCAGGTGAGGAGAGCGGGGGATGCGGCCGGGACCCGGGGGGCGGGTCTAGTTGGACTGCAGCTGCTCGACGTAGCGCAGCGCGATGGGGTCGCGGGGGTCCTTGACCAGGACGGTCTGGAAGAAGGCCAGCGCCTTTTCCCTTTCGCCGCGGCGCAGCGCCAGGATGCCCAGGTTGGAGATGATCTTGCCGTTGTCGCCATCCAGGCGCAGCGCCGCCTTCAGCTGTCCCTCGCTGGCCTCCAGGTCTCCCAGCTCCATGTGGCAGATGGCCAGCTCGTTGCGGGTGTCCGCGTGATCCGGGTTGAGCTCCAGGGACCGCTGGAAGGCGGTTCGCGCTTCCTGGTAGTGCTCCAGGCGACGGTGGGCCCAGCCGAGCAGGAACCAGGCGTTCCACACCCCGGAGTTGTGCTCCAGGAAGGCCGTGATCTTCTCGATTGCCTCCTGCTCGTGGCCCAGCTGGACCGCGTCGTAGGCCTCCTTGAACAGCTCCTCCATCCGATCCTGGAACGCCAGCTTGTCCCGCAGCTTCCTCACCTCGCGATCCTTTTCCGGGTCCGTGTTTAGCCGCAGAAACTCCTCCAGGTGCTCCCGCGCCTTGACCAGGTTCCAGCCGCCCAGGTAGAAATGCGCGAAGTTGAGATGCGTGGCGGCCAGCGCGGGGTCGGCGGCCACGGCGCTCTTGAACTCGTGGAAGGCCAGAGCGCTGGCCCGGTCGCACTCCTGCTGATCCTCCACCTGTCTGGCTTTCTCGGCCTGCTGAGCGTAGACCAGCGCCAGGTTGTTTCGAGTGAGGGCGCAGTCGGGAAACAGCCCGGCCAGGGCCTGAAAGATCTCCGCCGCCACCGGGAGCTCACCGTCCCGGGCCTTGAGGATGCCGGTGTGCGTCAGCTCCTCCTTGATCGCGGGGCGGGCTGCCAGCACGAACTGCCGGTAGTAGTCCGCATGCTCCCGCCCGGGGTCCAGCGCCAGCAGGCGCAGCATCGCCGCAACGATGGCCTCCCAGGAGATGTTCTGCGCGCTCCACCGCGAGCGGTCCTCGGGCAGCTCCACCGGCAGGGGGATTGCGGGGTCCAGCTCCATCTGCCCCACGGAGCGGGCCGTGATGTTCTTTATCGAGATATAGCCGATGTTCGTCGGCTCTGCGGGCTCCGTCATGACCTCAATGTATGGACCGCCTGGAGGGAGCGTCAAGACGTCAGCTGTTCTCCCGGAGGATGCTGCGGGCGCTCTTCAGATAGGTGTTGATGTACATCTTGTACTTCATCGGCACCTTCTCTTCCTCGAAGAGCACGGCGATGGCGGCGATGTCCTTGCGGCCCTGGACCTCCTCGACGCGAATCACCTTTCCGGGCAGCGTCGCAGGAGTCTTACCGTTCTCGAAGGTGAGATGGAGGCCGGCCTGCTTGTGAATGAGGAACTTCGCCAGGCCCTGCAGCAGCACCTTGGCGCCGGAGAAGGACAGATCGCGGACGATGCACTTGCGAGGCACCCCTTCGATGTAGATCCGGGCTTCCCGGTTGTCCAGCCCCAGGGTCTTCATGGAGGCCGGGTTGATCTCGATGCGCGCCTCCTTGCGGCGCTTGGCGTTGATGTTCGCCTCCAGGAGCTCTCCCAGGATTTCGATCAGGTCGTCGGGAGGCTTCTGAGTGTAGGAGAGAGAGACGAAGTGCAGGTCCGGGTTGGTCTTACTGTAGGGGTTGAAGCCGCCGACCTTGGCAGACACGAAGAACGCCAGCGGATCGGGCTTGTCCGGCAATCGAAAGGAGTAGCGAAGAGACACCGAGTTGTTGGCCTGGCGGATGGTCTGGAATGTGGTGGCCTTGAGATTGGCGATCACCTTGGCTCCCACCATGGAGCTGGAGTATACGATGCACGGTATGGCTTCTCCGCTGCACTTGAGGTACACGTGCCTCGGCAGCAGCCCCACCGCGTGGATCACCTGTTTGGTGAAGGAGACGTCGATCTGTTTATAGAGATCGAAATATCTGCTAATCTGCTGACTGGTGGCGACGGACATGCTGTACCAAGGAACCTCACCTGAGGGGTCAGTCAAACTATAGCCAAAGCGGGCGGCGCTGTCAACGAAGAGGTCGGAATGAACGATGGAAACGATGGATCAGTACGATATTCTGTCTGCGGTCTGGGCAACCCTCTGCTGGACCACGTCGGATCGGGAGAGGAGGCCCTGCTCACGGCGCTGGGGGCGCCCAAAGGGTCCATGAATCTGGTGCAGCGCGAGCAGGCCGAGACCGTGGTGGCGCTGCTGCGCGGGGCCGTACGCGTACCGGGAGGCAGCTGCGCCAACACGCTGCGCGCCCTGGCCTGGCTGGCCTCGAGCGTGGAGATGCCACCGGCAGTCTACTGCGGCGCGGTGGGAGACGATCGATGGGGGAAGGAGTACCGGCGGGCTCTGGAAGGCCTGGGCGTGCACACCCGGTTGGCCGTGAAGAGCGCGCCCACGGGTTGCTCCATGATCGTGGTGACGCCGGACTTCGAGCGGACCATGTTCACCTACCTGGGCGCCTGCCGGGAGTACACCGCCGGGGACCTGGACCTCCCGGCCATCCGGCGCTCCCGCTTCTTCCACGTCACCGGCTACATGTGGGACACGGAGAACCAGAAGCAGGCCGTCCGCCAGGCCATCGAATGCGCCGGGCATGCGGGGGTCTCCGTGTCCTTCGATCTGGCCGACCCATTCGTGGTCCAGAGGTACCACGCGGAGTTCCTGGAGTGGCTTCCCGGGCGGGTGCAGCTGCTCTTCGGCAATCGTGATGAGTACCGCCTGCTCTTCGGCGCGGAGCTGGCCGACGCGCAACTCCTGGCCCGCGCCGCCGAGGTGGCCGACACGGCCGTGATGAAGGCGGGCGCCGAGGGATGCTGGGTGATCGAGGAGGGGCGTCCGGTGCGGGTGCAGGCTTTTCCGGTGGCGCCGGTGGACACCACCGCCGCGGGCGACTGCTTTGCCGGCGGCTTCCTCTACGGCTGCCTGCGCGGCCTGGGGCACTTGCCGGCGGCCCGGCTGGCCAACCGGCTGGCTGCGGAGATCGTCACGGTGACCGGCTGCGACCTGGGGCGAATCGATACTAGGCGGGTCCTGCCGGAAGCAAAATGAGGAACTCCGTACGCTGCGGTTCCGAGTGCACCTGGATCGAGCCCCCGTGCTCCTCGACGATCTTGCGGCAGATGGTCAGACCGAGGCCGGTGCCGTTTTTCTTGCGATAGGAGAAGAAGGGATCGAAGAGCCGCGGCAGTAGCTCCGGCGGCACCGACGGCCCGTTGTTGCCGAAGAGCAGCCGAATCTGGTTTCCCGCCGGAACGCTTTTGATCCAGATCCTGGGCCCGGCGGCGGCGTCGCAGCGGCTCCGCAGCGCTTCCCGCGCGTTGTTGAGCAGATTGATGAAGACCTTGCGCAGCTTTCTGCGGTCTGCCTGAAGGAGCTGTCCGTCGGTAAGCTCCACCTCGACGCTGATTCCGTCCTTTTCCAGCCCCACGGCGAACAGCTCCAGTATTTCCTGGATGAAGGACCTGAGCGGAATGGCGTCGTGCTGCAGGTGGACCTCCCCCCTGGAGAAGGACAACAGCTCCTCGATCATCTCCATGAGCCGGGAAAGCTCCTGCTCCAGAATGGTGCAGTACTCGCCCCTGGCCTCCCCATCGTCCTCCCCCCTGAGCAGGCTCACGAAGCCGAGCATGCTGGTCAGCGGCCCCTTCAGGTCATGGACGATCATCCCGGCCGTCCGCCCCAGGATCAGGAACCTCTCCGCGCTGAGATTGTCCCGATGGACCCGCTCGCTGTACAGCGCGGCCGCCGCCACGTGGGCCGCGGCGCGGGCGAAGAGGATGCGGGAGGGATCCAGGCCATCGGGCAGCACGAACAGCAGGCAGCCAAACCGGTCTTGCTGGAAGGCCAGGGGGAGTAGAAGGAGATGCCGGTCCCCCTGGGGGGCCGGAAACGGCACCTGCAGCGCTTCCTGGCCGGCCTCCGGATCCAGCCCCTCCAGAAGCTCCCGCAGGCCGGAGTGTGCATCCGGCGGAGGGACCAGCCTGCCGTCCACCTGTTCGGCGCGGAAACCTTCCTCGGCCCCCAATTTCTCTTTCAGCCGCCGGATCACGGTCTCCGCGACGGTCTGGGCGCTGGCCGCCTCCCTCAGGGTGAGGCTGAGCTCGTTCAGGAAGCGCAGCTCCTCGATGCTGCGGCGCAGCAGCCGGTTCTGGGCGTCCAGGGAGGCCATGAGATCCCGGTTCCTCTTCTTCAGCTCATAGATCTCGATGGCGTTGCGGACGGTGGTTCGGATTTCCTCGTTGTCCCAGGGCTTGCTGATGTAGCGGTATACCGCTCCGCGGTTGATCGCTCCGATCACCACGTCTATGTCGGAGTATCCCGTGACCAGCACGCGGATGATGTCGGGGTGTCTCTGGGAAACCTTCTGCAACAGCTGGATGCCGTTCATCTCCGGCATGCGCTGGTCCACGAAGATCACCTGGACGGGGTGCTGCTCCAGAAGCTCCAGGGCCTGCAGCCCGGACTGGGCGGTGTGAACGGTATAGACTTCGGTCAGGAGGGTTCTGAATACAAAGAGGTTCTGCAGGTCGTCGTCGACGTAGAGGATGCTGTAGCGTTGCCCCATCGGCTCCAACCCCGACCCGCTATGAAGAGCCCCGCTCGTGCCGTCCGGAGAAGCATCCTCTTGAACCAGCGATGTCCAAGTGGGTTTCCGCGTCAGGGAATCTCGTACCCCGGGCTGCCCCGGTGATCAATCAACCCCGACATAGGGAATCCCGGAGGATTGGTTTGACCCAAGAAGACATAAGATCCCCTCGCGAACACAGCAGGGCTATTTCCCGATCAGACTGTCGTCGATCCTGTGAATCAGCTGCTCGGTGATCCTCTCTATCTCCAGGGAGTCCTGGTTGCGCACCGAAGGCTCCCGTTCTCTCTCTTGAAACAGCTCGTCCACCAGGTTCAGCGCCGCCAGCAGCGCGATCTTGACAGGCTCCTGCGCCTGCTGACCCCGGCGCGCCTCCTCCACCTTCCATTTCAGATAGTCCACCACCTCCGACAGATACCTTGGATCCTTGTCGGATTGAATGGTGAACCGGAAGCCGAGCACGTCCACGCTGCACCGGTTCTTCGGCATTCCCGCCCCGCACCCCCAGGATCTTCAGAATATCTCCAGCTCCCGGTCGCCGTCTCCCCCCTCGGGACCGGAGCGATCCTCCGCCGCCTCTGACCCGGAAGCTGCTTCCCCCTCCGCGCTTTCCTCCGGGGCGCCGGCCGCCGGGGCCGCCCCCTCAGCCGGCTCCTCGCCGGCCCCCTCGGAGTCGGAGGCGGTGATCTCGTCTTCCAGCTCCTCCAGGTTCTTCAGGGCGCGCAGCACGCCCTGCTCGATCTCCCGCTGGTCCGCCTTGAACCTGGCGAGCAGACCCTCCAGCTCGTCCATTCTGGCCTGAGAGGCGTCGAGGGTCCCACGGAGCGCCTGGTTCTCCTCCCTCAGACGTTTGATGACGCGGATGGCCGCGTCGATCTTGGTTTCGAGCTGTCGTATCTGCTCCAGGCTGACCATTCCTAGCGGACCTCCAGGCTCTTGCGAGCGCTCTCCAGCACCGCCTCAAATGCCCTGGGATCCTCGATCGCCATGTTGGACAGGGCCTTGCGGTTGATGCGTATCCCCGCCTTTTCCACCCCGTGCATGAACTGAGAGTAGCTCAGGCCATGCTGGCGGCAGGCTGCGGAGATCCGGGTGATCCACAGGGAGCGGAAGTTCCGCTTCTTGGTCTTGCGGTCTCTATAGGCGTAGCTCAGCGACTTGGCGACGGCGTCCTTGGCGGTGCGCATCAGCTTGCTGCGCCGCCCCCAGTAGCCCTTGGCCTGCTTCAGCACCTTGCGGCGTCTGTCCTTGCGTCTGGTACCGTCTATTGCTCGAGGCATGGCTCTTTTCAGTTCTCCTTGTCTATCCGTAGGGGAGCAGTTTCTTCACTCTCTTGGTTTCCACCCCGCTCAGGATGGCGGGGCTGCGCAGCCGGCGCTTCCGCTTGCGGCTCTTCTTGGTAAGGATGTGGCGCAGCCCCTGCTTCTTGTACCGCACCTTCCCGCTGCCTGTGATCTGGTAGCGCTTCGCTGCGCTCCTGCGGGTCTTCATCTTGGGCATACCGTGCATTCTCCTCGGGTCTGAAAAGCTCTACTTCTTGGCCTTCGGGCTCACTATCATCGACATCATCCGCCCTTCCATGACGGGCGTGCGTTCAACGACGAAGGAATCCTCCAGCAGCGTCAGGACACGCTCCAGGACGTTGCGCCCCAGCTCCGTGTGGGCGAGCTCCCGTCCTCGAAAGCGTACCGTTACCTTGACCTTGTAGCCCTCGTCCAGGAACTGCCGGATATGCTTGCTCTTGAAGCCAAGATCGTGATCGTCGATCTTCGGCTGCATGCGAATCTCTTTCAACCGGAGCTGCTTCTGCCGGCGCTTGGCTTCCTTGAGCTTCTTCTCCTGCTCGAACTTGAACCTGCCGTAGTCCAGGAGCCGGCATACCGGCGGGCTCGCGTTCGGCGACACCTCCACGAGGTCCAGCCCCGCCTGCCTGGCAATCTGCAGCGCCTCGACCGTGGGCATGATGCCCCGCTGATTGCCCTGATCGTCCACGAGCCGGACTTCCCTGACCTGGATCCTCTCGTTGATCCGTTGTTCTTTCTGAGCCAATGGCCCTCCTTTGAGTATCGATGTAGCTATGCCCGCAGCTACTATACCACTCCCCTGGAAAAGAGTCAAAGGGCAGCTCATCGAGGGGCATCGAAGGCAGAGCGAGACGGCGGGGTGCGACGGCGGCCCCCGGCCCGGCGGTTCGGCATTAAGCCGGGCTCAGGAAGCCGGGCTCCGGACCGTGGAGATCAGCCCGTCCCAACGCTGCTGCAGGTAGCGCTTGAAGACGTACTCGGCGTGGTAGTCCGAGGCGATGTCTTCCACCGCGGCGGACATGTCGGTGAACAGGGCGCGGAGGCTCTCGGCGATCGTTCTGTCCAGCGAAAGGCCCTCCGGTACGACGAACTTCGGCGAGAACATCGACTCCCTCAGGCCCGTGAGGGAACCAGCGGCCTCGAGTCTCTGGGCTTCGGCGTCGGTGGGGCGGCCGTCTCTCAGCATGCGCTGCACGTCGACGAGGGCCTGCTCGGCGGAGTAGGTGGTGATGGCCTGCTGCTTGCCTTTCACCTGGATGTCTCCCAGTCGAACGCAGCGCACGTGCTCCCTCACCCCTTCGTAGGTTCGGTGCGTCAGGAGGATATCCCCGGGGCTGGCGGACGTTTCCATGCGGGAGGCCACGTTGACGGTGTCTCCGTACACGTCGTTGTCCTTGCGGATCACCAGCCCGGTGTTGATGCCCACCCGTACGTCGAACTTCTCCCGGTCGGTCTTGTACTCGTTGTAGCCCCGGATCTTCTCCTGGATCTGCAGGGCCGCCAGCACCGCGTTTAAAGGATGCTTGAACGTGGCCAGCAGCCCGTCCCCCATCTTCTTGACCAGCGTGCCCTTGAAAGCCGCAATCGTGGGCAACGTGATCTCTTCGAACGCCTGGATCAGCTTCATCAGTGTGGTGGCGTCCGAGCTGGAGCTCTTCTCCGTGTAGCTGACGATGTCGGTGAACAGCACGGTCAGCTCCTGGGCGTTCTCCCGCTTGAACTTGAACTCCAGCTTTGCGTGCTGAATGATGTCCTCGGCGGCCGTACGGTGCGCTACCCGCGCCCCGCCCCGAGAGGACTCCTCCTCCTTCAGCAATGCCAGCAGCGCCTGGCGGATCTCCTGAGCGTACTCCCCCTGACAGAGCTCGGGCATGACCTCCCGCAGCCGCTCCTGGACCACCCGGCTCTCGGAGCCCAACAGCTCGAGCAGCGGAGCCAGCAGCTCCCGGCCGGGGGGGCGCTCCAGGTTCGCAAGGACCTGGCTGATGATCTCCTCGTCTCCCTCTTTGATGTGATCGAGCAGGATCTGGATGGCATAGTCGTCGCTCAAGCCGATGAGGGCCAGCAGCGCCTCGATCTGAACGGGCTTCTCCCCGTCCTCCAGCAGGAGGTACAGGCGGTTGGTGAGCACGTCCGAGGGCAGGTGTCGTTCCCGTTGCGCCACGGTCTTCAGGGTCCGCGCGGCGAGCTGCCTCACCAGGGGGTCCTCCCCGGCGGTCAGGTCCAGCAGCGGCTGAAACAGCGAGGCGTCGGCGTGGCGGGCCACGATGGAAGCGATGCGCGTTTTCAGCTCTGCGGCGATCTCGGGAAAACGCAGCGATCGGATCAGCGGCGGCATGGCCGTGCCGGCGCCGGCCAGGTCCATACGCTCGAGGCTGTCCACGATGAGCGCCTGGAGCCGCGGCGCCAGCTCCGGGTTCAGCAGCAGCTTCAGCAGAGGATTGAGGAAGATCTTGGCCGGTACGAAGCGGGCGCCCCGGATGTAGCCGCTCACCGACGGCGGGTTCCCCTCGGGATTGGCCAGCACGCCCCTGGCCTGCTCGATGGCGACGCGGTTCAGCAACTGGCAGAGGGTGACCACGCAGGTTTCTTCCAGGAAGGGAATGCGTTCCTCCCGGGCGAAGGTCAGGATCTCCAGGATCTTCTTGGCGGAATTGCGGATCTCCAGTGTGCCGATCACCCGGACCAGCCGGTTGAGCCGGCGCAGCAGCGAGGGATGACTGAGGTCCACCCTGGTGAGGGTGCGCGCAATGTTGAGCCGCTGCAGCCGGTCGGAGCTCATGAGCAGCGGCAGGCAGGCGCCGAAACGGTTGCGCTCGTCGGGGGACGCCCCCTGGAGGCGGGTCTTGATGCGGTTCACCAGCGGCCCCGGGTTCTGGATCACCTCGGCGCGGAAGAAGCGCTGCGTCTCCCGGAGCAGCTCCTGGGTGGCGTAGCGCTCCATGATCTTGGCCAGGATCACCACCA
Organism: uncultured Spirochaetaceae bacterium; assembly: GCA_964490725.1. Lineage (GTDB taxonomy): Bacteria > Spirochaetota > Spirochaetia > SZUA-6 > DRHE01 > CAZBDU01. The sequence continues at coordinate 7,605 of CAZBDU010000070.1, read as the reverse complement.
GAAGCTCGTCTTTCTCCTTCACCTCTTTCAGGCTCAGGTGCTGCTTGCGGATCTTGGCGAACACCGCCTCCAGGTGCGTCGCCGTCGTGAAGATGAGCTCGTTCAGGGCCAGAGGTGCCTGGGACTTCACCTCCTGGACCACCTCGATCAGAGCATCACCGTTCATGGCCTCGGTGATCGCGTCCACATAGGGGATGCGAAGCAGCAGCCGGAACGCCAGCGCCTGGTTGGGGAACCTGGCGGCTGCGCCGGCCAGGCTCGAGAGGAAGGAGGTGGTGGCCTCTGGCTCGGCGCCGCGAAGGGCATCGTAGACGGCGTTCGCCTGCGCCGCAGGGCTGCGCAGCAGATACGCCGCCAGGTAGCAGCCCAGGGTGAGCGGGTCCAGCGAGCCGGTCCGACCCTTCAGCGAGGCCAGCAGCGCGGCACTCTGGGACCCCGAGGCGGCCAGAAGCCGCTTCAGGACCAGGCGCTGGGCCTCGGGGGCGCTGCGAAGGAGATGGTTGCCCACCGTCTCCATGTCGCCCGCCTCCACCAGGCCCAGCAGGGCGGTGTCCTGGAACGCGGCGGAGGTGGCGGCCTCCAGCAGGACTGCGCGGTTCAGCTCCTGCACCTTGGGATGCATGGGCGAGATGCTGTTTAGGGCCCGCAGCAGCTCCTGGCGGATCTGGAGGGAAGGGAAGACCGTGAAGTACTTGGCCAGCCTCTCCACCGCCGAAGGAGCGTTGACGGCGGCCAGGGAGCGGATGGCGGCCACCTTCTGCGCCTCGCTTCCCTGCTCGAGGATGCGATAGAGGTGGGGAATGGCCACCTCGTTGCCCAGCGAGCCGGAAGCCTGGATGGCGGCAAGACTGATCTCGGGATCGGAGTTGTAGAAGTCCTTGACCAGGACGCCGAAGACCTGCTCGTCGTAGTAGTTCTTGAGCAGGGAAAGCACCGTGATCCTGGACTGCCTGCTGATACCTTGAGCCGTCTTCCTGCCTGAAGCCGGGGGGGTTTTCATGTGCTGTCGACGCCGGTCCCTGGGTTGCCAGAAGTCTACTCACAAGGAGCTTTCCTTGTCAACGCAACGCATCGCCGGCTATGATGCAGGCATGGAGAACGGCAAGAGGCTGAATACGGTAGAGGAGATCGTTGCCTTCGCGATCGAGCGCGAACGGCAGGCGCAGACGCTGTACAGGGACTACGCCCGCCGCACCGACCGCCAGGGGTTCGGACAGCTTCTCCTGTCCATGGCCGGCATGGAGCAGGAACACGAGCGCAAGCTCCGGGAAGCGCAGCGGGGCGGCAGGATCGCCTCCTCCTTTGCTCCCGGCCCGGCGGAGGACCTGAAGCTGGACCAGTTCCTGGTGGACGTGCCCTTTTCGCCCGACATGGAGTATGGCGACTTCCTCATCCTGGTGATCAAGAAGGAGGGACAGGCGGAGGCCCTCTACCGAGGTCTGGCCGCGGCCGCACAGGTCGAGGACCTTCGGGGCCTCTTCTCGCTGCTCGCCGGGGAGGAGGCCAAGCACAAGTCCTGGGTGCAGGACCGCTACGACCTGGAGATCCTCAAGGAGAACTGAAAGCCCCCCGGCCGCGGAGCGCGGTCCCAAGACCGGCTGACCGGCCCGGCGGCTCGAGGGCTCGAGGCCCTTGAGCTTGACAGCGATTTTTCTTTTTCCCTATATTTAACGCGCCCACCCATCGAGTCTTTTAGAGATTCCGGTGACCACAGCCCATCAGCGCACAGGAGGCAGCGTTGTACGATCCGGTCGACCCCAAAGTCAGCTTTCCCGACATGGAGGAGAGGATCCTGGCCTTCTGGGCGGAGCAGGACATCTTCCCCGAGTCCATCCGCCAACGGGAAGGCCGCGAGGAGTACGTGTTCTACGACGGGCCTCCCTTCGCCACGGGACTGCCTCATTTCGGCCATTTCGTGCCCGGGACCATCAAGGACATCATCCCTCGCTACAAGGCCATGAAGGGGATGAAGGTGGAGCGTCGCTTCGGCTGGGACTGCCACGGGCTGCCCGTGGAGTACGAGATGGAGAAGGAGCTGGGCATCTCGGGCAAGCGGCAGATCGAGGAGTTCGGCGTGGCCCGCTTCAACGAGTCCTGCCGCTCCATCGTGCTGCGCTACACCCGCGAGTGGCGCCGGATCATCACGCGCCTGGGCCGCTGGGTGGACTTCGACAACGACTACAAGACCATGGACCCGGACTACATGGAGTCCATCTGGTGGGTGGTGAAGGAGCTGTGGCGGCGGGGGTTGATGTACGAGGGATTCTATATCCTGCCCTACTGCCCGCGCTGCTCCACGGCGCTGTCCAACTTCGAGCTGAACCTGGGGGGCTACCAGGACGTTCAGGACCCCTCTCTGACGGTGAAGTTCCGCCTCCAGGGGCGCCCCGACACGTACTTCCTGGCCTGGACCACCACGCCATGGACGCTTCCCTCGAACCTGGCGCTGGCGCTGGGCCCGGAGATCACCTACGTGGAGGTGCAGGACGGACAGGAGCACTACATCCTGGCGCGGGACAGGCTCGAAGCCTACTATAAAGGTGGTGAGGAGTACCGGGTAGTGGCCGAGCTCCCGGGGCGGGAGCTTTCGGGCGTGGAGTACGAGCCGCTTTTTCCCTACTTCGCGGATTTGAGGTCAAAGGGGGCCTTCAGGACCTACCTGGCCGACTACGTGTCCACCGAAGACGGCACCGGGATCGTCCACACGGCGCCCGGCTTCGGGGAAGAGGACTACTCGCTGCTGAAGGACACGGAGGTTCCCACGGTCTGCCCGGTGGACGCGGAGGGCCGCTTCACCGAAGAGGTCTCCGACTACCAGGGACAGTTCGTGAAGGATGCGGACAAGGCGATCATCCGCGACCTGAAGGCCCGCCGCGCGGTGGTACACCACGCCACCTACCAGCACAGCTACCCCCATTGCTGGCGTTGCGCCTCCCCCCTGATCTACCGGGCCATCTCCTCCTGGTTCGTGGACGTTGGCAAGATCAAGTCCACGATGCTCCAGGCCAACGCCACCATCCACTGGGTTCCCGAGCATCTGCGGGACGGCCGTTTCGGCAAGTGGCTGGAGGGTGCACGCGACTGGGCCATCTCGCGCAATCGCTACTGGGGAAACCCCATACCCATCTGGAAGTGCGAGTCCTGCCAGGAGACGGCCTGCGTCGGCAGCAGGGCCGAGCTCGAGGAGCTGTCCGGGGCCAGGCCGGAGGATCTGCACAAGCACTTCGTCGACGAGATCGTCTTTCCCTGCAGCGCCTGTGGCGGCACCATGAGGCGCATCCCCGAGGTGCTGGACTGCTGGTTCGAGTCGGGGGCCATGCCCTACGGGCAGAACCACTATCCCTTCGAGCACAAGGAGCACTTCGAGGCCAACTTCCCGGCGGACTTCATCTCCGAGGGCCTGGACCAGACGCGGGGCTGGTTCTACACCCTCACCGTCCTGGCGGCGGCGCTGTTCGGCACCCCTGCGTACCGCAACGTGGTGGTGAACGGCCTGGTGCTGGCGGAGGACGGCAAGAAGATGTCCAAGAGCGCTCGCAACTACACGGACCCCATGGAGGTGATGAACGAGTTCGGGGCGGACGCCTTGAGGCTGTTCCTGATGGACTCGGCCTGCGTGAAGGCGGAGGATCTGCGCTACTCCGACGGCGGCGTGCGGGAGGTGCTCAAGAACGTCATCATCCCTCTCTGGAACGCCTACAGCTTCTTCGTCACCTACGCCAACATCGACGGAGCGGCCCCGGCCGCGGCCCCGGAGAACCCGGAGAACCCTCTGGACCGTTGGATCCTCTCGGAGTCCGAACGGATGGTGCAGGAGGTGAGCGGGCAGCTGGAGCTCTACGATCTGCAGCGGGCCATCGCCCCCTTCGTGGAGTTCATCGACTCCCTGAACAACTGGTACATCCGTCGCTCCAGGCGGCGCTTCTGGAAGAGCGAAAACGACCTGGACAAGGAGCAGGCCTACCAGACCCTCTACGCGGTGCTTCTGAAGCTGGTGAAGGTGGCGGCTCCCTTCATCCCCTTCATCACCGAAGAGATCTACCGCAATCTCCATGGGGAGGACGGGCCGGAGTCGGTGCACCTGACCGAGTACCCCGGCTACGACCCGGCCCTGCGCAACCCCGAGCTGGAGCAGAAGATGAAGCTCACCCGGCAGGCGGTGAGCATGGGCAGGGCCCTGCGTTCCCTGCACAACCTGAAGATCCGCCAGCCCCTCAGGGCGCTGCACCTGGTGACCAGGGACCAGCGGGCCAGGCGCGTCCTCATTGAAATGGAGGAGATCATCAAGGAGGAGCTCAACGTCAAGACGGTGGTCTTCCGGGAGAACGAGGAAGAGCTGGTGGAGTACTCGGCCAAGCCGAACTACCGCGTCCTGGGGAAGCAGCTGCGAAGCGCCATGAAGAGCGCGGCGCGGCGCATCGAGGCGCTCACCATGCGGGAGATCCAGTCGCTCCTGGAAGGGGCCACCCTCTCCCTGGAGGCGGGCGGGCGGAGCTTCGACCTCACCATGGAGGCGGTAAGCATCACCCGCCGGGAGAAGGACAACCTGAAGGTCCTGAACGAGGGCTCTCTGACGGTGGCGCTGGATCAGGAGCTCACCCCGGAGCTGGTCCGCGAGGGAATCGTCCGCGACCTGGTGCGGGGGATCCAGAACCTGCGCCGGGAGATGGACCTCAACGTGACGGACCGTATCCGCCTGTACCTGGAGGGCCCCAGGCCGGTCCAGGAGGCCGTGGAGGAATACCAGGATCACCTGGCCGGCGAGACCCTGGCCGTTTCCTGGGAGTGGCGCCGCCACGAGCAGTCCCGGGAGCTGGACTGCGGCTCGGAGCGCTGCTCGGTCTTCCTGGAGGCGGCCACCGGCGAGAGGAGCGCATGAAGCGGCTGCCGGCGCTCCTGGCCGCCGTCGCCCTGCTGGCCTCCTGCGCGACGCTGCCGGAACGCCGCAGCCGCGACTGGATGGCGGCCCTGCCCCCGGGGGACACCCTGTACCTGGCCGCCCGGCTCGATGCCTTCCAGGACCTGCTGGCGGATCTCCTTCCCGGAGGCGGGAAGGACGTGCAGCTCCGCGAGGCGCTCAGGCGCACCGAGCGGCTGTACGCCTCCCTCCGCCTGAGGCCGGGGGCCCCTCCCGAGATGGCCGCCATAGCCTTGGGCGACTACCCCTCTGGAAGCCTGAGCTGGCAGCTGGGGTGCAGCCCCGACTGGCAGCGGCAGGGGCCTGGCGGCGAGTTCTGGGCGAGCCGGCGGGAGCCGCTGCAGCTGGCTCTGCCCGAAAGAAGGCTGATCCTGGTGGCCACCGCGGGTATGGAACGCCTGCTGGCCCTGCTGCGCCAGCCGGGTCCGGACCCTCTGCCCCAGGCGGCACGGAGGGACATGGAGACCAGCGAGCTGATCGTGTTCTTTCCGGTTCTGCCCGATTCCGGCGGCGCGGCGGGCTTGAGCCGCCTGCCGATTCGCCGGAGCTGGGTCACGGCGCGGCCTGCGGGGGACGGGGTGGCGGTGGGGGCCTTCTTCGGGCTGGAGGAGGTGAAGAACGCTCGCATCCTGGAGTCGCTGCTCCGTCTGGCCGTGGTGGCGCTGCTGCGGGAGCAGCAGCTGCCGGACGTGGCGGAGCGCCTGAAGGGGATGGAGGTAACGATGGAGCCGTCGGGCATCCGCCTCTCGGGCCTGCGCCTGTCCGCCCGGGAGACGCTGGGGCTGATCCAGGCGCTCATCGGAGCTGGCCGTGGCTGAGACGGTGGTGGTGGACTACCAGGCCGGGAACCTGCGCAGCGTGCAGACGGCCCTGGAGCACCTGGGCGCCGATTTCGCCGTCACCGACCGCCCGCAGGAGGTGGAGCGGGCTTCGCGGCTCATCTTCCCCGGCGTTGGGGAGGCCCGCGCGGCCATGACGGAGCTTCAGCGTACGGGGCTGGACGCGGCCATCCGCGGCTTCCACGCCTCCGGAAGGCCCCTGCTGGGCATCTGCATCGGCTGCCAGGTGGTGTTTGCCCGCTCGGAGGAGCGGGACACCCGCTGCCTGGGGATCCTCCCCGGGGAGGTGCTGCGTTTCCCGCGGGCTGAGGGACTGAAGGTTCCCCACATGGGATGGAACCGCCTCTTCCAGGTGCGCCCGCATCCCATCTTCGCCGGAATCCCGGACGGAACCTTCTTCTACTTCGTTCATTCCTACTACCCGCTGCCTGCGGTCAGGGAGGAGATTCTCGCGGAAAGCGAGTACGGCCGGCGCTTCGCCGCCGCGGTGGGGCGGGACAACCTGGCGGCCGTCCAGTTCCACCCCGAGAAGTCCGGGCCGGCGGGCCTGCGGCTGCTGGCCAACTTCCTGGCCTGGGAACCGTGATGCTGGCCAAACGGATCATCGTCTGCCTGGACGTGAGGGACGGGCGGACCACCAAAGGGGTGCGCTTCAAGGACAACCGCGACGTCGGCGACCCGGTGGAGATGGCGCGCCGCTACTACCAGGAAGGCGTGGACGAGCTGGTCTTCTACGACATCACCGCCTCGGCGGAGCGCCGGAAGCTCTTCATCGACACGGTGCGCCGCGTTGCCGAGGTGATCTTCATCCCCTTCGCCGTGGGCGGGGGGATCGCCTCGGTGGAGGACATGCGCGCCGTTCTGCTGGCGGGAGCGGAGAAGATCAGCGTCAACTCGCAGGCGGTGCGCCACCCGTCGATCATCGAGCAGGGCGCCTCCCTGTTCGGCTCCCAATGCATCGTGCTGGGAATGGACGCCGCCCGGGACGGGAGCCTTCCCTGCGGCTACCGCGTGTTCATCGACGGGGGCCGCACGCCCACGGACCTGGACGCCCTGGAGTGGGCGCGGCGCGCCGAGGGCCTGGGCGCCGGGGAGATCGTGCTCAACTCCATGGACGCGGACGGCACCCAGGACGGCTACGAGCTCACGCTGACGCGGTTGATCAGCGAAAACGTCGGGGTCCCGGTGGTGGCCTCGGGAGGGGCGGGCAGGCCGCAGCACCTGGAGGAAGTGTTCCTCCGGGGACGGGCCGACGCGGCGCTGATCGCCTCGATGGTCCATTTCGGCGCCTACTCGATCCCGGGGATCAAGGAGTTTCTGGCCGCCCGGGGAGTTCCGGTGCGCCGTTAGGAGCTGTTGTCCCGCATGGGCATTTCGTAGTATTTTTCAGACGCCCAAACGAGCTGCTGTGCAATATTACCGCAGGAGTATCTGATGCCAACCTACGAATACGAGTGCAAAGCTTGCGGATACCATTTCGAGGAGCTGCAGCGCATCACCGACGAGCCTCTGAAGCGCTGCCCCAGGTGTAGCAAGTCGGCCTTGAGGCGGCTGTTCGGGGGCGGGCTGGGGATCATCTTCAAGGGAAGCGGCTTCTACACCACCGACTACAGGAAGAGCTCTTCCATCGGCGGCAACGGCTCCGGCAAGAGCTCCGCGGGGAGCTCGGAGCCCAAGAGCGGGGAGTCCAAGGGCTCGGAGTCGAAGGGCTCCGATTCAAGAAGCTCGGAAAAGTCCGGAAGCGAAGCCTGAAGGGTCCCGGGGGGCCGGCCCGCCCGGGCCCCCCCCCCCCCCCCACAACCCCCCCGCCCCCGGGGCCCCCCCCCCCCCCCCCCCCCCCCCCCGGGC
>CAZBDU010000069.1:0-28098 GCA_964490725.1 uncultured Spirochaetaceae bacterium | reverse complement strand
CGCTGTAAGGACTTACACGCCGGAAATCGGCAAAACCCTGAACATGGGCTAGCGGATCGCCGCTTCTGCAAGGCTGCGTCCCAGCGTCCTGCAGCGCTCCAGGTCTTCAGGCCCGGGAGCCGTGGCGGAGGTCACCCCCGGGGCGACTTCCTTCAGGCCGTACAAGCCGGTAAACTTCTCGATCTCCTTCAATGCGGCGGACTGTCCGGGGTTTTCCGAGCTGAAGGCGGCGGCAGGTTTCCCGGCGAGCTTCTGATGCAGGGCCCAGCCACGATCAAAAAGCTCCCGCAGGGCTCCCGCCATGCCGCCGAAGGTGTTGGGCGCCCCAAACGCCAGAGCGTCCGCGGAGGCCAGCTCCTCCCCGGTGGTCTGGGCAGCCTTTTTCACGGCAACCTCGACCCCCTCGACCTCCCCGGCGCCTGCGGCCAGCGCCACGGCCATCTTTTCGGTGTTGCCGCCGAAGGAGTGGTAAACGATCAGAACCTTGCTCATGTGCTTTCCTCCTTGGAGGGATTCTCCAGTCCGAATCGAGCCCAGGTGTCCAGCGCCGGGCAGGCGCGGCAATCCGGCGCCCCGCAGGCGCCGCAGCTCTCTTCGTTCTCCAGGGCCCTGTCCAGCGCCTGCTGCAGCCGGCCCAGCTCCCGGATGCGCCCGGCGATCCTGGCACGCGCCGCGGCAAGCAGGGCGGCGTGGGCCTGCTGACGGGCCTTGTTTCTGGTCTTTTTCGTGGAGAGCGTCTGGAGGGTGCTCACGATCTCATCGACGCTCATGCCGGCCTCCTTGAGGAGCCTGGCCCTGCCCAGGGCGGCCAGCGCTTCCGCATCGTAGAGCCGCTTGCCGCCTGCGGAAACGGCCGCGGGTGTCAGGATTCCCTTCTCCTCGTAGAAACGCACCGTCCGCAGGGTGACTCCCGCCCTCCTCGCCAACTCGCTGGACGTCATGGTGATTTACACCCATGCTACACCTAACGTTACGTTACGTCAACAGTTTCGCCGGCGAAAACGGCGGGCAAAAACGGCGAACCGCCGCTACCGAGCCGCCCGGCGGGGCCGATCAGTCGGCGGTCTTCTCCAGCCCCCCGGTCCCGCCAGGCATCGATGAATCGCAGGATCCTGTCGCGGTCGGAGGCGTCGAGCCGGTCGATCCGGGTCCAGGCGGTCAGGGCGATGCGAGTGATACCCGCTTCGGCCGGCCGGTCGTAGTGGGGGCCGGAGGCCGGCGGGGTCCCATTTCTGCCTTTTTTCGCTTGACCCTGCAGTGCACTACAGGGTTCGTCTTTGTTTCACCAGGCGTCCGGCCCGGCGCAGCGCGGCGGTTTCGGCAATCACCGCCCCTGCGCCGTCTCCCGCTCCACGGTGCTGCCGCTCCTGGCCTCTCCGATCGACTGAAGGTACTGCCGTATCATCAGCGCCGCGGTGGTGCCTTCCCCGGCCGCCGAAACCGCCTGCTTCGTGCTCCCCTGCCGCACGTCGCCTGCGGCGAACACTCCCTCCAGGCTCGTCTGCAGCGTGGCATCCGTGATGATGAACCCCCACCGGTCGCGGCGGATCGTCGGCGGCAGGAAATCTGTGTTCGGGGTGAGCCCGATGAACACGAAGACCCCGTCGGGGTGAAGCTCCTCGACCTCTCCGGTCTTGCGGTTCTCGATCGAGACCGAGGACAACTTGCTCCCCTCGGCCCTGATCTCTCTAACGGCCCGGTTCGTGAGCACCTTCATGTTCCCCCGGGAAGCAACCTTGTGCTGGAGGATGCGGCTGGCCTTCACCTCCGGGGCGAACTCGACGATGGTTACCTCGCCGGCAATGGAGGACAGGAACAGCCCTTCCTCGAAGCCGCTGTTGCCGCCGCCCACCACCAGGACGCGCTTGCCCCGGTAGAGGGGACCGTCGCAGGTAGCGCAGTAGTGGAGGCTCACGCCGGTCAGCGCTTCTTCCCCGGGAACGTCGAGCCTGCGATAGTGGCTGCCCGTGCTCACCAGCACCGCCCTGCCGATGTACTCGCGATTGCTGGCGGAGCGCACCACCAGGTACTGCCCGTCGCGGACGATGCCGGTGACCTCCTCCCCCTGGAGGGCCTCCGCCCCAAAGCGCTCGGCCTGGGCGGCCAGCCGTTCGGCGAGCTCAGCGCCGCCGATCCCCGCTTCGAACCCCGGGAAGTTGTCGACGGTCTGGGTCAGGCCGACCTGCCCCCCCACTCCCGCCTGCTCGAGGATCAGGGTCTCGAAGGCGTCCCTGCCGGTGTAGACCGCGGCGGTCAGTCCGGCAGGGCCGCCTCCGATGACGATCACGTCGTAGCAGGGCCTGGAGGCGCGGCTGGTCAGACCAAGGCGCACCATGAGCTCGGCGTTGCCGGGTTCGGGCATGGCGCTCCCGTCGGGGAACACCAGCGTCGGGACGCGGAAGCGGCCCCCGTTCAGCTCCCGGACGCGGGCCTGCGCGTCGAGGCTTTCCTCTGTGTCTACCCAGCGATACGCGGTGCGATGCTGCGCAAGCAGCTTCTTCACTCTCCGGCAGTCCGGGCACCAGGCCGCCCCGTAGACGGTGATCCTCTCATCCATCGCTTCAGCCTTCGACCTTGACGCCCTTCCAGAAGGCGATGCGGCCGCGGATATGCTCCGCCGCTCTCTTGGGCGCCGGGTAGTACCAGGCCGCGTTCTCGTTGACCTTGCCCTCCACCACCAGGTCGTAGTAGCTGGCCGTACCCTTCCAGGGACAGACGGTGTGGTGATCGGACTCCCTGAGGTACTCGGACTTGACCGCCTGGGCAGGGAAATAGTGGTTGCCCTCGACGATTTCGGTTCGATCGCTCTCTGCGATGACCTTTCCGTTCCAGATCGCTCGTGCCATAGCTTCGTCTCCTTGCACCGGTAGCAGTCTCGTGCAGCCGATAGCCGCTTCGGCGGCCTCTGCACCGCTGCAATGGACGAGCCGAGCTGAGGAAATCTTACCGCAGCGAGCCGAACAGGGTGTTCAGGCTTTCAGATAAGCAAGGGTGCGCGAACACTCCGTCCCACTGGACCCTGGGGCAGCTCGCCCATCATCGCGATCTGGACAGCCGCCATGAGCTCGCCCCCCTCGATACCCGGCACGGCGCAGCCCAGGATGCGCCCCCCATCCCCTTCAACCGGAGCCATGACGACCTGTTCGCCCGTCAGCTCCTCTCAGCCGCCCTGACTGGTGGTTACCTCCAGGGTCCTGAGCGCGATAGAGCGGGCAGTGCCACGGATCAGGCTCAGGTTCTCCGGGTTCTGCAAGCCAGACGCCTCAGCTCAAGGCTTACCGTCTGCCGGGCCGCCCCGATCGCATCCGCGATGTCCATCTGGGTATAACCACGGAGGGCCCCGCTTCCCGGTTCGGCCCAGCGCAACAGGAACTCGACCAGGCGGGCGGGCACCTCGCGCCGGGCGATCTGCTCGAGTTGCTCCTCCAGCGCCAGATGCGCCGGCCGAACACCTCTCCTCGATTTCCTTTTCACTCAGGTCCCGAAAGATGTCGGTGGCTTTCAGGCAGGCCACCGGGGCCCAGTCCCACGCCGGTTTGTCGGCTGCGGCAGGGGATTTCGCACGCCTTCGCGTTGTCTATTTCCTCGAATATCTCACGCCTCCAAGCGGCCAGGGGATCGGCCAAAGAGCCGATTGTCGCGCTCACAGGATAGACGGCCCCAGCAACGGCTGTCTTGCCGGCTCAAACGGCCGCCTTGCTAGGGCCGATTTGCTCAGGTACAATCCCTGACAGACGCATCGGATGGAAGCCGCCCAGCGCAGCAACGAGGAATGGCTCAGAGATCTCGGACCGGAAAGCCCGGTCCGTGACGCGGCGCTCGCCGACCTGAGGGCGGTGCTGGTCTGGGGACTGGGCCACGCTCTGCGCGGGTGGGTCAGGACTTCGGGCAGAGATTTCGAGTCACTGGCGGAGGATTTCTCCCAGGAAGCGCTGCTGCGCATTCTGGAGAAGCTGGATTCCTTCGAAGGACGGAGCCGCTTCACCACGTGGGCGCAGAAGGTTGCAGTGCGCGTCGCCCTCACGGAGCTACGCCGAAAGCGCTGGCAGGATGTCTCCCTTGACTCCCTGGTGCAGGAGGGCAGCGCAGAGGCGTTCATGGCGGACAATCGGGAGGTGCCGGCGGCGGCCTCCGAGCGCTCGGACACGATCGGCTGGGTGCGCCGGATCATGGCCGAGGAGCTGACGCACCGGCAGCGGCAGGCCATCCAGGCGGTCGCCTTTGCGGGCATGCCTCTGGAAGAGGCGGCCCGCCGGCTGGGGACCAACCGCAACGCGCTTTACAAGCTCCTGCACGACGCCAGGTTGCGCTTGAAACGCCGCCTGGCACGGGAAGGCATGACCGTCGACCAGCTGCTGGAAGGAGCGGGCCGGAGGTAAGGGAACGCCCGCAGGGAGCATCAAGACGGGAGAGGACAGCAATGGGTAGACTTGCTGCGTTTTTCAGCCCGGTTCTCCACTGGTTTGCCCGCCTGGCGGGAGGGGGGCAGCCGTCGCGCCGGCGCCTCATCCGGGAGGCCGAGCGCCTGAGACGAATGGCCGCCATGCTCGCGGCCACCTCCGAGAGGGAGATCGCCTGCGACGAGGCCTACCGGTTGCTGGACCAGTTCGCCGAAGCGGTCGCCCGCGGCGAGGACGCGGGCGCCCTCCTGCCTCAGGTGAAGCACCACCTTGAGCTGTGCATGGACTGCCGGGAGGAGTTCGAAGCACTGCTCAGAATCCTTCGCGCTTCGCCACCCAGCCCAACATAGCCCGACAGTTCCCCACCGCGCCGCCAAGGTAAGATTCCCGGAGCTGCAAGCGTCTACGCACAGCAGGCGGATGACGGCAGGGGCCGAAGGGCCCGTTCATCCAGCCCGGCGTTTCGTGGAAACGCGGCCCACCGCGGCCCACTTCTGGCATAGGGACCAAAAGCATGCGTCTCTGTGCGCCATTTCTGTTTCCAAGGAGTATCACGATGCAGTACCCGCGGATCAGCAAGAATGGGAGAACCGAGGGGCACGGCAGGATCGTTTCTCCGGTGTTGTTCCTGTTCGTCTTTGCCCTCCTGGCGCCGGGGCTTGTCCTTGCCGGGGGGGTCCCTGAGAAACCCTCGGCGGCCAAGACCGCTCCACCGCAGGATCTCTGGCAGCGAGCCAGTTGGGAGTCCTACTGGTATTCCCTCTACAACCTGTCGAGCCTGCAGATGGGCAAGTCCGGCATGGGGATTCGCTTCACGCCCCCACCCGAGAAGGTGATGGCGGTTCTCAAAGAAGCCGGCCTGGAGAAGCCCCCGCTGGCGAACCCGTACTTCGTGCTCGTGCCCTACGCCTCCGGAGACCCTCACTTCACCGCGCGCTGGAACGCCGGCGACGGAGCGAGCTGGAGGTGGGACCCCGCCACCTTCGACAAGACGGTGCTCGCCGGGGCCTGGGCCTGGACCGCCGTGAAGGACGTGGAATGGGCAAAGCACTTCGAAGGGCTGACCAAGGGAAGCTCCCTCAACCACTTCCGCGCGCTCATGCTCTACAACCTGGCGGCCGCGGGCACCGGCTGGATGGTGCAGCACATGCGGCTCGAAAACGGCCTGTTCGCGCACGCCTGGAAGAACGGTGCGATCGGCGACGCCACGCCCAGGCTCAACGATCAGTGGGCGGTCCTGATCGCCCTGAGCGCGCTGGCCACGGCGGCCTCGGGAAGCTTCGCGTGGTACCAGGCGCCGCTTCCGTTGGAAAAGATCCGGGCCCTCGAGAACAGCCTGGCGGCGGCTATCGACCGTTCGGGACTTGCCGGCGGGGCCTCCTTCGGGGAGCTGGCTCGTGGAGTTCAGGCGCTGTCCTGGTTCGCCTTCACGACGGAGAGAAGCGATCTGAGGCAGAAGGCGGCCGGCTACGTCGCCGACTTTGCCGCGCGGATCCGCTCGGCGGTTGACTCCAACGTCTCCTCTTTTTCGGCGCCTGAGGGCCTGTCCACGCTGCAGGCCCATGCGCTCGCGGTGGCTGCCCTTGCCCAGGCTTCCCTGGTGAGGGACAAGGTGCTGAACGACGCCGCCGCTGCTGCAGCGGACCGCAAGGCCGCCTCCGCTGTCTGGAAGAGCATGAACGACACATTGTGGAATGAGGGGGCGAGCCTGTTCGCGCCGGAGCCCGGCGCGAGGAGCTACACCTACACGCCGGAGCTGGTGGCGGAGGTGGTAGCCGCCTTCAACGCGGCCGATCATGTGCTGGGCGTTTCCGTGGAACAGCAGTATGGCCGCTTCTTCGTAGCCGCCATGGACGGCTCGGGCCTGATGCCGGCTCAGCTCGAGCAGACGGAAAACGTAAACAAGGACACCCCGCTTCCGCCCAAAGCCGGAGGGGAGTACGGCCAGGCGCCGGTGTTTCTCACCCGGGCAAGCTACGAAGTATCCGCCGCCGCATGGAAGGTGGCCGACGGGCGCTTCACCACGGCCCAGGCCATGCACCTGGCGGACGAGCTGCTGTGGTACGGTGTCTCGGCCGGGCAGCCCACCGCGGGGCCGCCTGCCTTCGGCATGCCCTTCGTGGATCAGGCGCAGTAGTGCCGTCGCCGGCGATTCAGAGGTGGGGGCCCCGCAGGTAGGGGCCCCCACCTCTCCAGGCGCTGCCCTCCGGGGGCTCTCCTCCCGAGGGGGAAACCGATTTTAGTTAACCCCGGAATCGGTCGATACTCAAGGGTGGAGAAGCTCGAGATGAACGTATCAACCGTTCCAGCGGTCGCGGTCGCTCACGATCAGATCGGCCCCCCGGAGAGCCGCAAGAGCAACGTGATCGACCTTGCCCAGATCAAGTCGATCCTCTACCTGGGCCTAAGGGGCAAGGTCAGTTCCGTCTCCGACGGGCAGCACCGCGTGGACACCTACGCCTGAGCCCGGGGCGCACTGGTCTGTCCCTGAGCTCCTGCGCCGACCCTCAAGCGTTGTAGGGGCCGGCTCGTTTCATGTATAGTAGTGCCATGTTCAGACCCGTTCTGGCCGCGCTGGCCGCGCTCCTGGCGGGGGCCTCGGCCTCGGCTCAGACCATCGACATGGACCAGCTGCACGCGGACGAGCAGTTTCGCGGCGGGGTGCGCGCCTTCCATTCCGGCTACTACGGAGAGGCGGTCCAGTCCTTCGAGAAGGCCCTGAGCCTGAAGCCTCAAGCGCCGCTGCCCCGCCTGTGGCTGGGCAACGCGCTCTACAAGTCCGGCTTCGAAGAGGCGGGGCTGGCGGAGTGGAAGTACCTCCTGGCCGAGGGCGCCGGCGCGAGCAGCCAGTGGAGCACGGGCGTGCTGCGGGACCGCGTGGAAACGGTTTCCTTCCAGCGGGGCTTAAGCCGCGATCTGCGCCGGAATCCGCAGTACGTGGTGGCGGCGGAGCTGGACACGGCCAGCCCCGAGGTGTACCCGCTGAAGCGCCCGTCGGCGGTGCACGCCCGCGCCGACGGCAGCGTCTACGTGGTGGGATTCGGCAGCAACGAGATCGTCCTCCTGGACGTGAACAACGAGGTGGAGCGGGTGCTTCAAGGCGGCCTCAAGGGCTACGATCGGCCCTTCGACTGCCTGGAGGTGCGTGACCGCCGGGACGGGGAGGCCTACCTGTTCATCACCGAGTACGGCGACAACCAGGTGATCAAGAGCAGCCTGGAGGGGCAACGCCTGGGGCAGTTCGGGGGAGGCGGCCGCGGGCCGGGAAAGCTGCTGGGTCCGCAGTATCTGGCCGCCGACTCAAAGGGGTACCTCTACGTCACCGACTGGGGCAACCGCAGGGTTGCCAAGTACGACCTGGACGGCACCTTCATCCTCACCATGGGCCAGAGCGTCCTCTCCGGGCCGACGGGCATCGCCGTAGGCGGGGAGCGGGTGTACGTGGCGGACAGGGCCCGCAAACGCATTCAGATCTTCGACACCAGCGGCAACGCGCTGGGCGCCGTCGGGGAGGGGGTCCTCGATTCTCCGGAAGGGATGGTGTTCCAGGGGCCGGACTCGCTGCTGGTGGCCGACGGCATGCGGATCCTGCGCTACCGGATCGGGTTGGAGACGTGGGAAACCCTCCTGGACCTGTCCCCCGGGGCCGGGCACCTCAGCCACCTCACGGTAAGCCCCAACGGCGAGCTGTACGCCGTGGACTTCGACCGCAACAGGATCTTCGTGGTGAGCGAGATGGGGGCCCTGTACTCCAGCTTGACGGTGCAGGTGGAGAGGGTGGTGTCGGCGGAGTTCCCCAAGGTGGCGGTGGACGTTTCGGTGGCGGATCGAAGCGGCAAGCCGCTTTTCGGTCTAAAGGGCGTGAACTTCCGGGTGCGGGAGCTGCACCGGGACGTCCTCGAGCCGGGCCTGGCCCTGGCCAACACGGATCCGCTGCCCGTGGAGCTGTCCGTGGTGGTGGAGGCCAGCCCAGCGATGGAGGCCTACCGCTCACAGGTGGGGGAGGCCGTGCAGTCCATCCGCGGTCAGCTCGGCACCGGCGGGGACCTGCAGATCATCAGCGCCGGCGAACGGCCTGCGTTGGAGGCCGCGTTCGGCAGCACCCGTCTGGAGGCGGTGCAGGCGGCCACTCGCAGGGCGGAGGCTCAGAAGTGGAGGCTCGATCTGGGCGTGCGCCTGGCGACCACCGAGCTCATTCCCAGGCGTTCCCGCAAGTCGGTGGTGTTCCTGACCCGTGGCGCCCTGTCGGAGGAAAGCTTCGGCCGCTACACCCTGGCGGAAGTGCTGCAGTACTTGAAGAACAACTTCATTTCCTTTCAGGTGGTCAGCTTTGGCGCCGATCCGGCGCCGGAGCTTCGGTACCTGGCCCGCGAGACCGGGGGACGGGTGTACGATTACTTCGGCCCCGCCGGCATCGGCTCGCTGGTGGAAGACATCCGCGCGCGGGTCACCCCGCTGTACACGCTGACCTACACCTCGGTGTCCGACCCCGGTTTCGGGGAGCGCTACCTCGATCTGGAGGTGGAGGTGATTCTGCACCGACGCAGCGGCCGCACCGAGAGCGGCTACTTCGCACCGCTGTCCAACCGCTGATGCGCCGGCCCGCAGGCAGCCCCCAGACGGCCTGGTCTCCTTTCCGGCGGGCGCTCCGCGGGCTGGGACGATGGGAGGAGCTCTGCAAGGGCTGCGGGCTGTGCTGCCACGGCCGGCGGCGGCGGTGGGGAAGGCTGGTGATCCTGCACGACGATCCCTGCCGCTACCTGGACCTGCGCACCCGGCGCTGCACCGTCTACGCCAGGCGCTTCCGAACCTGCTCCGCCTGCCGGAAGGTCACCCTTCTGCACGCGTTGTTCTCGCCCTACCTGCCGGACTCCTGCGGATACGTGGAGACGTTCAGAATATGGCGAAGATCTTCCAGGAGTCTCCCACCTTCCGGAAGTAGTAGTCCTGGAAACGGGTCCAGAAGGGGATGGCGTCCGAGAGATCCACGCGGGTCTTGACGGTGAGCAGGTACACCGGTCCTGCCACCTGGGAGGCGAACCGGTCGCTTGGCTCCACGAAGATGCTGTTCTGGTCCAGCACGTCCTTGACGGTGGCGCCGCCGAAGCTCGCGGACTCGAAATAGCCGCGGAACGTCTCGGTGAGCTCCCGGTGGGTCAGGGTGGCGTTCATGCGGATGATGTGGATCTCATCGGCGAAGTAGCTCATGGTGCGGTCCAGGTTCTTGTCCAGGAAGTAGCCGATGCAGCTCTGGAAGTCCTCCTTCAGCGTGGCTGCGGGGATCTCCATGAGCAGCGGTTCCTCCCGGGGCTCGGCCTTGGGCGGCGCTGCGGGCCTGAACGAGGCCGGGGGCAGCCCCTGACCCACGCTGAAGATCACCCACTCCCCGTCGCGCTGGTGGTAGAGGTAGCGCTGGTCCTGCTCCCAGAAGGCCACCTGGGCGGAGAAGTCCATCCGGGCCCGTATGCGCAGGGAGTAGGCCGGTCCCCAATAGCGGTTGGCTTCTGCACCGGCGGGCTCGATCACCAGGCTGGAGAGGTCGAACACCTGGGTGGGCACCAGTCCGCCCAGCGAGGCGCGGGTGAAGAAGCTCTGGAGCTGGCCGCGCATCTGGTCGTAGGTGAGCGACCGGTCGAGGGTCGTGAAGTACACCGAGCCGTCCAGCAGCGTGAGCAGAGCGTCGGTGTCCTCGGTGAGGAAGTTGGCCACCAGCTGGAGGAACCTGGTCTTGATGAGCTCGTCGACACCCGGAGCTCGGCTGGGCACAGCGGCGAGTCGGGCACGGCCCTCCAGCATCAGCTCCGCGGCGCTGGGCTGCTCCTTGAGCTGGATCTTGGAGGGATCCAGGGTGGGATCGATGTTGAAAGCCATCTGCTCGAACTCGCGGGCCTTGTCCGGTTTGCCGCTGGCGCGATACTGCTGGGCCACCAGGTAATAGTCCTCCGCCAGCACCTTGCGCTCCGCAGCCGGAAGCCTGGTGTAGAACTGGGCCCAGGAGAGCTGGGCAAGGAACATGCACGCCAAGAAGAGCCACCAGAACTTTTTCATCGTCTCCTCCCTTGCTCACCTAACAGTATAGTACACAACCGATAGCTGTCAATTTGCCGCGGCGGCGGCGACAGCGGCGATCCCGCAATTTGACGCTTCCCTGGAAAGCCTCTATAATGACCCCGTCCCCGGAAGGCCGGGCGCTGGAGGGTTTGCATGGAAGACAGACGCGCTGCCGAGCGCAAGCGAGTGATGGTGACCACGGTGGTGCGCAAGCACGATTCCGAGGGCGGGTTCGAGATCATGGAGTTCCGCAGCAAAGACCTCTGTCTGGGGGGCATCTTCATCTCGACCGAGGACCTGTCGCTGTTCGACCTGGGCGAAGAGGTAGAGATTCTGGTGGATGACGACGGGCAGAAGTACTACACCGGCAAGGCCAAAGTGGTCCGCTCGGCACGGCTGGTATCCCGGGAAGGCGAGCTCACCGACAGCGGGTTTGGGCTGATGTTCACCTCTTCCGATCCGGAGTTCAAGGAGCTGATCCAGCGTAAGCTGATGCCTACCTGAAGGCCCACCTTCAGTACTTGAACGCGCTCTCCCCGATGAACTCCCGCAGGATGGAGTATTCCGGGACCCAGCTGGGCGGAATTGGGGCGAAGTTCGTCAGGAAGGAGAGCAGCCGTCGGGCTTCATGGAACCCGGGCTGGTCCGGTTTCACGGTCTTCAGCAGGGGCTCGGCATAGACCTTCAGCACGGCGCATTCGTAGTCCAGGGCGGAGTTGAACGCAGAGTCCGCGCTGTTCTGAAAAGGGAAGATGTTGCGGCTTTCCCCCTTGCGCACCGAGGGCCACATGTCCAGCGTCCGCTGGGCCGTGTGGCCCCGGAACTGGCTGTCCCGGACCATGCGCCGGAGCAGCCGGTTGTCCGTGGTGGAGATGCGGTTGTGATCGTCCAGGTTCAGCTGCGTCAGCGCCGACACGTAGACGGTGTACTTCTGCTCCTTGGGTATCCTGGGTGTCAGGCGCTCGTTCAGGCCATGGATCCCCTCCAGGATCAGCACGGAACGCTGGGGAAGCCTCAAGAAGTGTCCCGAGTCTCGGCGCATCCCGGTGTGAAAATCGAAGCGCGGCACCTCGACCTCCCTGCCAACCATGAGCTGCAGGAGCTGCTCGTTCAGCAGGGGTACGTCGATGGCCTCCAGGGCCTCGAAGTCGTACTTGCCCTCTTCGTCCAGGGGGGTCTGCTCCCGGGGCAGGAAGTAGTCGTCCAGCGAGATGAGCACGGGGTTGCGGCCCAGCACCTGCAGCTGCACGGCCAGCTTCTTGGCGAAGGTGGTCTTGCCTGAGGAGGACGGACCCGCCACCAGAATCACGTGCACGGTGTCCCGGCGCGCGGTGATGCGGTCGGCGATCTCGGCGATCTTCTTGTCCTGCAGGGCTTCGGCTATCTGGATGAACTGCCTGGTCTTGCGGTTCTGGACCAGCTCGTTCAGCTCGCCCACGGATCCCACGCTCAGGATCTTTCCCCAGTTCTTGTACTCCCGGTAGATGGAGAACAGCACCGGGTTGTCCCGGAACGGGCTGAGCCGCTGTGGATGGTTCCAGGGCGGGTAGCGCAGCAGAAACCCCGGCGGGTAGTCCATGATGTCGAACACCCCGAGCAGGCGGGTGTTGGGCACCAGCGGCGCGTGCGCCAGGTCCATGAAGCTGCCGCAGGTGTAGACCGGTATCTTGGGGTCGTTGACCCCGCGCAGCAGAAGGACGGTGTCCGGCTGGTGGTTGCGTTCGAAGTACTCCACCGCCTCGGAATAGGAGACCACCCGCCGCACCACGGGCAGCCCCTCGGCCACGAGCTCGCTCATGCGCCGCCGCAGCGCCTGGATGTCCTGCGCCCCGGTGCGGTCAAGGCCGTCGAAGTGGTAGAAGTAACCTCTGCCCAGGGAGTGACCGATCACCAGGCGCCGGTCCGGGAACAGCTGCTTGGCGGCAATGGTCAGCAGGAAGCACAGCGAGCGCCGGTAGATGTTGGCGCCTTCCCGCGTGTCCAGCAGCACCGGCTCCAGGCGGCAGTTGGTCTCGATGCGGTAGGTGAGGCTGGCGATGTCGCGGTCCACCATGACCCCCACCAGCGTGGACTGGAGAGAGCGGAATTCGGGGTCCCGGATGATCTCCTCCACGCGGGTTCCGGAGGGGTAGGCGCTCTCCCTGCCCGAGGGGAAGGTGACGGTGATGTCCATGGGACGCTCTTCTCGGGACATTCGTGTCCGCTTCAGGCGATGCCCAGCGCGTGGGCTTCACGGGAAGGAAGGCCGCGCACCACCGTCAGGCCGCTGTCCTCGCCCGGCTGCACCAGCTGCTGTTCCTCCACCGCCTGCCCGTCTTCGCCGCGAAGCAGCTGCACGATGGGCTCTTTGGGGCTCTGCGGATTGGTCCTGATCACGCGCCCCACCGCGCCGTTGGACAGCTCCACCAGCGTCCCGGGAGGGTACAGCGACAGGCACACCACCAGTGCCCGGACGCAGTTTTCGTCGTACTGGGAGCGGCGCTGCCGGAGGAGCTCCAGGACCGCCTGGTGGGCGTCCTTGGCGCTCTTGAAGGATCGTTTGTTGATCATGGCCTCGTAGGAGCAGGCCAGAGCGACGATGCGGGCGTTCATCGTGATCTTCTCTCCCGCAAGTCCCCGGGGATAGCCGGAGCCGTCCAGCCGCTCGTGGTGCTCCAGTGCGGCCAGCGCCACCTCGTCTGAGAGCGAGAAGCCCTTCAGAATGCGGTAGCCCAGCACGGTGTGCGCCTTGATCATCTGCCACTCTTTGGGTCCGGGCCGCTGCGCGGCCAGGTACAGACGCTCGGGGATCTTCATCATGCCGATGTCATGGAGCAGCGCGCCGATCCCCAGGTCGATCAGCCGGTGAGGTGGGAGCCTCAGCGTGTCGCCCACGGCCAGGGCCACGATGCCGGCCTCCACGCTGTGCCGGTAGAGGTAGTTGCCGGCCACGAAGGGGAACTCCCCGGTGCGCAGCAGGAAGTCCTTCTGGCCTTTGACCATCTGGATGAGCGCCTTGACGTGCTCTGCGAACCCCTGGAGGTCCAGGCGGTTGCCGTCGCGGAAGCGCTCGAAGGACTCCATCAGGAAATTGGAGGTCTTGAAGTACTGTCTCTTGGCCTCCTCCAGGTTCTGCTGCTCCTTGATTCCCGCCTCGAGCAGTGGGGCCTGCTTCTCCGGAGAGGAGGCGTAGACGGGCGGCTCTCTGGGCTGGCCGTCGCTGTGAACGTTCTTGTAGCCCCAGCGACGCAGACGGCTGATGAGCTCGGGAGTGGTTCGGGTGTCCGGGCACAGCAGGATGTAGCCCGGATCCAGGAACACAGGGGCGTCGAAGTAGAGGTTCTCGCCCAGGTCCGCTACCGAAATGTCGCGCATCGGCGGCTTCCCCTCAAGGTTGACCGGGGCAGTCTATTCCCATAGACTGAACCCCACCTCCATTATAGGAGTAATTCATGAAATTTAAAGTCATATTCATTGTCTTCAATGTCGTCATCGTCCTGTCTTTCCTGTTCATCTTTCTCATGCCGCTGGTGCTGCTGGGACGGGACTACTTTGTCCTCTTCCTGAGCAGGAACTGGTTTGCCGGCGTGCTGTTCGCCGCCACCCTGGCGGCCATCAACGTCTACTTCGGCCTCAACTGGAAGCTGTTCACCCTGCTGGAGAGGGAGGACTGGCCGGCCCTCATCAGCCACCTGGAGGAACGGGTTTACGGCCGCGGATCGCTCAGGCGCAGCCACCTGCGGATGCTGATCAATGCCTGCCTGGTCAGCTCGCGCATGGAGAAGATCGGTAGGCTGGAAGAGCACCTCCGCACCCATCGGCCCGGCCTGCTCAAGGAGTTCGCCCTGCAGTTCGGCATCCCCTATCTGCTGCGCGGAGAGCCGGAGGGCGCGGAGCGGTATTTCGCCGGGTTGCTGTCTCAGGAAGGGGTCCGGGACCGGAGCTGGATTCGCTGGAACCATGCCTTCTCGCTGATGCAGCAGAAGCGTTACGAGCCGGCCAGGGAGACGCTCCTGGGGCTGCTGGAGGAGGAGGCCCAGCCGGTGCTCAGGCTGCTGACCCTCTATATGCTGGACTCCTACGCCGCCTCCGATCCCGGGCTGCGGGAGCGCGTCGAAGAGGCGCGCCGGGAGCTGGCCGGCCGCTTCGACCGCGCCGGCTGGCAGCGCCGTCTGGAGCGGGAGCGCAACATCGAGGTCATGATCCTGAGCCAGATCATCCGGGATGCCACGGAGTGGCTGTTCCAGCGGGCAGGCGAACAGGGGGCAGGCGAGCCGGCTGCGCCCGAACAGAGCGCGCCCGAAGGCAGCTCGGGCGGCTGATCCGCCGGCCGGAGGGCTCTTCTGGGCTTTCATTTCTTCACGGCCAGCGTCAGTCCGTCCCTCAGCGGCAGCAGGACGGCTTCGGTCTGGGGCGAGGCGGCCATGATCTCGTTGAAGCGCCTTACCCCCGCGGTGGAGACAGAAGAGGTGTGCTCCTCCAGGACCGTCGCCCCCCAGAGGGTGTTGTCCGTGATGAAGAGGCCTCCACGGCGCAGGCGGGGAAGCACCAGCTCCACCACCCGGGGATAGTCCTGCTTGTCGATGTCGTTGAGGATGATGTCGAAGGGGCCCCGCTGCGCCTCCAGGATCTCAAGGGCGTCCCCCACCGCGAAGCGAAGCTTGTGCTCCAGGCCCGAGCGCCTGAAGTACTCCCGGGCCTCCTGTTCGTGCCGCTCGGAGGTGTCGGTACAGAGAACGGTGCCCTCCTCCGGCAGCGCCCGGGCGAACCAGAGGGCCGAGTAGCCGAATCCGGAGCCCAGCTCCAGCACGGAGCGGGCGCCGGCGGCCCGCGCCAGCACTGCGAGCAGCCTGCCCACCTGCGGGCCCACGATGGGAAAGCCCGCATTCCGGGCGCGCTCTTCCATCTCCAGGAGGACGGGGCTTCGCTCGCCGTCCAGCCGGCTCAGGTAGCCCTCGATCTCGGGGTTGACGATGTCCATGGCTTAAAAGGTAGCCAGGGCGCTCCGGGGGGGCAAATGGGCGCCGCGGGGGCACCCTCAGGCCAGGGCGGAGTTCCAGGCCCCCAGGATCTGCCGCCCCATGATGAACTCCCCGAGATGGTAGGCGGTGTGATCGACGATGATGAGCGCCGCGCGGAGGATGCTGCGGTTCTCCATGTGGGCCACCGGCGCCAGCAGGTCCGTCTCCGGGTCCTGCACCAGGGAGACGAACTCCTGCCTGTCCGCCAGGTACCTCTCCACCGTCCGCTGCCACCCCGCCCGGTCGGTGGCGGCGTCCTGGTCCGGCCAGTATCCCGCCGGCCAGGGGGGCGATTGATAGGCGGGGTCCCGGATGTATTCCAGCATGTCCCACTGGGTGAGCCTGATGTGCTCCAGGGAGTGCCAGAAGGAGTAGGGGACGTGCGCGGGTTTTTCGTTCATCAGCCGGTCGGGAAAGTCATGCACGGCTTCTTCGAAGCTCAGGTGGGCTCCCTTGCCCTGCAGGCTCGCCGCCAGCCGGACCCGCGCTTCCTGGTTGGCCGCCTCCACGTTGGGGGTCTTGTTCGTTGTCATGCCGGTCCTCCAGTCTTTCGGTTTTTCTCTGCCTTCAATGGTAACGCCGCGGGGAGCACCGGTCCAGGCTGGGCAGCGAAGCTGGCGAAGCTGCGGCGCCGCTTCAGGCCCCCCGGGGAGGCGGGCGGGCGCTTCGGTGCATGCGGAGGGCCGCCCAGGCCGACACCATCAAGGGGGCGTGCGAGTCTTTTCGCCGCCTTCCGGCAGGTCCCGCGTGAATACACTGCATGCAGGAGGTGATTGCTGTGCCTCAATACACGATACGGAACGTTCCGGATGTCGTGGATCGCGAGCTGCGCGAGCTGGCCAGAGGGCGTGGGCTGAGTCTGAACCAGGCGGCCATCGACGCTATCGGACGAGGGCTGGGTGTTTCCGCACAAGCCAGCCAATACCATGACCTCGACGATCTCATCGGCACCTGGAAGCAGGAGGAGGCGTTCGATCAGGCGATCGAAGAGCAGGACGAGGTGGAACTGGATCAGTGGCGGTAGAGATAGCCATCGATACCAACCGCTACCGCGACTTCGTGGGCGGTCTGGAGGAGGCAGCGGTAGTGTTGCGGAGTGCGGGCCGGATTTGCCGTCGGGACACGGGGTGCGGAGAACGAGAGCGTCTTCGGGCAATTCCTGCACCGCGACAGAGTCGAGGTAATCCTTCCCACGATGGAGACTACGCGAACACTAGGCGAATCTGTTTCGCCAGCTGCGATCGGCCGGAACGCCCCTGCCGGCTAACGACCTGTGGATTGCCGCAATCGTCGTGCAGCACGAACCGGTCCTGTACAGCCGGGGCGCCCACTTCGACGCCCTTCCGCAGATTCCGCGCGTCGGAGCTTCCAGGTGAGGGCTGGCCGCCCGGGCCGCCACGGCCAAGTGGGGGTTCAGCCCGGTCGGGCCGGCACTTGAGGTGGGCTCGGTGTCCGAGCTGGACATCGAGGAGGTCCACCGCCGGGCTCCGGCCCGGTCCACGATCAGTTGAGGGAAAGGAGGGCAGGCGCAGTAAGAGAGACGAACTGTTGCGGCGGGGCCTGGACCTGTTCCGCGTCCTACCCCCCGCACTGCCTGCTGATCAGACGAGTCTGACCCTCGGATGCTCCGGTAGGGACTTCCTGTCGTAGCTTGTGGTTATCCAGAGGCAAGAATCACCGCTCATGGTCAGCTCCTGCCCGGGGTGCCCTTTTCGGGATCTATGAGAACCGCCAACTTGGATGTGTCCCAGTAGCTCCGTCGAAAAGCCCCAGAGGCTTAGTCCAGTGATAGCATCACCTTCTGCGACAAGCGAGCCATCACAGAAGAGTGCCAGCCCATTCGAAAATGCCTCCAGTATTTCTCCACTGCCGGAGCGTTGCACTGTGAGCGGAAAGACCGTGACCTTTTCACCCGATAGCGTTGGACATCGTCTTGGGAAGTTGTTCGTGGTAATCTTCAAACCGTGCGTGAGCAGCCGATGGCCCTCTATAGACGATCCGGCTTGAGTTCGTTCGGTCATCAAGGAAGACTCTTTCTGGACTCTACCTCTCCCGGCCGGAGGGCTCGCTCGATGCGTTCTGGACGGACATTCAGAAGCATCGAGAGTTCGCCCGACGACAGGTCCTCATCGAGGGTGTTGAGGAGGAAGGCCGCCGACCAGGCTATGTTCTCGTCATCCAGTTCGTCGAAGTCAACAGCGTAGCCTTCTGCAACCTCCTTGAACGCCTTCTCACCGACGGCCCCCTGCAAGAACGATATGTACTCCTGAGAGTACTTGATGGTCTTCCAGGTGTTTCTGATGATCCGTCGGCAATTATCTGCGAGTTCCGCGCTGCGGGCTGCGAAGTAGTCCCCGACTTCCTCTACAAAATCCGACGTGTTTCGAACAACGATCTCCGTCTTGTCTCTATCGACCAGTGCTCCGAGCAACAGATCAAGAGCATAGCGATCACTCTCTACGGGTTCAGAGATCGCTCGCGTCTCTTCGGAAGATCCAGTCCTAGGATCGTACAAAGCAGAATCCATCGCCTTAATCCCCAGTATGTCACTCCAACTCCTTGGGCATCGCCTTCATGGCTCTATCAGCCCAAGCAATGAACCAGTTACCGATTGACCGTGCAGCTCTTGGATTCAGGATTACACCGACCACAATCTCCCTCTTGAAGTCGAAGTCAGGGGCGCCCTCCTCGTTCATTTTGTTTCCGGCCTGGTCCAACGTGACCTCGATCTGGGAAGGGTATTGGGGCTGCTCAAGAAAGAAATTGCCCACTACTTCCCCATTGGGAGTGACTCCCCCAACGATGCCTGTGACCGGCAGCAATCTAAACTCGGAGGCACGTTCATACCTGACCGACAGCTTTCTCTGCCCATTTGGTTCCTTCATTCCGCCCTTCTTCACTGCTCATTTTATAGTATACATCGCCGACTGACCAAGTCCAAATGTGCCCTTTTGCCGCCAACAGGTCCCTCCAGTGCTGTAGGACGGGGGGAGTGTTGCGGCTCAGGCCCCGCCCAGCATCTTGTCGATCAGCTCGGCCTAGGCGGAGAAGTCAGCGGCGTTCCAGTGGGTGTAGATCGCCATGGTCGCCATGTTGGTCCACCCGAGCATGGCCCGGACTTCTGGGCATCGACCCCCTGGTCCTGGAGGATCGTTGAGGGGCTGTGCCGGAAGCTGTGGGGCTTCAGGCAGCTGCCCCGGGTGTCGATGCCGGCCGCCTTCATGGCGCTCCTGAACCGCCAGGCCCACCAGTCGTCCGTCAGGCGGGACCCGTCCTCCTGGCAGAACACCGGCCCGTCAGGGAGGACGTGGGTGCTCTCAGCCCGCAGCTCCCGGAGCGCCTTCGCGGTTCGGGCCGGCAGCGGGGAGACCCGCTTCTTGCCCCGCTTGGGCAGGCCGTCCTGGTTCGGGTGCTTGTACTTCCAGGCCCGCTCGACCCTGACCAGCCCCCGGTCGAAGTCGACGTGCTTCCATGGGAGCGCCAGAATCTCCGACATCCGCATGCCCACCGAGGCGGCCACGAGGAAGCAGGTGTAGCCCACCCGGTCTCCCCGCGGCCCAGGCACCTCCGCGAACAGCTTCGCCAGCTCGGCCGCGGTGAAGGTCCCCGGCTCCTCCCGCTCGACCGCGACCTTCCCCACCCCTGCGGCCAGGTCCCGGCTCAGCTCCTCCCTGAACAGGCCCTCCCGGAGGCAGGTGTGGAGCGCCGTCAGCACTTTGTTGGCAGTCCCGGGACCCTTCCCGTTGATGAGCCGCTGCCGGAGGTCGAGGAGGTCACCCCGAGTGATCATCCCCACCGGGAGGTCGGCAACCGGGTCGGTGAGGACGTGCCGGTCCAGCAGCCCGCGGGACTGCTGGCGGTGGCCCGCCCCGACCTTCCGGTGCTGGCAGTGCGGGCAGCGGTCCGTGAAGTACGGCTCCAGGAACTCCCGCAAGGTCACCCGCTCGGTCGGCCTCAGCAGCTCCCGGGCCACCCTGGCCTTCTCCGCGGGGCTCAGTTCCTTCAGGATGCCGACCTGCGCCCGGGTCCCCAGTTGCCCCACCGCGACCTTGATGGCGGCGTCCCTGCTGGTCTCCCCGGTCGACTTCCACTCACTGTCCTCCGGGGTGGACCAGTAGTACACCCCGCCGCGGTCGCTCCTCTTCCACAGCCTGTACGCCTTCCGCGGTCTGCCCATGCTTTCCTCCTTCTCCCGGCCCCCCGGCGTTTCATCAACCTTTCATCAACCGTTGCCGGGACCGCTTCGATCACCGCGGAACCAGGCCGCCGCTACTCCATACGGGGTAACACTTTAGTTGCCGGAGACGGGGATCGAACCCGTACGGCCCTTGCGGGCCAGGGGATTTTAAGTCCCCTGTGTCTGCCAGTTCCACCACTCCGGCGACATGAAGAACACCCCTCCGAGAAAGAGCACTGCTTGCCCGTTTCTCCATCACCTCTCTCCCTCGTGGGCCGGCGTCGCTTGACGCCTGGGTGACGTTCCTTCTCTCGTAGTCTAGCACCGAAACCGAGTTGTGCAAGTAGTCCTTTGACGGGCCAAGGCACGGTGGCTCCAATCTGGCTGGTCCTGCGCGAAGGTACTCCCCTCGCGGAACATGCGAGGGGCATCTGCTGGCGCCCAGAACGCTGCGCCCGTGGCGATTTCGAACATTCTTATCCGGCTGCGCTGCCCGCCAGGTAAGGGTGGAACGTTATGCGAATGGAGTCCAGCTATTGAAGGGGACCGACGGTTCACTGCCGGATCTTCTCGACTTCAATGAGCTTCCCGTCCTTGCTCTTGATGTCCGATGCCAGACAGTCTCTCACTTCGCCCTTGGCGGAGAAATAGAGTACCTGCCATCCCATGCCGACTATCTTCCTGAGGATCTCCATCTGCTTTCTCAGCCTGCCAGGGTCGGCCTTGATGAAGGGATCGTCCATGATGAAGAAGTGGGCTTTGTCCTTCAGCAGGCTGTGCCCTAGCGCGAGGCGGACGGAAAGATACAGCTGCTCGTATGCTCCCCCCGGACAGCTTGCCCGCCTCCTGGGCCCCCCCGTCGTTCATCTTGATGACTATCTTGCCCTGCTCGGGTACGAAGTCCACCTGAACGTAACGGCCGCCCGTCATCTCGCGCAAGTACCGGGACACCAGGCTGTCCGTCCCGAAAAGCGACTGCGCCTTCTGCTCCTCTTCGCGCTCTATTTTCTCGAAGATCCCGATGATCCTCTGTGTCTTCTTGGCTTTCTCCTCGTGCTCGGAGATGAAGCCTTCCAGCCGACTTCTCGTAGAATCAAGGTCAACTGAGGTGGCGCAGCGCAACTTGTCCTCCGCTGGCTGCAATATCCTGTTTGCAGTGTCCTCGGTTGCCCATCAGCTGTCTCTTGAACGCATCCATGGCGGAGAGAAGCTCCGACCTCCTCTTCTCTTGCCACTGCCTTCCGGACCTGAGCTGGCTCACCACGGCTTCATCGTACACTATGTCTTTGGCCCGTTCTTTGAATCCCTCAAGCTTCCCGATTTTCCCTTCCCATTTCCTGATATTCTCCTCGGCGGCTTGGCCTCCGCCGAAGTACGTCTTCAGGACTGTATCCTGCTCGTCCCTCAGCTTTTCAGCCTTCTGTCTGAGCGTCAGATTCTTTCTGAAATCCTCAAGCGATTCCGCTCCCGACTGACGCATCAGGCTCTCTGCCGTTCTCTCGTAGCCCTCGATTTCAGCCTGAGGCCCCGGCAGGTCCCTGTCCCTCGCCTTCCTGATCTCCTTCTCCCGGACCTCGATGTCCTTTGTGGCGTCGCTGAGTTCCTTCTCCCCGAGGCCGGACCCCTCGTCGAAACTCTGGAGCTGCACAAGCAAGTCCCCGACCGCTGTCGCCTTGAAGCTGATACCGAGTTGGCCAGTTCGTTGACGACGGTGCGTCAGTACACGTGACGAACACCACCCGGTTCCGCTGTCTGCTTCGCGTGTTGTTGCATTTCCGACGTAACCGAGGGCCCAGCCCCGTGCGCTACCACCCCACAAGTGCTTCTGATGATGACGCTGGGTTTGAGCACGATTCTGTGAGGTGGGGATATCTTCGACTGAATA
This sequence comes from uncultured Spirochaetaceae bacterium, assembly GCA_964490725.1. Classification (GTDB taxonomy): domain Bacteria; phylum Spirochaetota; class Spirochaetia; order SZUA-6; family DRHE01; genus CAZBDU01. The sequence goes on along the minus strand of CAZBDU010000069.1, from coordinate 6,585 downwards.
CGGGCGAGCAGTGCTGTCACAGCGCACCTGCCAAGTTGCTCGCTCGGCTGAGAAACAGTCGTGAGACCTATCATGGAGGAGTAGGGTATATCATCGTATCCAACTACGGAAACATCATCGGGCACGCGTAGCCCCCGTTCGCGCAAGGCCTGGATTGCGCCAAGAGCCATTTGGTCGTTCGAGGCGAAGATCGCAGAGAATGTCTTATGGCCCTTGAGGATCGCCACGGTCCGTTGGTAAGCGTCCGCGAAATGATACTCCCCGTGGATCACAGAGTCATCATCGACCTCCACTTTCTGTTCCTCCACGGCCTTCTTGAACCCCTTCAAGCGGTCGCGTTCCGTGCTTACATCGCTTGGACCAGCCATGTGTACGATTTGCCTGTGGCCCAGCGAGAGCAGGTACTTGGTGGCCTGATACGCACCTTCCTCGTTGTCCACGGTGATCCCAACAACTTTGTCGTGGTCGATATCTATCAGTCGGTCGACAAACACGACTGGAAAACCGGTCTGAACAAGATCCTTCAGCTTGCTGCACGTCGCTCCCGCGGGGGTGCAGAGTAATCCCTCGACGCCAATCTCCAGCAGGAGGTCGATGTTTCTTTGTTCCTGCTCAAGTGAATCGTTGGAGTTCAACATGAGTAGGCGGTAGTTTTCAATTACGGCGGTGCTCTCCATTCCCTTAAAAAGGGACACGAAGAACGGATTGCTGATGTCTGGAACAATCACGCCGATCTTGTTGCTACTCGACCGTCTCCTGGTGGGCGGCTTGTATCCGAATTTCTGCATAGCGTCCATGACCTTCTGATGGTGCGGAGAGTTGACTGCAGACACCCCTCGAATCACTCTGGATACCGTCGAAATCGATACACCCGCCTCATGCGCGAGAGCCTTTAAGGTCACCTTCTTGCTCACGGCAACTATATAACCCCATTCTTGTCAACAAGACAAGTCCACTGTTGTAAGAATTCTCAAAGAATTCTCTGACAGGCATGGAAAACGTATTGACAATTGCCAGATCCGGGTTTAGTCTGCACATATTCCGGTTGACAAAACTGTGGGGAACCGGCTGGTTTGTCGGTGCAATTGGCATAGGCTCAATCGCGTATGCGTGAGCGAAATCTGTGTGTTCTGAGGGAGGAGGAAACGGCATGAAAAACTGCGTCGTGGCCAGGGGGATTGTGGTACTGTTGGCTCTTTCGCTAGCAGTGCCTGTGTTTGCGGGCGGCGCCGGCGAGGCGACAACCGAGGGTGGCAAGGCGGGCGGAGGCGCGCCCGTCCAGATCACGTTCGGCTGGGAGCAAACGGCTCGTTCTGCGGACGCCAAGAGAGTGATTTTTGACGCATTCAACGCCGCCCAGAGCGGCATACAGGCAGACATGGAACTCAGCGGCTCGGGCGATGAGTACCTCCGGACCGTGAAAGCGGGTCTCGCGACTGGAGCGAAGGGCCCGGATATGATTCGCATATACGGGCCATCGGCCATGATTCCATTCGCTGATGCAGGCTTAATCTTGAGCCTGGATGATTTCTACAAGAAGTACGGCTGGGAGAAGAGAATCCCCAAGTGGGCGGTGGAGAGCCATACGTACAAGGGCCACCTCTACGGGCTGCCTCTGAACCCGGAGAGTTTGTTTCTGTACTACAACAAGACCAGGTTCGAAGAGTTCGGGTGGGACGTGCCCAAGACCTACAGCGAGATGGTGTCCCTTTGCGAGAAAATGGAAGCGAAGGGGTACGTGCCGTTCTCCTTCGGTGTGAGGGGCTTCACTCCCGCGAACGAGTGGTGGCTCTCGGTCATCTTGAACCAATGGGCGGGAAGTAAGAACGTGTACAAGGCTTTGAAGGGTGAAATGTCCCTGACTGACAAGCCATTCGTCGACGCGCTGAAGAACTTCAAGTACGTCTGGGACCGTGGCTGGATCATGGACAAGAAGATGTATGATATCACGGAGGACGATTCGTTTGCCCGCTTTGCCGACGAAACGGCCCTGATGATGATGACCGGCAGTTGGGGCGTGAAGTACATGGACAAGTATGTGAAGAAGTTCGAATGGGATCTTGCTGCATTTCCGTCCGGCGACGGCGTGACTCCCGTGGCACCGCTGGGCATTGGTTTCACTGTGGGGGTGAACGCTGCCACCAAGAATCCCGAGGCTGTCGGGGAGTTCCTAAACTGGCTGATTGAAGATCCCAAGCGAAGCACGCTGATCGCTGCCAACACGTTCACCGATGTATGGCCGATCATTAAGGGGGCCTCTGCCGAATACTTGCCCGCCGACTTCAATCCCAAAGTCGCCTGGATGATGAACTACATCTCCGAAATCCAGGAGCAGGGGCGGATCGGCTACATCACGTGGACCTTTTGGCCGACCAACACGGAAGTCTACATGTACGAGAATCTCGCCAACGTCCTGTTTGGTCAGGTGTCAGTCGAGAAATACTTGGAGAAATCGCAGGAAGTGCTTCGAGATGACATTCAGAACGGGCGCGTGCCTGTATTGCCGGCACCGGCACCATAGAGACCGATCGCGGGGCCGGACATAGTCAGACCGGTAGAAAGAGCAAGCAGTCGGGAAAGCCCGCCTGCTTGCTCATCAACTTGGATTCCTTGTAGGGTTTATAGGATTCTCCGACCGTAGGAGCAGGCGCTAGTGTGTCGCGTGATCTTGCAGTGTACCTGCGGCTGTCGTTGCGGCAAGTCCGGCCATCATCCTGAAGTTGGCACACGAAAACAGAATGCAGGGTAAGAGAGTCTGGCTGTTCGTGGTTCCGGCTTTGTTTCTGCACATGGCCGTCATACTATTCCCCGCCTTGAGCGCTTTCGGAATGTCGTTGTTTGAATGGTATGGTGTAGGGGAGCCTCGATATATAGGTCTTGCCAACTATGTCGAGATTTTCACTCGCGACGAAGTCTTTTGGGGTGCACTTCTCAACAATGTCAAGTGGACGGCTTTCTTTCTCGTGGTCCCCATCGTTCTCGGGATAGCGTCCGCCTTCCTGGTTCTGGACCTTCGCTCGAAACACATGCAGAAAGTGTACCGTGTGATCTTCTTCGTGCCGGTGGTGATCGCTCCTGTAGTAATAGGGCGCCTGTGGAGCTGGATCTATGACCCATTCTCGGGGGTGTCGGCGGAGATCCTCAGAGTGGTCGGCCTGGGGCATATCGGTGCTTTGTCTTTCGTGGGCAACCCGGATACAGCCCTTCTATTCGTCGCTTTGGTGGACAACTGGCACTGGTGGGGATTCGTGATGGTGGTGTTCTTTGGTGCCTGCCTGTCGATAGATCCCTGCTACTTTGAGGTGGCGGAGATAGAAGGTGTAGGGAAGTGGAAGCAGATCGTGTTGATAACGATACCGCTCATCGCCCCGACATTTGCCTTCATCATCTTGCTAACAATCATATGGTCCTTTCTGGCGTTTGAGTATGTGTGGATTATGACACAGGGGGGTCCAGGACACGCGACTGAGCTTCTATCGACATGGATCTACAAGAAGGCTTTTTTGATGTGGCAGGCCGGATACGCCAGTGCCTTGGCTGTGATTCTGCTGCTGGTTTCTTCCGTCTTCATAGTGATCTTCCTCCTTCTCAAACAAAGGAAGGTTGAGATATGAAGCGAAGAAGCAATACTGCCAATCACGTCGTGCTGGGTCTCCTGGCACTCACGGCTGTTGTTCCTGTCTTGATCCTGGTTATGAACTCATTCAAGACAAACACTGAGCTTCTCGGCTATCCACTGAGGCTGCCGAAAGAGTGGCATTTCCAGAACTATGTGGACGTTTGGAACATTGGCGGATATCTTAGGGCGTACATGAACAATGTGCTTGTGGTAGTGATTACGATAGGCGTGATTAGTGTAGTGGCCGGTCTATGCGGATTCGCGCTGGGCTTCTTCAAGTTCAAGGGGATGAATTTCGTCTTTATGTATTTTCTAGCGGCGACGGCCATCCCAGCTCAAATCTACATCGTGCCTCTATACATCTACTGGCAGGGACTGAACCTAACGGATTCGTTGGTAGGCATAATTGTCATCTACTGCGCTACGTATTTGCCGGTGTGCATCTTTCTGCTACGGTCCTACTACATGGCCATCCCCAAAGAAATCTGCGAGTCAGCGAGGATCGACGGATGCGGCAATCTCCAAATCTTCACGAAGATAATCACGCCGATGAGCATCTCCGGGTATGCAACCATGGCCTTGATCCTCTCATACTGGGTCTGGAATGAGTTCCTGTTCGCCGTGACTTTCCTACACAAGGCGTCTGTCCAGACCGTGTCGATGAGATTCCTACGATTTTCGGAGTCTCACTATACCAACTTTGCCTACGTGAGCGCGGCGGGCGTGGTAACAGTGCTTCCTGTCGTGCTTGTATGCGTGTTAATGCAGAGGCGACTCGTAGCGGGGCTGATCCAGGGCGGCATCAAGTAACAGAGTAACCGACCGGAAGGAGGTGCTTCGAATGGCGGAGTACGCGTACGAAGAAGTGAGAAACGAGAGAACCAAGCAGTCGTGGACAAGCGTCATGGGGAGTGGAACCATCGAGCACCGGGTGATCGAGGGCATATTCGCTCTGGAGCGAAAGGGCTATGACGTCAGCGAGGCCAAGGCGCATATCGACGACGGTAACAGGGCATATGAGGAGGGTGACTGGAACCTGCTCATAAAGATCATCGCGAAGATCAATGAAGCCCTCCGGAGGGCCCCGAGAATGGTGTGTGACTACTACAAACCGGAAACCCTGCAGGATATCGTGTGCTCCCTGAAACCTTTGACGGACCTGAGCGTGTTCCCGGCGAAGGTGGACGAAGAAACATGGTACGAAAAGACCCACGGCGGGTGGATGGGAAAGTGCATCGGTGTGGCGTTGGGTGATCCCGTCGCTGGCTGGCCCACGGAAAAGGTAGTGGAGCAGCACGGAAAAATCAGCACTTATCTGAGAAAGCCGTCCACGAGGAACGATGATGTGACTTATCCGGTCTTGGTGCTACATGCAATTGAGAAACACGGGAGAGACTTCAGCAGCGTCGATCTTGGCTACGAATGGGTTGAGCACTTGATAGAAGAGGAAACGTATACTGCTGAGCGCCGCGCGCTGAGGAATCTGGTAAACGGGATTGTCCCCCCCTACTCAGCCTACGACAACAATCCCTTCAATATCTGGATCGGCGCGCAAATGCGAGGTGAGGTAAATGGGTTTCTCGCGCCAGGGAATCCTCGCCTTGCCGTGGAGCTGGCCCACCGAGATGCGATCATATCGCACGTAAACGAGGGTGTGTACAGCGAAATGTTCAGTGCGGCGCTAATCAGCGCGGCGTTTGTGGTTGACGACATCCACGAGTTGGTCAACATCGGCTTATCCTACGTTCCACCGTGTTCGGACTTCTACCATATTGTCAGACAGACCGTCGAGTGGTGCGAGCGGTATGGTAACGCGAAGGAAGTGGTGGACCGGATCACCGAGAACTACTCGCGCAGGTACCACTGGATCGACACCTTTCCCAATATCGCCGTTGTGATAATGGCTCTCACGTTGGGAGAAAGGCAATTCGAGGACAGCATTCTTCTGTCGGTGAACTGTGGGCTGGACGCTGACTGCTCGACAGGCCAAGTCGGAGCCACAGTGGGTACGTTGCTCGGAGAGGGACAGATACCCGCTCGGTGGAAGAATCCGATTCAGAACGAGGTAGAATTTTGCCTGACCGGATTCGAGAGAATGAGAATAACGGACCTGGTGGACTGGAACATAAGGATGGGCAAGAAGTTCCTATAGGTATTTGTTGCGGTAGCCGGGACCGTCTCTGAGTATTCCGCCGAAAGTTGCCACCGATTCCGGGCGAATCCTGCCACTCTGGGGAGGTGGAGTCCTCGCTGCCTTTCACAATACGCTACTGGCAGGTTTGCGGTCAATCGGAGCGGTGTTTCTTGCGTCGGCTTCGTCCTTTGAGCTCGAAGATCTATGGAGTGTGAGCCAGTCTGTTCATCACGGCGTTGGCGACGGTGGGCTCGGCTATGGGTGCCTGCCAAGTTGAGACAGGAGCCTGTGCGGCGATGACGGTCCCGGCCTTTCGATACCGATCATCAAGGATTTCCAGCAGCGTCAGTCCATCTTCGCTCTCCAAAGGCATGAAGCCCCTGAGCGAAGCCCAACAGAGCGATCTGTACGAGCTCATCTGCGAGCGCTACGAGCGAGTTCCCGCGATCATCACCTCGAACCGCTTATGCGGTGCACCGCATAAGCGGTTTAATGCGGAGTAACACCTAATGCGGAGTCTCTTGGTCGGAGGCCCCGCCCTACGGTTAGGTCCTGGGAGTTTTCACTCTGCATTACGGAACGCGAGCTCAATAGAGCGATCAGTTTATCGGTCGCCTTGAAGCGGCCCGATCGCAGCTTTGGGGCGATCATAGCCTCGAGAGCCTCCAGCTTCACCGAAGGATCTGCACGCGTGTACATGTGGGCATGGCCGAGCCACAGCGAGACCTTCCGAAGATCCTTGGTGGCCTGTAGGACGGTGAGCGCACAGGTGTGCCGGCTATTCCGATCTCGGAATAGGCGCCACTATTCCGCCTTCCGGACTATTACCGAG
>CAZBDU010000068.1:0-28829 GCA_964490725.1 uncultured Spirochaetaceae bacterium | reverse complement strand
GCCGCGCCGGCGGGGCCGCTTCAGCGTCCCGGCGGCTCCGCCCCGGCCAGCGCCGGCCGCAGCTTCCCGGGATCGTTGGAGATGAGGCCCCGCACGCCCAGGGCCACCAGCCTGCGGGCCTCCCCGGCGTCCTCCACGGTCCAGGGTATGAGCGGCGAGCCCAGCAGCCCGGAGAAGAAGATCCGGCTCAGTGCGTGCACCTGCCGGTGGTGGGGCTTGAGGAAATCGGTGCGGCAGAACAGCCGTCCCTCACCGTGGCGCAGCAGCGGCGGTACCTCCCGGTGGCGCGAATAGATCAGGGCCGTGGGGATGCCGCGGTCCAGGCGCCTGACCTCCCGCAGGCAGTAGAAGTTGAACGACGACAGCAGGCAGCGGTCCCGCAGCCCATGCCGGTGGATGCAGGCCAGCACGGCCCGCTCCAGGGCTCCGGTGCGACGGCTGCGCCACTTCAGCTCGATGTCGTAGTAGACCCTGCGGCCCAGAAGCGCGAACACCTCCTCCAGCAGCGGGATCCTCTGGCCCGCGAAGGCTGCGCCGAACCAGGACCCCGCCTCCAGGGAACGGATGGCGTCCACCGGGGAGTCCTCCACGGCCGCCGCATGGCCGGTAACCCGCTGCAGGGAGGAATCGTGGATCACCACCGGGATTCCGTCGGCGGACAGGTGCACGTCCAGCTCCGCGCCGGGGACGTCGTGGTCCAGGAGCGCCTGGAAGGCCGCCAGGGTGTTCTCCGGGGCGATGGCGGAGTAGCCTCTGTGGCCGAACAGCAGGAGCGGCCCGGCGGAGCCGAAAGGCCCGTCAGTGCTCACGGCCCATCTTGCGCTTCAGCTCTTCCAGCTGCTGGGAGGCGGCCTCGCCGCGAAGCTGCTCCTCCAGCCGGTCCGGCTCGCCGGCGAGCATCTGCAGCTGCGCCAGCGCCCGGTCCACGTCCACCCGCAGGGAGCCACGGATGCGGATGCTCTGGAGCTTCTCCTTCAGCACGTCCACCTGGCGCAGAAGCTGGCTCTCCTCCAGGAGCAGACGATGCTCTTTGGCTTTCAGCTCGGCCACCCGCTGCTCGGCTCCGCGCTTCAGAATGGGCTCCCCGCGGCTTTCGGCCAGCTTCACCCTTCCCTCCCAGAGATGAAGCTCCTCCTCGGTGATGCCTCGTTCCTTCTGCGTCCTCTTCAGGGTGGTGATGAAGGCCAGCACGTACTCCCGTGCGGCCTGGGGATCCATGAAATCGATGTCGGTGTCGCTCACCGGCTCCTCCTCAATCCTCAATGAGAGGATACTCCCAAAGGGCGCGCGCGGGAAAGTGCGGCCCGTATTGAACCGGCCTTCCCATAGCCGGTATTCTGTGCCCATGAGCGACTCCTCCCGGCCTGCTGGCCGGCAGTACCATCCCGATCCCATCGCGGCGGCGGCCACGCCCTGGGGCCGGAGCGCCCTGGCGGTGCTGCGCGTCTCCGGGCGGGGCTGCCTGAAGCTGCTCTCCCGGGTGGTGCGGGCGGCGGGCCAGAGCGGTGCCGGCGGCGGGCTGGCCGGAGGCGCCGGGCACACGCTGCACCGCGGCTACCTGGTGGACCCCGCCGCAGGGGAAGGCTCCGCAGGGCAGCGCGCCTTCGGGCAGCGCATCGACGAGGTGCTGGTGGCGGTGTACCGCGCCCCGCGCAGCTACACCGGCGAGGACAGCGCTGAGATCTTCACGCACGGCAACCCGGTGATCCTGCGCCGGGCGCTGGAGGTGCTGCAGGGGCAGGGCTTCCGCCAGGCGGAACCCGGGGAGTTCACCCTGCGGGCTTTCTTGAACCGCAAGCTCGACCTCACCCAGGCGGAGGCCGTGAACGAGATCGTCCAGGCCAGAACCGACCGGGCCCGGGCGATCGCCCTAAACCGGCTCTCCGGGGCGGTGGAGCGGGAGATCGAGGCCCTGAAGGCCGGGGTTGCCCGCCTGATGGCCGCCGTGGAGGTGAGGCTGGACTATCCGGAGGAGGAGCTGGACGTGCCGGAGGAGGTCTTCGGCGCCGAGCTGCCGGCATTGCGCCAGGAGGTGGCGCGCCTGCTTTCCACCTACCGGACCGGCCGGCTGTACCAGGAGGGGATCGCGGTGGTGCTGGCGGGCAGGACCAACGCCGGCAAGTCCACCCTCTTCAACCGCCTGCTGCGGGAGGACCGGGCCATCGTCTCGGAGGTGCACGGCACCACCCGGGACTATCTGGAAGGGACCCTGTCGGTGGAGGGAATCCCGGTGCGGCTCTACGACACCGCCGGCTACCGCTCCCTTCCCGCCCCCGTCTCCGGGGACATGAGGGCCGCCGGCTCGATCGAAGGCGCCGGCTCGATCGAAGGGGAGGGCATGCGGCGCACCGACGCCATCGTGGCCGCCGCCGACCTGGTCCTCTACCTGGTTGACGCGGCGGCAGGGGTGAGCGAAGCGGATCGGGAGTTCCTGGCGGCCCACGGGGAGGGCGGCCGGTTGATCGCGCTGTGGAGCCGCTGCGACCTGGCCGTTTCCCCCTGCCCGCAGGAGCTGCTGCCCGTCTCCGCGGCCAGCGGCGAGGGGCTGCCGGCGCTGCTGGAGGCCATCGGCGAGCGGGCCGCGGCGGGGATGGGGGCGGTGGGAACGGAGGGGCCGATCATCGACTCTCTGCGGCAGAAGCGCCTGCTGGAGCGAGCGGCCGCCGCGCTGGAGGAGCTCCACCGCGGCGCAGGGGCGGGGCTTCCACTGGACGCGCTGGCGGTGGACCTGAAGGAGGCCCTGGACGCCCTGGGGGAGATCACCGGGGAGGTCACCTCCCGGGAGATCCTGGCCTCCATCTTCAGCGAGTTCTGCGTGGGCAAGTAGAATGGGAGCGGCCAGAACGGGCGGGGCTGACTTCCAGGCGATCGTCATCGGGGGCGGGCACGCGGGCATCGAGGCCGCCTCGGCGCTGGCCGCCCTGGGCTTCGCCACCCTCCTGATCACCCAGAACCTGGACTGCATCGGCAAGCTATCCTGCAACCCGGCGGTGGGCGGGCTGGCCAAGGGCAACCTGGTGCGGGAGATCGACGCCCTGGGCGGCCAGATGGGCCGCCTCATCGATCGCACCATGATCCAGTTCCGCATCCTGGGCCGCAGCAAGGGCCCGGCCGTTCAGGCGCCGCGGGCGCAGGCCGATAAGGCGCAGTACAGCCTGCTCGCCAAGGCCACGCTGGAGGGCAGCCCGAACCTGACCCTTCTCCAGGACACGGTGGTGGATCTCCTCCTGGACTCGGGCGGGGGGGAGATCCGCGGCGTGGTCACCGAACGCGGGCGGGCCCTCAGGGCCGCAGCGGTGGTGCTGACCACGGGCACCTTCATGGAGGCGCGGGTGTTCATCGGCGAGTACAGCACCTCCTCGGGGCGGCTGGGCGAGCCGGCCGCCTGCGGGTTGGGCAGGCGCCTGCGGGAGCTCGGCTTCCAGGTGGGGCGTCTGAAGACCGGGACCCCCGCCCGGGCCCTGCGTTCCTCCCTGCAGCCGGAGCGCATGGAGGTTCAGGAGGGCGAGGCGGAGATGCTCCCCTTCTCCTTTGCAGGCGAGGGCTCCGAGCCCCTGCGGCGGCCGTCGGTGGCCTGCTACATCACCTACACCACGCCGGAGACGCACAGGATCATCCGGGAGAACATCCACCTCTCCCCGCTGTACTCGGGGAGAATCGTCGGCGTGGGACCACGCTACTGCCCCTCCATCGAGGACAAGGTGATGCGCTTCCCCGACCGGGAGCGGCACCAGCTGTTCGTGGAGCCGGAGGGGCTGGGCACGGAGGAGGTGTACCTGAACGGCATCTCCTCTTCGCTGCCGGAGGAGGTCCAGGAGCGCTTCCTGCGTACGGTTCCCGGCCTGGAGAGGCTGGAGGTGGTGCGGCCGGGCTACGCGGTGGAGTACGATTACCTGGAGCCCACCCAGCTCACCCCCGCCCTGGAGAGCAAGCGCATCCGCGGGCTGTTCGTGGCCGGACAGACCAACGGCACCTCCGGCTACGAAGAGGCCGCCGCGCAGGGGATCATGGCCGGCATCAACGCGGCGCGGCGCCTGCAGGGAGCCCCGCCCCTGGTGCTGTCCAGAGCGGAGGCCTACATTGGGGTGCTGATCGACGACCTGGTCACTCTGGGCACCGGGGAGCCCTACCGGATGTTCACCTCCCGCGCCGAGTACAGGCTGTCCCTGCGGCACGACACCGCGGACATGCGCCTGCTGGAGAAGGGCCATGCGGTGGGCCTGCAGACCGAGGAGGCCTACCGGCGCTTCCTGGACAAGCGCCGGGGCATCGCGGAGGCCAGGGAGCTGCTGCGCCGCCGGAGGCTGCGCGAGGGAGAGGGGCCGCCGGCGGCGGGCGGCCAGAGCGGCAAGAGCCTGGAAGAGCTGCTGCGGGACCCGCAGGTGAGCATCGAGGAGCTGGCGGGGCTGGAGCCGGCCCTGGCCGCGCTGCCCCGGGGGTGGCGGCGGCAGGTGGAGCTGGACGTGAAGTACGCCGGCTACGTCCGGCGCCAGCAGAGGCAGGTGGAGCGCTTCCACGCCATGGAGGAGCTGCCGATTCCCGAAGGGTTCGACTACGATCGCACCCCGGGCCTGTCGGCGGAGTCACGGTCCAGGCTGAAGGTCATCCGGCCCATCTCCCTGGGACAGGCTTCGCGGATCGCCGGCGTGCGCGCAGCGGACCTCGCCGTGCTGCTGGTGCACCTGCGCCGATGAAGGAGACCGGGGAGAAGCCCGCGCCGGGCGGCGGCCTGCTGGAGGCGGGCCTGCGGATGCTGGGGCTGCCGGCGGGGGGGCGGGAGCAGCGGCTCCTGGAGCGCTATCTGGAGGAGCTCCAGCGCTGGAACCGCGCCTACAACCTGGTCAGGGCCGGCCCGCGGGAGCTGGTGGGCCGCCACCTGCTGGACTCCCTGGCGGGGGTGAGGGCGCTGCGCGCCCTGGAGCCGCGAGCCTCGGCGGCCGACGTGGGAAGCGGTGCCGGGTTCCCTGGCCTGCCCCTGGCGGTCTTCCTCCCCGAGACCCGCTTCACCCTGGTGGAGCGCTCGGCCAGGCGAGCCGCGTTCCTGCGCAACGCGGCGCTGCTTGTGGGGCTCCCCAACGTAGAGGTGCTGCAGCGCCAGCTTTCGGGGCTGGACCGGCGCTTCGATCTGGTTACCTTGCGAGCCTTCGCCCCGCTGGCCAGGGAGCTGCCCGGCCTTCTGGCCATCCTGGCGCCGGGCGGCACCATCGTGGCCTACAAGGGCCGCCGGCAGCGGGTGGACGAGGAGCTGGCCTCGCTGGGCAGGCAGGCGGGTGAGACCCTGGCAGTGGAGGTGGCGGAGGTGCAGGTGCCGTTCCTGGAGGAGGAGCGGCACCTGGTCATGCTGCGACGCTTATCCTCTTGAACAGCTTCATGAGGTCCTCCTTCTCCACCAGGTCGATCAGCCGGGCTTCCACGAAGCGTCTGGCCTCGTCGGAGAAGGTGCCGGTGGTGAGGCAGATGCCCCGGCCGGCCTTCAGGTCCTTGATCCGGGCGTACAGCTCCCTCAGGAGCAGCTCGCCGATGGTTTCGGTGGAACGCACGAAGCGGAAGAGCACGATCTCCTCCCACTTGGGGGTGCTCACCTCCGCCAGGACGTCCACGTAGTCCGCCTTGCTGAGGGAGATGTCCACCAGCTTGGTGGCGGCCTTCTCGAAGTAGCGGGAGGCGATGCGGCGGCACAGGGTGACGAACTCGGAGGAGGAGGACATGAGGAAGATCTGCAGGTCGCGGTTGCTGGAGATCTCCTGGTACTTCGTGAGCTGCGCCCGCACGTCCTTGTAGTCGGGCTGCAGGTCCGCGATTTCGTTCCAGATCTTCACCGCCGTGCCCAGGTCCGAGTTCTTGAGATGGGCCGAGGCCAGCCGGTACTTGAGCTCCAGCATGACCGGCCGGGGCAGCTTCTCGTGGCGCAGGCCGATCTCCAGGTCCATGATGGCCTTCTGGTACTGCTTCGTGTTCACCCCGATGGTTCCTGCATACAGGCAGGCGTGGGGCCCCAGAACCGCGTCGGTCCTGAGGGAGCTGAAGATTCTCAGGGCCGTTTCCGACTGGCCCAGCTCGAAGTGGCACTGGGCCAGGGTGAAGACCGTCCGTTTGTCGTCCGGCTCGAAGTCCAGGGCCCTGCGCAGGGCGGTGATCGCATCGGCGAACTTGCGCAGGTGGAAGAGGCTGTGGCCCAGGTAGCGGTTGGTGGAGGCGTGGTCCGGGTTCATGGAGCGGGCCTTGTTCAGGTAGGAGGCCGCCTTGGGGTAGGCCTTCTGGGCGTACTCCAGGAAACCCAGGTTGTAGTTGACCTCGAAGTTCTCCGCGTTGAGGGTGCGGGCGATTCCGAAGCTCTTGTACGCTTCCTTGTAGTTCTTCAGCTGCAGGGCGCTCTGCGCGTAGCGAAGCGTCACGGTGAACTCGTCGATCGTGGGGACGCTCGCGCACAATGCCACCAGAGTTCGATAGGAACGAAAGGCCTTCTCCCAATCCTGTTCCTCGAAGTGCAGCCGGGCCAGGGCCTCCAGGGCCTCCGGGTCGCGAGGATTCTGGGCCAGACGGCGGTTGGCGTCCCGCAGGATCGTGTTCCTGTCTTTGTGGCGCAGGGGCCTGGCCCGGGGCTTGTCTTTCGTGGTGGCCGAGCCGCGGCGCAGGATGAGCAGAACCAGCGCGCCCACCGCTATGATGGCCGCCACCGCGACCGCCGGCAGCAACAACGACTCCATGTGGGTGGTATTCTCTCGGCCAGGGGTGCGCATGTCAAGGGAATCAGCGCTCCCGCCTTCCGGGCGACAAGGCCGGAGATCGGCCGTCGCTTCTTCCCCAGCGCGCAGCAGGATGGCAGCGGAAGCGGTCCGAGAGACTTGATATTTCCGCGTTCCGTGCTACTAGATAGTCTTAAGGAAAAAAGCGGAACCGACCATGAAGCTCAAGAACTATCAGGAAGATCTGGTCCTGCACGTGGCCGATATCGTGCTCAGAGACCGCCCCGACATCGAGCCCAGCGAGGGGCTCCTGCATGACGTGGCAGCCTACGTGCTGAACCGGCTGCCTCCCAGGTACATCATGAGCGAGCGCGGATTCACCCGCCTCGCGGCCGAGCACTGGGTGGAAGGCCAGGACGGCGAGGGGCTTTCGGACCTGGTGCAGGTGCTCCTGCTGGTCAACCGGGCCGTCGACGTCATCCGGGACAGGCGCATGCCCTCCCCGGGCCGGGCCGCCCGGCCGGCGGCGGAGGTCCAGACCCTGGACTACTGGCACAACCTTCCCTATCTGATCGGCAGGGTGATGGACGCGGAGACCCACCAGCCGGTGGTGGGGGCCTCGGTGACGCTCTACGTGGACGGCGTCCTGGCCGAGCCCGCCGACAGCGGCTGGCTCAACCCCTACCTCACCAACCCGGGCACCCGCGGGTTCTACAGCTTCCTGCCGCAGCCGGTCCGCTCCCGCTCCCGCAGGAAGACCTTCCTGGTGGGCCTGCTCTTCCGGCACGAGGGCCATCAAGAGGCGCGCCTGGAACGGGAAGTGACCACCGAGGGGGAGTTCGCCGTGCGCCAGTACATCGAAAGCGAGCACATCCTCAACCTGGACACCACCCTCCTGCAGCCCTCCTGAGGCTGCCCGCTCCGGCGGCGCCGCCGGCCCGCGGCGGGATCCCGGCGCACGCAGGACCGCAGAAACAAGAAGGACCCGGGGTCGGTTCCGGGTCCTCTTCTCTCTCGCCCGAAGAAGCGCTACCGCCCCTGCGGGTTGTACAGGTAGTCGAAGTAGTCCGAGTCCGTGGTGAGGGTCTTGTTGAACTTGGGCAGCAGCTTCCGGTAGGACTCCAGGGCCTTCCAGAAGCGGTAGAACTCCGGGTCGGCCTGGTAGGCCTGCGCGTAGATCGCCGCCGCCCTGGCGTCGGCGCTGCCCTTGATGTCCTCCGATCTACGATAGGCGTCCGAGCGGACGGAGGCCAGCTCGCGCTGCATCTTTCCCATCCACTCCGCCTTCTTGCCTTCCCCGTCCGAGCGGAAGGCCTGGGCCACCTGGTTGCGCTCCTTGATCATTCGCCGGTAGACGCTTTCGGTGAGGTCGTCGGAATACTTGATCTGGCGGATGACGATGTCGATCAGATCTATCCCGTACTGGGGGGTGATCTTCACCGCTTCCGTGAACATTTCCTGGGAGAGGCGGATTCTCCCCGTCTGGATTTCCTCGTAGGTGGTGGGAGTGAACAGCGAGGTGGCCACATCCTCCGCGCCCTCCAGATTGGTGTCGGTCAGGTAGACGTTGGTGCGCTTGATCTCGTTGATCACGTTGGAGTTGCGCACCGCCTCCTTCAGGGGGTTGCGGGAGACGATCTTGCGCACCGAGGAGTCGATCACGTCGTCCAGCCGAGACTGGGCGCCGTCGATGGTGCTCACCGAGGCGTAGAACAGCTTGGGATCGGTGATCTTCCAGCGCGCGGTGGTGTCCACCCAGATGAACTGGTTCTCCGCGGTGGGCAGTCTCTGGGAGGCCCCATCCCAGGCCAGGACCTTCTTGGGGTACTTGACCACGTTGTCCACGAAGGGGACCTTGATCTTCAGGCCGGCTTCGGTCTGCACGTCCACGATCCGGCCGAAGCGCACCACCACGGCCTGGTACCCCTCTTCCACGGTGTAAAAGGGCCCGGTGATCAGGAAGAGGATCACCACGACCGCGATGACCACGATGACGGTTACGGTCTTTTTCATTGGGAGCCTCCCTGGCTGCCGCTCGCCGTCACCGAGGGTTGCGGCGTCGCGCCGGACAGCGGCTTGAAGGGGATGAAGTTGCGCAGGTTCTTGTCCACCAGGTCGGTGTTGTCGGCGTTCTTGAACACGTCGTCGTACATCTCGTAGTACAGGCGGGTGCGGGTGACGTTCGGGCTGCGCCGGTACTCGCGCAGCACCTGGGTGAAGCGCGCCACGTCTCCGTTGGCGTTGTTGATGCGCTCCGTGGCGTACCCCTCGGCCTGCTGGATCACCTGCTCCGCCTCACCCTTGGCCTTGGGGATGGCCTGGTTGTAGGCCTCCCGCCCCTCGTTGATCAGCCGGCTGCGGTCCTGGATGGCCTTGTTGACGTCCTCGAAGGCGGTCTGCACCGGCCCCGCGGGGGGCACGATGTTCTGCAGCTTCACCGTGGTCACCCTGATGCCCAGCCCGTACTTGTCGTAGTAGTTGTTCATCAGCTCCTGGCCCATGGACTCGATGTTGGCGCGCTCGGCGCCGATGACGTCGAAGATGGTCCGGTCGCCCACCAGCTGGTTGATCACCGACTGGGAGATGTCACGGATCGTCTTCTCCTTGTTCTGCACGTTGAACAGCCACTGGACGGGGTCGGCGATCCGGTACTGGATGATCCACTCAACGTCCACGATGTTCAGGTCCCCGGTCAGCATCAGCGACTCGGCGGTGAAATCCTGCCCGGAATACACCGTGTTGATCCCGGGGCGTTCGGTGCGGAAGCCGAACTCCTCCTTCAAGACGGCCTCGGTGGGCACGTTGTAGTTGCGTTCGATGCCGAAGGGCAGCTTGAAGTGCAGCCCCGGCCCGGTGATGCGTTCGAAGCGGCCGAACAGCAGCAGCACTCCCTGCTCCTTCTGGTCCACGACATAGAATGCGGAGAAGGCCGTGATCAGAAGAAGGACCACCACGATCACGATGACGATCGCTTTGGGGGTGAGCCGCCTGGGCACGCGCGGCGTCACGTCGCGTTCAGACATAGTTCCTCCTTAAAGGCACTTTATTTTTCGTTCTTCCGTTGAGGGTGAACCTGTGGCGAGCAATAACCTGTCAAGTCTATCTACCCAATAGATAGTAGCGATCGAGCCGCGGTAGGTCAAGCAACCCAGCCGCCGCGCCCCACCGTGCCCCGGCCTGCGATTGCCCAAGGCGGCGATGCCGTGGTAGACAGTAGGAGGCCATGACCTCCCGCGAACGAGTCGAAAAGGTGCTCCGCCACCAGAAGCCGGACCGCGCGCCCGTGGACCTGGGTGGCTCCATCGTCACGGGGATCAACGCCATGGCCTACCGGCGCCTCCGCCGCCACCTGGGTCTGCCCGACAGGGGGGTCAGGGTGACCAACATCATCCTGATGCTCGCCCAGGTGGAGGAGGACCTGCGGCGGCGCTTCCAGGTGGACGTGCTGCCCATCGACCGCTACTACGCCGCCCCCGGAGTGAGGCTCACCGGCCGCTTCAAGCCGCACCCCCTGCCGGACGGCGGGCGCGGCCTGTTTCCCGAAGAGTTCCTGCCCCGCTTCGGGCCGGACGGGAGCTGGGAGCTGTGGGAGGGCGGACGCCCGGTACACCGCCTCAGCCCGGGAAGCGGCTCCTTCGTGCCGGCGTTCTTTCCCCTGGCCGGGGCGGACCTGGAGGCGCTGGAGGCCTATCCCCTGCCGCCCATCGGAGAGGAGGAGCTTTCGTTCCTGCACCGCCGGGCCCGCCTTGCCTGGGAGCGCACGGACTACGCGCTGTTCGGGTGGATGGGGGGCAGCATCTTCGAGCAGGCCCAGTTTCTGTGCGGCTGGGACGGGTTCATGATGCGCCTGGCCGCAGAGCCGCAGTTCGCCGAGCGGCTCCTGGAGCGCCTCACCGAGTGGGTGGTGGGGGATGTGAAACGCTACCTGGAGGCCGTGGGCGAGTACGTCCAGGTGGTGGGCTTCGGCGACGACTTCGGCTTCCAGAACGGCCTCCAGGTGTCCCCCGGGCTGTTCCGCTCCCTGGTCAAGCCGCGCCTGGAGCGGATCTACTCGACCGTCCACCGGCACAGCAGCGCGAAGGTGCTGCTCCACTCCTGCGGCTCGGTGCACGAGCTGATCGAGGACTTCATCGAGATCGGCGTGGACGCCCTCAATCCGGTACAGACCTCCGCAGCCTTCATGGAGCCGGAGCGCCTGCGGCGCGAGTTCGGCGGCAGGATCGTCTTCTGGGGGGGCGGAGCGGACGTTCAGGAGGTGCTGCCCCGGGGGACGCCGGACCAGGTCCGCCGCGACGTGGAGCGCCGCCTACAGGCGTTCGGGAACGGCTTCGTGTTCGCACCCATTCACAATCTGCAGGCGGACATCCCGCCGGAGAACATCGCCGCCATGTACGAGGCCGCGGCCAGACTGGCCTGAGGAAGCCGCCGCGACCCGGCGGCAAGGAGCCGCCGCCCGCCCCGCGCCGCCTGGCCGGGCACGCAGGCGCCGCGGGCAGAGCAGTCAGCCCCCGGCGACGGGCAGAAAAAGCTGGAGCGTGTCCCCGTCCCGCAGAGGGTGGTCCGCCTGCCGCCTCTCCCCGTTCACGTAGGCTAGGATATAGCGCTGCTGCGCCGGCTTCAGGCCGAGGCGGCCCATGACATCGCCCACACGGGAGCCCGGGGGCACCTCGAGGGCGTGGGCGGCGGCGGCGCCCGGCGCCACCAGTGCCGCCGACTGCTTGACGGTGACCTTCATGCCTCGTTCCGCCTCTCCCTCCGTACGCGCACCTTCATACTATCCTCCGCAGCGGACCGGCATCAAGCCGCCGGCGTACCTTGGTTCTTCCGGAGGTTCCTGTACAATGGGTGCGTACCGTCTCTTCAGGAGGGGAAGCGTGATCCAGGAGCTCGGCACCCAGGTCGCCGCCAGTCGCGAGAAAGCGCTGGGCGTTCTGCAACGCCTCGTCAACACGGACAGCGGGTCCCGCTGCAAGGCGGGAGTGGATGCCTGCGGGCAGATCGTGGCCCGGGAGCTGGAGGCGGCCGGATTCCGGGTCGAAACGCTGCGCGAGGCGGACAGCGGCAGCCACGTCGTGGCCAGAAAGGGCGGCAGGGGCTCCGGGTGCGCCCTTCTGCTGGCTCACCTGGACACCGTCTGGGGCGAGGGAACCGCAGCACAGCGCCCGTTCCGCGTCAGCCGGAGCCACGCCTACGGCCCCGGGGTGGGGGACATGAAGGGAGGCATCGTCGTGATGCTGGCCGCTTTGAGCGCCCTGCAGGCTCTGGAGCTGGAAGCTCCGCCCATGACGGTCTTTCTGACCGGGGACGAGGAGATGGGCAGCGTGCGGGCGCGCAGGCACATCGAGGCGGAAGCAGGGCGCTCCAGCTGGGCCTTCGTGATGGAGTCCCCCCCGAGCCCGGCGTCGCTGGTGGTGCGGCGCTGGGGCGTCGGGGCCTTCGACCTGTGGATAACGGGGCGGGCGGCGCACGTGCTGGACGCCGGCGCGGCAGGGGTAAACGCCTGCCGGGAGCTGGCGTTCAAGATACTGGCGCTGGAAGGCCTGAGCGATCCGCTGCGGGGAATCAAGGTCTCGGTCAACCTGGTTCGGGGCGGCGAAGCACGGCAGATGAGCGCTCCTCAGGCCTGGGCGAACGTCGACGTGCGCGTGCGGGACCTGGAGGCGGTGAGCGAGGTGGAATCCGCGGTACGGGAGGTCTGCGGACGGGCGGTGGTGCCGGGGATATCCCTCAGGCTGGAGGGGGCCATGACGCGGCCTCCGCTCACGCCCAACGCCGGGACCCAGAGGCTGCTCGGCCTGGCCTCCGAGGTGGCCGCCCGGATGGGGGAGAAGCTCATCGGCCGCGAGAAGGCCGGCGGCTCCGACGGCGCGTTCACCTCCGCCCTGGGCGTTCCCACCCTGGACGGCCTGGGACCGGTCTGCCGCGACCTGTACGGCGAGCGGGAGAGGATCCACCTGGGGAGCATGGACTCCAGGGCGGTGCTTTTGGCCGAGATGCTGCGCAGGCTGGCCCATTCCTAGTCCAAGCGTCATCCGTTCCAGGGGGGTGCATCTCGATAAAACGGGTGAAAAGATATTGACAGGGCTTCACATACCGTATACAGTATACCCCTGGCTTCACATCGTGAAAAAAGGAGGAATGGTCATGAGAAGAAGCTGTGTCTTCACGGCTCTGGCGGCCGCCGCTCTGCTGGCAGCGGGAGCTCTCTGCTGGGCGGAGGGCGCGGCCGAGCCGGCCTCTGGAGGCAGGACGCTGTCCTTCTACTCGGGCTCGCCCGGCGGCGGGTGGTATCCGATTGCGGTGGCCATCAGTGACATATGGGCCAAACGGATACCCGGGCTGTCCTTCACCCACGCGGACGCCGGGGGCGCGGGAAACATCGTAGCCATCGACGAGGGAAAGGCCGACGTGGCCATTTCCACCAGCGCCTCGATCGGAGACGGGGCGGTGGGCAATCCTCCCTTCAAGCAGAGGACCACCAACGTTCGGGCTCTGGCCTCGTTCAACCCCGAGCTGTACACGATCTTCGTCTGGAAGAGCTCCGGCATCGAGAGGCTGGCCGATCTGAGGGGCAAGCGTCTTGCGCCGTTGCCGCGCGGATACACCGCGGAGGTGATCACCCGCAGGGTCCTGAACGCCGTGGGGGCCACCTATGACGACCTGGGGAAGGTCGATTTCGTGGGCCTGGCCGAGGCGGTGAGCCTGATGAAGGACGGACACATAGACGCCATGGCCAACGCCTTTGCGCCGAAAGGCGATCCGAATATCACCGAGCTTTCGATCCAGCGGCCCATTCGCGCCCTGGAGATACCCGCCGAGGTGCGCCAGAAGGTGAGCGCGGCTTCTCCGGGCGTCTACTCGGCGGTTCTCCCCAAGGGCAGCTACAACGGGGTGGACAGCGACGTCAACGTTCTGGGCTTCAGCCTGGCGCTGGCCGTGAGCGCCGATCTGCCGGAGGATCTGGTCTACCAGATGACGAAGTACCTGGCCGAGAACTGGAGCGACGTCCAGCTCGTTTCGGAGCGGTTCAAGGAGGTGCAGCCGCAGGAGCTGGCCAGGCCCAACGTGGGCGTGCCGTTCCATCCCGGGGCCGCGAAATACTACCGGGAGCAGGGCTGGCTGAAATAGTCCGGTTGCGCCTCGCGGTTCGGCCCCCGGGCAGGCGGGCCGAGCCTCGAGGCCGGATGCGGCACCGCAGGCATGAAGAAGCTACGATTGGAGCGACCGCCTCTTCTGGTGGACCTCATCATCGAGAAGCTGGAGGAGGCAATCATCAATGGTGTACTCCTGCCCTCCACGCGCCTGACCGAGGAGGCTCTGTCGAAACAGCTCAACACCAGCAGGACCCCGCTGAGGGAGTCCCTGATCAAGCTGGAGCAGATGGGTTTCGTGAAGCGCCGGGATGGCGGCGGCTGGGACGTGATGCCGCTGGACTTCGACAAGATCCTCGAGCGCTACGAAGTGAAGGTGATGATCGAGGTGTATGCGCTGCTTCGCTCCACCGCGGCCACGCGAAGGCGCTTTCTCGAGAAGGCCAGGGACGTCCTGGACCGGATGAAGGCGGCCATGGACCGGATGGACTACCAGACTTACCGGGAGCTGGACATGGAGTTCCACCAGGATCTGCTGCTGCTGTACGAAAACGAGCACGTGGAGAAGATCTACCTGGACACGATCAAGCACGTCCGATGGCTGCGCAGGCTGGCCATATCCCCGTTTCTGGACATCATGGACTCCTTCCGCGATCACGGCAAGATCGTGGCCGCCGTCCAGAAGGGAGATATATCCACCGCAGCGGGTGCTCTGATCGGGCACCTGGAACGGCTCATCGGCAAGGTCAAGCAGGACTTGAAGGGCCAGAAGTCTGCGCTGGCCCGCAACCAGGAGTGAGAGGGCTGTGATGGACGAGCATGCCGTGAGGGAGACTCAGAGGGCCGTGATGGAGGCCCTGGACGCCGAGCTGAGGGAAGAGATCGTCCAGATGACGGCGGACCTGGTGAACATCCAGAGCCCCACCGGCGAGGAGGCCGAGATCTCGGACTATGTGTACCGGCGCTTCCAGGAGCTGGGGCTGGACACCTCGCGCCAGGAAGTCGAAGAGAACCGCAACAACGTGGTCTCGGTGCTGGAGGGGCGGGGAGGGGGCAAGTCTCTGCTCTTCAACTCCCACTTCGATACCAGCACCACGGGAAAAGAGGAGCATCTTCCCGGGGGACACAAGCCCCGGGCGCAAATCGTGGACGGCTGGATCTACGGGCTCGGGGTCTCCAACATGAAGAACGCCTTTGCCGGCTACTACGGCGCCATCCGGATGATCCAGAAGGCAGGGGTGAGGCTGAAGGGCGACATCATCATGGCCGGGGTCGTGGGAGAGATCGAGAAGGCCCCGATCGATCAGTATCAGGGGCCCCTGTATCGGGGGGGAGGGATTGGATCGCAGCACCTGATGAAGCACGGAACGACCGCGGACTACTGCATCTGCGGGGAGCCGACAGGGCTGCGGCTCCAGCCCGGGAACACCGGCTACATCTTCTGCAAGATCTCCACGTTCGGGGTGGCCCAGCACACCTGGTCGAAGCAGAACGGCGTGGACGCCATGGAAAAGATGATGACCGTGATCCAGGCCCTGCGGAAGTGGGAGACCCGGTTCGAGGAAGACCACCCTCACCACTCGATGAAGACGCGGGTGGGGATCAGCGCCATCCAGGGCGGGTATCCCTACAAGCCTTCGATCTGTCCCTCCCCCTACTGCTATCTCTACATCGACATCAGGACGCTGCCGGGCCAGAGCGTGGCCTCCGTGAAGCGCGAGCTGAACGCGGTTCTCCAGGAACTGTCCGGTGCGGATCCGCGGCTGAAGTGCCGGCTGGATTTCTACCTGGTGCGGGGCGGCTACGAGATACCCCTGGAGCACGAGCTTGTGAAGGTGGTGGCCGGCAACCACCAGGCGGTGCTCGGCAAGGAGGTGATCTTCCCGGAGCCGTATCGCTACGCCGTCTCGGCAGACACCTCCATCCTCTACGAGTACGGAGTGGCGGGCCTCACCTACGGGGCGGGAGGCATCACCAGAGACGGGCGGTACAGCATGTACGACGAGAACGGGGAGTGCCTGGGCATCGACAACCTCATGACGGCCACGAAGGTGTACGCACTGTGCGCCTTGGATATCTGCGGGGTTTCCGCGTAGTTCAGAACAGGGTAGCGCAAGGAGGAGAACATGAAGTTTGACCTGGTAATCAAGAACGGCGAAGTCTGCCGGCCTTCCGGCAGGAGCAGGGAGGATATCGGCGTCAGCGATGGAAGGATCGTCGCCATCTCCAACCCGGGGCAGCTGGAAGGACAGAAGGAGCTGGACGCCAAGGGCAAGATCATCCTCCCGGGAGTCATCCACACGCACGTGCACATGAGGGAGCCCGGGCTGACCCACAAGGAGGACTACGAAAGCGGCACCAAGGCGGCCGCGGTGGGTGGGGTCAGCATGACCGTGGACATGCCGAACGTGCAGCCCCCCACCACGACCGTGGAGCGGTACCAGGAGAAGAAGGAGATCGCGGCCAGGAAGGCGTTCGTGGATTTCCAGCACTGGCCCGGGCCCACGGACCCCGAGGAGATTCTCAAGTTCGGGAAGCTCCCCGGAATCCCCGGCATCAAGGAGTTCATGGTCCGTGATCCGAAGGCGCAGTATCCGCACATGCCCGAGCTGGCCATTCCTCACCACGGGGCGCTGTTCAAGCTGATGAAGGCCACGGCGGAGGTGGGGCTGCCGATGCTGATCCATGGAGAGAACCCGGAGCTGATGTGGGCGATTTCCGAGCCCTTCCTGGGCACGAACACCAACGAGGCGCGGTTCAACTCGTACAACTACAACGACTGGTGGTTCTCGACCCGGGACATCGGCACCATGATCGCCCTGATGATCGCCAGGCTGGCCGGCGTGAAGCTGCACGTGCTGCACATGGGGCAGGGGCGCTACATGCACCGCTACGTCAAACGGGCCAAAGAGGAAGGCCAGCCGGTGACCGGAGAGCTGGAGAGCACCTGGCTGGTGGAACGGCAGACCGATCCGGAACGCAGGAAATGGCTGGAGTTGGGCAACTACCGGCCGGAGTGCAACTACTCCGAGGAGCTGTGGGACGCGGTGAACGATGGCACCGTGGACTGCATGCTGCTGGAGCACGCGCCGCACCACAAGAAGGAGGTGCTGGCGGCCGAGAAGGACGTCTGGAACGCCCCCGGCGGGCTTGCGTCGATCCAGGACATGGTGCCTCTGCTGCTGACGCAGGTGAACAAGGGCAAGACCAGCCTGGAACGCTTTGCGCTTCTCACCGCCGAGAACCCGGCGCGCCTGGTCGGCGTGTACCCGCGCAAAGGGACAATCCAGGTGGGCTCGGACGCGGATTTCTGCATCGTGGACATGAAGGCCACCCGGACCATACGCCACGAAGACGTGATCTCCAAGGTGGAGTTCACTCCCTGGAACGGCTACACCGCCAAGGGGCTGCCCGTGTATACCCTCGTGCGCGGCAAGGTGGTCATGGAGAACGGCAAGGTCGTCGGCGAGAAGGGGTGGGGAGAGTACGTCCCCGCGGATCACGCGAAGAAGTAGCCGAGCTTGCACACGCGACCGCGGAGCGGGCCACCCGCCGGCTCCGCGGAGCGTCGCCCGGCAGGAGCGCTGTCAGGGCTGTCCCGGCGGCATCAGAGGAATTTGAGGCATGGAAGAGCGGAAGGAACCAGAAGCCCGGAACGTATTGATCGTCATCATATCCGCGCTCTCTATCGCCTTCTCCGCGTTTCAGCTCTACACGAGCATCTTCGGCGTTCTGGAAGCATACCTGCAAAGGGAAATCCACCTGCTGTTCGCTCTGGCGCTGGTGTTCCTCATCTACCCGGGGAGAAAGGGACGGGCAAGGAGGACGATCGGCTGGTTCGATCTGCTGCTGGTGGCCGTCTGTCTCACCTCCTTCGGCTACATGCTGCTGAACTACACCTACCTCCTGGGAATCCGCATCCCGTACCTTACTCCCTACACCAGCTTCCAATATTTCGTCACGATCAGCATAATCCTGCTGACCTTGGAGGGCACCCGCCGGGCGCTCGGGCCGGTGCTGCCGGCAATCGCCCTGGGCTTCTTCTTCTACGTCTGGGTCGGGAAGTACCTGCCCGGGATCTTCCATCACGCCGGATTCTCGCTGGAGATGCTGTTGGATCTTCAGGTGTTTTCCAAGACGGGAATCTTCGGGATCGCTCTGGGCGTCTCCGCGACCTACCTGTTCGTGTTCATTCTTTTCGGCACCGCCTTGAGCGCTTCCGGGTTTGGCGACCTGCTGATGGAGGTGGCCAAGTCCACCGCCGGAAGGACCAGGGGAGGACCGGCCAAGATTGCCGTCTTTGTCAGTGCATTGTTCGGCATGATCTCCGGTTCCTCCACCGGCAACGCTGTGACCACCGGAGCATTCACGATTCCTCTCATGAAGAGGGCCGGCTTCTCTGCCGAGTTCGCCTCTGCCGTCGAAGCGGCCGCTTCGACGGGAGGGCAGGTCATGCCTCCGATGCTCGGCGCCGCTGCCCTGTTGATGGTCACCCTGGCCGGGGTGCCCTACGTCTCGATCATGAAGTGGAGCATCCTTCCGGCCATTCTCTTTTTCGCCGGCGTGTGGTTCATGGTCGATTTCCGCTGCGCCGCGAAGAACATCGGCAAGGCAACCGAGAGGGGGAACTGGAAGGAAGAGCTGAAGGCCAAAGGTCTTCTCATCCTCCCCATAGCCGTCCTTCTCTATTTTCTCTTCGCCGGCAGAACCATCATGTTTTCCGGCGTTTCCGCGGTTATCAGCATCTTCGTGCTCGCAAATGTCCGCAAGACAACCCGCATGTCGGCGAGAAAGAACCTCCAGATCCTGGAGCGTGCTGCCCAAGGGGTTCTGCCGATTGCCATGGCCACCGCAACCGCCGGGATGATCATCGCCGTCGTCGGTCTGACCGGACTGGGTAACCGCTTCAGCGCCATGATCGTCGACGCCTCGGGGCAGTCGAAGCTGCTGGCTCTGGCTCTCACGATGCTTGCCGGGTTCATCCTTGGCATGGGGATGCCCACCGCTCCCGCCTATATCGTGCAGGTTGCGCTGATCGTGCCCGCGTTGATCAAGATCGGCGTTCCGGATCACGTCGCGCACCTGTTCGTCGTCTATTTTGCTCCCATGTCCATGATCACGCCGCCGGTCTGCATCACGGCGTTTGCCGCGGCAGGGGTTGGCGGGGCAAATCAAATGAGAACGGGTTTTGCGGCCGTCAAGCTGGCGGCCGCAGGGTTTATTGTTCCGTTCATGTTCGTATACAACCAGAATCTGCTGCTGGAAGGGGTCTGGTACAACGTCATCATCGCGGCGGCCACTGCGCTGGTTGGAGTGTACGCTCTGTCCTTCAGCCTGGAGGGCTTCTGGATCGGGCGGCTTAACCCCGTCCAACGGGTCATGGGTCTGGCTGCGGCGGTGGTGCTGATTTTCCCGGGGCTTGCGACAGACCTGATAGGAATATGCCTGATCGTGGTGACCTACTTCTGGCAGCGGTACGGGCTGCGCACGAGCGTAGCATGATCGTCGAGCTTCACATGGCGCAGCAGGTCTGCCCGTGAGCTCAACCGGTGTGAAGGAGGAGAAGAAGATGAGAGGACGCACGAAAAGAGGTATGGCCATGCGAATCTGGGCCGTCGCAGCCCTGCTCGCGCTGGCCGCTGCTTTCGTCGGTTTTGCCGGCGGGCAGACGGAGGGGGAGACGCAGCTGAGATTCGCGGTGGCCCCCCCGGACGGCGAGTGGTACGTGATCGCCTCCGGTATGTGGGACGTCTGGCAAAGGAACGTCAACGGTCTGACCGTGAACATCCTGCCGGGGGGAGGACACGGAAACGTCGTGGCGGTGGGAAGCGGAAAGGCCGAGCTGGGCATGGCCTCCTCCACGGACATCTATGGAGGCTATCGGGGCGTGACTCCGTTCAAGCCGGAGGAGAAGTTTGCGGATCTCCGCCTCCTGTTTGCCCTGACTCCGAACGCCCAGTACACGGTTGTCTGGAAGGACTCGGGCATGAAGCGCTTTCAGGACGTAAAGGGAAAGCGGATCAACATCAAACCTGAAGGCTACTCCTCGAACGCCCTGCACAAGCTGATCGTCAAGGCGGCCGGCATGAGCCTGGAGGATTTTCAGCCGGAGCGGGTGGGAGACGCGGACGCGGTGCAGCTGATGCAGGATGGCCATCTCGACGGGATGATGAGCGGAGGGCTGATCCCCGATTCCGCCTTCATCGAGCTGAGCAACCAGAGGCCCATCGCCATCCTGCAGTATGACGATTCGCTGATCAAGAACGTCACTGCCATGAATGCGGGCCTCTTCCCCATCACCATCCCCGCGGGGACCTACCGGGGTCTGGATTCCGACGTTTCCACGATCGGCTACACCCTGGCCGTGTGCGTCAACAAGAACGTGAACGACCAGGTCATCTACGAGATGACGAAGACCCTGGCCGAGCACTTCAAGACATTGCAGGATAGCGTCGCCGCGTTCAAACCCCTGAAGCCGGCGGATCTGGCCCGTCCCCTGGGCGTGCCTTTCCATCCCGGCGCGGAGCGCTACTACAAGGAACAGGGCTGGGTGAAGTAGGAGGAGCTGGATCCCGGTGCAGCGGAGGATCTCTTCCGCTGCACCGCTTTCAGCACGAGGCACTCATGGAGGCGGCCGACATGCGGACGGAAAACGAGCTGAGAGAAGACCTGCTCCTTGCCTTGAGGATTCTGTATTGCGAAGGGCTGTTTGAGCACACCGCCGGCCATGTGAGCTGCAGAATCCCGGATACGGAGCAGGTCCTCATCTCCGGTCATATCCACCCCAAGGGCCGGACTATCGATTCGATCTCCCCCGAAGACTTCACCGTGGTTGATCTGGAGGGCAACAAGCTCCGGGGCGAGCTCGGCGCGCCGGGAGAACGCTACATTCACCTGGAGATCTACAAACGGCGTGCCGATGTCGGCGCGGTGGTCCACGCTCACCCGCAGATCAGTGTTTCTCTGAGCATAGCGGATCAGGAGATCCTGCCGGTGTTTCATCGTGGGACCATATTCGCACCCAAAGTGCCGGTATTCGACTATCCGGGTCAGGTGGATACGCCGGAGCTGGGCGCCAGACTGGCGGAGACTCTGGGGCGGGCGGTTGCGTGCATGATCCGGGCCCACGGGTGCGTGTGCGTCGGCAAGGACATACGCCACGCGTGCGTGGCCGCTCTCATGCTGGAGAACAACGCGTTGCACCAGATGCGCGTTCTGCAGATGGGAAGGCAGGTGCGGCCCATCGAGCCGCAGTACATCCGCAACGGAATCATCGCGGGTTTGGAAGAGGAGGAGTACTACTCCAATCCCTGGGCATACTACGCAAGCAAGGTGAGGGGTACATGTTGACGGCGGGACGCTCTGTCAGGAAGACCATGAAGACCATACTGATCGACATGCAGGAGTGCGGCGCCTGTCACCTCTGCGAAACCGTGTGCTCCCTGGGACGGGAGGGCGAGTGCAACCCCGCCAAGGCCAGGATCCAGACACGCCGCGGTGAGATGGTGGAAACGCTGCTGATCTGCCGGCAGTGCGAGGTGCTGTTCTGCGCCGCCGTCTGCCCCACGGAGGCCATCCGCAGGGATCCGGACAGCGGCGTGATCCTGGTGGACGAGCAGGCCTGCAACGGCTGCAAGGCCTGCCTCAAGGCCTGTCCCTTCCAGGCGATCGCCTACCACCGGGAGCGAAAGAAGGCTCTCATCTGCGACCAGTGCGGCGGCGAGCCCCTGTGCGTGGAGTGGTGCCCCCGGGGCGCCCTCCAGTACGCTCCGCTGACGCCCGCCGCCCGGAAGCGGCGCGCCAGGGAGGCGGAGGTGCTGTTCGGTTCCCTGCGCAAGATCGGCTGAGTCGAGGGAGGCGCGGTCATGTACGGCTGGCAAGGACGGATGCTGCGGGTGGACTTGAGCGGCGGGAAGGTGGAGAGCATCCCGCTGTCGGAGCGCCTGCGTCTGGACTTCATCGGGGGGCGCGGCATCAACGCCAAGATCCTCTTTGACGAGGTGCCCGCGGGTACGGACGGCTTCGACCCGGCGAACTGTCTGGTGTTCGGAAGCGGCCCGCTCACCGGCACCCTCGCCCCCGGCTCGGGGCGGTTCAACGTGACGGCCCGCTCGCCCCTGGGCTTCCTGGGGGACTCCAACTCCGGCGGGCACTGGGCCCCGGCGCTCAAGTTCTCCGGTTTCGACCACCTGGCGTTCAAGGGCAGGGCCCCCGCCCCGGTCTTCCTGTTCATCGACAACGGCAAGCCGAAGCTTCTGGACGCGGCAGATCTCTGGGGACTGGACACCTGGCAGACGCAGCGCAGGATCCGCAAGGTCCTGGGGGACCCGCGCATCGAGGTGGCCTGCATCGGACCCGCCGGGGAGAAGCTGGTGCGCTTTGCCAGCGTCCGGACCTCCCTCAAGCGGTCGGCCGCCAGGACGGGGATGGGAGCGGTGATGGGCTCGAAGAACCTCAAGGCGATTGCGGTTCGGGGAGACCAGGGCATCGGGATCGCCGATCCCCAGGGCCTGATGCGGGCCGTGAACAAGGGGGCGGACATCTTCGAGGCGATCGCCATCCAGCGGGGGTTCAAGGCGGGCGTGCACGCCGGCACCTACGGGTTCCTCTGGGACGTGCACCAGAGGAACAGCAAGCTGGGCACCAGGCACCACCAGGCCGCCAACTGGGAAGAGGCGGACAGGCTGGACCCGGCGATCTTCCACAACAAGTACCGCACGAAGATGCTGGGCTGCTACTCCTGTCCGGTGCAGTGCATGCCGCGCTTCCGCGTCCGGGAGGGGGCGAACGCCGGGCTGTACGGCGAGGGGCCGGAGTTCGAGACCGTCGCCTCCTTCGGGTCGATCTGTCTGAACACGGACCTGGATTCGATCCTCAGGGCGGCGGAGCTCACCAACAAGCTGGGGCTGGACTGCGATTCCACCGGCCGGGTGATCGGCTTCGCCATGGAGCTGTACGAGGAAGGGATCATAGGAAAAGAAGACGTCGGCTTTCCCCTTGGTTGGGGGGACGGGCAGGCCATCATCCGCCTGGTGGAGATGATCGCCGCCAGGGAAGGATTCGGCGACGTTCTGGCCGAAGGGGAGCTCAGGGCGGCGGCCAGAATAGGCGGCGGCGCCGAGAAGCGCGCCCTCACCATCAAGGGGCTGGAGTTTCATGAATCCTTCCGCGGGAGCGGAGCCGGGCATGCGCTGGCCCACTCCACCTCCACCCGCGGCTCCGATCACCTGCGCAGCAGCCATCACGCGGAGCATGCCTTGAGCCCCGAGCTCGCTGAGCGCTTCTACGGCTACCGGGAGGCGGCGGACCGGACGGTGTACGCGCACAAGGAGCAGCAGGTCATCTACAACGAGTACAACTCGGCGCTGGCCGACATGCTGGAGGTGTGCAAGTTCTTCAGCCACTGGTCCTCGCCGGTCTGTGTGGACGCCGGGCTGTTCGCCGAGATGTTCGCCGCGGCGACCGGTGTGGAGATGGATGGAAAGGAGATGCTCCGGGCCGCCGAGCGGGTCTACAACGTGGAGAGGGCCTTCCTGGTGAGGGAGGGAGTGCGGCGCGCCGACGACTATCCACCGGAGCGGGAGCTCACCGAGCCGCTTCCCCCGGGGCCGTGGCCGCGCATGCCGGGCTCGGTGATCGACCGCGTGCAGTATGACGGTCTTCTGACCGCCTACTACAGGGCGCATGGCTGGGATGAGAGGGACGGGGTCCCGCTGAAGTCCACCCTCGAGGCGCTGCGCCTGCAAGACGTGGGCCGGGCTCTGCAGGGGCTTGCCCGCGGAGCGAAGGCCGGAAAGGAGGTGATGTAGCCGGGGCCGGACCGGGCCCCGCTGGAAGCTGTTCCTCCCGGTGAGGGAGAAGTGACCATCAGAAAACGGAGGTATCTATGCACAGGAAGGTAATCGCAATCATGCTGGCGTTGGCGCTCGCCGTCGCCGTGGCCGGGACGATCTGGGCAGGCGGCTCCGCGGAGGGGACCGCCCCCGGTGCGACGGAGACCCGGAACATCGCTTTCTACTCCGGGTCGCCGGGTGGGGGATGGTACCCCATCGCGGTGGCGATCGCCGACATCTGGGGAAAGAACATCCCGGGGCTGTCCTTCAGCCATGCGGACGCCGGCGGGGCGGGGAACGTGGTGGCCATCAGCGAAGGCAAGGCGGACGCGGCCATCACCACCGGCGCCTCCATCGGCGACGCCGTGATGGGCAACCCACCGTTCGAGAAGAAGATCACCAACGTGCGCGGGCTGGCCGCCTTCGCGCCGGAGTACTATGCGATTCTGGTCTGGGCCAACTCGGACATCTACACCCCGGCCGACCTGAAGGGCAAGCGGCTGGCTCCCGCCCCGCGGGGGTACACTGTGGAGGTCATCACGCGCAACGTCCTCAAGGCCGCCGGGCTGAGCTATGACGACCTGGGCAAGGTGGACTTCATGGACCTGGAGGAGTCGGCGGGCCTGATGAAGGACGGCCATATCGACGCCATGGTGGCCAGCATCACCCTGACCTCGGACCCCACCATCACGGACCTCGAGACCACCCGTCCGGTACGGGTGCTGGAGATCCCCTCCGACATGATGAAGAAGCTGCAGGCGAGCAGCCCGGGCATCTCCGCCGCGGTGCTGCCCAAGGGCTCCTACAAAGGGGTCACCAAGGACACGCAGATACCCAGCTACAGCCTGGGCGTGGCGGTGGCCGCCGGCCTTCCCGATGACCTGGTGTACAAGATGACCAAGAGCCTCGCGGAGAACTGGTCGGACATGCAGGTGGTCTCCTCGGACCTCGCCGGGGTGAAGCCGCAGGACCTGGCCAGGCCGGCGCTGGGCGTGAATTTTCATCCGGGCGCCCTGAAGTACTACCGGGAGAAAGGCTGGATCAAGTAGCCAGATTTCTACATGACGACCCCGGTTCGCAAGGCCCGTGGGCCGGGCCGGGGTCGTCTTCCGCTTCGTCTTCCTTGCCGAAAGGGGGTGTGCATGAAGAAGGCAAGCGCCGTGATCAGTCTCCGCAACCTCGTGACGTTGATCGCTGCAGCCATGGCCATTTTCCATCTCTACACCGGTGTGTTCGGCACCCTGCAGGCCATGCGTCAGGGAAGCATCCATCTCATGTTTGCGCTTGTCCTGGTCTTTCTCACCTATCCGGCCAGGAAGGGTGAGAGCAGAGGCCGTGTGCCCTGGTACGATTGGCTCTTCGCCGCCGCGGCTGTCGCCTCGCTCGGCTACCTCCTGGTGAACTTCGACTACGTGGCGTTCGTGCGCTTTCGCTTCGTGACTCCGGTGCTGCCCATCGAGAAGATCTTCGGTATCCTGATCATCGCCCTTGTCCTGGAAGCCGCCAGGAGGACCATCGGGCTGTTCCTCACCATCGTGGCCGGGCTGTTCATCCTCTACACGTTCGCGGGTCCCTACCTGCCGAGCATCTTTCGGCATCCCGGCACCAGCCTGGAGAACTTCATAGACCTCCAGTACCTGAGCGACGGAGGGATATTCGGAACTCCGTTGATCATCTCCGCCACCTACATCGTGCTGTTCATCATCTTCGGCGCCTTCATGCTGAAGACGGGCTTTGGCGAGTTCATCACCGACGTGGCCACCGGCCTCACCGGAAGGACCAGGGGCGGCCCCGCCAAGGTGGCGGTTCTGAGCAGCGCCGGGTTCGGCACCATCAGCGGCGCCGGAAGCGCCAACGTGGCGGTGACCGGCACCTTCACCATCCCGTTGATGAAGAAAGTGGGGTTCGAGCCCCATTTTGCCGGCGGGGTGGAGGCCGTGGCCTCTACCGGCGGCGAGATCATGCCTCCCATCATGGGGGCGGCGGCCTTTCTGATGGCCAAGTACACGGGCATCCCCTACATACAGATCATCAAGTACGCCGCGATCCCGGCAATCCTGTACTTTGCCGCCGTGTATTTCCAGGTGGACCTGGAAGCGGCCAGGATGGGAATCAGAGGTCTTACCAAAGAGGAGCTTCCTCCCTGGAAGGAGAAGGCGCTTTCCTACGCGCACCTTATCGTGCCGATCCTCATGCTGCTGGGCTTCATGGCCATCGGGCGGACGCCGTTCTTTTCGGTCACCGCCAGCATCCTGGGGATCGTGCTGCTCAGCTTCCTGCGCAGGATTACGCGGCTGACCCCGGCGAAGTTCATCGCCGCGCTGGAGGAGGGCGCCAGGGGAGCGCTGGTGGTGGCGGTGGCCTGCGCCCTCTCGGGGCTGGTGGTGGGCGCCATCTACCAGAGCGGAATCGGGGTGCGCTTCACCTCGCTGGTGGTGGCCGTCAGCAGGGGTCACGTGCTGATCGCGCTGGTGACGGCCATGATCGCCGCCATCATCCTGGGCATGGGCATGCCCGTTTCCCCGGCCTACATTCTGATGGTTGCCCTGATCATCCCCGGAATCGTCAAGCTGGGAGTGGCGCCGGTGGCCGCCCACCTGTTCGCGGTCTACTTCTGCCGGGCCTCTCTGGTGACCCCGCCGGTGGCGATATCCGCCTACGTGGCTGCAGGGATTGCGAAGGCGCCCATGGCCAAGACAGGCTGGACGGCTTTTCGCCTGGGGCTCGCCTCGTTCATCGTGCCCTACGCCTTCGTCTACTCCCAGTCCCTGCTTCTGATGGGTTCTCCGGTGCGGATCGTGCTGGCGGTGATCACCGCCCTGATCGGCGTGTACGCGCTGGCCGTCGGGGCGGAGGGATACTGGACCTCGCGCCTGAACGTGTTCCAGAGGGCGCTGGCCATCGGGGCGGCGATCGTCATGATCGTGCCGGGTTGGAGGACCGATCTCATCGGTATTGCCTGCCTGGCGGCGCTGCTGGTGTGGCACCGGTACCTGCCGCGGCTGGCACAAGCCAAGAGGAGCAGCTCGTGAACCTTCCGGATATCGACGTACTGGAAACCGACATCGCCATCGTGGGCAGTGAAGGGGCCGGCGCAACGGCCGCCGTGGAGATCGCGCGCCGGGGGCTCTCGGCCCTGGTGCTGACCAAGGGCAACGGTCTGGGCAGGAGCGGGGCCACCATCACCGGTGAGGCCGACCTGGCCGTGGACAGCAGGAGCCTCCACCAGCGGTTCAAGATGCAGGCCTGCGACCCGGCGGACAGCAAGGAGAAGTTCTTCGAGGACATCGTCCGCGGCGGGAAATACCTCAGCCAGCAGGACATCGTCGAGGCGCACGTGGAGGATGCGCCCGAGCGCCTCAGCGATCTTCTGGACTGGGGGCTGAAGCCGCTGTTCGTGGCCAAGATGTCGGGCCACAGCTATCCCCGCGGGGTCATGGTTTCGGCGCCGCAGATGATCCGCATCTACCGCGGCAAGCTGCGGGAGTCGGGGATCAGGGTCCTGACCAACATCATGGTGCTGGAGATCCTGCTCCGGGATGCCGCCTGCGTCGGCGTCCTGGGCCTCGACATGAAGACCGGCAGGTTCCTGGCGGTCAGGGCCAGGGCGACGCTGCTGGCCACCGGAGGGGGGATGCGGATCTATCCCATCACCACCGGCCCGGAGGAGCTGACCGGAGACGGCACCGCCATGGCCCTGCGCGCCGGGGCGGAGCTGATGGACATGGAGTTCCCCATGTTCCTTCCCGGATGCTTTCCGTGGCCCAAGGCCGTGCGGGGCGTCAACACCCCCTTCAAGCTGTCTTCGGCCGGGATGGTCCACGGGCACCTGCTGAACAAGCACGGGGAGCGGTTCATGGCCAAATGGGACCCGGTCAAGATGGAGAGAAGCACGCGGGACATCCTGGCCGTGGGGATCTGGACGGAGATCATGGAGAACCGGGGCAGCCCGCACGGCGGTGTCTTTGTCTCCTTGAAGCATCTGCCGGACAACCTGGTGGAATACATCCTGGAATGGCTCCCGCCGAAGTACCTGAAGCGCTACGGTGGGTTCGACATGAGCAAGTTCATTCCCGACCTGAGCAGAGAGGCCGTCGAGTCCGTTCCGGCGTGCCACTTCTTCAACGGCGGCATCAGGATCGATCCGGGGTGCCGCACCAGGGTGCCCGGATTGTACGCAGCCGGAGAGGTTGCGGCGGGCATCCACGGCAGCAACCGGCTGTCCGGCAACGCCTTCACCGACATGATCGTGTGGGGGCACAGGGCGGCGGTCACCATGTCGGAGGACCTGGAAAAGGGCGGGGAGGCCGGCGAGCCCGACTCGCGGCAGGTCGCTTCGTGCGTGGAGGAGGCCACGCGGGGCTTCGGCCGAAAAGGGGGGGAGAGCACTCAGGCGCTGAGGGATCGGCTCATGGAGACTGCCTGGGACAACGTCGGCATCGTGCGCAACCGCGAGATGCTGGAGCGGGCCAGGGAGACAATCCTCGAGCTCAGGAGCGCCTGCCAGGAGGCGGCGCTGACCTTCCAGGGGAGAGTCTACAACAGAGAGTGGCTGCGCCTGCTGGAGCTGCGGAACATGATCGACAACCTGGACTGCATGGTAGCGGCGGCTCTGCCCAGAGAGGAGTCCCGGGGAGCCCACTACCGCAAGGATTTCCCCCAGACGGACAATGAGAGCTGGGCCGCCAACCAGATCGTTGCCAGGAAGGGCAGCGAGATGCAGATCGGCAAGAGCCCGCCCGCAATCACACGCATGAAGCCGCCGGCGGGTGTCGAGAAGTACGGGACCTGACGGGGAGGACTGGCGCATGGCAACACGATCGATCGAGGTACGAATCCAGCGCTCCCGGGAGGGCGGGGAAGGAAGCTACGATACCTACCAGGTGCCCTTCGAAGAGAAGATGAGCGTCTTCAACGTGCTGGAGCACATCGGCAACTATCTCGACCCCAGCCTGGCGTTCTACGCGTCCTGCCGGATCGGCAAGTGCATGGGGTGTACGATGATGATCAACGGCAAACGGCGGCTTGCCTGTACCACCCTGGTGGAGGGGGACCTGGTCCTGGAGCCGGACAGGAGGTATCCGGTGATCCGGGACCTTGTGGTGGACATGGGGCGGGACTGACAGGGACTCCTGCCCGCACCCCGTCCGGGGCGCCGGGGCCGCCCCGCCCGCCTGCCCCCCGCCCCCGGCCCGCGTGCCGCCTGCCCCCCGCCCGCC